>NZ_JBJQIZ010000010.1:0-245670 GCF_046487695.1 Escherichia sp. WS1118 | reverse complement strand
AGGCCTGATAAGACGCACAAGCGTCGCATCAGGCAACCAGTGCCGGATGCGGCGTGAACGCCTTATCCGGCCTACAAAAGAAATGCAGAAACCGTAGGCCTGATAAGACGCGCAAGCGTCGCATCAGGCAAACAGCGCCGGATGCGGCGTGAATGCCTTATCCGGCCTACAAAAGAAATGCAGGAAATCTTTAAAAACTGCCCCTGACACTAAGACAGTTTTTAAAGGTTCCTTAGCGGACGCAGAAAACACGACAAGTCCGCAACAAGTGAACCCCGGCACGCACATCAGATATGAAATGTGCGTGGTAGTATCCACGGCGAAGTAAGCATAAAAAAGATGCTTAAGGGATCACGATGCAGAACAGCGCTTTGAAAGCCTGGTTGGACTCTTCTTACCTCTCTGGCGCAAACCAGAGCTGGATAGAACAGCTCTATGAAGACTTCTTAACCGATCCTGACTCGGTTGACGCTAACTGGCGTTCGACGTTCCAGCAGTTACCTGGTACGGGAGTCAAACCGGATCAATTCCACTCTCAAACGCGTGAATATTTCCGCCGCCTGGCGAAAGACGCTTCACGTTACTCTTCAACGATCTCCGACCCTGACACCAATGTGAAGCAGGTTAAAGTCCTGCAGCTCATTAACGCATACCGCTTCCGTGGTCACCAGCATGCGAATCTCGATCCGCTGGGACTGTGGCAGCAAGATAAAGTGGCCGATCTGGATCCGTCTTTCCACGATCTGACCGAAGCAGACTTCCAGGAGACCTTCAACGTCGGTTCATTTGCCAGCGGCAAAGAAACCATGAAACTCGGCGAGCTGCTGGAAGCCCTCAAGCAAACCTACTGCGGCCCGATTGGTGCCGAGTATATGCACATTACCAGCACCGAAGAAAAACGCTGGATCCAACAGCGTATCGAGTCTGGTCGCGCGACTTTCAATAGCGAAGAGAAAAAACGCTTCTTAAGCGAACTGACCGCCGCTGAAGGCCTTGAACGTTACCTTGGCGCAAAATTCCCTGGCGCAAAACGCTTCTCGCTGGAAGGTGGTGACGCGTTAATCCCGATGCTTAAAGAGATGATCCGCCACGCTGGCAACAGCGGCACCCGTGAAGTGGTTCTCGGGATGGCGCACCGTGGTCGTCTGAACGTTCTGGTGAACGTGCTGGGTAAAAAACCGCAAGACTTGTTCGACGAGTTTGCCGGTAAACATAAAGAACACCTCGGCACGGGCGACGTGAAATACCACATGGGCTTCTCGTCTGACTTCCAGACCGATGGCGGCCTGGTTCACCTGGCGCTGGCGTTTAACCCGTCTCACCTTGAGATTGTAAGCCCGGTCGTTATCGGTTCTGTTCGTGCCCGTCTGGACAGACTCGACGAGCCGAGCAGCAACAAAGTGCTGCCAATCACCATTCATGGTGACGCCGCAGTGACCGGGCAGGGCGTGGTTCAGGAAACCCTGAACATGTCGAAAGCGCGTGGTTATGAAGTTGGCGGTACGGTACGTATCGTTATCAACAACCAGGTTGGCTTCACCACCTCTAACCCGCTGGATGCCCGTTCGACGCCGTACTGTACTGATATCGGTAAGATGGTTCAGGCACCGATTTTCCACGTTAACGCGGATGATCCGGAAGCCGTTGCCTTTGTTACCCGTCTGGCGCTCGATTTCCGTAACACCTTTAAACGTGATGTCTTCATCGACCTGGTATGCTACCGCCGTCACGGCCACAACGAAGCCGACGAGCCGAGCGCAACCCAGCCGCTGATGTATCAGAAAATCAAAAAACATCCGACGCCGCGCAAAATCTACGCTGACAAGCTGGAGCAGGAAAAAGTCGCGACGCTGGAAGATGCCACCGAGATGGTTAACCTGTACCGCGATGCGCTGGATGCTGGCGATTGCGTTGTAGCAGAGTGGCGTCCGATGAACATGCACTCTTTCACCTGGTCGCCGTACCTCAACCATGAATGGGACGAAGAGTACCCGAACAAAGTTGAGATGAAGCGCCTGCAGGAACTGGCTAAACGCATCAGCACGGTGCCGGAAGCGGTTGAAATGCAGTCTCGCGTTGCCAAGATTTATGGCGATCGCCAGGCGATGGCAGCCGGTGAGAAACTGTTCGACTGGGGCGGCGCGGAAAACCTCGCTTACGCCACGTTGGTTGACGAAGGCATTCCGGTTCGCCTGTCGGGTGAAGACTCCGGTCGCGGTACCTTCTTCCACCGCCACGCGGTAATCCACAACCAGTCTAACGGTTCCACTTACACGCCGCTGCAACATATCCATAACGGCCAGGGCGCGTTCCGCGTCTGGGACTCTGTACTGTCTGAAGAAGCCGTACTGGCGTTTGAATACGGTTATGCCACCGCAGAACCACGCACCCTGACCATCTGGGAAGCACAGTTCGGTGACTTCGCCAACGGTGCACAGGTGGTTATCGACCAGTTCATCTCCTCTGGCGAACAGAAATGGGGCCGGATGTGTGGCCTGGTGATGTTGCTGCCGCACGGTTACGAAGGGCAGGGGCCGGAGCACTCCTCCGCGCGTCTGGAACGTTATCTGCAACTTTGTGCTGAGCAAAACATGCAGGTTTGCGTACCTTCTACCCCGGCACAGGTTTACCACATGCTGCGTCGTCAGGCGTTGCGCGGGATGCGTCGTCCACTGGTCGTGATGTCGCCGAAATCCCTGCTGCGTCATCCGCTGGCGGTATCCAGCCTCGAAGAACTGGCGAACGGCACCTTCCTGCCAGCCATCGGTGAAATCGACGAGCTTGATCCGAAGGGCGTGAAGCGCGTAGTGATGTGTTCTGGTAAGGTTTATTACGACCTGCTGGAACAACGTCGTAAGAACAATCAACACGATGTCGCCATTGTGCGTATCGAGCAACTCTACCCGTTCCCGCATAAAGCGATGCAGGAAGTGTTGCAGCAGTTTGCTCACGTCAAGGATTTTGTCTGGTGCCAGGAAGAGCCGCTCAACCAGGGCGCATGGTACTGCAGCCAGCATCATTTCCGTGAAGTGATTCCGTTTGGGGCTTCTCTGCGTTATGCAGGCCGCCCAGCCTCCGCCTCTCCGGCGGTAGGGTATATGTCCGTTCACCAGAAACAGCAACAAGATCTGGTTAATGACGCGCTGAACGTCGAATAAATAAAGGATACACAATGAGTAGCGTAGATATTCTGGTCCCTGACCTGCCTGAATCCGTAGCCGATGCCACCGTCGCAACCTGGCATAAAAAACCCGGCGACGCAGTCGTACGTGATGAAGTGCTGGTAGAAATCGAAACTGACAAAGTGGTACTGGAAGTACCGGCATCAGCAGACGGCATTCTGGATGCGGTTCTGGAAGATGAAGGTACAACGGTAACGTCTCGTCAGATCCTTGGTCGCCTGCGTGAAGGCAACAGCGCGGGTAAAGAAACCAGCGCCAAATCTGAAGAGAAAGCGTCCACTCCGGCGCAACGCCAGCAGGCGTCTCTGGAAGAGCAAAACAACGATGCGTTAAGCCCGGCGATCCGTCGCCTGCTGGCTGAACATAACCTCGACGCCAGCGCTATTAAAGGCACGGGTGTGGGTGGTCGTCTGACCCGTGAAGATGTGGAAAAACATCTGGCGAAAGCCCCGGCGAAAGAGTCTGCTCCGGCAGCGCCTGCTCCGGCGGCGCAACCGGCCCTGGCTGCACGTAGCGAAAAACGTGTGCCGATGACTCGCCTGCGTAAGCGTGTGGCAGAGCGTCTGCTGGAAGCGAAAAACTCCACCGCCATGCTGACCACGTTCAACGAAGTCAACATGAAGCCGATTATGGATCTGCGTAAGCAGTACGGTGAAGCGTTTGAAAAACGCCACGGCATCCGTCTGGGCTTTATGTCCTTCTACGTGAAAGCGGTGGTTGAAGCCCTGAAACGTTACCCGGAAGTGAATGCGTCTATCGACGGTGATGATGTGGTCTACCACAACTATTTCGACGTCAGTATGGCGGTTTCTACGCCGCGCGGTCTGGTGACGCCGGTTCTGCGTGATGTCGATACCCTCGGCATGGCAGACATCGAGAAGAAAATCAAAGAGCTGGCTGTTAAAGGCCGTGACGGCAAGCTGACGGTTGAAGATCTGACCGGTGGTAACTTCACCATCACCAACGGTGGTGTGTTCGGTTCCCTGATGTCAACGCCTATCATCAACCCACCGCAGAGCGCAATTCTGGGTATGCACGCTATCAAAGATCGTCCGATGGCAGTGAATGGTCAGGTTGAGATCCTGCCGATGATGTACCTGGCGCTGTCCTACGATCACCGTTTGATCGATGGTCGCGAATCCGTGGGCTTCCTTGTAACGATCAAAGAGTTGCTGGAAGATCCGACGCGTCTGCTGCTGGACGTTTAGTAGTTTAAGCTTCACCTGCACTGTAGACCGACGTGGATAGGGTGTCGGTCTACGGTTTAAAAGATAACGATTACTGAAGGATGGACAGAACACATGAACTTACATGAATATCAGGCAAAACAACTTTTTGCCCGCTATGGCTTACCAGCACCGGTGGGTTATGCCTGTACTACTCCGCGCGAAGCAGAAGAAGCCGCTTCAAAAATCGGTGCCGGTCCGTGGGTAGTGAAATGTCAGGTTCACGCTGGTGGCCGCGGTAAAGCGGGCGGTGTGAAAGTTGTAAACAGCAAAGAAGACATCCGTGCTTTTGCAGAAAACTGGCTGGGCAAGCGTCTGGTAACGTATCAAACAGATGCTAATGGCCAACCGGTTAACCAGATTCTGGTTGAAGCAGCGACCGATATCGCTAAAGAGCTGTATCTCGGTGCCGTTGTTGACCGTAGTTCCCGTCGCGTGGTCTTTATGGCCTCCACCGAAGGCGGCGTGGAAATCGAAAAAGTGGCGGAAGAAACTCCGCACCTGATCCACAAAGTTGCGCTTGATCCGCTGACTGGCCCGATGCCGTATCAGGGACGCGAACTGGCGTTTAAACTGGGTCTGGAAGGTAAACTGGTTCAGCAGTTCACCAAAATCTTCATGGGCCTGGCGACCATTTTCCTGGAGCGCGACCTTGCGCTTATCGAAATCAACCCGCTGGTTATTACCAAACAGGGCGATCTGATTTGCCTCGACGGCAAACTGGGCGCTGATGGCAACGCACTGTTCCGCCAGCCTGATCTGCGTGAAATGCGTGACCAGTCGCAGGAAGATCCGCGTGAAGCACAGGCTGCACAGTGGGAACTGAACTACGTTGCGCTGGACGGTAACATCGGTTGTATGGTTAACGGCGCAGGTCTGGCAATGGGTACGATGGACATCGTTAAACTGCACGGCGGCGAACCGGCTAACTTCCTGGACGTTGGCGGCGGCGCAACCAAAGAACGTGTAACCGAAGCGTTCAAAATCATCCTCTCTGACGACAAAGTGAAAGCCGTTCTGGTTAACATCTTCGGCGGTATCGTTCGTTGCGACCTGATCGCTGACGGTATCATCGGCGCGGTAGCAGAAGTGGGTGTTAACGTACCGGTCGTGGTACGTCTGGAAGGTAACAACGCCGAACTCGGTGCGAAGAAACTGGCTGACAGCGGCCTGAATATTATTGCAGCAAAAGGTCTGACGGATGCAGCTCAGCAGGTTGTTGCCGCAGTGGAGGGGAAATAATGTCCATTTTAATTGATAAAAACACCAAGGTTATCTGCCAGGGCTTTACCGGTAGCCAGGGGACTTTCCACTCAGAACAGGCCATTGCATACGGCACTAAAATGGTTGGCGGCGTAACCCCAGGTAAAGGCGGTACTACCCACCTCGGCCTGCCGGTGTTCAACACCGTGCGTGAAGCTGTTGCTGCTACTGGCGCTACCGCCTCTGTTATCTACGTACCAGCACCGTTCTGCAAAGACTCCATTCTGGAAGCTATCGATGCAGGCATCAAACTGATTATCACCATCACTGAAGGCATCCCGACGCTGGATATGCTGACGGTGAAAGTGAAACTGGATGAAGCAGGCGTTCGTATGATCGGCCCGAACTGCCCAGGCGTTATCACCCCGGGGGAATGCAAAATCGGTATCCAGCCGGGTCACATTCACAAACCGGGTAAAGTGGGTATCGTTTCCCGTTCCGGTACGCTGACCTATGAAGCGGTTAAACAGACCACGGATTACGGTTTCGGTCAGTCGACCTGCGTTGGTATCGGCGGCGACCCGATCCCTGGTTCTAACTTTATCGACATCCTCGAAATGTTCGAAAAAGATCCGCAGACCGAAGCGATCGTGATGATCGGTGAGATCGGCGGTAGCGCTGAAGAAGAAGCAGCGGCGTACATCAAGGAGCACGTTACCAAGCCAGTTGTGGGTTACATCGCTGGTGTGACTGCGCCGAAAGGCAAACGTATGGGTCACGCAGGTGCGATCATTGCCGGTGGTAAAGGGACTGCGGATGAGAAATTCGCTGCTCTGGAAGCCGCAGGCGTGAAAACCGTTCGCAGCCTGGCGGATATCGGTGAAGCACTGAAAACTGTTCTGAAATAAATATCTGTAATAAGAAATAGCCCTCGCCGCTTCCCTCTACAGGAGGGGCGAAGGGCTGTCGGTTTCGACATGGTTGGCCATCTTATGATGGCCTTTTTTATGCTTATCGCGATGATTTTCGCTGCGCTATCAGGGTAAATTTATAGTCATCGGTATTAAAAGCGTTGCGGCTATATTCAAACACCCGGCCATCAACTAAATATCCACGCGATACTTTTTCAAGAATCGGCTTAGTCTGGCTGATATTAAGCAGACGGCTCATTTCTTCGGTTGGCATCAGAGGAATGATTTCCTGTTCGCTACGAACGATAACCATTTTCTTCACTTCTTCAATAAAGTGATATTTCGAATTTTCCATAACCTGCCAGGTGAGATCCGGGAACAACGCAAGCGGCATCCAGGTTTCTTCCAGTGCCATTGGCTTTTGCTTGCGATAGCGCACACGCTTCACATGCCACACGCGATCCTGTTCGCTAATTTGCAGCTGCTGCTGGAGAAAATCATCAGCCAGGATCACTTCAAACACCAGGACGTCGCTGTGTGTATCGATGTGTCGATCAGACATTTTTTCATCGAAACTGGTTAACTGAAAAATATCGTAATTGACCCGCTCTTCTTTTACGTAAGTCCCGCTGCCTTGAATACTTTCAAGGATCTGCTGCTCGACTAACTGTCGCAAAGCCTGACGCACCGTAACCCGGCTGACGCCAAACTCTGTTTGTAGTGCTGATTCAGTGGGTAACGCATCGCCAGGTTTAAGCTCGCCACGCGCAATCTGCTCACGAATGCGATCAGCAATCTGTCGGTATAAGGGTTTCCGTCCCATTATTTAGCATCTCATTAATACGAATTTTGTCATTATGCCCGATAAATTCATCCTGTAAATAATACAAATATAATACAAATAATCTCAATCAAGTGAAATTGATTACATAATAGTATTTGTTTGTCGGGCACACTGGCGCGACTATAAAAACGATCAAGTGAGGATCATGATGAACCTGACGACTCTGACCCACCGCGATGCGCTGTGCCTGAATGCGCGCTTTACCAGCCGTGAAGAGGCCATCCACGCGTTGACTCAACGTCTTGCTGCTCTGGGGAAAATTTCCAGTACTGAGCAATTTCTGGAAGAAGTGCATCACCGTGAAAGTCTTGGCCCGACGGCCTTAGGTGAAGGGCTGGCTGTACCGCATGGTAAAACTGCTGCGGTAAAAGAAGCAGCGTTTGCCGTTGCGACACTGAGTGAGCCGCTTCAGTGGGAAGGCGTGGATGGCCCGGAAGCGGTTGATTTAGTGGTGTTGCTGGCGATTCCCCCCAATGAAGCGGGTACTACGCACATGCAACTGCTGACAGCGCTGACCACGCGCCTGGCGGATGATGAGATTCGGGCGCGTATACAGTCGGCTACGACGCCTGATGAATTGCTTTCGGCGCTTGATGACAAGGGAGGCACGCAACCTTCTGCCTCTTTTTCCAACGCGCCAACTATTGTCTGCGTAACGGCCTGCCCGGCGGGTATTGCTCACACCTACATGGCTGCGGAGTATCTGGAAAAAGCCGGACGCAAACTCGGCGTGAATGTCTACGTTGAAAAGCAAGGTGCTAACGGCATTGAAGGACGTTTAACGGCGGATCAACTCAATAGTGCAACTGCCTGTATTTTTGCGGCTGAAGTCGCCATCAAGGAGAGTGAGCGTTTCAACGGCATTCCTGCGCTTTCTGTGCCTGTTGCCGAGCCGATTCGCCATGCGGAAGCGTTGATTCAACAAGCGCTTACCCTCAAACGTAGCGGTGAGACGCGTACCGTACAGCAAGATACGCAACCGGTGAAAAGTGTCAAAACGGAGCTGAAACAGGCACTGTTGAGCGGGATCTCTTTCGCCGTACCGTTGATTGTCGCGGGTGGCACGGTACTGGCGGTTGCGGTATTACTGTCGCAAATCTTCGGGCTACAAGATCTGTTTAATGAAGAAAACTCCTGGCTGTGGATGTACCGCAAACTGGGCGGAGGGCTGCTCGGGATTTTGATGGTACCGGTGCTGGCAGCCTACACCGCCTATTCACTGGCTGATAAACCGGCGTTAGCGCCAGGCTTTGCGGCTGGACTTGCCGCCAACATGATCGGTTCCGGGTTTCTCGGCGCGGTCGTTGGCGGATTGATAGCCGGTTATCTGATGCGCTGGGTGAAAAATCATCTACGTCTTAGCAGTAAATTCAATGGATTCCTGACTTTTTATCTCTACCCGGTGCTCGGTACGTTGGGGGCGGGCAGTCTGATGCTGTTTGTGGTGGGAGAACCTGTCGCCTGGATCAATAACTCGCTTACCGCCTGGCTGAACGGTCTGTCAGGAAGTAACGCGCTGTTGCTGGGTGCCATTCTCGGTTTTATGTGTTCCTTTGACCTTGGAGGGCCAGTGAACAAAGCCGCTTATGCATTCTGCCTGGGCGCAATGGCAAACGGCGTTTACGGCCCGTATGCCATTTTCGCCTCCGTCAAAATGGTTTCGGCATTTACCGTAACCGCTTCCACGATGCTCGCACCGCGCCTGTTTAAAGAGTTTGAAATTGAGACCGGGAAATCCACCTGGCTGTTAGGGTTGGCAGGTATTACCGAAGGGGCGATCCCGATGGCGATTGAAGATCCGCTGCGGGTTATTGGTTCGTTTGTGCTGGGCTCTATGGTAACGGGCGCTATTGTCGGCGCGATGAATATCGGCCTTTCGACACCCGGTGCCGGCATTTTCTCGCTCTTTTTACTTCATGATAATGGCGAGGGCGGTGTTATGGCGGCAATTGGCTGGTTTGGTGCGGCGTTGGTGGGGACTGCAATCTCGACTGCAATTCTCCTGATGTGGCGGCGTCACGCGGTTAAGCATGGCAACTATCTGACTGATGGCGTAATGCCATAAACAAAAAGGAAACGACGATGAAAGCGGTATCTCGCGTTCACATCACCCCGCATATGCACTGGGATCGGGAGTGGTATTTCACCACAGAAGAGTCTCGCATTCTGCTGGTCAATAATATGGAAGAGATCCTGTGCAGACTGGAACAGGACAACGAATACAAATATTACGTACTCGACGGGCAAACGGCGATCCTCGAAGATTATTTCGCTGTCAAACCGGAGAACAAAGATCGTGTGAAGAAGTTGGTCGAGGGCGGGAAATTAATTATCGGTCCCTGGTATACCCAGACCGATACCACGATTGTTTCTGCTGAATCCATAGTCCGTAATCTGATGTACGGAATGCGTGGCTGCCTCGCGTTTGGCGAGCCGATGAAAATAGGTTATTTACCGGATTCCTTTGGCATGTCCGGGCAACTGCCACATATATACAATGGATTTGGCATTACCCGCACCATGTTCTGGCGCGGATGTTCTGAGCGCCACGGTACTGATAAAACCGAGTTTTTGTGGCAAAGCAGTGACGGTAGCGAAGTGACGGCGCAGGTGCTGCCGCTGGGCTACGCCATCGGTAAGTACTTACCTGCGGACGAAAATGGATTACGTAAACGCCTCGACAGTTATTTTGACGTGCTGGAAAAAGCGTCAGTAACCAAAGAAATTTTATTGCCGAATGGTCATGACCAGATGCCCTTGCAGCAAAATATCTTCGAAGTGATGGAGAAACTGCGCGAAATTTATCCTCAACGAAAGTTTGTGATGAGCCGCTTTGAAGAGGTATTCGAGCAGATTGAAGCGCAGCGTGAAAGTCTGGCCATCCTGAAAGGTGAATTCATCGATGGCAAATATATGCGCGTGCATCGCACCATCGGTTCCACGCGCATGGATATCAAAATTGCCCACGCACGCATTGAAAATAAGATTGTTAATCTGCTGGAACCGTTGGCAACGCTGGCCTGGACTTTAGGTTTTGATTATCACCACGGCTTGCTGGAGAAGATGTGGAAAGAAATTTTAAAAAACCACGCCCATGACAGCATCGGCTGCTGCTGCAGTGATAAAGTTCATCGCGAGATTGTCGCCCGCTTCGAACTGGCAGAAGACATGGCGGATAATCTAATTCGGTTCTATATGCGCAAAATAGCAGACAACATGCCGCAGAGCGACGCCGACAAACTCGTCCTGTTTAACCTGATGCCCTGGCCGCGTGAAGAAGTTATCAACACAACTGTTCGACTGCGCGGTAGCCAGTTTAATTTGCGAGACGGTCGCGGTCAGCCTGTGCCATATTTTATTCGACATGCCCGTGAGATCGATCCCGGCCTTATTGATCGGCAAATAGTTCATTACGGCAATTATGATCCCTTTATGGAGTTTGATATTCAGATCAGCCAAATTGTCCCTTCTATGGGGTATCGCACGCTCTATATAGAAGCGAATCAGCCTGGCAATGTGGTCACGCCAAAAAGTAAAACAGAGGGAATACTGGAAAATGCTTTCTGGCAAATTGCACTCAATGAGGATGGTTCACTTCGTCTGGTTGATAAAGATAGTGGCGTGCGCTATGACCGGGTGTTTCAAATTGAAGAAGGTTCCGATGATGGGGATGAATATGATTATTCGCCAGCAAAAGAAGAGTGGGCCATTACCTCAGCGAATGCGAAACCGCAATACGATATTATTCATGAGGCCTGGCAGAGTAGGGCCATAATTCGCTATGAAATAGCGGTGCCGCGTAATCTGTCAGAGCGTCGCGCAAAGCAATGTTCTGGCAGGGTAGGGGTGGAGACGGTGATCACTCTTAGCCATAACAGCAGACGCATTGATGCGGATATTAATCTTGATAACCAGGCCGATGATCACCGTATTCGTGTATTGATTCCCACGCCTTTTAACACAGATGTTGTTCTTGCGGATACGCAGTTTGGTTCATTGACGCGGCCAGTGAAGGATTGCGCAATGAATGTCTGGCAGCAAGAAGGCTGGAAAGAAGCGCCGGTTCCGGTATGGAATATGCTCAACTATGCTGTCTTACAGGAAGGGCGTAACGGCATAGCCGTTTTTAGCGAAGGATTACGTGAATTTGAAGTCATTGGAGAAGAGAATAAAATCTTTGCTATTACGTTGTTGCGTGGTGTGGGATTACTGGGAAAAGAAGATTTACTTTTAAGGCCAGGGCGTCCTTCAGGAATTAAAATGCCTGTGTCCGATTCACAATTACGCGGATCATTTTCCTGTCGTCTGAGTTTATTTAGTTATATCGGTACTCCCGTAACTGCCGGTGTAGCCCAGCAGGCACGCGCATGGCTGACGCCAGTTCAGTGTTATAACAAAATCCCGTGGGATGCGATGAAGCTTAATAAAGCCAAATTCAATGTGCCGGAAAGTTATAGTTTGCTGAAAATGCCACCAGTGGGATGTCTGATCAGCGCGCTAAAAAAAGCGGAAGACAGACAGGAATTAATATTGCGGCTGTTTAATCCGGCTGAATTGACAAGCTGTGATGCGACCGTCGCGTTTAGCAGGAAGGTGATGACGTGTACAGAAACCATGATGAATGAACGCTTTAATACAGAAAAAAATGAGGTTTTAAAAGAATTAGCTCTCTTTTTACCGGGACAGTCGCGGACATTTAGCTACCGAATAGTCTGAATGGTGTGTAATAAAGCAAACCACATGAAAAAACAGCGTTTCTCAGAAAGTTCAGGTCATCTCCGGATGGCCTTTTTGTTTCAAGGTGAGTGGGTGTTAATCTGAAAAGTGTACTTATTTCTTTTTTTTTCACCTTTTAACACGATAATAATAACTGGGAAATTTCCACCTTACATTCATTAAAAAAAGGATTTATACATGAAGAAAATTGTTTTGCCAGTTGCTCTCGCGCTGTTGGGCATGAATGCAGGTGCTTATGCCGCCGATGTAAGCATTGATATTTTAAGTGCGACAGTGAAAGATAAACGCATTGAAGGGGCATCGGTGACGCTGCAACGCAATGGTGCACAATCTGTTTCTGGTATCACAAATACTTCGGGCAGCATTAGTTTGGGGACTTCATTTGCTGATAATAAAGATGCTCTATTAATCGTCAAAAAAGAGGGGTATTCCAATCTGGTGGTCAAATGTCCGTGCGCTGGCATGACTTATGCTATCAGTCCGGTGATGACGAATCTGGATGGCATGCGTGTAGTTTTGAGCTGGGGCGAAAAGCCTTTTGATCTTGATTCGCATTTGATCTTCCCTGGCGGACATATCTATTTTGATAGTAAAGAGGGAACTGATGCCAATCTGGATGTTGATGATACGGATAGCTATGGACCAGAAACTGTCACTATCAGCAAAAAGCATTTTGGTGAAAGTTACATCTATGCCGTGCAGGACTATAGCAATAAAGGGCTGCCCAACAGTAATTATCTCTCTGCCAGTAAGGCAAAAGTGTTTGTTTATGTAGGGAGCTCCCTGGTACGTAGTTATAGTGTCCCTGCTGGAAAACGAGGGAACATCTGGACCGTGTTTAAACTCAATCCAAACGGCGAGTTTGAAGATATCAACTCTGTTACCAGCGCCAATTTTAACGACACCACATTAGACGTCAGGGATTTAGCCACTGTGATAATGCCTGCGACGGACTCTTCAGCTCCGGCTTCGCCTGCGATGCAAAACAGTGGAGATACTCAACTGGCAAGAAAATATAATCGCGAAGGTGAAGCTGTTTATAAAACCGGTCAACTTGAGCAAGCCATTCAACTCTTCCAACAGGCAACAGAATTAGACGGCAATTACGGACAGGCATTTAGTAACCTGGGTCTGGCGTATCAGAAAAATGGCAACATAGCGGAAGCAATTTGGGCAAATCGTAAAGCGATCTCGTTAGCGAGTGGGGTAAATGCGGCGACAACGCGCGCCAACTCCTATTATAACATTGCCAAAATTTATGAAACCTCGGGCCAGAATGCTGAAGCATTGCAGCATTATCAACTGGCGTATACGGAAAAAAATAAGCCTTCTTATGAAGAAGCTATTGCACGTGTAAAGACGAAAATGTAAATCAGCTGTATTTTGTGGGCATCTGATGATGCCCACTGTTTACGAAAATTTGATTTGCCTGTTACGCAGTTGCCTGGACCTGTGTGAGAGGCGCAAACTATTAACCATTTTTAATGTTAATTTCGGTCAAAAATATTATCTCAGGCTGAGTTGTTTCATTTTTTGAGGAGCAAGATCTTTATAATTGGCTGGCGCCTCTTCACGATGCCATTTCATAAAAATGAAAGTGGAGTCATGTTTTTTAATTTTATATGCTTGCTTGTTTTTTTGGGTGATATTATCCATCACTCACTGTTTTTATATGATTAGGTGTCAATACGTTATATCACTCGATGTGTTACTGACGACTATTACTTTAATATTTAGTGATCGTAAACATGGTTCTCCAGATTACTAAATTTCTGGCATCTTACAATATCATCATCTTCAAATAGTTAAATTAAGATTATGGCACTGCCAAAACAGATAAATTGAAGCAGTCTGGTAGATATTGCAGAACAACCTTGATTCCAACGGCGAAATCATGTTTATCCTCCAGGTTGCCGCCCATATGGAGCTGAATATCATTCAGTCCACGCTTGATGAGTTGATATCGCTATATCCATAGACAGGGTAGCTTTTTACACGAGAGTGTCCGGTGTTTTCTAACGGCTGGCAATCATTCCGTTTTGTTGTTTCGTATCACTGCTATAACAATTTCTCTTGAATTTCAATCTTTGAGCGAATCATTGAATACAGATCGGGAAATATTAATACCATATATATTTTATTTTGAAAATCCTTGTTTCATCTGACTATACCTAAGGTATCTATTTCTTCTTGTGATTATTACCAATGAAATAATAAGTGACGGATTTACAGTACGTTGCTCATAAAGACAACAATCAATTAACGTTGATAAAAATATGTTATGTAAAATGGCAATAAAGTAGCTACTCTAACTAATTAGTATTATAAAAAGTCGATAAAGCGGCTCTGTTAAATAAAATACTGGTTTTTTATCTATATATTTCCATGTGGGTAATTTTACTGTGCTATTTTGTTACAATAAATTAACAATAAAGTTACCAGTGGCTCATGATTCACACATAATTAACATATGTGGTTGATTTTGATATAAATCAATTTTTAATTCTTGAAAAAAATCTGCAAAACACGATAAATTGTTGTAGATCAAATTGGTGAGATCGTGACAATTTCGCTATAAATTGATCACTGTCGAAAAATGCAAATTTGCTCAATAAAAACCTGTTTATTGTAAGGATTTTGCGGCGTAATATAATTACGGGATCAATTTGGTTTATTCATTAACACATTTGTAACTTTTTTATCATTGTCTTTTCCTCTTTTGATGAAATGGCAACGATAGAGGCGAGCAAATAATTTTGTATTGGGGCATGCGTGTGACCCTTTCTAACGGGGTTCACTCTCGGAGTCTTCATGCGATGAGCAAGGAGTCATGATGTTAGATATAGTCGAACTGTCGCGCTTACAGTTTGCCTTGACCGCGATGTACCACTTCCTTTTTGTGCCACTGACGCTCGGTATGGCGTTCCTGCTGGCCATTATGGAAACGGTCTACGTCCTTTCCGGCAAACAGATTTATAAAGATATGACCAAGTTCTGGGGCAAGTTGTTTGGTATCAACTTTGCTCTGGGTGTGGCTACCGGTCTGACCATGGAGTTCCAGTTCGGGACTAACTGGTCTTACTATTCCCACTATGTAGGGGATATCTTCGGTGCGCCGCTGGCAATCGAAGGTCTGATGGCCTTCTTCCTCGAATCCACCTTTGTAGGTCTGTTCTTCTTCGGTTGGGATCGTCTGGGTAAAGTTCAGCATATGTGTGTCACCTGGCTGGTGGCGCTCGGTTCAAACCTGTCCGCACTGTGGATTCTGGTTGCAAACGGCTGGATGCAAAACCCAATCGCGTCCGATTTCAACTTTGAAACTATGCGTATGGAGATGGTGAGCTTCTCCGAGCTGGTGCTTAACCCGGTTGCTCAGGTGAAATTCGTTCACACCGTAGCTTCTGGTTATGTGACTGGCGCGATGTTCATCCTCGGTATCAGCGCATGGTATATGCTGAAAGGTCGTGACTTCGCCTTCGCTAAACGCTCCTTTGCTATCGCTGCCAGCTTCGGTATGGCTGCCGTTCTGTCTGTTATTGTTCTGGGTGATGAATCCGGTTACGAAATGGGCGACGTGCAGAAAACCAAACTGGCTGCTATCGAAGCCGAGTGGGAAACGCAACCTGCACCTGCTGCCTTTACTCTGTTCGGCATTCCTGATCAGGAAGAGGAGACGAACAAATTTGCGATCCAGATCCCTTACGCGCTGGGCATCATTGCAACGCGTTCCGTGGATACTCCAGTTATCGGCCTGAAAGAACTGATGGTGCAGCATGAAGAACGCATTCGTAACGGGATGAAGGCGTACTCTCTGCTCGAACAACTGCGTTCTGGTTCTACCGACCAGGCCGTTCGTGACCAGTTCAATAGCATGAAGAAAGATCTCGGTTACGGTCTGCTGCTGAAACGCTATACGCCAAACGTGGCTGATGCGACTGAAGCTCAGATTCAACAGGCAACCAAAGACTCCATTCCGCGTGTAGCGCCGCTGTACTTCGCGTTCCGTATCATGGTGGCGTGTGGCTTCCTGCTGCTGGCAATCATTGCGCTCTCTTTCTGGAGTGTCATCCGCAACCGCATTGGCGAGAAAAAATGGCTGCTGCGCGCCGCGCTGTACGGTATTCCGCTGCCGTGGATTGCTGTAGAAGCGGGCTGGTTCGTGGCTGAATATGGCCGCCAACCGTGGGCTATCGGTGAAGTGCTGCCGACAGCTGTGGCGAACTCGTCACTGACCGCAGGCGATCTCATCTTCTCAATGGTGCTGATTTGCGGCCTGTATACCCTGTTCCTGGTGGCAGAATTGTTCTTAATGTTCAAGTTTGCACGCCTCGGCCCAAGCAGCCTGAAAACCGGTCGCTATCACTTTGAGCCGTCTTCCACGACTACTCAGCCGGCACGCTAAGACAGGAGTCGTCAAATGATCGATTATGAAGTATTGCGTTTTATCTGGTGGCTGCTGGTTGGCGTTCTGCTAATTGGTTTTGCAGTCACTGACGGTTTCGACATGGGGGTGGGCATGCTCACCCGTTTCCTCGGTCGTAACGACACCGAGCGTCGAATTATGATTAACTCCATCGCACCACACTGGGACGGTAACCAGGTTTGGCTGATCACCGCAGGCGGCGCACTGTTTGCTGCCTGGCCGATGGTCTATGCCGCTGCGTTCTCCGGCTTCTATGTGGCGATGATCCTCGTGCTGGCGTCTTTGTTCTTCCGTCCGGTCGGTTTTGACTACCGCTCCAAGATTGAAGAAACCCGCTGGCGTAACATGTGGGACTGGGGCATCTTCATTGGTAGCTTCGTTCCGCCGCTGGTGATTGGTGTAGCGTTCGGTAACCTGTTGCAGGGCGTACCATTCAACGTTGATGAATATCTGCGTCTGTACTACACCGGTAACTTCTTCCAGCTGCTTAACCCGTTCGGCCTGCTGGCAGGTGTGGTGAGCGTAGGGATGATCATTACTCAGGGCGCAACCTATCTGCAAATGCGTACCGTGGGCGAACTGCACCTGCGTACCCGTGCAACGGCTCAGGTGGCGGCACTGGTGACGCTGGTCTGCTTCGCACTGGCTGGCGTATGGGTGATGTACGGTATCGATGGTTATGTCGTGAAATCGACAATGGACCATTACGCAGCCTCTAACCCGCTGAATAAAGAAGTGGTTCGTGAAGCGGGCGCATGGCTGGTTAACTTCAACAACACGCCAATTCTGTGGGCTATTCCGGCACTGGGTGTGGTTCTGCCGCTGCTGACCATCCTGACTGCACGTATGGATAAAGCCGCGTGGGCGTTTGTATTCTCCTCCCTGACGCTGGCCTGCATCATCCTGACTGCCGGTATCGCAATGTTCCCGTTTGTGATGCCGTCCAGCACCATGATGAACGCAAGTCTGACAATGTGGGATGCAACTTCCAGCCAGCTGACGCTTAACGTCATGACCTGGGTTGCGGTGGTTCTGGTACCGATCATTCTGCTCTACACCGCCTGGTGTTACTGGAAAATGTTCGGTCGTATCACCAAAGAAGATATTGAACGTAACACCCACTCTCTGTACTAAGTAAGGAGCTAAAAATGTGGTATTTCGCATGGATTCTGGGAACGCTTCTTGCCTGTTCGTTTGGGGTAATCACCGCGCTGGCGCTTGAGCACGTCGAATCAGGCAAAGCCGGTCAAGAAGACATCTGATGAGTAAGATTATCGCAACCTTGTATGCGGTAATGGACAAGCGCCCCCTGCGGGCGCTTTCCTTCGTGATGGCACTTCTGTTAGCAGGATGTATGTTTTGGGACCCATCACGTTTCGCCGCGAAGACCAGTGAACTGGAAATCTGGCATGGTTTACTGCTGATGTGGGCCGTCTGTGCTGGTGTGATTCACGGCGTGGGCTTTCGTCCGCAGAAGGTTCTCTGGCAAGGGATTTTTTGCCCATTGCTTGCCGATATTGTTCTCATTGTCGGGCTGATTTTCTTCTTCTTTTAAATCAGAATTCTCTTTAAAAATTTATGGGCCGAGTCAGGCCCATAAATTTTTACGCTCCCTTAACTTGCCCTCATTCCCAAACCTCAATCGCGCGCGTATAGTAGCAGCGTTTAAAAGCTCTAACTTTTGTTGCATTACCGGGATGTAAAGTGAATACAACGCTGTTTCGATGGCCGGTTCGTGTCTACTATGAAGATACCGATGCCGGTGGTGTGGTGTACCACGCCAGTTACGTCGCTTTTTATGAAAGAGCACGCACAGAGATGCTGCGTCATCATCATTTCAGTCAACAGGCGCTGATGGCTGAACGCGTTGCCTTTGTGGTACGTAAAATGACGGTGGAATATTACGCACCTGCGCGGCTCGACGATATGCTCGAAATACAGACTGAAATAACATCAATGCGTGGCACCTCTTTGGTTTTCACGCAACGTATTGTCAACGCCGAGAATACTTTGTTGAATGAAGCAGAGGTTCTGGTTGTTTGCGTTGACCCACTCAAAATGAAGCCTCGTGCGCTTCCCAAGTCTATTGTCGCGGAGTTTAAGCAGTGACTGACATGAATATCCTTGATTTGTTCCTGAAGGCTAGCCTTCTGGTTAAACTTATCATGTTGATTTTGATTGGTTTTTCAATCGCATCCTGGGCCATTATTATCCAGCGGACCCGTATTCTTAACGCAGCGGCGCGCGAAGCCGAAGCGTTTGAAGATAAATTCTGGTCTGGAATCGAACTCTCTCGCCTCTATCAAGAGAGCCAGGGGAAACGGGATAATCTGAGCGGTTCGGAACAAATCTTTTACAGCGGCTTCAAAGAGTTTGTGCGCCTGCATCGTGCCAATAGCCATGCGCCGGAAGCCGTAGTGGAAGGGGCGTCGCGTGCGATGCGTATTTCCATGAATCGTGAACTTGAAAATCTGGAAACGCACATTCCGTTCCTCGGTACGGTTGGCTCCATCAGCCCGTATATTGGTCTGTTTGGTACGGTCTGGGGGATCATGCACGCCTTTATCGCCCTCGGGGCGGTAAAACAAGCAACACTGCAAATGGTTGCGCCCGGTATCGCAGAAGCGTTGATTGCGACGGCAATTGGTTTGTTCGCCGCAATTCCGGCGGTAATGGCTTATAACCGCCTAAACCAGCGCGTAAACAAACTGGAACTGAATTACGACAACTTTATGGAAGAGTTTACCGCGATTCTGCACCGCCAGGCGTTTACCGTTAGCGAGAGCAACAAGGGGTAAGCCATGGCCAGAGCGCGTGGACGAGGTCGTCGCGATCTCAAGTCCGAAATCAACATTGTACCGTTGCTGGACGTACTGCTGGTGCTGTTGCTGATCTTTATGGCGACAGCGCCCATCATCACCCAGAGCGTGGAGGTCGATCTGCCAGACGCTACTGAATCACAGGCGGTGAGCAGTAACGATAATCCGCCAGTGATTGTTGAAGTGTCTGGTATTGGTCAGTACACCGTGGTGGTTGAGAAAGATCGTCTGGAGCGTTTACCACCAGAGCAGGTGGTGGCGGAAGTGTCCAGCCGTTTCAAGGCCAACCCGAAAACGGTCTTTCTGATCGGTGGCGCAAAAGATGTGCCTTACGATGAAATAATTAAAGCACTGAACTTGTTACATAGTGCGGGTGTGAAATCGGTTGGTTTAATGACGCAGCCTATCTAAACATCTGCGTTTCCCTTGCTTGAAAGAGAGCGGGTAACAGGCGAACAGTTTTTGGAAACCGAGAGTGTCAAAGGCAACCGAACAAAACGACAAGCTCAAGCGGGCGATAATTATTTCAGCAGTGCTGCATGTCATCTTATTTGCGGCGCTGATCTGGAGTTCGTTCGATGAGAATATAGAAGCTTCAGCCGGAGGCGGCGGTGGTTCGTCCATCGACGCTGTCATGGTTGATTCAGGTGCGGTAGTTGAACAGTACAAACGTATGCAAAGCCAGGAATCAAGCGCGAAGCGTTCTGATGAGCAGCGCAAGATGAAGGAGCAGCAGGCTGCTGAAGAACTGCGTGAGAAACAAGCGGCTGAACAGGAACGCCTGAAGCAACTTGAGAAAGAGCGGTTAGCGGCTCAGGAGCAGAAAAAGCAGGCTGAAGAAGCCGCAAAACAGGCCGAGTTAAAGCAGAAGCAAGCGGAAGAGGCGGCAGCGAAAGCGGCGGCAGATGCTAAAGCGAAGGCCGAAGCGGATGCTAAAGCTGCGGAAGAAGCAGCGAAGAAAGCGGCGGCAGACGCGAAGAAAAAAGCAGAAGCAGAAGCCGCCAAAGCCGCAGTCGAAGCGCAGAAAAAAGCCGAGGCTGCTGCTGCGGCGCTGAAGAAGAAAGCTGAAGCGGCAGAAGCAGCTGCAGCTGAAGCAAGAAAGAAAGCGGCAACCGAAGCTGCTGAAAAAGCCAAGGCAGAAGCTGAGAAGAAAGCGGCTGCTGAAAAGGCTGCAGCTGATAAGAAAGCGGCAGCAGAGAAAGCGGCAGCCGACAAAAAAGCAGCAGAAAAAGCGGCTGCTGAAAAGGCAGCAGCTGATAAGAAAGCAGCGGCAGAAAAAGCCGCCGCAGACAAAAAAGCGGCAGCAGCAAAAGCAGCAGCTGAAAAAGCCGCTGCAGCAAAAGCTGCCGCAGAGGCAGATGATATTTTCGGTGAGCTAAGCTCTGGTAAGAATGCACCGAAAACGGGGGGAGGGGCGAAAGGGAACAATGCTTCGCCTGCCGGGAGTGGTAATACTAAAAACAATGGCGCATCAGGGGCCGATATCAATAACTATGCCGGGCAGATTAAATCTGCTATCGAAAGTAAGTTCTATGACGCATCGTCCTATGCAGGCAAAACCTGTACGCTGCGCATAAAACTGGCACCCGATGGTATGTTACTGGATATCAAACCTGAAGGTGGCGATCCCGCACTTTGTCAAGCTGCGTTGGCAGCAGCTAAACTTGCGAAGATCCCGAAACCACCAAGCCAGGCAGTATATGAAGTGTTCAAAAACGCGCCATTGGACTTCAAACCGTAATCGCGATGTTGACTGTTCCGACGGTCAACATCAGGCACCGGTTGCCACGGGGTTCTGGTAGTTTTGTGTATTTTAGTTTGTTAACATTCTGCTAAATTATCGTGGGCCATCGGTCCAGATAAGGGAGATATGATGAAGCAGGCATTACGAGTAGCATTTGGTTTTCTCATACTGTGGGCATCAGTTCTGCATGCTGAAGTCCGCATTGTGATCGACAGCGGTGTAGATTCCGGTCGTCCTATTGGTGTTGTTCCTTTCCAGTGGGCGGGGCCTGGTGCGGCACCTGAAGATATTGGCGGCATCGTTGCTGCTGACTTGCGTAACAGCGGTAAATTTAATCCGTTAGATCGTGCTCGTCTGCCACAGCAGCCGGGTAGTGCGCAGGAAGTACAACCAGCTGCATGGTCCGCGCTGGGCATTGACGCTGTGGTTGTCGGTCAGGTCACTCCGAATCCGGATGGTTCTTACAATGTTGCTTATCAACTTGTTGACACTGGCGGCGCACCGGGTACTGTACTTGCTCAGAACTCGTACAAAGTGAACAAGCAGTGGCTGCGTTATGCTGGTCATACCGCCAGTGACGAAGTATTTGAAAAACTGACCGGTATTAAAGGTGCGTTCCGTACCCGTATTGCCTACGTTGTTCAGACTAACGGCGGTCAGTTCCCGTATGAACTGCGCGTATCTGACTATGACGGTTACAACCAGTTTGTCGTTCACCGTTCACCGCAACCGCTGATGTCTCCGGCGTGGTCACCAGACGGTTCTAAACTGGCTTATGTGACCTTCGAAAGCGGTCGTTCCGCGCTGGTTATTCAGACGCTGGCAAATGGCGCTGTACGTCAGGTGGCTTCATTCCCGCGTCACAACGGTGCACCTGCATTCTCGCCAGACGGCAGCAAACTGGCATTCGCCTTGTCGAAAACCGGTAGCCTGAACCTGTACGTAATGGATTTGGCTTCTGGTCAGATCCGCCAGGTAACTGATGGTCGCAGTAACAATACCGAACCGACCTGGTTCCCGGACAGCCAGAACCTGGCATTTACTTCTGACCAGGCCGGTCGTCCGCAGGTTTATAAAGTGAATATCAACGGCGGTGCGCCACAACGTATTACCTGGGAAGGTTCGCAGAACCAGGATGCGGATGTCAGCAGCGACGGTAAATTTATGGTAATGGTCAGCTCCAACGGTGGGCAGCAGCACATTGCCAAACAAGATCTGGCAACGGGAGGCGTACAAGTTCTGTCGTCCACGTTCCTGGATGAAACGCCAAGTCTGGCACCTAACGGCACTATGGTAATCTACAGCTCTTCTCAGGGGATGGGATCCGTGCTGAATTTGGTTTCTACAGATGGGCGTTTCAAAGCGCGTCTTCCGGCAACTGATGGACAGGTCAAATTCCCTGCCTGGTCGCCGTATCTGTGATAATAATTAATTGAATAGTAAAGGAATCATTGAAATGCAACTGAACAAAGTGCTGAAAGGGCTGATGATTGCTCTGCCTGTTATGGCAATTGCGGCATGTTCTTCCAACAAGAACGCCAGCAATGACGGCAGCGAAGGCATGCTGGGTGCCGGCACTGGTATGGATGCGAACGGCGGCAACGGCAACATGTCTTCCGAAGAGCAGGCTCGTCTGCAAATGCAACAGCTGCAGCAGAACAACATCGTTTACTTCGATCTGGACAAGTACGATATCCGTTCTGACTTCGCTCAAATGCTGGATGCACACGCAAACTTCCTGCGTAGCAACCCGTCTTACAAAGTCACCGTAGAAGGTCACGCGGACGAACGTGGTACTCCGGAATACAACATCTCCCTGGGTGAACGTCGTGCGAACGCTGTTAAGATGTATCTGCAGGGTAAAGGCGTTTCTGCTGACCAGATCTCCATCGTTTCTTACGGTAAAGAAAAACCTGCAGTACTGGGTCATGACGAAGCGGCGTATGCCAAAAACCGTCGTGCGGTACTGGTTTACTAAGAGAATTGCATGAGCAGTAACTTCAGACATCAACTATTGAGTCTGTCGTTACTGGTTGGTATAGCGGCCCCTTGGGCCGCTTTTGCTCAGGCACCAATCAGTAGTGTCGGCTCAGGCTCGGTCGAAGACCGCGTCACTCAACTTGAGCGTATTTCTAATGCTCACAGCCAGCTTTTAACCCAACTCCAGCAACAACTCTCTGATAATCAATCCGATATTGATTCCCTGCGTGGTCAGATTCAGGAAAATCAGTATCAACTGAATCAGGTCGTGGAGCGGCAAAAGCAGATCCTGTTGCAGATCGACAGCCTCAGCAGCGGTGGTGCAGCGGCGCAATCAACCAGCGGCGATCAAAGCGGTGTGGCGGCATCAACGACGCCGACAGCTGATGCTGGTACTGCGAATGCTGGCGCGCCGGTGAAAAGCGGTGATGCAAACACGGATTACAATGCAGCTATTGCGCTGGTGCAGGATAAATCCCGCCAGGATGACGCAATGGTGGCATTTCAGAATTTCATCAAAAATTACCCTGATTCAACTTACCTGCCAAACGCCAATTATTGGCTGGGTCAGTTAAACTACAACAAGGGTAAAAAAGATGATGCGGCGTATTATTTTGCTTCGGTAGTGAAAAACTATCCGAAGTCACCGAAGGCTGCAGATGCGATGTTTAAAGTCGGCGTCATCATGCAGGACAAAGGTGACACCGCAAAAGCGAAAGCCGTATACCAGCAGGTTATCAGTAAATACCCTGGTACTGATGGCGCTAAACAGGCGCAAAAACGTCTGAACGCGATGTAATGCATAACACACGACCAGAAGTCGCATTATTTCTGGTCGTGTCGTGCGAATCATAAGCAGTTGAGTGATCTACATCGAAATTTTTGTTGCGCTCAAGTCTGAAATCAGTAATATATGCCGCCGTTGCCACGGGATATCAAACAAACCGAAAGCAACGAAAAAGTGGGTCGTTAGCTCAGTTGGTAGAGCAGTTGACTTTTAATCAATTGGTCGCAGGTTCGAATCCTGCACGACCCACCACTAACATAGTTAGTTGTAGTATCCAGCGTAGTATCGGGTGATTAGCTCAGCTGGGAGAGCACCTCCCTTACAAGGAGGGGGTCGGCGGTTCGATCCCGTCATCACCCACCACCGGGTCGTTAGCTCAGTTGGTAGAGCAGTTGACTTTTAATCAATTGGTCGCAGGTTCGAATCCTGCACGACCCACCACTGATTACGGTGGGTTCGGTGGAAGTAGTTTGTAGTATCCAGCGCAGTATCGGGTGATTAGCTCAGCTGGGAGAGCACCTCCCTTACAAGGAGGGGGTCGGCGGTTCGATCCCGTCATCACCCACCACTCGGGTCGTTAGCTCAGTTGGTAGAGCAGTTGACTTTTAATCAATTGGTCGCAGGTTCGAATCCTGCACGACCCACCAATTTTAAACATTGGTTCCGAGTAGAAATCTTTCAGGTAACACCCGTATGGGTCGTTAGCTCAGTTGGTAGAGCAGTTGACTTTTAATCAATTGGTCGCAGGTTCGAATCCTGCACGACCCACCATCCTGAATGATTAAAGCAGCATAATCCCGCAAGGGGTCGTTAGCTCAGTTGGTAGAGCAGTTGACTTTTAATCAATTGGTCGCAGGTTCGAATCCTGCACGACCCACCAATGCAAAAAAGCGCCCTAAAGGCGCTTTTTTGCTATTCAGGCATCTCTCAATTTCAATTCTTGACCCTGATGACATACTCCGCGTTTGCTGCGTAAACAACTCTACGTCGGAGGAATAAGACGCAAAGTGTGGCATTCGGCATCTCATACGTAATTCGAGTGACTTTTCTCCACCATTCGACTATCTTGTTTAGCATATAAAACAAATTACGCCGATAATAGCGAATATCACGCTTAAGTCGGTTTTAACGTTAAGCCTGTAAAACGAGATGGTAAGATGAGCGTGATGTTTGATCCAGACACGGCGATTTATCCTTTCCCCCCGAAGCCGACGCCGTTAAGCATTGATGAAAAAGCGTATTACCGCGAGAAGATAAAACGTCTACTAAAAGAACGTAATGCGGTGATGGTTGCCCACTACTATACCGATCCCGAAATTCAACAACTGGCAGAAGAAACCGGTGGCTGTATTTCTGATTCTCTGGAAATGGCGCGCTTCGGTGCAAAGCATCCCGCTTCTACGTTGTTAGTTGCTGGGGTGAGATTTATGGGAGAAACCGCCAAAATTCTCAGTCCGGAAAAAACAATTCTGATGCCGACACTTCAGGCTGAATGTTCACTGGATCTCGGCTGCCCTGTTGAAGAATTTAACGCATTTTGCGATGCCCATCCCGATCGTACTGTCGTCGTCTACGCCAACACTTCTGCTGCGGTAAAAGCGCGCGCAGATTGGGTGGTAACTTCAAGCATTGCCGTCGAACTTATTGATCATCTGGATAGTTTGGGTGAAAAAATCATCTGGGCACCTGACAAACATCTGGGGCGTTACGTGCAAAAACAGACGGGCGCAGACATTTTATGCTGGCAGGGTGCCTGCATTGTGCATGATGAATTTAAGACTCAAGCGTTAACCCGCTTGCAAGAAGAATACCCGGATGCTGCCATACTGGTGCATCCAGAATCACCGCAAGCTATTGTAGAGATGGCGGATGCGGTCGGTTCCACCAGTCAACTGATCGCTGCTGCGAAAACATTGCCACATCAGCGGCTTATCGTGGCAACCGATCGGGGCATTTTCTACAAAATGCAGCAGGCGGTGCCAGATAAAGAGTTACTGGAAGCACCAACCGCGGGTGAGGGCGCAACCTGTCGCAGCTGCGCGCATTGCCCGTGGATGGCCATGAATGGCCTTCAGGCCATCGCAGAGGCATTAGAACTGGAAGGAAGCAATCACGAGGTTTATGTTGATGAAAGGCTGCGAGAGAGGGCGCTGGTGCCGCTCAATCGTATGCTGGATTTTGCGGCTACACTACGTGGATAATTGATAATGAGGCGTCACATTACGCTTTGGGGGAACGATGGATTTTTTTAGTGTGCAGAATATCCTGGTACATATACCAATAGGGGCAGGCGGTTATGATCTCTCATGGATCGAAGCGGTAGGCACGATCGCCGGGTTGCTGTGTATTGGCCTTGCCAGTCTGGAGAAGATCAGTAACTACTTCTTTGGCCTGATCAACGTCACCTTGTTTGGCATTATTTTCTTTCAGATTCAGCTGTATGCCAGCCTGCTATTACAGGTGTTTTTCTTTGCCGCGAATATTTACGGCTGGTATGCGTGGTCGCGACAAACCAGTCAGAACGAGGCGGAGTTGAAAATTCGCTGGTTGCCATTGCCGAAGGCGCTAAGCTGGTTGGCGGTTTGCGTTGTTTCGATTGGTCTGATGACGGTATTTATCAATCCGGTGTTTGCATTTTTGACCCGCGTGGCAGTCATGATCATGCAAGCATTAGGATTACAGGTTGCGATGCCTGAACTACAGCCGGACGCTTTCCCGTTCTGGGATTCATGCATGATGGTGTTATCTATCGTGGCAATGATTCTGATGACGCGTAAGTATGTGGAAAACTGGCTGTTGTGGGTGATTATTAACGTGATTAGCGTCGTTATTTTTGCACTTCAGGGCGTTTACGCCATGTCTCTGGAGTACATCATCCTGACCTTTATTGCCCTCAACGGCAGCCGGATGTGGATCAACAGCGCACGCGAAAGAGGTTCACGCGCGCTGTCCCATTAATGGTGATGATGTGAATGGCCAGACACCCCTTCATTCAGGTGGCAGTCTGGCCCATGACAAGGTTGATATTCCATCTGAATAGTGGCGTGCTCAATCTGATAGTGATCCATCAGGTAGTGTTGGATCTGATCTAACAAGGCATCGTGATCGTGTGGCGGGATCACCTGCACATGCAGCGTTATCACCGGCTTCTCGCCTACCATCCATACATGTACATGGTGCACATTGCGGACTTCCGGGATTTCCCGGCACATACGACGCTTCAGTTCGGCGATATCCAGCGATACCGGTGCACCTTCAAGTAATTCATTCACGCTATCTTTCAACAGTCGCCACGCGCTACGCAGAACCAGAAGCGACACCAGTATTGAGAGAATGGGGTCAGCAGGTGTCCAGCCGGTCCAGATAATAATCAACGCGGCAATAATAGCCCCAACCGAACCCAGCAGGTCCCCGAGCACATGCAGTGCCGCTGCTCGCACGTTGAGGTTTTTCTCTTCGCTGCCGTGATGAAGTAACCAGAAAGAAAGTATATTTGCCAGCAGCCCAGCCACGGCAATTGCCATCATCATGCCGCCCTCGACCGGACGCGGTGTGCGGAAGCGTTCTATCGCCTCCCAGACAATCAAAATGGTAATCACCACCAGGGCGATAGCATTCACAAATGCTGCGAGCGTGGTCAATCTTAGCCAACCGAAAGTGTGGCGAATGGTGGGAGGTCGACGTGAAAATTGCACGGCGAGTAGGGCGAAAAGCAGGGCGGCAGTATCGGTCAACATATGACCCGCATCGGCCAGCAATGCCAGAGAACCGGAAAGAAAACCGCCAATGACTTCTACGAGCATAAACCCGGCAGTCACGCCGAAAGCATACAACAAGCGACGAGCATTATTATCTTCTGGCAGGTGTGAGGAAGCGTGTGAGTGTGAGTGCGCCATGACGAGTCATCCCTTAATTATTCTCACTTAACTTTATGACATCATACTGCTTGTAGAAGGGAAAAATTAAAAGGGAGAGACTCCGCTCTCCCATTATTGGCTATTTTGCAGGGTTACTGCGTGGTACCGTCGGTTTTGGTATCGACATCATTATTGATGCCATCACCAGTTTGTACCTTTTTATTGATATCCGGGCAGCGACCATCTTTACACATGGTGTTCTTGTGCTCTTCATCTTTGGTCATGCCGTCATTGTTCATTGAAGAACCATCCGGATGCAGCATTGTGCCGTCGGAACCGGTATTTACCCCGTTATTGTCGACGTTATTTGGCGCGACATTTTCACGGGCGTCAGGGGCTACCTGGCCCGCATCAGCTGCGGCGTTTGCCTGGCCGTTATTGCTTTGCGCTCCGCTATCGGCAGCCAGTGCGGCACCGCTGGCAAGGCTTAGAGTGGCAGTCAAAAATAGTGTGGCCAGTTTTGTCATTTTCATAGGATGCTCCTGTTATGGTCGTTATGTCGGATAACCTCTTCCAACAGTGCATTTGCAGGTGAATATCAGGCATTGGTTTAAGATTTCAGCCAGCTTATGAAACGCAGCAGAGAATCTTGAAATAATTAACAAACAAAGGAGTTACAGTTAGAAATTGTAGGAGAGATCTCGTTTTTCGCGACAATCTGGCGTTTTTCTTGCTAATTCCAGGATTAATCCGTTCATAGTGTAAAACCCCGTTTACACATTCTGACGGAAGATATAGATTGGAAGTATTGCATTCACTAAGATAAGTATGGCAACACTGGAACAGACATGAATTATCAGAACGACGATTTACGCATCAAAGAAATCAAAGAGTTACTTCCTCCTGTCGCATTGCTGGAAAAATTCCCCGCTACTGAAAATGCCGCGAATACGGTCGCCCATGCCCGAAAAGCGATCCATAAGATCCTGAAAGGTAATGATGATCGCCTGTTGGTGGTGATTGGCCCATGCTCAATTCATGATCCTGTCGCGGCTAAAGAGTATGCCACTCGCTTGCTGGCGCTGCGTGAAGAGCTGAAAGATGAGCTGGAAATCGTAATGCGCGTCTATTTTGAAAAGCCGCGTACCACGGTGGGCTGGAAAGGGCTGATTAACGATCCGCATATGGATAACAGCTTCCAGATCAACGACGGTCTGCGTATTGCCCGTAAATTGCTGCTTGATATTAACGACAGCGGTCTGCCAGCGGCGGGTGAGTTTCTCGATATGATCACCCCACAATATCTCGCTGACCTGATGAGCTGGGGCGCAATTGGTGCACGTACCACCGAATCGCAGGTGCACCGCGAACTGGCGTCTGGTCTTTCTTGTCCGGTAGGTTTCAAAAATGGCACTGATGGTACGATTAAAGTGGCTATCGATGCCATTAATGCCGCCGGTGCGCCGCACTGCTTCTTTTCAGTGACCAAATGGGGTCATTCGGCGATTGTGAATACCAGCGGTAACGGCGATTGCCATATCATTCTGCGCGGTGGTAAAGAGCCTAACTACAGCGCGAAGCACGTTGCTGAAGTGAAAGAAGGGCTGAACAAAGCAGGCCTGCCAGCACAGGTGATGATCGATTTCAGCCATGCTAACTCGTCGAAACAATTCAAAAAGCAGATGGATGTTTGTGCTGACGTTTGCCAGCAGATTGCCGGTGGCGAAAAGGCCATTATTGGCGTGATGGTGGAAAGCCATCTGGTGGAAGGCAATCAGAGCCTCGAGAGCGGGGAACCGCTGGCCTACGGTAAGAGCATCACCGATGCCTGCATTGGCTGGGATGATACCGATGCTCTGTTACGTCAACTGGCGAATGCAGTAAACGCGCGTCGCGGGTAAAGTTTAATTGTCGGATGCGCCGTCAGAGTGGCGTATCCGATTAATCACCGGAGGCCTGATAAAACGCGCAGCGTCGCATCAGGCAATGTGCTCCATTGGTAGCAACGAAAAATAAAAAAGCCGACTCATTTTGCAGTCGGCTTTCTCATTTTTAAGCGAATGACGTTTACTTCGCTTTACCCTGGTTAGCAACCGCCGCTGCTTTCGCCGCGATCTCGTCAGCATTACCCAGATAATAGCGTTTCAGCGGTTTGAAGTTCTCGTCAAACTCATAAACCAGCGGCACGCCGGTCGGGATATTCAGCTCAAGAATCTCTTCTTCGCTCATGTTATCGAGATATTTCACCAGCGCACGTAACGAGTTACCGTGTGCGGCGATGATGACGCGCTCACCGCTCTTCATACGCGGCAGAATGGTTTCATTCCAGTAAGGGATCACGCGGTCAATGGTCAGCGCCAGGCTTTCCGTCAGCGGCAGTTCTTTCTCGCTCAGTTTCGCGTAACGCGGATCGTGACCCGGATAACGCTCATCATCTTTAGTCAGTTCCGGCGGAGTCACCGCAAAACCACGACGCCACTGTTTCACCTGCTCGTCGCCATACTTTTCAGCGGTTTCCGCTTTGTTCAGACCCTGCAACGCACCGTAGTGACGTTCGTTCAGTTTCCAGGATTTCTCAACGGGCAGCCATGCCTGATCCAGTTCGTCCAGCACATTCCACAGGGTATGAATAGCGCGTTTCAGCACAGAGGTGTAAGCAAAGTCAAAGCTGTAACCTTCCTCTTTCAGCAGCTTACCTGCTGCTTTTGCTTCGCTTACGCCTTTCTCAGACAGATCCACGTCGTACCAACCGGTGAAACGGTTTTCTTTGTTCCACTGACTTTCGCCATGACGAACCAGAACCAGCTTAGTTACAGCCATATACTTACTCCTCAAATCATCTTTTAATGATAATAATTCTCATTATATTGCCGTGACGAAGCAACAGCAATGCTTACGCATAACCATAGCGAAAATAGTGTCGCAGTGTAAGGTTGTTGTGAATATTGAGTTGCAAATATGTCGGTGTTTGCTGGTGATTTGAACAATATGAAGATAAAGCCCTCATGACGAGGGCTTAACATTACTGAGCAATAAACTGATATTCCGTCAGGCTGGAATACTCTTCGCCAGGACGCAGGAAGCAGTCCGGTTGCGGCCATTCAGGGTGGTTCGGGCTGTCCGGCAGAAATTCGCTTTCCAGAGCCAGCCCTTGCCAGTCGGCGTAAGGTTCGGTTCCCCGCGACGGTGTGCCGCCGAGGAAGTTGCCGGAGTAGAATTGCAGAGCCGGAGCGGTGGTGTAGACCTTCAGCTGCAATTTTTCATCTGCTGACCAGACATGCGCCGCCACTTTCTTGCCATCGCCTTTGGCCTGTAACAAGAACGCGTGATCGTAACCTTTCACTTTGCGCTGATCGTCGTCGGCAAGAAACTCACTGGCGATGATTTTGGCGTTGCGGAAATCAAAAGAGGTTCCGGCGACAGATTTCAGGCCGTCGTGCGGAATGCCGCCTTCATCAACCGGCAGATATTCTTCCGCCAGAATCTGCAACTTGTGATTGCGCACGTCAGATTGCTCGCCGTCAAGATTGAAATAGACGTGATTAGTCATATTCACCGGGCAAGGTTTATCAACTGTGGCGCGATAAGTAATGGAGATACGGTTATCGTCGGTCAGACGATATTGCACCGTCGCGCCGAGATTACCCGGGAAACCCTGATCGCCATCATCTGAACTCAGGGCAAACAGCACCTGACGATCGTTCTGGTTCACAATCTGCCAGCGACGTTTGTCGAACCCTTCCGGGCCGCCATGCAATTGGTTGACGCCCTGACTTGGTGAAAGCGTCACGGTTTCACCGTCAAAGGTATAACGGCTATTGGCGATGCGGTTGGCATAACGACCAATAGAGGCCCCCAGAAATGCGGCCTGATCCTGATAGCATTCCGGGCTGGCGCAGCCAAGCAGCGCCTCGCGGACGCTGCCATCGGAAAGCGGAATACGGGCGGAAAGTAAAGTCGCACCCCAGTCCATCAGCGTGACTACCATCCCTGCGTGGTTACGCAAAGTTAACAGTCGGTACGGCTGACCATCGGGTGCCAGTGCGGGAGTTTCGTTCAGCACTGTCCTGCTCCTTGTGATGGTTTACAAACGTAAAAAGTCTCTTTAATACCTGTTTTTGCTTCATATTGTTCAGCGACAGCTTGCTGTACGGCAGGCACCAGCTCTTCCGGGAACAACGCGACGATACAGCCACCAAATCCGCCGCCGGTCATGCGTACGCCACCTTTGTCGCCAATCACAGCTTTGACGATTTCTACCAGAGTGTCAATTTGCGGTACGGTGATTTCGAAATCATCGCGCATAGAGGCATGAGACTCCGCCATCAACTCGCCCATACGTTTCAGGTCGCCTTGCTCCAGTGCGCTGACAGCTTCAACGGTGCGGGCGTTTTCAGTCAGGATATGACGCACGCGTTTCGCCACGATTGGGTCCAGTTCATGCGCAACAGCGTTGAACTCTTCAATGGTGACATCGCGCAGGGCTGGCTGCTGGAAGAAACGCGCACCGGTTTCGCACTGTTCACGACGGGTGTTGTATTCGCTGCCAACCAGGGTACGTTTGAAGTTACTGTTGATGATGACGACAGCCACACCTTTGGGCATGGAAACTGCTTTGGTCCCCAGTGAGCGGCAGTCAATCAGCAAGGCATGATCTTTCTTGCCGAGTGCGGAAATCAGTTGATCCATGATTCCACAGTTACAGCCTACAAACTGGTTTTCTGCTTCCTGACCATTAAGCGCGATTTGTGCGCCGTCCAGCGGCAGATGATAAAGCTGCTGCAATACGGTTCCGACCGCGACTTCCAGTGAAGCGGAAGAACTTAACCCTGCACCCTGCGGCACATTGCCGCTGATCACCATGTCCACACCGCCGAAGCTGTTGTTACGCAGTTGCAGATGTTTCACCACGCCACGAACGTAGTTAGCCCATTGATAGTTTTCATGCGCGACAATGGGCGCATCGAGGGAAAACTCGTCGAGCTGATTTTCATAATCGGCTGCCATTACGCGAACTTTACGGTCATCGCGTGGCGCACAGCTGATCACGGTTTGATAATCAATCGCGCAGGGCAGAACGAAACCGTCGTTGTAGTCGGTGTGTTCACCAATCAAATTCACGCGGCCAGGCGCCTGAATGGTGTGAGTGGCAGGGTAGCCAAATGCGTTGGCAAACAGAGATTGTGTTTTTTCTTTCAGACTCATTTCTTACACTCCGGATTCGCGAAAATGGATATCGCTGACTGCGCGCAAACGCTCTGCTGCCTGTTCTGCGGTCAGGTCTCGCTGGGTTTCTGCCAGCATTTCATAACCAACCATAAATTTACGTACGGTGGCGGAGCGCAACAGAGGCGGATAAAAGTGCGCGTGCAGCTGCCAGTGTTGATTCTCTTCGCCATTAAATGGCGCGCCGTGCCAGCCCATAGAGTAGGGGAAGGAGCACTGGAAGAGGTTGTCATAACGACTGGTCAGCTTTTTCAACGCCAGTGCCAAATCGCTGCGCTGGGCGTCGGTCAAATCGGTGATCCGCAAAACGTGGGCTTTGGGCAGCAGTAGCGTTTCGAACGGCCAGGCAGCCCAGTAAGGTACAACGGCTAACCAGTGTTCGGTTTCGACAACGGTACGGCTACCGTCTGCCAGCTCGCGCTGAACATAATCCACCAGCATTGGCGATTTCTGTTCGGCGAAATATTCTTTTTGCAGGCGGTCTTCGCGCTCAGCTTCGTTAGGCAGGAAGCTATTTGCCCAAATCTGTCCGTGCGGATGCGGGTTAGAGCAGCCCATCGCCGCGCCTTTGTTTTCAAAGACCTGTACCCACGGGTACGTTTTTCCCAGCTCTGCGGTTTGCTCCTGCCAGGTTTTGACGATTTCCGTCAATGCCGCAACGCTCAGTTCTGGCAACGTTTTACTGTGATCCGGTGAAAAGCAGATCACCCGGCTGGTACCGCGCGCGCTCTGGCAACGCATTAGCGGATCGTTGCTTTCTGGCGCATCTGGCGTGTCAGACATCAAGGCCGCAAAGTCATTAGTGAAAACGTAAGTGCCGGTGTAATCGGGGTTTTTATCGCCTGTCACCCGCACATTACCTGCGCAGAGGAAGCAATCTGGATCGTGCGCAGGTAACACCTGTTTGGCTGGCGTTTCCTGCGCCCCCTGCCAGGGGCGCTTAGCGCGGTGCGGTGAAACCAGAATCCATTGCCCGGTGAGCGGGTTGTAGCGGCGATGTGGATGATCAACGGGATTAAATTGCGTCATGGTCGTTCCTTAATCGGGATATCCCTGTGGATGGCGTGACTGCCAGTGCCAGGTGTCCTGCGCCATTTCATCGAGTGTGCGCGTTACGCGCCAGTTCAGTTCACGGTCGGCTTTGCTGGCGTCCGCCCAGTAGGCCGGAAGGTCGCCCTCGCGACGCGGTGCAAAATGATAGTTAACCGGTTTGCCGCAAGCTTTGCTGAAGGCATTAACCACATCCAGCACGCTGCTGCCCACGCCAGCGCCGAGGTTGTAGATGTGTACGCCTGGCTTGTTCGCCAGTTTTTCCATCGCCACGACGTGACCGTCCGCCAGATCCATTACGTGGATGTAATCGCGCACGCCAGTACCGTCTTCGGTCGGATAATCGTTACCAAAAATCGCCAGCGAGTCGCGACGGCCTACAGCAACCTGGGCGATGTATGGCATCAGGTTATTCGGAATGCCTTGCGGATCTTCGCCCATATCGCCCGACGGATGCGCGCCAACTGGGTTGAAGTAGCGCAGCAGGGCAATGCTCCAGTCCGGCTGGGCTTTTTGCAGATCGGTGAGGATCTGTTCCACCATCAGCTTGCTTTTGCCGTAAGGGCTTTGCGGTGTGCCGGTCGGGAAGCTTTCAACATATGGAATTTTGGGTTGATCGCCATAAACGGTGGCGGAGGAGCTAAAGATAAAGTTTTTGACGTTAGCGGCGCGCATGGCGCTAATCAGGCGCAGGGTGCCGTTGACATTGTTGTCGTAATATTCCAGCGGTTTTTGTACCGATTCGCCAACGGCTTTCAGCCCGGCGAAGTGGATCACGGTGTCGATAGCGTGATCGTGCAGGATCTCGGTCATCAACGCTTCGTTACGGATATCGCCTTCAACAAACGTTGGATGTTTGCCGCCTAAACGCTCGATAACAGGCAGTACGCTGCGCTTACTGTTACAGAGGTTATCAAGAATGATGACATCATGACCGTTTTGCAGTAATTGCACACAGGTATGACTTCCAATGTAACCGCTACCACCGGTAACCAGAACTCTCATAATTCGCTCCATTAGGCTTATGGTATGAAATAACCATAGCATAACAAAGATGCGAAAAGTGTGACATGGAATAAATTAGTGGAATCGTTTACACAAGAATTTAGCCGTTTTTTATGCGCGATTAAGTGATTATAAAACAGAGGGTTTATGAATGATTGCGCTTTTTATCTGAAAAAAAGACGCGGTTTCATGCCTGCATGCGTCAAACCGTTGGCCGGATAACACGTTTACGCCGCCTCCGGCACGGTCAGCACTACCGACTCAGTTTATTTTTGTCAGCGCATAGCGATAAAAGTCACCGTCCGGCACGAACTCCAGACGATGGGTAATACAGGCAGGCGCATCTTCAGTGTGGTGCGAAACAAACAACAATTGCGTTTCACCTTCGCTAATCAGCACATCAACAAAACGGCGGATAAGCTGGCGATTGAGCGGATCAAGCCCCTGTAGTGGTTCATCGAGAATAAGCAACGTCGGATGTTTCACTAGCGCACGGACGATCAGCGCCAGACGCTGCTGTCCCCAGGAAAGACTATGGAAAGGAGCGTCAGCCGTGCGTTTATCAATGCCGAGAATATCCAGCCACTGCTGCACCAGTTTTTGCTGGCGATCCGAAACGGCCTGATAAATGCCAATCGAATCAAAATAGCCAGAAAGAATCACATTACGCACAGTAGTGCTGACCCGGTAATCCAGATGCAAACTACTGCTGACGTAGCCGATATGCTTTTTGATATCCCAGATGGTTTCGCCGCTGCCGCGACGTCGTCCGAAAAGCGTCAAATCGTTGCTGTAACCTTGCGGATGATCGCCAGTAATCAGGCTTAATAACGTCGATTTTCCCGCGCCATTTGGCCCGACAATTTGCCAGTGTTCGCCTGGATTCACCTGCCAGCTAAGGTTATTAAGAATGGGGCGATCGTTATAAGAAACCACGCCATTGTTCAGCACAATGCGCGGTTCGTTGGCGGGTAAGGCGTGACGTGCTGAAGGTTCATCCGGCTCCGGCATTTGCACACCTTCAAGCAGTTCGCTATGCGCCAGTTGCGCAACGAGTGCTTGTTGGAGCAGTTCTTCTTTAGCGCCAGTTTCCGCTAACGTACAATCCGCCAGCACGCCAGCAAACTGGACAAATTCCGGGATCTCATCGAAGCGATTGAGCACCAGTACCAGAGTAATACCGGACTGATGTAACGAGGCGAGTAGCTCAGCCAGCTGCTGACGTGAGGCAACATCCAGGCCATCGAACGGCTCATCAAGAATCAACAAGTCAGGCTCCGACATCAGCGCCTGACACAGCAGGGTTTTTCGCGTCTCGCCAGTGGAAAGGTATTTAAAGCGTCGGTCGAGGAGGGCGGTAATACCGAACTGCTGCGCCAGTTGCATGCAACGCGGTGCATCCTTTACTTCATCCTGAATGATTTCAGCCGTGGTACGCCCGGTGTCATCTTCGCCAGGGCCGAGCATATCGGTGTTATTCCGCTGCCATTCGTCGCTGACGAGCTTTTGCAATTGCTCGAAGGAGAGACGAGTGATGTGGGAAAACTGGCTTTGCCGTTCACCTTTCAAAAGCGGAAGTTCCCCCGCCAGCGCGCGGGCCAGGGCCGATTTCCCGCTTCCATTCGAACCGACAAACGCCCAACTATCACCCGCGTTTAACGTTAGCTGAGGCAATTGCAGCGTTTTTGTGTCGCTAAGACGAAACGTGCCTTGCAAAATTTGCAACGATGACATTTTATATCCCATTTTGTGCAGCGATTACTGACAGGGATACGTGTTTCATAACAAATTGTCAACACGCTTAGCACAGCGTGGCGATAATCACGCTGTCGGCATTAAAGTAGGCCGTGACATTCTGTCCTTGCTGAAGAGAAGTCGCTTCATTTACCGGCACTGTGGCGCACAGTGTTTGCCCGTCGGGTAGCGCCATTAATACTTCGCACTGCTCTGCGCCGCGCTCAATATGACTAATAATACCCGGTAATTGGTTGTCGGCGTTTTGTGCGACAGCTTCGTCCTGAGTAATGCCTACCCACGGCGCTTTTAGCAATATCAACACTTCTTTGCCTTCATCCAGCCCCAGACGCGCGCCGCTTTGTGCGGTAATTGCGACTTTCAGGCGTGTTTTTCCATCAGCCAGTAAGACATCAACATGCTGTTGAACGTCATCATGATCGCGGGCGGTGATGGTGCCAAACCATTGGTTACGGGCGCTGGTTTGCAGTGAAAAACGTGAGATCGCGGCCAGCAGGCTGTTCAGCGGCAGGGCGTCATCGTCACTTAACACATCAAAGGCTTTTTGCTGGATTTGCGCCAGTAAGTCATAGAGCTGAATCAGTCGCTGACCATAGCGGGTCAGTACTGCGCCGCCTCCACCTTTACCGCCTGTTGCGCGCTCAACCAGAATATGCTCACTTAACTGATTCATCTCGTTAATGGCATCCCAGGCGCTTTTATAGCTGATACCGGCATCTTTCGCTCCCTGGCTAATGGAACCGGAAAGCGCAATGTGTTTTAGTAGCGAAATGCGGCGCGGGTCGGCGAATAATTTTTGTTGGAGCTTAAGGGTGAGAAGGATTTCGGCCTGCATAACAATATCCTGGCAAAAGTCTTATTGTGACGGAAAACGAACGCCACGCAAAGCTGACCGCACAAAAGGGGAGTGCTTTTCTGTGCTTAGCGGTTAGAATAGTCTCATGACTATATCTGGAGTTGACCATGTTAGAGTTATTAAAAAGTCTGGTATTCGCCGTAATCATGGTACCTGTCGTGATGGCCATCATCCTGGGTCTGATTTACGGTCTTGGTGAAGTTTTCAACATCTTTTCTGGTGTTGGTAAAAAAGACCAGCCCGGACAAAATCATTGATTCCCTGAATGCCCGCTTAGTCGGGCATTTTCTTTTTCTCAACTTCCTGCTTTTTCTGCCGATATTTTTTCTCATCTACCTCACAAAGGTTAGCAATAACTGCTGGGAAAATTCCGAACTTGCCGTTATATTGACGCCTACATAACGTTACATTAAGGGGTTACCAATGGCTCGTAAATGGTTGAACTTGTTTACCGGGGCGGCACTCTCTTTCGCTGTTGCTGGCAATGCACTGGCAGATGAAGGGAAAATCACGGTGTTCGCCGCCGCATCACTGACTAACGCAATGCAGGACATTGCTACGCAGTATAAAAAAGAGAAAGGCGTGGATGTAGTTTCTTCTTTCGCTTCGTCATCTACTTTGGCCCGTCAGATTGAAGCGGGTGCGCCTGCGGATCTGTTTATTTCTGCCGATCAGAAATGGATGGATTATGCGGTTGATAAAAAAGCGATCGATACGGCTTCGCGCCAGACACTGCTCGGCAATAGCCTGGTCGTTGTAGCACCGAAAGCCAGCGAGCAGAAAGATTTCACCATCGACAGCAAAACCAACTGGACTTCGCTGCTGAATGGCGGTCGCCTCGCGGTTGGTGATCCGGAACATGTCCCTGCTGGCATTTATGCGAAAGAAGCACTGCAAAAACTGGGCGCATGGGATACGCTCTCCCCGAAACTGGCTCCGGCGGAAGATGTTCGTGGCGCGCTGGCGTTGGTCGAACGCAATGAAGCGCCGCTGGGTATTGTTTACGGTTCTGACGCAGTTGCCAGCAAAGGGGTAAAAGTGGTTGCCACCTTCCCGGAAGATTCACATAAAAAAGTGGAATATCCGGTTGCTGTTGTGGAAGGGCATAACAATGCGACAGTGAAAGCATTTTACGATTATCTGAAGGGGCCGCAGGCTGCGGAAATCTTTAAACGTTACGGATTTACAACCAAGTAATGATACTGACCGATCCAGAATGGCAGGCAGTTTTATTAAGCCTGAAAGTTTCTTCCCTGGCTGTGCTGTTTAGCCTGCCGTTTGGGATCTTTTTTGCCTGGTTACTGGTACGTTGCACGTTTCCGGGCAAAGCTCTGCTCGACAGTGTACTGCATCTACCGCTGGTGTTACCGCCCGTGGTCGTCGGTTACCTATTATTAGTTTCGATGGGACGGCGCGGATTTATCGGTGAACGTCTGTATGACTGGTTTGGTCTTTCTTTCGCGTTTAGCTGGCGCGGTGCGGTTCTCGCTGCCGCTGTCATGTCTTTTCCGCTGATGGTGCGGGCGATTCGTCTGGCGCTGGAAGGTGTTGATATCAAACTGGAGCAGGCCGCAAGAACGTTGGGCGCCGGGCGCTGGCGTGTCTTCTTCACTATTACCTTACCGCTGACGTTGCCGGGAATTATTGTTGGTACGGTACTGGCATTCGCTCGTTCGCTCGGTGAATTTGGCGCAACCATCACCTTTGTGTCGAACATTCCTGGTGAAACGCGGACCATTCCTTCTGCCATGTATACCCTGATCCAGACCCCTGGCGGGGAAAGTGGCGCGGCGAGACTGTGTATTATTTCTATTGCGCTGGCGATGATCTCCCTGTTGATTTCAGAATGGCTGGCCAGAATCAGCCGTGAGCGGGCGGGGCGCTAATCATGCTGGAACTGAATTTTTCCCAGACGTTGGGCAACCATTGCCTGACGATTAATGAAACGCTGCCCGCCAATGGCATCACCGCTATTTTTGGTGTCTCTGGTGCCGGAAAAACCTCGCTGATTAACGCCATCAGTGGGCTGACACGTCCGCAAAAAGGGCGGATTGTCCTCAATGGTCGGGTACTAAATGACGCCGATAAAGGTATCTGCCTGACGCCAGAAAAGCGTCGCGTAGGCTATGTGTTTCAGGATGCGCGGCTGTTTCCGCATTATAAAGTGCGTGGCAATTTGCGCTACGGCATGGCGAAAAGCATGGTCAATCAGTTCGATAAGCTGGTGGCGCTTTTAGGCATTGAACCGTTGCTTGATCGTTTACCAGGCAGCCTGTCCGGAGGCGAAAAACAGCGCGTGGCGATTGGTCGGGCTTTGCTGACAGCACCGGAATTGCTGTTGCTGGATGAACCGCTGGCGTCACTGGATATTCCGCGTAAACGCGAACTGTTGCCTTATCTGCAACGTCTGACGCGGGAAATCAACATTCCGATGTTGTATGTCAGCCATTCGCTGGATGAAATCCTCCATCTGGCAGACAGAGTGATGGTACTGGAAAACGGTCAGGTGAAAGCCTTTGGCGCGCTGGAAGAAGTCTGGGGTAGTAGCGTGATGAATCCGTGGCTACCGAAAGAGCAACAAAGTAGCATTCTGAAAGTGACAGTACTTGAGCATCATCCGCATTACGCGATGACCGCGCTGGCGCTGGGCGATCAGCATTTGTGGGTCAATAAGCTGGACGAACCGCTGCAAGCTGCGCTACGCATCCGCATTCAGGCTTCCGATGTCTCGCTGGTTTTACAACCGCCGCAGCAAACCAGCATTCGTAACGTATTGCGGGCAAAAGTTGTTAATAGTTATGACGACAACGGCCAGGTGGAAGTGGAGCTGGAAGTCGGCGGTAAAACGCTGTGGGCGCGTATCAGCCCGTGGGCCAGGGATGAACTGGCGATCAAACCTGGCCTGTGGCTGTATGCGCAAATTAAAAGTGTGTCGATAACCGCCTGATTAAATCAGGTGGCTATAAATGAACTGGGCAATGCTGTCGGTGGTGTTATCACCAATCACAATGTTGGCGCGCGCTTTTACTGCGTCATCGGCGTTGCCCATCGCCACGCCTGTACCAGCGGCTTCCAGCATACTAATATCATTGAAGTTATCGCCGAAGGCCACGACGTTTTCCATCGACCAGCCTTGCGCCTCAACCCATTTCGTCAAACGTTTACCTTTGCTGTTGCCGCCGCGTGCAATATCAACCTGATCGTGCCAGGACCATTCACACTCCAGTCCCAGTTCATGTTCGACATGCTTACCAAAATTCTGCAATTGCGGCAGGTCATCGTGCGTCAGGGCGAACTTCCATACGGCGTTAACTTGTTGCGCCGTTTCAGCCAGAGAAGCGACTTGTGTGAAAGTCGGACGCTGTTCCGGCGGCAGGGTTTGCGCCCAGTTAGACGTGCGAATGACATGTCCGGTCGGGTGCTCATAAACCATCGCATCATCCACATACATCAGACCGTGAATGTGGTGTTCATTCAGCATCTCAATGAGTTGCAGGGCTTTGTTAACAGGCATTGGGTCCGCTTCTAGTACGGTTTTTGCATGATAATCATACAAATAGGTGCCGTTACAGCAAATAGCAGGTGTATCCAGCGCCAGCGCCTGATAAAAAGGATGAATAGCGACGTGATGGCGACCTGTGACGATGATTAATCGGTAGCCTGCTTCGCGAGCGCGGGCCAGGGCTTCTATCGATGAAGGAAGCAGGGTCTTTTTCGGGGTCAATAAGGTGCCGTCTAAGTCGAGAGCAATCACGCGTGTGGTCATGGCGTATTCCAGATTAAGGTTAAGAATTTTCGTCTGCGCGAATGGTACACCGATACCACTATCGGACAAAATTCTGCGTTTTAATTCAGCATTCACCGCCAAAAGCGACTAATTTTAGCTGTTACAGTCAGTTGCTAAATGCAAAGGAGCATTCATGAAGCAAACAGTTTATATCGCCAGCCCTGAGAGCCAGCAAATTCACGTCTGGAACCTGAATCATGAAGGCGCACTGACGCTGACACAGGTTGTCGATGTGCCGGGGCAGGTGCAGCCGATGGTGGTCAGCCCGGACAAACGCTATCTCTATGTTGGTGTTCGCCCTGAGTTTCGCGTCCTGGCCTATCGTATCGCCCCGGACGATGGCGCGCTGACCTTTGCTGCAGAGTCTGCGCTGCCGGGTAGCCCGACGCATATTTCCACCGATCACCAGGGGCAGTTTGTCTTTGTCGGTTCTTACAATGCGGGTAACGTGAGCGTAACGCGTCTGGAAGATGGCCTGCCAGTGGGCGTCGTCGATGTGGTCGAGGGGCTGGACGGTTGCCATTCCGCCAATATCTCACCGGACAACCGTACGTTGTGGGTTCCGGCATTAAAGCAGGATCGCATTTGCCTGTTTACGGTCAGCGATGATGGTCATCTGGTGGCGCAGGACCCTGCGGAAGTGACTACCGTTGAAGGGGCCGGCCCGCGTCATATGGTATTCCATCCAAACGAACAATATGCGTATTGCGTCAATGAGTTAAACAGCTCAGTGGATGTCTGGGAACTGAAAGATCCGCACGGCAATATCGAATGTGTCCAGACGCTGGATATGATGCCGGAAAACTTCTCCGACACCCGTTGGGCGGCTGATATTCATATCACCCCGGATGGTCGTCATTTATACGCCTGCGACCGTACCGCCAGTCTGATTACCGTTTTCAGCGTTTCGGAAGATGGCAGCGTGTTGAGTAAAGAAGGCTTCCAGCCAACGGAAACCCAGCCGCGCGGCTTCAATGTTGATCACAGCGGCAAGTATCTGATTGCCGCCGGGCAAAAATCTCACCACACCTCGGTATACGAAATTGTTGGCGAGCAGGGGCTACTGCATGAAAAAGGCCGCTATGCGGTTGGGCAGGGGCCAATGTGGGTAGTGGTCAACGCGCACTAACCGCTGATTTAACCGGCGCAGTCTCTCCTGCGCCGGTGTATTAACCTATCTCCTGTAACGCATGTCTCTGGCGTTCGACGATATTGGTCCACAAATTGTCTTTATCGTCAGTCCACAAATTAATCAGCAAGGCAAAAAAGCGTTCAGCTGCCGGAGAAAGCACGGCATCTTTGCGGCGAATAATCCCCAATGTCCGACGTATAACGGGTTCCACCAGTGGGATACCAATAATCGAAGAATAGGGCGCATGGGGCATTGCCAGACCAGGAAGCGCCGAAATCCCCAGTCCCGCCTCCACCAGCCCTAATGACGTCGAAAGATGACGCACTTCGTAAAACCAGTCCAGCTTCCAGGGCTTGTCGGCTAGCTGTTGTTCTATCAACAGTCGGTTGCCGCTGGAGGAGCGTACGCCAATCATTTTGTAACCCACTAACTCCTGCCATTCTACAAGCTGCTTTTTGGCCAATGGATGGTCACGCCGACAGGCCAGCACGAACGGCTCGTTGACCAGTGGGGTAAAATCAATGGATGAATTTGTGACGTTGTTCATGTTTATGCCAAAGTCTGATTCGTTACACAGCACCGATTCCATGCAATTATTCGTGCCTTGTTCCAGAATCCGCACTTTAATATTGGGATACAGCTCATTAAATTTACCGATTGCCAATGGTAAAAAATAAAATACTGCGGTCGGAATACACGCTAACGTCACCATACCACGATGATAAGCATTCATATCACGAATATTAAAAAGCGTTTCATCGAATTTTTTTATTAATTCCCGCGCCTCCGGGAGCAACCTTTTTCCTGCTTTTGTTAACGTAACCTTGCGAGTTGTACGCTCAAATAGTTGAATGTGTAAATCTTCCTCCATCTTTTTTATTCTTCGCGTTAATGCAGGTTGCGTAATATTGAGTAATTTAGCAGCATTGTTAAATGAACTGGACTCTGCCAGTATGACAAATGCCTTCATACTTGATAATTCATGCTTCATTATTACTCCGGAAAATGGAAGCGTCGATTTTGGGTGGCTGACCGTTAAAAATTTTAACTGCATTTAACCAACTTAAATTAATGAAAAAATGTTATTAATCGTTGAGCTAAAGTCATTAGAGATGCTTTGCCCTTAATGTAACCATATCGCAATAAGTTATGTTTTTAAATTGAGGGCATTATTATGAAAAAAATACCCTGCGTGATGATGCGAGGTGGAACCTCGAGGGGCGCGTTCCTGTTAGCGGAACATCTACCCGAAGATCAAACGCAGCGCGATAAAATATTGATGGCAATTATGGGTTCCGGTAACGATCTGGAAATTGACGGTATTGGCGGCGGTAATCCGCTGACCAGTAAAGTCGCCATTATTAGCCGCTCCAGCGATCCGCGTGCAGATGTCGATTATCTGTTTGCTCAAGTTATCGTCCATGAGCAACGTGTCGATACCACGCCTAACTGCGGCAATATGCTGTCTGGCGTTGGGGCATTCGCCATTGAAAATGGTTTGATTGCAGCGACTTCGCCAGTTACCCGCGTACGTATCCGCAACGTCAATACGGGTACGTTCATCGAAGCTGATGTGCAAACGCCAAATGGTGTTGTCGAGTACGAGGGTAGCGCCAGAATTGACGGCGTACCGGGTACTGCCGCACCGGTTGCGCTCACTTTCCTGAATGCCGCCGGAACGAAAACCGGAAAAGTCTTCCCGACGGATAATCAGATTGATTATTTTGACGATGTCCCGGTGACCTGTATCGATATGGCGATGCCAGTTGTCATTATTCCTGCTGAATATCTGGGAAAAACAGGCTATGAATTACCGGCAGAGCTGGATGCCGACAAAGCATTATTAGCCCGCATTGAATCTATCCGTCTACAAGCGGGTAAAGCAATGGGCTTAGGCGATGTCAGTAATATGGTTATCCCTAAACCTGTACTTATTTCTCCAGCGCAGAAAGGCGGGGCAATTAATGTGCGTTATTTTATGCCGCATTCTTGCCATCGCGCTTTGGCGATAACCGGTGCTATTGCTATTTCCAGTAGTTGTGCATTGGAAGGTACCGTCACCCGACAAATCGTCCCTTCTGTAGGATACGGCAATATCAATATTGAACACCCCAGTGGTGCGCTCGACGTTCATTTAAGTAATGAAGGTCAGGATGCCACGACGTTACGCGCATCTGTTATTCGGACGACCAGAAAAATATTTTCCGGTGAAGTTTATCTTCCCTGAAAAATTTTGTTGTCGTGATAATGACAATCAATAAAGGAATTCTGTATGAGTCATACAGAAAGAACAGGATATTAAATGAATAAGAAATCGTTATGGAAGCTAATTCTGATATTAGCAATCCCATGTATTATTGGCTTTATGCCAGCTCCGGCAGGATTAAGCGAACTGGCGTGGGTGCTTTTTGGTATTTACCTGGCGGCCATTGTGGGGCTGGTTATCAAGCCTTTCCCGGAACCTGTCGTACTGTTAATTGCCGTCGCCGCATCGATGGTCGTGGTGGGTAACTTATCAGGTGGGGAATTTAAAACCACCGCCGTATTAAGCGGTTACTCTTCCGGTACCACCTGGCTGGTGTTTTCTGCGTTTACTTTAAGCGCCGCGTTTGTAACCACAGGCTTAGGTAAACGTATTGCCTATCTGCTGATTGGTAAAATTGGTAGCACTACCCTGGGTCTGGGTTACGTTACGGTATTTCTCGATCTGGTACTGGCTCCGGCAACACCGTCTAACACCGCGCGTGCGGGCGGCATCGTGTTACCGATCATCAACAGCGTGGCAGTGGCTTTGGGATCAGAACCGGAAAAAAGTCCGCGTCGTGTTGGACATTACCTGATGATGTCCATTTACATGGTCACTAAAACCACCAGCTATATGTTCTTTACCGCAATGGCGGGGAACATTCTGGCGCTGAAAATGATCAACGACATTCTGCACCTGCAAATTAGCTGGGGTGGATGGGCGCTAGCCGCCGGATTGCCGGGCATCATTATGCTGCTGGTCACCCCGCTGGTGATTTACACCATGTATCCACCAGAAATTAAGAAGGTGGATAACAAAACCATCGCTAAAGCGGGCCTTGCCGAACTGGGACCGATGAAAATCCGCGAAAAAATGCTGCTCGGTGTCTTTGTGCTGGCGCTGCTGGGCTGGATTTTCAGTAAGTCTCTGGGGGTTGATGAATCCACCGTGGCAATCGTTGTTATGGCAACTATGCTGCTGCTGGGTATCGTTACCTGGGAAGACGTGGTTAAAAATAAAGGCGGCTGGAATACCTTAATCTGGTACGGCGGTATTATCGGCTTAAGCTCCTTATTATCGAAAGTTAAATTCTTCGAATGGTTAGCTGAAGTCTTTAAAAATAACCTGGCATTTGATGGTCACGGTAACGTTGCTTTCTTCGTTATTATTTTCCTCAGCATCATCGTGCGTTATTTCTTCGCTTCTGGTAGTGCCTATATCGTTGCCATGTTACCGGTATTTGCCATGCTGGCGAATGTCTCCGGCGCACCGTTAATGTTAACCGCGCTGGCACTGTTGTTCTCTAACTCCTATGGCGGCATGGTTACTCACTATGGCGGTGCGGCAGGTCCGGTCATCTTTGGCGTGGGTTACAACGATATTAAATCCTGGTGGTTGGTCGGTGCGGTACTGACGATATTAACCTTCCTGGTGCATATCACCCTTGGCGTGTGGTGGTGGAATATGCTGATCGGCTGGAACATGCTGTAAATATACTCGTCATACTTCAAGTTGCATGTGCTGCGTCTGCGTTCACTCACCCCAGTCACTTACTTATGTAAGCTCCTGGGGATTCACTCGCTTGTCGCCTTCCTGCAACTCGAATTATTTAGAGTATATCCATTTATTATCTTTCTGCGCACTTCACGGTGCGCAGATATCTGGAGCATTTGATGATCAAGTTATCTGAAAAAGGCGTGTTTCTCGCCAGCAATAACGAAATAATTGCCGAAGAACATTTCACCGACGAAATAAAAAAAGAAGAAGCAAAAAAAGGCACTATTGCCTGGTCTATTCTATCTTCTCATAATACGTCCGGAAATATGGATAAACTTAAAATTAAGTTTGATTCATTAGCCTCTCACGATATTACCTTTGTTGGTATTGTACAGACCGCTAAAGCGTCCGGTATGGAACGTTTCCCGCTGCCGTATGTGCTGACCAACTGCCATAACTCACTCTGCGCCGTCGGCGGCACCATTAACGGTGATGACCATGTTTTTGGTTTATCGGCGGCGCAGCGTTATGGCGGTATTTTTGTGCCACCGCATATTGCGGTCATCCATCAATATATGCGTGAAATGATGGCTGGCGGCGGCAAAATGATCCTCGGGTCAGACAGCCATACCCGTTACGGTGCGTTAGGGACAATGGCGGTTGGCGAGGGCGGCGGCGAGTTGGTAAAACAGCTGCTTAATGACACCTGGGATATCGACTATCCGGGCGTGGTTGCGGTGCATCTGACCGGAAAACCTGCGCCGTATGTGGGGCCGCAGGATGTGGCGCTGGCTATCATCGGTGCCGTGTTCAAAAACGGTTACGTCAAAAACAAAGTGATGGAGTTCGTAGGTCCCGGTGTTGCAGCGCTCTCTACCGATTTCCGCAACAGCGTTGACGTGATGACCACTGAAACGACCTGTTTAAGTTCTGTCTGGCAAACCGATGAAGAAGTCCATAACTGGCTGGCGCTGCACGGTCGCGGCCAGGATTACTGCCAACTTAACCCTCAACCAATGGCGTACTACGATGGCTGCATCAGTGTTGATTTAAGCGCCATCAAACCAATGATTGCGCTGCCATTCCACCCGAGCAACGTGTATGAAATCGACACGCTGAACCAGAACCTGACCGACATTCTGCGTGAGATTGAAATTGAGTCCGAACGCGTGGCGCACGGTAAAGCCAAACTCTCGCTGCTGGATAAAGTGGAAAATGGTCGCCTGAAAGTGCAGCAGGGGATTATCGCGGGCTGTTCTGGCGGTAACTATGAAAACGTCATCGCGGCGGCGAATGCGCTGCGCGGTCAATCCTGCGGCAACGATACCTTCTCGTTGGCGGTTTACCCGTCATCGCAGCCGGTGTTTATGGATCTCGCCAAAAAAGGTGTGGTCGCAGATTTGATTGGCGCAGGCGCAATCATCAGAACCGCGTTCTGCGGCCCATGCTTTGGTGCGGGCGATACGCCAATCAACAACGGTTTGAGTATTCGCCACACCACGCGTAACTTCCCGAACCGCGAAGGCTCTAAGCCAGCTAATGGGCAGATGTCAGCGGTGGCGTTGATGGACGCTCGTTCTATTGCGGCGACTGCGGCAAACGGTGGCTATTTAACTTCGGCCAGCGAGCTGGATTGCTGGGACAACGTGCCGGAGTACGCCTTCGATGTAACGCCGTATAAAAATCGCGTCTATCAAGGCTTTGTGAAAGGGGCGACCCAGCAACCGCTGATCTACGGACCGAACATCAAAGACTGGCCGGAATTGGGCGCGCTGACTGACAATATCGTCCTCAAAGTGTGCTCGAAGATTCTCGACGAAGTGACCACCACCGACGAACTGATTCCTTCCGGTGAAACCTCTTCATATCGTTCAAATCCGATTGGTCTGGCGGAGTTTACCCTGTCACGCCGCGATCCAGGTTATGTTGGCAGAAGTAAAGCGACTGCTGAGCTGGAAAATCAGCGTCTGGCGGGGAATGTCAGCGAGATGGCAGATGTGTTTGCGCGCATTAAGCAGATTGCTGGTCAGGAGCATATTGATCCGCTGCAAACTGAAATTGGCAGTATGGTCTATGCGGTGAAACCAGGCGATGGTTCTGCGCGTGAACAGGCGGCGAGTTGTCAGCGTGTGATTGGCGGTCTGGCGAATATTGCCGAGGAGTACGCGACTAAACGCTATCGTTCTAACGTCATCAACTGGGGGATGTTACCGCTGCAGATGGCGGAAGCGCCAACCTTTGAAGTGGGGGATTACATTTACATCCCTGGCATTAAAGCGGCGCTGGATAATCCTGGAACGACGTTTAAAGGTTATGTGATCCATGAAGATGCACCGGTAACGGAAATCACGCTGTATATGGAAAGTCTGACTGCCGAAGAACGCGAGATTATCAAGGCGGGTAGTTTGATTAACTTCAATAAAAACCGTCAGATGTAAAAAGCGCCATGTGAATGTAGGTCGCATCCGCAGTTATTGTCGGATGCGATGCCGACGCATCTTATCCGACCGACAAATCGTATCGAACTGTAGGCCGGATAAGGCGTTTACGCCGCATCCGGCACATAGTTAACAGCTCCTACTTCTTCGCCTCTGCAACCACTTTGCTACCCACGCCGCGGTTATTGTATTCCCACATGCGGTTGTAGTTAGTGTCATTCAGATTGCGCTGTACTTCGTCGTTATCATCAACGCTGCCGGTGTTACCCGCAAACGGACGATTAGAGATCACCGCATCAGCCCACGGTTTGGCTGTGTTAAAACCTTCGTTGATGGCGCTATCACGGATCACTACCTGACCGTTGGTATTGGCATCAACATCCAGCGAGCGGCCCAGTTGCGCCACGCCATCACCGGAAGCATTGAAACGGCTGTTTACGGCGAGGAAACCGTAGTAAATGTTGGACAGCGTAGCCGGTGCAAACACATACGCTTCTTGCTGGGTACGGGAGTTCACCACGCGGAATTCGGTGTTATCGAACACCACTGCGCCGCGACCAGAAACGATATCCACATCCCCTTCAATATAGCTGTTGGTCACCAGCGTACGCGGCTGACGATTCGTTTCCAGACGGTTCTGCACACCGCTGTTGGTGACAAAGAAGGTGTTCTGACGACCGAGAATGTTGACGTTATTGATCTGCACTTTGTCGCCATCAGTACGCAGTGCCACCGCCGGATGGTTACCCGCATCTACGCTATCGCCCAGCGTGTTTTCGATGGTCAGGTTTTGCAGTTGCAGGCCATTGTTTTGTGACCAGAAGACCGCAGAGCAGAGAACACCGATACTGTCGCTGCGTTTACTCTGGCAGCTATCGTACATATACCACGCCGGTTTACCTGGCATATATTTGCCGCGCGGGTTGACGTCGTGACGCCAGTCGGCAGGGCTCATGCCACCATCAAGGGAAAGCCCAATCTTCACATCAATCGGTTTTTCACCTGTACCGTATAGAGTAATTCCACCCGGAGCGGCAGGGACATACACCGTTCCCTGATACTCACCAGGCATCACGGCAATATACTGGCGCTTGTTGGTACGCTTGATAATTGCCGCATCTACCGCCGCCTGAATCGTGGTATGCGTTACACCTTGAGTACCCGCCGGGCCGACAACAAAGTCAGGTTGCGCAGGCAGGGTAATCGGGGAAGGATTCCACGCTGCCGCACCTGGTGTCAGGGATGCAAAATAGTGTTGAGCATCGAAATTCTGCGCTTCTTTTGCCGACAGAATCGGGCGAGAAGAGGTACCAGGCGCGGTTTGATCAGAAGGACGTTGATCGGGCGGTGTTGAGCTACAGGCGGTCAGCGTCACGCCAAAAGCCAATGCCAGCGCCAGACGGGAAACTGAAAATGTGTTCACAGGTTGCTCCGGGCTATGAAATAGAAAAATGAATCCGTTGAAGCCTGCTTTTTTATACTAACTTGAGCGAAACGGGAAGGTAAAAAGACAAAAAGTTGTTTTTAATACCTTTAAGTGATACCAGATGGCATTGCGCCATCTGGCAGAGTGATTAACTAAACATCGCAGTAATCGAGGCACTCGCCAGAGAGTGAAAATGAACGTTAAACCCGACCATCGCGCCGCTGGCACCTTCATCGACATCAATACGTTCTACATCCAGCGCGTGAACGGTAAAAATGTAGCGATGGGTTTCGCCTTTCGGCGGCGCTGCGCCATCGTACCCGGTTTTACCAAAGTCGGTACGCGTCTGCAAAACGCCGTCTGGCATAGCTACCAGACCAGAGCCAAACCCTTGCGGTAATACGCGGGTATCAGCGGGTAAATTAACAACTACCCAGTGCCACCAGCCGGAGCCGGTTGGCGCATCCGGGTCATAGCAGGTGACAACAAAACTTTTCGTTCCCACAGGAACATCATCCCACGCCAGATGCGGTGAAATATTATCGCCATCGTAACCCATGCCGTTAAAGACATGACGATGCGGCAGCTTATCGCCATCGCGCAGATCGTTACTGATGAGTTTCATGAACCCTCCTTTCTTGTTTGCAGAAAGTGTAGCCAGAAACCCTCACGCTGACTTCCCGTTATTGGCAAAAAAATGTTTCATCCTGCACCGCACGGTTAACCGCTGCGGTCAGACGCTGCAACTGTTGCGGGAGAATAATATAGGGCGGCATCAGGTAAATCAGTTTGCCAAAAGGCCGGATCCAGACACCCTGTTCGACAAAGAATTTTTGCAGCGCTGCCATATTCACCGGACGAGTGGTTTCGACCACGCCGATTGCCCCCAGTACGCGCACATCGGCAACCATTTCGGCGTCACAGGCGGGGGCAAGTTGCTCGCGTAGCTGCCCTTCAATAGCCGCCACCTGATGCTGCCAGTCGCCAGATTCAAGAATCGCCAGGCTGGCGTTTGCTGCTGCGCAGGCCAGCGGATTGCCCATAAAAGTTGGCCCATGCATAAAGCAGCCGGCTTCGCCGTTACTGATGGTTTCCGCAACCTCGCGCGTGGTGAGCGTGGCGGAAAGGGTCATTGTGCCGCCGGTTAAGGCTTTACCGAGACACAAAATATCCGGCGCGATTTCTGCATGTTCACAGGCAAACAGTTTGCCGGTACGACCAAATCCGGTGGCGATCTCGTCGGCAATCAGCAAGATACCTTCGCGATCGCACATTTTGCGGATTCGTTTTAACCATTCCGGATGGTAGATGCGCATCCCGCCTGCGCCCTGGACAATCGGTTCAATGATCACCGCCGCGATTTCATGACGATGCGCCGCCATCAGGCGGGCAAAGCCCACCATATCGCGCTCATCCCATTCGCCATCCATGCGGCTTTGCGGGGCGGGAGCAAACAGGTTTTCTGGCAGATAGCCTTTCCACAGGCTGTGCATTGAGTTGTCCGGATCGCACACCGACATCGCGCCAAAGGTATCGCCATGATAACCATTGCGGAAGGTTAGAAAACGCTGGCGCGCTTCGCCTTTGGCCTGCCAGTACTGCAACGCCATTTTCATCGCCACTTCTACCGCTACGGAGCCGGAGTCCGCGAGAAAAACGCATTCCAGCGGTTGCGGCGTCATCGCCACCAGTTTGCGGCACAGCTCAATGGCGGGCGCATGGGTGATACCGCCAAACATCACATGCGACATAGCATCAATTTGCGACTTCATCGCCGCATTAAGCTGCGGGTGATTGTAACCGTGGATCGCCGCCCACCAGGACGACATACCGTCAACCAGGCGTCTGCCGTCAGACAAAATTAGCTCGCAACCTTCGGCGCTTGCCACCGGATAAACCGGCAGCGGGGAGGTCATGGATGTGTATGGGTGCCAGATATGGCGTTGGTCAAAGGTAAGATCGTCCGTTGTCATAATCGACTTGTAAACCAAATTGAAAAGATTTAGGTTTACGAGTCTACACCGAATTAACAACAAAAAACACGTTTTGGAGAAGCCCCATGGCTCACCGCCCACGCTGGACATTGTCGCAAGTCACAGAATTATTTGAAAAACCGTTGCTGGATCTGCTGTTTGAAGCGCAGCAGGTGCATCGTCAGCATTTCGATCCTCGTCAGGTGCAGGTCAGCACTTTGCTGTCGATTAAGACCGGAGCTTGTCCGGAAGATTGCAAATATTGCCCGCAAAGCTCGCGCTACAAAACCGGGCTGGAAGCCGAGCGGTTGATGGAAGTTGAACAGGTGCTGGAGTCGGCGCGCAAAGCGAAAGCGGCGGGATCGACACGTTTCTGTATGGGCGCGGCGTGGAAGAATCCCCACGAACGTGATATGCCGTACCTGGAACAAATGGTGCAGGGGGTAAAAGCGATGGGGCTGGAGGCGTGTATGACGCTGGGCACGTTGAGTGAATCTCAGGCGCAGCGCCTGGCGAATGCCGGGCTGGATTACTATAACCACAACCTCGACACCTCGCCGGAGTTTTACGGCAATATCATCACCACCCGCACCTATCAGGAACGTCTCGATACGCTGGAAAAAGTGCGAGAAGCTGGGATTAAAGTCTGTTCAGGTGGCATTGTGGGCTTAGGCGAAACGGTGAAAGATCGCGCCGGATTATTGCTGCAACTGGCAAACTTGCCGACGCCGCCGGAAAGCGTGCCAATCAACATGCTGGTGAAGGTGAAAGGCACGCCGCTGGCGGATAACGACGATGTCGATGCCTTTGATTTTATCCGTACCATTGCCGTAGCGCGGATCATGATGCCGACCTCTTACGTACGCCTTTCTGCCGGACGCGAGCAGATGAACGAACAGACTCAGGCGATGTGCTTTATGGCTGGCGCAAACTCGATTTTCTACGGTTGCAAACTGCTGACCACGCCGAATCCGGAAGAAGATAAAGATCTGCAACTGTTCCGCAAACTGGGGCTGAATCCGCAACAAACCGCCGTTCTGGCGGGCGATAACGAACAACAGCAGCGTCTGGAGCAGGCACTAATGACCCCGGACACCGACGAATATTACAACGCGGCAGCACTATGATCTGGCAGGAGAAAATCGACGCGGCGCTTGATGCGCGGCGTGTTGCTGATGCCTTGCGTCGCCGTTATCCGGTGGCACAAGGAGCCGGACGCTGGCTGGTGGCAGATGATTGCCAGTATCTGAACTTTTCCAGTAACGATTATTTAGGTTTAAGCCATCATCCGCAAATTATCCGCGCCTGGCAGCAGGGAGCGGAGCAATTTGGCGTCGGTAGCGGCGGTTCCGGTCACGTCAGCGGTTATAGCGTGGCGCATCAGGCGCTGGAAGAAGAACTGGCCGAGTGGCTGGGCTATTCGCGGGCACTGCTGTTTATCTCTGGTTTTGCCGCTAATCAGGCAGTCATTGCCGCGATGATGGCGAAAGAGGACCGTATTGTTGCCGACCGGCTTAGCCATGCCTCATTGCTGGAGGCTGCCAGTTTAAGCCCGTCGCCGCTTCGACGTTTTACCCATAACGATGTCGCTCATCTGGCGCGACTGCTTGCTTCCCCCTGTCCGGGGCAGCAACTGGTGGTGACAGAAGGCGTGTTCAGCATGGACGGCGATAGTGCGCCACTGGCGGAAATCCAGCAAGTAACGCAACAGCACAATGGCTGGTTGATGGTCGATGATGCCCACGGCACGGGCGTTATCGGGGAGCAGGGGCGCGGCAGCTGCTGGCTGCAAAAGGTAAAACCAGAATTGCTGGTGGTGACTTTTGGCAAAGGATTTGGCGTCAGCGGGGCAGCGGTGCTTTGCTCCGATACGGTGGCGGATTATTTACTGCAATTTGCCCGCCATCTTATTTACAGCACCAGTATGCCGCCCGCTCAGGCGCAGGCATTACGTGCATCGCTGGCGGTCATTCGCAGTGATGAGGGTGATGCACGGCGCGAAAAACTGGCGGCACTCATTACGCGTTTTCGTGCCGGAGTACAGGATTTGCCGTTTACGCTTGCTGATTCATGCAGCGCCATCCAGCCATTGATCGTCGGTGATAACAGCCGTGCGTTACAACTGGCAGAAAAACTGCGCCAGCAAGGCTGTTGGGTCACGGCAATTCGCCCACCAACCGTACCCGCTGGTACTGCGCGACTGCGCTTAACGCTAACCGCAGCGCATGAAATGCAGGATATCGACCGTCTGCTGGAGGTGCTGCATGGCAACGGTTAATAAACAAGCCATTGCTGCGGCATTTGGACGGGCAGCCGCACACTATGAGCAACACGCCGATCTACAGCGCCAGAGTGCTGACGCCTTACTGGCAATGCTCCCACAGCGTAAATACACCCGCGTACTGGATGCGGGTTGTGGACCAGGCTGGATGAGCCGCCGCTGGCGAGAGCGTCACGCGCAGGTGACTGCGTTAGATCTCTCTCCGCCAATGCTTGTTCAGGCACGCCAGAAGGATGCCGCAGACCATTATCTGGCGGGAGATATCGAATCCCTGCCGTTAGCGACTGCGACGTTCGATCTTGCATGGAGCAATCTCGCGGTGCAGTGGTGCGGTAATTTATCCATGGCACTCCGCGAGCTGTATCGGGTGGTGCGCCCCGGAGGCGTGGTCGCGTTTACCACGCTGGTGCAGGGATCGTTACCCGAACTGCATCAGGCGTGGCAGGCGGTGGACGAGCGCCCGCATGCTAATCGCTTTTTACCGCCAGATAAAATCGAACAGTCGCTAAACGCCGTGCATTATCAACATTATATTCAGCCCATCACGCTGTGGTTTGATGATGCGCTCAGTGCCATGCGTTCGCTGAAAGGCATCGGTGCCACGCATCTTCATGAAGGGCGTGACCCGCGAATATTAACGCGTTCGCAGTTGCAGCGATTGCAACTGGCCTGGCCGCAACAACAGGGGCGATATCCTCTGACGTATCATCTTTTTTTGGGAGTGATTGCTCGTGAGTAAATGTTATTTTGTCACCGGAACGGATACCGAAGTGGGGAAAACTGTCGCCAGCTGCGCGCTTTTACAAGCCGCAAAGGCAGCAGGCTACCGGACGGCAGGTTATAAACCGGTGGCCTCTGGCAGCGAAAAGACCCCGAAAGGCTTACGTAATAGTGACGCGCTGGCGTTACAGCGCAACAGTAGCCTGCAGCTGGATTACGCAACGGTAAATCCTTACACCTTCGCAGAACCCACCTCGCCGCATATCATCAGCGCGCAAGAGGGCAGGCCGATAGAATCATTGGTAATGAGCGCCGGATTACGCGCGCTTGAACAACAGGCTGACTGGGTGTTAGTGGAAGGTGCTGGCGGCTGGTTTACGCCGCTTTCTGACACTTTCACTTTTGCGGATTGGGTAACACAGGAACAACTGCCGGTGATACTGGTAGTTGGTGTGAAACTCGGCTGTATTAATCACGCGATGTTGACTGCGCAGGCAATACTACACGCCGGACTGACTCTGGCGGGGTGGGTGGCGAACGATGTCACGCCTCCGGGAAAACGTCACGCTGAATATATGACCACGCTCACCCGCATGATTCCCGCGCCGCTGCTGGGCGAAATTCCCTGGCTTGCAGAAAATCCAGAAAATGCGGCAACCGGAAAGTACATCAATCTTGCCTTAATGTAGTCATCCTGTAATTGGTTAAATTGCGAGCGAGATCGTGTCTCCGATTGACTGCAATTTAACCAATTAAATTCTAAAAAAATCACGAAAAAAATTTTACCTCCGCATCATGCGGTGAATGTGGGAATTGCCCAGGCGGCGGGGGATAGGGGCTGCAGACAGTTATCCACTATTCCTGTGGATAACCATGTGTATTAGAGTTAGAAAACACGAGGCAAGCGAGAGAATACGCGGCTTGCACGCGAATTGGCGTTAAAGACGGCTCAAAGAAATATCTTTTATTTTTTAACAGGTTAGATAATTGCAATGGCAGTCACTGAACAGGCATCTCTTGCCATAAAACTGTCATCAATCATCTTGACAAATGTTAAAAAAGCCGTTGCTTTGGGGATAACCCGGTAAGGCCGGAGTTTTATCTCGCCGCAGAGTAAATTTTGCTCATGATTGACAGCGGAGTTTACGCTGTAACAGAAATATTATGGTGATAAACTGTTTTTTTATCCAGTATAATTTGTTGGCATAATTAAGTACGACGAGTAAAATTACATACCTGCCCGCCCAACTCCTTCAGGTAGCGACTCATGAGTAAACCGTTCAAACTGAATTCCGCTTTTAAACCTTCTGGCGATCAGCCGGAGGCGATTCGACGTCTCGAAGAGGGGCTGGAAGATGGCCTGGCGCACCAGACGTTACTTGGCGTGACTGGCTCCGGGAAAACCTTCACCATTGCCAATGTCATTGCTGACCTTCAGCGCCCAACCATGGTACTTGCGCCCAACAAAACGCTGGCGGCCCAGCTGTATGGCGAAATGAAAGAATTCTTCCCGGAAAACGCGGTGGAATATTTCGTCTCCTACTACGACTACTATCAGCCGGAGGCCTATGTACCGAGTTCCGACACCTTCATTGAGAAAGATGCCTCGGTAAACGAACATATCGAACAGATGCGTTTGTCCGCCACCAAAGCGATGCTGGAGCGGCGTGATGTGGTTGTGGTGGCGTCTGTTTCCGCGATTTATGGTCTGGGCGATCCTGATTTATATCTCAAGATGATGCTCCATCTCACGGTCGGTATGATTATCGATCAGCGCGCGATCCTGCGCCGACTGGCGGAGCTGCAATATGCTCGTAATGATCAAGCCTTCCAGCGTGGTACTTTCCGTGTTCGTGGCGAGGTGATTGATATCTTCCCGGCAGAATCGGATGACATTGCACTTCGCGTGGAGCTGTTTGACGAGGAAGTGGAACGATTGTCGTTATTTGACCCGCTGACCGGGCAGATTGTTTCCACTATTCCACGTTTTACCATCTACCCGAAAACGCACTACGTCACGCCACGCGAGCGCATCGTCCAGGCGATGGAGGAGATCAAAGAAGAGCTGGCCGCCAGACGTAAAGTGCTATTGGAAAACAACAAACTGCTGGAAGAGCAGCGGCTGACCCAGCGTACCCAGTTTGATCTGGAGATGATGAACGAGCTAGGCTACTGTTCGGGGATTGAGAACTACTCGCGCTTCCTCTCCGGTCGTGGACCGGGTGAGCCACCGCCGACGCTGTTTGATTACCTGCCTGCTGATGGGCTGCTGGTGGTCGATGAATCTCACGTTACCATTCCACAAATTGGCGGCATGTATCGCGGTGACCGGGCGCGTAAAGAGACACTGGTGGAGTACGGCTTCCGCCTGCCATCAGCGCTGGATAACCGTCCGCTGAAATTTGAAGAGTTCGAAGCATTAGCGCCGCAAACCATCTATGTTTCGGCGACGCCGGGTAATTACGAGCTGGAAAAATCCGGTGGCGATGTGGTGGATCAGGTGGTGCGTCCAACAGGCTTACTCGACCCGATTATCGAAGTGCGGCCAGTGGCAACACAGGTGGATGATCTTCTTTCGGAGATTCGTCAGCGAGCGGCAATTAACGAACGCGTACTGGTTACAACTCTGACCAAGCGGATGGCGGAAGATCTCACTGAATATCTCGAAGAACACGGTGAGCGCGTGCGTTATCTTCACTCAGATATCGACACCGTCGAACGTATGGAGATTATCCGCGACTTGCGTCTGGGTGAGTTCGACGTATTGGTAGGGATCAACTTACTGCGCGAAGGTCTGGATATGCCGGAAGTTTCGCTGGTGGCGATCCTCGACGCTGACAAAGAAGGCTTCCTGCGTTCCGAACGTTCGTTGATCCAGACCATTGGTCGTGCGGCACGTAACGTTAACGGTAAAGCGATTCTCTATGGCGATAAGATCACCCCATCAATGGCGAAAGCGATTGGCGAAACCGAACGTCGCCGCGAGAAACAGCAGAAGTACAACGAAGAACACGGCATTACGCCGCAAGGCTTGAACAAGAAAGTGGTCGATATCCTGGCGCTGGGGCAGAACATTGCCAAAACCAAAGCGAAGGGCAGAGGAAAATCGCGCCCGATTGTTGAACCGGATAATGTGCCGATGGATATGTCGCCTAAAGCGTTACAGCAGAAGATCCATGAACTGGAAGGGTTGATGATGCAACACGCGCAGAATCTGGAGTTCGAAGAAGCGGCGCAAATTCGTGACCAGTTGCATCAGTTGCGTGAGCTGTTTATTGCCGCGTCGTGACAAGATGACGAAGCCGGAATATTCTTCCGGCTTCGTGTTAACCTAAAGCCTGTAATGCCTTTTCCAGCGCGCTATGCAACAACTGGCGGTCATGACGATACGGAATATCGCTGGCCTCCAGCACTTCCTGAATCACAATCCGCTCTTTCACCGCCGAGACATCCTCTTTTGGCCCGACGATGACCGCATCAATTACCTTTTTACCAACATACTGCTCCATAATTGCCAGCTTGCTTTCCAGCTTCAGATTAGCCGCAGGTAAACTCAACTCACGCCCCAGATTGCCGATATAGACCATCGGCGCTGGCGTGCGGCGTAATGCCTGTGCGATTTCCTTCAGCAGCAGAATTGGCATCAGGCTGGTGTAAAAACTGCCAGGCCCAATAATGATGAGATCCGCTTCACTGATAGCGTGAACCGCCTCACGCGTTGCGGGTACATTCGGCGTTAACAATAACTCTTGAATCGGCGCAGTTAACTGGTCGATATTGACCTCGCCGTATACTTCATGCCCCTGATCGTCAATCGCCATCAGATCAACAGGATGCTCCGACATCGGAATCAAATGTGCGTCCACTTTCAGCAGATTTCGAATCAGATTGATCGCTTCAAGAGGTCGCACGCTAAGGTGATCCAGTGCCTTTAACATCAGGTTTCCAAGGTTGTGCCCGGAAAGTTCGCCATTACCGCCGAAACGATATTCAAACATTGCGGAAGCGACGCTGGGTTCAGTTATCAGCTGATTGAGGCAGTTGCGCATATCGCCCCAGGCAATGCCGCCTTCTGAGCGGCGAATACGCCCCGTCGAGCCACCGTTATCGGTGGTGGTGACGATACCCGTTAAACGAGAACCCAAAGACGAAAGTGATGAGAGAACGCGTCCCAGTCCATGCCCTCCGCCGAGAGCAACGACACGATCAAGGTCAGCCAGCGTACGATTGCGCATATAGTTTCCTGGAGTCAGATTATCCGCGCTACAGTAGCGCAAATTGCGAGGAAACAGCAATTAACCTGCCAATATTGAGGATACAAACTATTTTCTTCTACCTCTAAAGGACGATGCACGCTATGCCTCCCTGATGATGTATATCAAAGTAAAACCGCCATTTTCCCTTATTCTGTAGCGAAATAGCACGATCATGACGCTATATACATGATTACATAGCGAAAGTGTGGATGGTAAAAATCTCATTTACACGCTAGTATCGGCTTAACCACTAAACACTCTAGCCTCTGCACCTGGGTCAACTGATACGGTGCTTTGGCCGTGACAATGCTCGTAAAGATTGCCACCAGGGCGAAGGAAGAAATGACTTCGCCTCCCGTATCTGGAAAGGTGTACATGGCTTCACAACTGACTGATGCATTTGCGCGTAAGTTTTACTACTTGCGCCTGTCGATTACTGATGTGTGTAACTTTCGTTGCACCTACTGCCTGCCGGATGGTTACAAGCCGAGCGGCGTCACCAATAAAGGCTTTCTGACCGTCGATGAAATTCGCCGGGTTACGCGCGCCTTCGCCAGTCTGGGCACCGAAAAAGTCCGTCTGACAGGTGGTGAGCCATCTTTACGCCGCGACTTTACCGATATCATCGCTGCTGTGCGAGAAAACGACGCTATTCGCCAGATAGCGGTCACCACCAATGGTTACCGTCTGGAGCGCGATGTGGCGAACTGGCGCGATGCTGGACTTACTGGCATCAACGTCAGCGTCGACAGTCTGGACGCTCGCCAGTTTCATGCCATTACCGGGCAGGATAAATTCAACCAGGTCATGGCAGGAATCGATGCTGCATTTGAGGCCGGTTTTGAGAAGGTTAAAGTCAATACCGTGCTGATGCGTGATGTTAATCATCACCAGCTCGACACCTTTCTGAACTGGATCCAGCATCGTCCCATTCAGCTGCGTTTCATCGAACTGATGGAAACGGGCGAGGGCAGCGAGCTCTTCCGTAAGCATCACATCTCTGGTCAGGTTCTGCGTGACGAGCTACTGCGTCGCGGCTGGATCCACCAATTACGTCAACGCAGCGACGGTCCCGCGCAAGTCTTTTGTCATCCGGATTACGCCGGAGAGATTGGCCTTATCATGCCGTATGAAAAAGACTTCTGCGCCACTTGCAACCGCCTGCGCGTTTCCTCCATTGGTAAACTCCATCTCTGCCTGTTTGGTGAAGGCGGCGTTAACCTACGCGATCTGCTGGAAGACGATACCCAGCAACAGGCGCTGGAAGCGCGTATTTCAGCGGCGCTGCGGGAGAAAAAACAGACCCATTTCCTGCATCAAAATAACACCGGTATTACGCAAAACTTATCGTACATTGGTGGCTAAAACGTCAAAAGGAGAGATCAGATGAGTCAGGTAAGCACTGAATTTATCCCGACCCGTATTGCTATTCTTACGGTTTCTAATCGTCGCGGTGAAGAAGACGATACCTCCGGTCACTATCTGCGCGACTCGGCGCAAGAAGCGGGCCATCACGTTGTCGATAAAGCCATTGTGAAAGAAAACCGCTACGCTATTCGCGCTCAGGTATCTGCGTGGATCGCCAGCGACGATGTACAAGTGGTGTTGATTACGGGTGGTACTGGCCTGACGGAAGGCGATCAGGCTCCCGAAGCGCTGCTGCCGTTGTTCGACCGTGAAGTTGAAGGTTTTGGTGAAGTGTTCCGGATGTTGTCGTTCGAAGAGATTGGCACTTCCACGTTGCAATCTCGTGCGGTAGCGGGCGTCGCTAACAAAACGCTGATTTTCGCCATGCCGGGTTCGACCAAAGCGTGCCGTACCGCATGGGAAAATATCATTGCGCCGCAGCTGGATGCCCGTACGCGTCCGTGTAATTTTCATCCACATTTGAAGAAATAAGTATGTCGCAACTGACCCATATCAACGCCGCTGGCGAAGCTCACATGGTGGATGTCTCCGCCAAAGCGGAAACCGTGCGTGAAGCGCGCGCCGAAGCCTTTGTCACCATGCGCAGCGAGACGCTGGCGATGATTATTGATGGTCGCCACCACAAAGGCGACGTATTTGCCACTGCGCGTATCGCCGGTATTCAGGCGGCAAAACGCACCTGGGATCTGATCCCGCTGTGTCACCCGCTGATGCTCAGCAAAGTTGAAGTCAATTTACAGGCCGAGCCGGAGCACAATCGGGTACGTATAGAAACCTTATGCCGCCTGACCGGGAAAACCGGTGTCGAAATGGAAGCGTTAACCGCGGCCTCCGTGGCGGCGCTGACCATTTATGACATGTGCAAAGCGGTGCAAAAAGATATGGTGATTGGTCCGGTACGTTTGCTGGCAAAGAGCGGCGGCAAGTCGGGTGACTTTAAGGTGGAAGCGGATGATTAACGTTCTTTTTTTCGCCCAGGTGCGCGAGTTGGTGGGAACAGATGCAACCGAAGTGGCTGCGGATTTCCCAACCGTTGAAGCGTTACGCCAACATCTGGCTGCGCAGAGCGATCGTTGGTCGCTGGCGCTGGAAGATGGCAAATTGCTGGCTGCTGTCAACCAGACGCTGGTGAGTTTTGACCATTCGCTGACTGACGGCGACGAAGTGGCTTTCTTCCCGCCGGTAACCGGAGGTTAAGATGGCAGAAACCAAAATTGTTGTCGGCCCGCAGGCGTTCAGCGTAGGAGAAGAGTACCCGTGGCTGGCTGAGCGTGACGAAGACGGTGCGGTAGTCACCTTTACCGGTAAGGTGCGCAACCATAACCTGGGCGACAGCGTCAAAGCATTAACCCTCGAACACTATCCGGGAATGACAGAAAAAGCACTGGCAGAAATCGTTGATGAAGCGCGTAACCGCTGGCCGCTGGGGCGCGTCACGGTAATTCACCGCATTGGTGAATTATGGCCGGGCGATGAAATTGTTTTTGTCGGTGTTACCAGTGCGCATCGCAGCAGTGCGTTTGAAGCCGGGCAGTTTATTATGGATTATCTCAAAACCCGCGCACCGTTCTGGAAGCGCGAAGCCACGCCGGAAGGCGACCGTTGGGTCGAAGCTCGGGAGAGCGATCAGCAGGCGGCAAAACGCTGGTAGTTTATTGTTAGCCGGATAAGGCACCGCTGCGTCCGGCAATTTCACCGCTCAGTACATACGTTTACGCTGCGTCGATGCACAGCCTCATCATTTTGCAGTATCCTTAAGATATTCCTTATATCTTCAGGAGAAAGTCATGGACAGATTCCCACGTTCTGATTCAATCGTACAACCCCGGGCTGGCTTGCAAACTTATATGGCGCAAGTCTATGGCTGGATGACCGTTGGCTTGTTGCTGACAGCATTTGTTGCCTGGTATGCGGCTAATTCCGCGGCCGTGATGGAGCTGTTGTTTACTAACCGTGTCTTTTTAATCGGTCTGATCATCGCGCAATTAGCATTGGTTATTGTGTTATCAGCGATGATTCAAAAGCTGAGCGCAGGTGTGACGACGATGCTCTTTATGCTTTATTCGGCGCTGACGGGTCTTACGCTTTCCAGTATTTTCATTGTCTATACCGCTGCTTCTATCGCCAGTACTTTCGTCGTTACTGCCGGGATGTTTGGCGCAATGAGCCTGTACGGTTACACCACGAAGCGCGATCTAAGCGGCTTTGGCAATATGCTGTTTATGGCGTTAATCGGCATTGTGTTGGCATCGCTGGTCAACTTCTGGCTGAAAAGCGAAGCATTGATGTGGGCAGTTACCTACATCGGCGTGATTGTCTTTGTCGGATTGACGGCGTATGACACTCAGAAATTGAAAAATATGGGTGAGCAGATTGATACCCGCGACACGTCGGACCTGCGCAAATATTCCATTCTTGGCGCGTTAACCTTGTATCTGGACTTCATCAACCTGTTCCTGATGTTGCTGCGGATCTTCGGCAACCGCCGTTAATTCTTTTTCATCATCAATATCCCGGCCATGTGTCGGGATTTTTTTCTTATTAAAAACGACACTTAACAAGTACCAGGTATAAAATATGCCTTATGGACGAGCGGAAGCGTTTTCTGTATCCATAAATGCAAAAGTATTTTGTATGCGTGGTTTTAAATTTATTGATGGTGAATATTAATGTTTTTTCTAAGGACAACTAAAAGAATGGAATCATACTCGCAAAATAGCAATAAATTAGATTTTCAGCACGAAGCCAGGATATTAAACAGCATATGGCTCATTACCGCTTTGGGTTTGGTGGCAACCGCAGGGCTGGCCTGGGGCGCTAAGTATCTCGAAATTACGGCAACAAAATATGATTCACCGCAAATGTATGTTGCTATAGGATTATTATTACTTTCTATGTATGGCTTAAGTAAAGATATCAACAAGATAAATACCGCCATCGCGGGCGTAATATATTTGTTTTTAATCTCTTTGGTGGCGATTGTCGTTGCGAGTTTAGCGCCTGTATCTGCCATTATAGTCGTGTTCAGCACTGCGGGATCGATGTTTTTAATCAGTATGCTGGCAGGTCTATTGTTTAAATTTGATCCTGGTTCTCACCGTTTTATCATTATGATGACGTTGACAGGGTTGGCCCTGGTAATCATCGTGAATGCCACATTAATGAGTGAACGACCCATTTGGGTAATAAGTTGCTTAATGATTGTCTTATGGTCAGGCATTATCTCGCATGGACGAAATAAGCTCCTTGAACTGACAGGAAAAAGCCATAGTGAAGAATTATGGAGTTCGGTTCGTTGTGCTTTTATAGGTGCATTAACACTCTATTACTATTTTATCGGCTTCTTTGGGATTCTTGCCGCTATAGCTATAACGCTTGTCTGGCAAAGGCATACGCGGTTTTTTCATTAGCCGTAAATGCACATACTAAAGAACTTAACTATACTTCACATCGCCGCTTCATTTTTCGCCCGTAGCTTCTTCGCCTGGCTTTCCAGCAACAGGTAACAGATCAGCGCCAGCAGCAGTGGGATAAAGTAATACAGCACACGGTAAGCGAGCAGGGCGGCGATAATTGTGCCTTTGGAGGTATGCTCCCCAGACAGTAGCGCGATAAACACCGCTTCCAGCACACCAATTCCCGCCGGAATATGCACGATGACGCCAGCAATACTACTAACCAGCAACACGCCCAGTACAAAGAAATAGTTCACGCTTTGACCAAGTAACAGCCAGATAATCGCTCCCATTACCATCCAGTTAACGCTGGAAATCAGCATCTGGGCGAGGGCGAATTTCCACGAAGGCAGCACCAGCTTTTGCCCTTTGATGGTCATATGGCGGTGCTTCGCGAAAGCGCAAAACCACAAATAAACCGCGATAATCACCAGTAAGCCAATACCGAGAATACGCAGCGTAGTTTGATCGACATACCAGTGATCCGGCAACTCCACCACGCCTGCGGTAAAGATAACCCCCGCTAGCAAAATATAGCCTAGCCAGTTGGTGGTAATACTGAGCGAAAAAATCCGCGTAATAGTGCTGCCCGGTAACCCCAGTCGGGAGTACAAACGATAGCGCATACCAATGCCGCCGACCCAGGTACTGAGTGTCAGGTTGAAGGCGTAGCAGATAAACGACACCAGCATCACCTGGCGCTTCGCCAGTTTGTGACCGCAGTAGAAACGGGCGAGCAGGTCGTAGCAACCGTAAATCAGATAACTGACGACCACCAGCCCGACCGCACTAAGCAGCGCAACGCGATTGTAGTCGCGGATGACCTTCCAGACCTCTTCCCAGTCCACTTTTTTGGCGTAGACCACCAGCAACACAATCACCGCGATAAAAAACAGCCAGGTGAGGATCTTCTTTGCTAAGCGCCAGCGCGGGTGTGATTTACTCATCAGGGTTTTACCCCCGTGTTTTCAGTTTCTACCCGATCCTGCGTTTCCATTGTCGGTTGTGCGGGGGGATCAACCTGCGCCAGACGTGGCGTGTGCGCCGGAAGCCAGCCCACCAGCGCCGGGAAGTGGCGTAGAAAGTGGAACGCCAGCACGCTTTTAGTCAGGTTCCACCAGGTGCGTTTCGGCAGCATGGTCTCATCGACCTGCTGACAATCTGCGGCAATAATGCCGTTCAGATTATCGCGCAGCGTCTGGTTAAAATTACGATCGTGGATGATGACATTTGCTTCGAGATTCAGTGACAAACTGAGCGGATCGAGATTACTGGACCCTACTGTCGCCCAGTGATCGTCCATCAATGCCACTTTGCCGTGGAGCGGGCGGCGGCGGTACTCAAACACCTGAACGCCACCTTTAACCAGATAGTTATACAGCAAACGCGCGCCGACTCTGACAATCGGCATATCCGGTTCGCCCTGAATGATCAGTTTGATCCGCACCCCGCGCCGTGCCGCTTTACGCAAGGCGTGTAAAAAACGATAGCCGGGGAAGAAGTAGGCGTTGGCGATAATCACTTCCCGCCGCGCCTGAGTGAGCATTTTCAGATAGTGACGTTCGATATCATCGCGATGTTCTTCGTTATCGCGCCAGACCAGCAATACCTGCGCTTCTCCCGGCTGGCGGTTCTCTTCCGCTTTATGATGACGTCGCCACCAGCGTCGCGCCGCGCTTTGTCCTGGCAGGTTTTCCAGCTCAAACTGGAGAATATCTTCGACAATCGGCCCTTCGAGGCGTACCGCGTAATCCTGTTTGGCCTCCGGGCCGTAGCTGGACATATGCTCGGCGGAGTAATTCAGCCCACCAATAAAGGCGATACGCGCGTCGATCACCACAATTTTGCGATGCATCCGGCGAAACACATTGGTGCGCATACCAAAAAGGCGAGGGCGGGGATCGTAGTAGCGGAACACCACGCCAGCTGCCGTCAGTTCATTGACAAACTCATCGCTGAGATCCGGCGAACCGTAGCCATCCAGCAAGACTTCCGCTTTTACCCCGCGTTGCGCTGCTGCCAATAGCGCCGCATGCAGCTGTTTGCCGACGTCATCCTCAAACCAGATAAACGTTTCAAGAATGATGCGTTCTTGTGCCTCTCCAATCGCCTTAAACACCGCGGGATAATATTGCTCGCCGTTTTCCAGCAACTGGATCTTATTGCCTTCGCGCCAGCTACATTTCATAAATGAATCTCCGCACTTAAAGGGGCATGATCAGAAAGGTGTCGCCATGTCCGCAGCGGCAACGCGGTTGGCGCGCTGGCGCTGGCATTTTTGACGTAGATCCTGTCCAGTCGTAGTAGAGGAAATTGCACCGGAAACGTGCGCGCCGGGCGTCCGTGGGCGCGGGTAAAAATCTCATCCAGCCCGGCCTGCACTTTTAACGGATGATTAGCTTTTTGCCGCCAGTCGTTGAAATCACCCGCTACCAATACCGGTTCGCCGTCCGGTAGCTCATTCACCCATTCGGCGAGCATCGCAAGCTGCGCCTGACGGTGCGCCTCACGCAGGCCCAGATGTACGCACATCACATGAATCGCTTTCCCGGTCATCGGCGGCACAATGCGGCAGTAGAGCACGCCGCGCTTTTCCGCACCATCGACCGAAACATCACGATTCTCATAATGTTCAATGGGATAACGTGAAAGAACGGCGTTACCGTGATGTCCTTCCGGGTATACGGCATTGCGACCGTAGGCGAAATCGCTCCACATGGTGTCGGCGAGAAACTCGTAGTGCGAGGTATCGGGCCAGTTTTCCACATGCAGCGGATGAACTTCGTGCGCGCCCATCACTTCCTGCAGGCAAACAATATCGGCGCTGACGGTACGCACGGCGTCGCGAAGTTCCGGCAAAATGAAGCGTCGGTTAAACGCGGTAAAGCCTTTGTGAATATTGATGGTGAGCACCTTGAACGAAAATTGTTGTGTTTGATCGGGCATAATTTTCCTGTCTTTGCCTCTTATCTCATTGAAATAGTGTAGTCGGCGTCACAAAAAGGTGCGGTCTTACGGAATTTTCCGTAAAGTTCGGTACTCTGAATAAGTAGAGATAAATTCTTCAGGAGAGAAGCCATGAAGTGGCAACAACGTGTTCGTGTCGCAACTGGCCTAAGTTGCTGGCAGATTATGTTGCATTTACTGGTAGTGGCGCTGCTGGTGGTGGGCTGGATGAGTAAAACTCTGGTTCACGTCGGCGTAGGATTATGCGCACTGTATTGTGCCACGGTAGTGATGATGCTGGTGTTTCAGCGCCACCCCGAGCAACGCTGGCGTGAGGTGGCAGACGTGCTGGAAGAGCTGACCACGACCTGGTATTTTGGTGCAGCGCTGATTGTGCTGTGGCTGTTGTCCCGCGTACTGGAAAACAACTTTTTGCTGGCAATTGCAGGGCTGGCAATCCTTGCCGGCCCGGCGGTGGTGTCTTTGCTGGCGAAAGATAAGAAGTTACATCACCTTACGTCTAAACATCGCGTACGCCGCTGACCCTGTCGTGGCCGTTATCACCAGTAGCGGCCACAAACTATTCCACACAATATCCAGACTCGCATCCTTCAAATAAATCTGCTTGGTAATGTCCGTAAAGTGGCGAATAGGGTTAATCCACGTCAGATTTTGCAGCCACACTGGCATGTTTTCCACCGGCGAAACGTAACCGGAAAGGAGAATGGCGGGCATCATAAAGACAAATACGCCGATAAATGCCTGCTGTTGTGTTGAACAGAGTGATGAAATCAACAGACCGAATCCCACCAGCGATAAACCGTAAATCACCATCGTAAAGTAGAACAGCGCCAGCGATCCGGCGAAGGGAATTTGATACGCCCAGATACCAATCGCCAGCACAATGGTGGCCTGGAAGGTGGCGACAATTAATGCCGGTACGGCTTTGCCGATGAATATCTGCCAGGTGGTGAGGGGCGAAACCAGCAACTGATCGAGCGTACCTTGTTCACGTTCACGGGCGACGGAAAGTGAAGTGACTATCATTACGCCGATAGTGGTGATCATGGCGATCAGCGACGGCACCACAAACCATTTGTAGTCGAGATTCGGGTTATACCAGTTGCGTACCACCAGCTCGCTGTTGTTGGGTTTCGGTTTTCCTTCCAGCAGCTCCTGCTGATAATTTTTGACGATCTGTTGCAGGTAGTTGGCGGCAATTTGCGCACTGTTGGAGTTACGCCCGTCGAGGATCAACTGCAACGGCGCGGTCTGGAAGGTATCCAGTTTGCGCGAGAAGTCAGCCGGGAAACGCACCAGTAGTAACGCCTTTTGTGTGTCGATGGTCGGGCGGATCTCCTGCGGGCTTTTCAGCAGCAGCACATGGGTAAAGGCGCTGGCGCGGGCAAAACGTTGAGTAAGTTCCACCGAATGCTCGCCGTTATCTTCATCGTAGATGGCGATGGTGGCGTTGGTCACTTCCAGCGTGGCGGCGAACGGGAACAGGATCACCTGAATCAGCACGGGTAAAATCAGAATTGCGCGGGTTTGCGGTTCGCGCAGCAGCGACTGCAACTCTTTGCGGATTAACGTCCATAAGCGATGAAACATGCTCTTCTCCCTAATCCAGCCGACGTTTGGTTTTCAGCCACGTCAGGCCGATAAACATCACCGCCGAAGCGATCAAAAACAGCACGTTCACTATCAGCACCACTGGAATATTCCCGGCGAGGAACAGGCTTTGCAGAGTGCTGACGAAATAACGTGCGGGAATAATGTACGTCACCGCGCGGATCACCGCGGGCATACTGTCTATCTGAAATATAAAGCCGGAAAGCATAATCGACGGCAGAAAAGCCGCGTTCAGGGCCACCTGAGCGGCGTTGAACTGGTTGCGGGTAATCGTGGAAATCAGCAGCCCCATCCCCAGGGTACTGAGTAAAAACAGGCTGGAGATAAAAAACAGAATCAGCAGCGACCCGCGATACGGCACGCCGAGAATAAACACCGACACCAGCATACACAGCAACATCGCCAGCATCCCGAGAAAGTAATAAGGGATCAGCTTACACAGCAGCAGCTCCGTGCGGGTAATCTCCGTAGAGAGCAAAGCCTCCATGGTGCCGCGTTCCCATTCTCGCGCCACCACCAGCGAGGTGAGAATCGCGCCGATGACCGTCATGATAATGGTCACCGCACCGGGGATAATAAAGTGCTGGCTAATCGCCGCCGGGTTAAACCAGTAGCGGGTTTGTACATCAATAAGCGGTTCAAAAGTCTGCCCGTTATCCTCCGCTCGCTGCATTTGCCAGATCTGCCAGATCCCTTCGACATACCCCTGCACAAAGTTAGCGGTATTCGGCTCACTGCCGTCGGTGATCACCTGAATCGGTGCGGTGGCGTTGGCGCGCTCCATCTGTTCGGCGAAATCCACCGGAATAACCACCAGACCGCGAATTTTCCCCGCCTGCATTTTGGCGATCAGTTCCTGACGGTTATCGCTGATGGTGGCGTCGATGTAGGGCGAACCGGTCATGGTGTGGGTGAAATCCAGCGCCGCTTCGCTACGCTGTTCCAGTAAAATCCCGACGCGCAGCTTGCTGGAGTCGAGGTTAATGCCGTATCCAAAAATAAACAGCAGTAGCAGTGGGATCACTACCGCAATCAGCCAGCTACTCGGATCGCGAACAATCTGCCGCGTCTCTTTGACGCACAGCGCCCGCACGCGACGCCAGGACAGGATCGGATTACTCATTGCTATGCTCCTTATCCCAGTCGTGGATCAACTGAATAAAGGCTTGCTCCATCGTGGGATCGGGTTGCTCATCGTTGGCCGACTGCGCTTTCAAATCGTCCGGTGTGCCGCTGGCGATTAATTTCCCGCGGTACACCAGGCCGATGCGGTCGCAATATTCCGCTTCATCCATAAAGTGGGTGGTGACCATCACCGTGACGCCTTTCTCTACCATACTGTTGATATGTAGCCAAAATTCACGGCGGGTGAGGGGATCAACGCCGGACGTCGGTTCGTCGAGAAACAGAATGTCCGGTTCATGCATCAGCGAACAGGCCAGCGCCAGCCGCTGTTTAAAACCTAATGGCAGTTCATCGGTCGCGTGGGAGGCGATACTTTTCAGGCCGAACGCCTCGCTCATACGGGAGATTTTTTCGTTCTGCGCCCGACCGCGTAAGCCATACACACCAGAGAAAAAGCGTAAATTCTGTTCGACCGTCAGGTTGCCGTAGAGCGAAAATTTTTGCGCCATATAGCCGAGATGCTGGCGCGCTTTACCGGAACTCTCTTTCAGATCCATGCCCAGCACCAGCGCCTGACCAGAGGTCGGTACCAGCAAACCGCACATCATCTTAAAGGTGGTCGATTTACCCGCGCCGTTTGGTCCCAGTAAACCAAAAATCTCCCCGCGTTTAACGGCAAAGTTGACGTGATCGGTGGCGGCAAAATCACCAAATTTCTTGGTTAGTTCCTTCGCTTCGATCACCGTCTCGCCAGGTGTACCTCCTACCGTATGTAATATTGCGCCCAGCGGCGATTCCGAGGTTCCGGCACCGCCCAGCAAATCAATAAACGCATCTTCAAAACGCGGCGTAGTTTCGTTGATGTCGATTTCCGGCATCCCGTCGGCATGGCGAATATCGTCTGGCGTGGTCTCTTTTTTGAGGATCAGACGTACCGATTTCCCCTGAATCATGCCGTCGCTGACCTGCGGCAGTTTCAATGCCCGTTGCAACAGTTTGCGGTTGCCCTCGTGCGGGCTGGTCATCAGAAAGCTGCGTCCGGCCATGGTTTGAGTCAGGGCCGTCGGTTCTCCCTGATACAGCAGCTCGCCTTCGTTCATCAGTAACACGTCACGGCACTGCTCGGCTTCGTCGAGATACGAGGTACTCCAGAGGATTAACATCCCTTCGCCCGCCAGCTCATGCACCATCTGCCACAGTTCGCGCCGTGAGATAGGGTCAACGCCGACGCCGGGTTCATCGAGCAGCAACACTTTCGGTTCGCCTACCAGGGTACAGGCCAGGCCGAGTTTTTGTTTCATCCCACCGGAGAGCTTGCCCGCCAGGCGTCCGGTAAACGGGCCAAGAGATGTAAACTCCAGCAGGCGAGCAAAAGTCTGCTTCCGTGCCTCGCCGGTGACGCTGCGCAAATCCGCGTACAGATTGAGGTTCTCCATCACCGTCAGATCTTCATACAGGCCGAATTTCTGCGGCATATAGCCGAGCACGGCGTGCAGCGCGCCGTCGTTTTTGATCGGATCAAAGCCAATCACCGTGGCACTGCCGCTGTCGGGTTTCAGTAATCCCGCCAGCATCCGCATCAGCGTGGTTTTGCCCGCACCGTCCGGCCCAACCAGCCCCGTCACATAACCGGCGTGAATGGTGCAGTCGAGCGGTGCGACGGCGGGCTTGTCCATGCCCGGAAAGCGTTTTTCCAGGCCGTTCAGCGTGATAACGGCATCATTCATGTCCTGCCTCGTCACCGAATTGCACCGTTACCGGCATTCCCTGGCGTAACGCATCATCGGCGTCGGTCACCACAATACGCAGGCGATAGACGAGGTCGGTACGCAGATCCGGTGTTTCGACGGTTTTCGGGGTAAATTCAGCAGTCGGCGAAACGAAACCAATCTGCCCGTGATACGGTTTGTTCGGACGACCATCGGTATAAAGCAGCACTTTGCGCCCCGGCTGGGCCTGGTCAAGATTACGTTCATCAACATAGGCGCGTACCCACACCGGACGCGTCAGCGAGACGGTAAATACCGTGCCACCTTCATTAAGCACCGTGCCTGGCTCTACCGCGCGCGTTAACAGCGTGCCATCAGACGGAGCGACCAGCGTCGAATCCTGCAAATTCAGCTCCGCCTGCGCCAGTTGCGCCTGCGCTTGTTCGAGGCTGGCTTTCGCCTGGGCGATGTCCTGTTCGCGGTTACCGGAACGGTACTGACGCAATTTATCCTGCGCTGATTTCAGCGTGGCCTGCGCCTGGTCGCGCGAGGAGCGGGCATTTTCCAGGTCATTTGCCGAAATGGTGCGGCTTTTCCACAGTCCTTGCTGGCGGTTATAGAAGTTCTGCGCATAGTCATAGGCAGCTTGCGCCTGTTTCACCGCTGCGGCGGCCTGAGCGATTTCTTCGTCGCGATACCCGGCAAGCATCAGGTCATACTGCGCCTGAGCCACCGAAACGCCCGCTTTCGCCTGCATCAGGGCAATCTCATACGGCTTGTGATCCAGTTCGCCCAGCACCTGGCCCGCTTTGATCGCATCACCTTCGTCCACCGCCAGCGACTCAACGCGCCCCCCAACACGGAAACTAAGATTCACCGTACGAATATCCACGTTGCCATACAGAGTCAGGCCGTTATCCTGGCGGCTTTGATACCACCAGTAGCCTCCGGCAACCACGGCGGCAAGTACTACTACCGCCAGTCCGATCACGACAGGTTTTTTCATCACTACAAACTCCTTTGCGATAATCCTTGCAAAATCAGGTCAATATGACAGGTCACCGTCTGGTTGATCAGTTCGGTCTTTTCTTCATCGAACGCGGTCCAGCCGGTACGTAACAGAATAGTTTCTTTGCCAAGACGAAACGCCAGAATCTCACCAATCAACGCATGGGTATGAAGGATCATGCGGGTATCGCTAGCGTCGCAGCCGGTCCAGGCGGCAATCAGGCGTGTAAGGTGACTGTGTAGCGGACTAATCACCTGTTCGTGCACCAGGTGGTAGGCTGCCGTGGGAGAGAGCTGCTCACGGGAGATAAATTTGCTGAGGTTGACGGTGTCATCCTGGGTGAGCAGCTTAATCATGTTTCTGCAGGCGCGAAGGATCAGTTCACGGATGGCTGCCCGATCCGGCTGTGGTTGTGCGAACAAACGTTCGGCTTCTTCGGCGTGTGGACGGAACTGCTCGCCAATAAAATCAGCAATCCACTGGGCGCAGGCGAGGTACAAATCTTCTTTCGAACCGAAGTAGTAGGTGATGGCTGCGATATTCTGCCCGGCCTGGGCGGCTATCTCGCGGGTGGTGGCGTTCATTCCATATTCACCAAACTGTGCCAGTGCCGCAGCAATCAGCTGTTTTTTCGCCTGTTCACCCTTGATTGTCATGGCAGGATTATTCATCGCACAGTCCATTCTTAATCAAATGATTGATTAAGATTATGACTCCATAGGGGAGTTGTCCAGTATGGCTAAGAATTTTAGCTACGCCAGTCACAGGGATAATTTATGCGCTGCGTCACAAAAACTGCTACACTCCGCTCCCTCATGACATTGTGGTTTTTGTCATTTTCCTTTTCAGTATCTCCCTGAAAACTACACCGGTAACGGTCGGGGCGGTTCGGAGTAGTTATGTCTTTCGATTCTTTGGGTTTAAGCCCTGATATCCTGCGCGCCGTTGCCGAGCAGGGTTACCGTGAACCCACCCCTATTCAGCAGCAGGCGATCCCTGCGGTGCTGGAAGGCCGCGACCTGATGGCCAGCGCCCAGACCGGTACCGGCAAAACAGCGGGCTTTACGCTGCCGCTGTTGCAACACCTGATCACTCGCCAGCCGCACGCCAAAGGGCGTCGTCCGGTACGCGCGCTCATTCTTACCCCGACCCGTGAACTGGCGGCGCAGATTGGCGAAAACGTCCGTGATTACAGCAAATATCTGAACATTCGTTCGCTGGTGGTGTTTGGCGGTGTCAGCATTAACCCACAAATGATGAAGTTGCGCGGCGGCGTTGATGTGCTGGTGGCAACGCCGGGACGTCTGCTGGACCTGGAACATCAAAATGCAGTGAAGCTGGATCAGGTTGAAATCCTCGTCCTTGATGAAGCTGACCGCATGCTCGACATGGGCTTTATCCACGATATCCGTCGCGTGTTAACAAAACTGCCAGCGAAGCGCCAGAACCTGTTGTTCTCCGCGACCTTCTCTGACGATATTAAAGCCCTGGCGGAAAAACTGTTGCACAACCCGCTGGAAATCGAAGTGGCACGCCGCAATACCGCGTCTGATCAGGTGACCCAGCACGTTCACTTTGTCGATAAGAAACGCAAACGCGAATTGCTGTCGCATATGATTGGGAAAGGGAACTGGCAGCAGGTGCTGGTGTTTACCCGTACCAAACATGGCGCTAACCATCTGGCTGAACAGCTTAATAAAGACGGCATCCGTAGTGCGGCGATCCACGGTAATAAATCGCAAGGTGCGCGTACTCGTGCGCTGGCCGATTTTAAATCGGGCGATATTCGTGTACTGGTGGCAACTGACATCGCTGCGCGCGGTCTGGATATCGAAGAGTTGCCGCACGTCGTCAACTATGAGTTACCAAACGTACCGGAAGATTATGTTCACCGTATCGGGCGTACTGGCCGTGCGGCGGCAACTGGCGAAGCATTGTCGCTGGTGTGTGTTGATGAACACAAACTGCTGCGTGATATCGAAAAACTGCTGAAAAAAGAGATCCCGCGCATTGCGATTCCGGGGTATGAGCCGGACCCGTCAATCAAAGCCGAACCGATCCAGAACGGTCGCCAGCAACGTGGCGGCGGTCGTGGACAGGGCGGTGGTCGCGGTCAACAGCAACCACGCCGTGCGGAAAGTGGTGCGAAGTCTGGTAACGCGAAGCCCGCAGAAAAACCGTCTCGTCGTCTCGGCGATGCCAAACCGGCAGGCGAACAACAACGTCGCCGCCGTCCGCGTAAACCTGCCGCTGCGCAGTAATCTTTTATGCCGGGCTATGCCCGGCATGAGACTGATGACAAACACAAAACTGCCTGATGCGCTACGCTTATCAGGCCTACGTGAACTCTGCAATATATTGAATGTGCATGTTTTTGTAGGCCGGATAAGGCGCTCGCGCCGCATCCGGCATTTCACAACAAGCACTTGTCAGCCATTTGCGAGCGCGGCAAAAAGATTTCTCTGTTTTAACGCCCACAAGCCACCCGATGCGTTACTTCTCCGCAGCCAATTGTCCGCGCAACGCCATTAAAAGGTACCCCAGGCGATTCTTGCCCTGACCATTACCGCCATCTCCCCAGTAAGCATCATTTTGCGTATGCTCAACCAGTTTTGCGGACGCGGTTGCCAGCAAGAGTGTACGCAGTTCTGCATGTTGTTCGAATTTAGCGCGAAGCGCTTTACGCATCATCCTGCTGGTTATTGCGAGCCGCTTTCCAGAAACAGAAAAACCATTACCCCTGAAAACCGAAAAATGCCACAATATTGGCTGTTTATACAGTATTTCAGGTTTTCTCATGGCATTAACCGCCGCGCTTAAAGCGCAAATTGCCGCCTGGTATAAGGCGCTTCAGGAACAGATCCCCGACTTTATTCCCCGTGCGCCGCAGCGGCAGATGATTGCGGACGTCGCCAAAACGCTGGCCGGAGAAGAAGGGCGGCATCTGGCGATTGAAGCCCCTACCGGCGTTGGGAAAACGCTCTCCTATTTGATCCCCGGCATCGCCATTGCCCGCGAAGAGCAAAAAACGCTGGTGGTAAGTACCGCCAACGTGGCATTGCAGGATCAGATCTACAGCAAAGATTTACCGCTGCTGAAAAAGATCATTCCCGATCTTAAATTCACTGCCGCTTTTGGGCGTGGGCGCTACGTTTGCCCGCGTAATCTGACAGCGCTCGCCAGCACTGAGCCCACGCAACAGGATCTGCTGGCGTTTCTTGACGACGAACTGACGCCGAACAATCAGGAAGAGCAAAAACGTTGTGCGAAGCTGAAGGGCGATCTCGACACTTATAAATGGGATGGCCTGCGCGATCATACTGATATCGCTATAGATGATGATCTCTGGCGTCGTTTGAGTACCGACAAAGCCAGCTGCCTCAACCGCAACTGTTACTACTATCGCGAATGCCCGTTTTTTGTCGCTCGTCGGGAAATTCAGGAAGCGGAAGTGGTGGTGGCAAACCATGCGCTGGTGATGGCGGCGATGGAAAGCGAAGCGGTATTGCCTGACCCGAAAAATTTACTGCTGGTGCTGGACGAAGGTCATCACCTGCCGGATGTGGCGCGGGATGCGCTGGAGATGAGCGCCGAAATCACCGCGCCGTGGTATCGGCTACAGCTGGACTTGTTCACGAAACTGGTCGCTACCTGCATGGAGCAGTTTCGCCCGAAGACTATCCCACCGCTGGCGATCCCCGAGCGTTTAAATGCCCATTGTGAAGAGTTGTATGAGCTTATCGCCTCGTTAAACAACATTCTCAATCTCTACATGCCTGCCGGGCAGGAGGCAGAGCACCGTTTTGCGATGGGCGAACTGCCTGATGAAGTGCTGGAGATCTGCCAGCGGCTGGCAAAACTCACCGAGATGCTGCGTGGTCTGGCGGAGTTATTTCTTAACGATTTAAGTGAGAAAACCGGCAGCCATGACATTGTACGCCTGCATCGGTTGATTTTGCAGATGAACCGCGCGTTGGGGATGTTCGAGGCGCAAAGCAAACTCTGGCGGCTGGCGTCTCTGGCGCAATCTTCCGGTGCGCCGGTGACCAAATGGGCGACGCGGGAAGAGCGCGAAGGGCAGCTACACCTTTGGTTTCACTGCGTGGGAATACGTGTCAGCGATCAGCTGGAAAGGCTGCTGTGGCGCAGTATTCCGCACATTATTGTTACCTCCGCAACCTTGCGTTCGCTGAACAGTTTTTCGCGTTTGCAGGAGATGAGTGGGCTGAAAGAGAAAGCGGGCGACCGTTTTGTGGCACTGGATTCCCCTTTTAACCACTGTGAACAGGGCAAAATTGTTATTCCCCGGATGCGCGTTGAGCCTTCCATCGACAACGAAGAGCAGCACATTGCCGAAATGGCGGCCTTTTTCCGTGAACAGGTGGAGAGCAAAAAACATCTCGGTATGTTGGTGCTGTTTGCCAGCGGGCGTGCGATGCAGCGCTTTCTCGACTATGTGACGGATTTACGCCTGATGTTGCTGGTGCAGGGCGATCAGCCACGTTATCGCTTAGTTGAACTGCACCGCAAACGCGTTGCCAACGGTGAGCGTAGCGTGCTGGTGGGCTTACAGTCCTTTGCCGAAGGTCTTGATCTGAAAGGCGATCTGCTCAGCCAGGTGCATATCCACAAGATCGCTTTTCCGCCCATCGACAGCCCGGTGGTGATCACCGAAGGTGAATGGCTGAAAAGCCTCAACCGCTATCCGTTTGAGGTGCAAAGCCTGCCGAGCGCTTCGTTTAACCTGATTCAGCAGGTTGGGCGACTGATTCGAAGCCACGGTTGCTGGGGGGAAGTGGTTATCTACGACAAACGCTTGCTGACAAAAAATTATGGCAAGCGACTACTGGATGCATTACCGGTATTTCCGATAGAGCAACCGGAAGTCCCTGAAGGTATAGTTAAAAAGAAAGAAAAAACGAAATCCCCACGCCGTCGGCGGCGTTAATGATGTGAGTCAGGTAAGGAGTCGTAAATGGACTATCGCAAAATCATTAAAGAGATCGGGCGCGGGAAAAACCACGCGCGCGATTTAGACCGGGATACTGCGCGCGGTCTGTATGCCCATATGCTCAATAGTGAAGTCCCTGACCTTGAGTTGGGCGGCGTATTGATTGCGCTACGTATCAAAGGGGAAGGGGAAGCAGAGATGCTTGGCTTTTACGAAGCCATGCAAAATCACACCATCAAGCTGACGCCGCCTGCAGGCAAGCCGATGCCGATTGTCATCCCCAGTTACAACGGCGCGCGTAAACAGGCCAATCTGACGCCGTTGCTGGCGATTCTGCTGCACAAACTTGGTTTTCCCGTGGTGGTTCACGGGGTTAGCGAAGATCCAACCCGCGTGCTGACTGAAACCATTTTCGAACTGATGGGTATTACACCAACGTTGCACGGCGGGCAGGCGCAGGCGAAGCTCGACGAACATCAACCTGTCTTTATGCCTGTCGGCGCGTTTTGCCCGCCGCTGGAAAAACAACTGGCGATGCGCTGGCGGATGGGCGTGCGTAACAGTGCACATACCCTGGCGAAACTGGCGACGCCATTTGCCGAAGGTGAGGCACTGCGTCTTTCCAGCGTTTCGCATCCGGAATACATTGGACGCGTCGCGAAGTTCTTTAGCGATATCGGCGGGCGGGCGCTACTTATGCATGGTACTGAAGGTGAAGTGTATGCTAATCCGCAGCGCTGCCCGCAGATCAATCTCATTGACCGTGAAGGGATGCGGGTACTGTATGAAAAACAGGACACTGCTGGTAGCGAGTTACTGCCACAAGCAAAAGATCCGGAAACCACGGCGCAGTGGATTGAGCGTTGCCTTGCTGGCAGCGAACCGATTCCCGAATCGCTGAAAATCCAGATGGCTTGCTGCCTGATGGCTACGGGTGAAGCGGCAACTATCAGCGACGGCCTGGCGCGCGTTAATCAGGCATTTTAATTTTTATCTCAGCCGGATGAGCCATGTCATCCGGCTTTTACCCCACCGCAATATGAAATTCCTGCATCTTTATTGACCTTCCCGCGCCCGGCGTGCAGCATAAAAAAACAACAAACACATAACATAAACAGGAGTTAACCATGGTAAGTGGTCATCGCTTTGATGCTCAGACGCTGCACAGTTTTATTCAGGCTGTATTTCGTCAGATGGGTAGTGAGGAACAAGAAGCGAAATTAGTCGCCGATCATTTAATCGCGGCAAACCTGGCAGGGCATGATTCACATGGTATTGGCATGATCCCAAGCTATGTGCGCTCCTGGAGTCAGGGGCATCTGCAAATTAACCATCATGCCAAAGTCGTTAAAGAAGCGGGGGCGGCGGTCACGCTCGATGGCGATCGCGCATTTGGTCAGGTCGCGGCACACGAAGCGATGGCGCTGGGGATTGAGAAAGCGCGTCAGCACGGCATTGCCGCCGTGGCGCTACATAACTCGCATCATATCGGCCGTATCGGTTACTGGGCAGAACAGTGTGCAGCGGCGGGGTTTGTCTCTATCCACTTTGTTAGCGTGGTCGGTATTCCAATGGTCGCGCCGTTCCACGGTCGCGACAGCCGCTTTGGCACCAATCCGTTCTGTGTGGTTTTCCCTCGTAAAGATAATTTCCCGCTGTTGCTCGATTACGCCACCAGCGCCATTGCATTTGGCAAAACCCGCGTCGCCTGGCATAAAGGCGTCCCCGTGCCGCCAGGTTGCCTGATTGACGTTAACGGCGTGCCGACGACAAATCCGGCGGTAATGCAGGAGTCGCCGTTGGGTTCGCTGTTGACCTTTGCCGAACATAAAGGCTACGCCCTTGCAGCGATGTGTGAAATTCTTGGCGGGGCGCTTTCTGGCGGTAAAACGACGCATCAGGAAACGTTACAAACCAGTCCCGATGCCATTCTTAACTGCATGACCACTATCATTATCAACCCGGAACTGTTCGGCGCGCCGGATTGTAGTGCACAGACCGAAGCCTTTGCCGAGTGGGTGAAAGCCTCGCCGCATGATGAAGATAAACCGATTTTGCTACCGGGCGAGTGGGAAGTGAACACGCGTCGCGAACGGCAGGAGCAGGGGATTCCACTGGATGCGGGAAGCTGGCAGGCCATTTGTGATGCGGCGCGGCAGATTGGTATGCCGGAAGAGACGTTGCAGGCTTTCTGTCAGCAGTTAGCCAGCTAAAAAAAAGCCCGTCCAGTGGCGGACGGGCGAACAAGGGTAACATAGGATCAATGAGGGTTAGAGCATATGCGTCTGTCGGCAAACAGACAGGGAAATACTTGTGCTGAACGTAGCGTAAACGCCTGATCCAGCCAACGGTTCGGATTTTGTAGGTCTGATAAGACGCGGTAGCGTCGCATCAGGCATCTGTTGCCGGATGCGGCGTAAACGCCTTATCTGTCCTACGAATTACTTATAAATTACCGCAGTACCGCTTAATTTATTGTTGTTGGTGGCGGAAGTAATGCTGTATCCACTGGCACCGGCCGCCGCGGCTTTCTCAGCCAGTTTCGCTTCCAGGGCATCGAGGGTGGATGCGCCATCGGCAGAAACCACGCCGATTTTATTCATGTTCTGTGCCTGGGATGCCGTTACCGGTTCCGCCGCGAACACGCCAAATGACAGAGTTGAAAGAGCCATAGCAGCAACAACAGTATTGATAGTTTTCATAATTAATCTCTCGCAGGTGATTTTTGTATAAGTGACGTTGTTTCGTCGATGTGATGAGTATCACGTTTTTTTACGAGAGATAAAATCGAAGAGAATTGACCACCTTGTTCAAATAAATTGATTGATATCTAACATAATGATAATCCATTTATTTGTTGAACTTATGGACTTGTTTTATGCAGCGTGGCAGTCACGACAGCGTTAAAGGCACGGAATGCCACGCAAAATACAAATTATACTCGCTATACATCCCGCCAGTTGTAGTTAACGTAACTGGCTGTCTTTCGAACCTCTGCGATTATATCCTGTATAAGCTGGTTTTTGTAAATCTTTCTCCTGTTGGCAATGAATGCATAAGCGCACGCCAGGAATGGCTTCCCGACGGGCCTGCGGGATAGGGGCACCGCACTCTTCACATTCATACAGGCTTTCGCCACGCGGAATTTCACCCCGAGCGCGGGCAATCGCATCTTCAATTGTACTGTTGATCTGTTCGTTGACGGCGTCATCATTAGCCCAACCGGATGCCATATCGTCCTCCCCATATCAATGCTTGTACAGTTAAGTGTAGCTAATATAGGGACGAACTCGGGCAGTTCAAGCGTCAGATCTCCGACCATTCCCGCAGCAGATTATGATAAAGATTGAGCAGCGACAGGATCTCTTCACTTTCGCCGTAGTGGCTTTTCAGCGACTGAATATTGTTGTCCAGTTCAAACAGCATGGCGCGCTTTTTATCATCGCGGATCATCGACTGGATCCACATAAATGATGCCACTCGCACGCCGCGGGTTACGGGTGTCACGCAATGCAGGCTGCTGGAGGGATACAACACCAGATCGCCTGCCGGGAGTTTTACCCGATGTTGCCCGAAGGTGTCATTAACGACCAGTTCGCCGCCGTCGTAGCTTTCTGGATCGCTTAAAAACAGCGTGGCAGAAAGGTCAGTGCGCATCCAGCCGTTTTGTGGATGGCTGCGTACTGCGCCATCCACATGAAAACCATAGGTTTCATTGTTCTGATAGCGATTAAACAGCGGCGTGGAAAGGGTACGCGGCAAGGCCGCGGCAAAGAACAAAGCATGTTGGTTAACCGCGTTCAGCACCTCATTTTGCAGGGCGGCGTACAGGGCGCTGCGGGTGTCTACTTGTTGATTGTTCTTAACTTGCGCACCTTGTGCGCCGGTGGTGACGCGCCCATCCACCCATTCGGCTTGTTCCAGGTGTTCGCGAAAACGGGCGACGTCCTGTGGCGATAACACGCCGGGAATGTGGTACATCATACAAGTTCTCCAAAAAGTGGGGCCTGCGCCCCACACCGATTTTTAACAGCAGGCAATGGTGCTCAGGTGCCGGATGCGGCGTGAACGCCTTATCCGGCCTACCAAATGATGTGAATTCAGTGTATTGCACAACCTTGTAGGCCTGATAAGCGCAGCGCATCAGGCAGTCCTGCTCTCGCCATCAACATTAGTGAGCCTTGCGCCCCACATCTGAATCAGAAATGCATATTAGCTGTGAGCAAGAAGGTTCTTGGCTCGCCCGGGTGATAACGGTAGCCGCTCTTATTGATTGAGGCGACGTAATCGGTATCAAACAGGTTGTAGACGTTTAGCTGGAAGTCGAGATTGCGATTAACCCGATACCCCAGTTTGGCGTCGGCGACCCAATAACCTTCGGTAAATGCTGGCGTTCCCACCGCGCCGTCTGAACCTTTATGCATACTGCCGATATACCGTGCGCCCGCACCAACAGAAATATCATCGGTTGCCTGATACTGGCTCCATAAGGTGAAGGCGTGTTCCGGGGTATACGGCAGCGATGAGGAACCATCCTGGGCAAAATCTTTGCCGTTTTTGATAGTTGCTTTTTGCTGGGTATAGCCGCCAATCATCTGCCACGCGGGAGTGATATTCCCGGCCACGGATATCTCGTAGCCTTCGACACGTTTCTTACCATATTGCGAATAAGTCCCGTCATCATTTTGCTCAACTTCATTTTCAATATCAGTACGGAACAGCGCGGCGGTAAGTAGCAGGCGTTTATCCAGAACCTGCCATTTGGTGCCAATCTCGCTGGTGTTGGCTTTTTGTGGTTTAAAATCGGTGCGGTTGGCACTGTTACCGCTGCCAGACTGCGCAAGGGCGAAGTTGTTGCCGCCCGGCGGCTGCTGGGAAACGGCATAGTTAATATAGACATTGCCGTTTTCCGTCAGGTGATACAGCGCCCCGGCTTTCCAGTTCACCAGATTGCCCGACTTGGCGGTGTCGACGGTGGTGACCGGAGAACCTTTTGCCACACCAGCTGGGCAGGTGATGGCACCGCGTCCGCTGCCGCCGCAGGCGGTGGCACTGTCATATTCAGTATGATAATTATCCAGACGGATCCCGCCGTTCAGCTCAAAATCACGGGTGATTTGCAGCGTATCGAAGGCGTAAATTGCGAAGGTATCCGTCTGACCATTGGCGTTTGCGCCGTTGCGCGTCAGGCCGCCGGGATGAATGCTGCTGTCAGGATGATAAATATTTACCGCGGGTAACGTCACCGGATTAACGCCGTAGTTAGTCTGCGTTTCACGGGTAAATTCCACGCCGGTACTGACATCATGACCGATAGAACCGGTATAGAACGTCGAGGTCAGGTTGGTCTGGTTGGTGAGAATTTTATTACTCACATCTTTGGTATTCGCCGTGCGTGACCAGGTCCAGCTATTCACATCGCTGGTGGGCTGAGTAATATTCGACGCCCCGCCCATAATCGCCGTCATCAGGTAATCCTGCTTTACGCGCGACCAACGGGTAGTATTGCGAATGGTGGTGTTATCGTTGATGTCGTGCTCAAAACGCATGGTGGCGGTGTCGGTGGTCGAATCGTCGTAATCGGAATCCGTGCCGTAAAAGTTATGAGTATCAACTTTTCCGGAATGATTCAGGGCCGCTGTTCCCGCAGATGGGGCAGAATAACCCGGTAAACCGATGGTCGGAATGCCGCCGTCTGGCGTGTTGTGTTGGGTGACATGCAGATAATTAAGATACAAACGATTCGCGGTACCAAGGCCAAAAGCGACAGAAGGGGCGACGCCGTAACGCTCATTTTTGACTTTGTCGCGTCCGGCATCGTGCGTTTTTTCGCCCATTACATTCAGGCGCACCGCAGTGGTATCACCAATGACCTGATTGACGTCCAGCGTGCCGCGGCGGAACCAGGCGCTGCCAATACTGGCGGAGGCGTCAATGCCGGAATCATTGCGCGGCTGTTTGCTGATCATATTGATCGAGCCTGTCGGCGCGCTGCGCCCGTAGTCGGTGCCGGACGGCCCTTTAATTACTTCGACCTGCTCGGTATTGAAGGTGTCGCGCGAGACGCTGCCGATATCGCGAATGCCATCGATATAAATACTGTTAGAGGTATCGGCACCGCGCATATAAATGGCGTCGCCAGTGGTGGAGTTACCGTTCTCACCCGCAAAAAACGCACCCACGCCGGGGACGTTTTTGAGCGCGTCGGTAAGGTTGGTTGCACCCTGATCTTTAATCACTTGTTCAGAAATCACCGTCATCGTGCGGGTAGTATCCGCTACCGGACGCGAGAATTTCGGATCGGCAGATTGTTGTGGCGCATAAAGCGAAGGCGTTGATGCTTCGACAACCAGCGTGTCATCCGCGTTAGCTTGCCCTTCGGCAGCGAGTGCCTGCGCCACAGGCGTAATACCAATACAAAGACCGGCAAAGAACGTGAGCGAATGAAATTGTCTGGCAGGGAAATTGCGATTGTTTTCCATTTTGCAGGTGACTTTTTCTTATATGGTGAAATTTTCACTGTCACGAGAAAGCATCTCTGCGGATGCGATGCCACTGTTAATCCCGTGATAGCGTACGTGCAAGTGATAATAATTTTGATAAGCATTATCACTTGGCGCGATTTTCTATCACCCATTGCGCGAAAAAGAAATACATTTATTTACATTGCGTTCATATTTGATGTTTTTTGCTTACAAATCGGACGAAAACTGCATCCAGAGACGAATGCAGTTACGTTGGTGGGGTTATTTGTAGATGATTGCAGTACCGAACATCTGGTCATTTCCGCCTGCGGAATTAATGACATAACCTTTCGCGCCTTGTTCGCGCGCTTTTTCTGCCAGTTTATCCTCCAGATCGCTTAGGTTTGATGCGCCAGTTGCCGAAACGGTACCGGCGGGCCGTAGTTGACCACTGTCCAGGTTACTCATCGGTTGCGCGGCATAAGCCGTGAGAGAGATTCCGCTCAGGACGGTGGCAATCAGTAGTGTGAGGCACTTTTTCATAATGACATCCTCATAAATACAACGGGTAGTGCCAGATAAGTGTAGGTCGCCTGCGCGATGAAAATGACGCAAAAAATTGACAGAGATGTGCTTATTTTTTGAACGATATGTTTTTACAAAATAAGACAAATCAATGACATGCATGATGATGATTTTTATGGTGAATTGCCATAAACCATAGCCATGTGAAGGTTTTTAGAAATGATAAACGCAGCCAGATATTTACCCTGTCGCGTTATGCGGGTATCTTACGCCGCTGCTTAAAGGAGAATGCTATGTCCGCCCAGAAACCGGGGTTGCATCCGCGCAACCGTCATCACAGCCGCTACGATCTCGCCACGCTTTGTCAGGTCAATCCTGAACTCAGGCAATTCCTCACGCTTACACCCGCCGGGGAGCAAAGCGTAGACTTTGCCAATCCGCTGGCGGTGAAGGCGCTCAATAAGGCGTTGCTGGCCCATTTTTACGCCGTAGCGAACTGGGATATCCCGGACGGTTTTCTCTGCCCGCCAGTACCGGGCCGGGCGGATTATATTCATCACCTTGCCGATTTACTGGCTGAAGCAAGCGGAACAATTCCAGCTAATGCCAGCATTCTGGATATCGGCGTTGGTGCGAACTGTATTTATCCGCTGATTGGCGTACATGAATATGGCTGGCGTTTTACCGGTAGTGAAACCAGCAGCCAGGCGTTAAGCAGTGCGCAGGCGATCATCAGTGCTAATCCGGGGCTTAACCGCGCTATTCGTCTGCGTCGGCAAAAAGAGAGTGGGGCGATTTTTAACGGCATCATCCATAAAAACGAGCAATACGATGCGACCTTGTGTAACCCGCCATTCCACGATTCCGCCGCTGCGGCACGGGCAGGTAGTGAACGTAAACGCCGTAACCTGGGGCTGAACAAAGACGATGCACTGAACTTTGGTGGTCAGCAACAGGAGTTGTGGTGTGAAGGCGGTGAGGTCGCTTTTATCAAAAAGATGATTGAAGAGAGCAAAGGCTTCGCGAAGCAGGTGATGTGGTTTACCTCGCTGGTATCTCGTGGTGAAAACTTACCGCCGTTGTATCGTGCTCTGACGGACGTAGGTGCGGTGAAGGTGGTAAAAAAAGAGATGGCCCAGGGGCAAAAGCAGAGCCGCTTTATAGCCTGGACCTTTATGAACGACGAGCAGCGCCGCCGTTTTGTCAATCGCCAGCGTTAAAGCGTTGGCTCCCCCGGCGGCAACGGTTCAGCCGGGGCCGCGCCCGGAGCTGGCAGCACCTGATAAGTCTGCACCGGCGCGCGAACACCCGCCAGGTCGAAATGTTTTTTCACCTGGCTGTCGAGGGCAAAGCGGACCGTCCACTGTTTGAGTGGCAGCGTGGTGAACGAAACACGCAGTGTAAACGCGGTATTGCTTAAGCCGACAATCCCGGCAAAGTTCGGTTCACCAATAACCAGCCCGCGAATTTCTTCGTTTTCCATCAATTCTGCTACCGCATCTTTCAGTGCCTGATTGGCTTTATCAGCATCTTCATGGCGATCAACATCGTAGTTTGCCACTACCGAACCAATACCGCGGACGAAGTTAGCAAAGGTGGTTATCGAAGACCACGGAATGATGTGATACGCCCCGGTATCCTGGCGCACGCCCACGGAGCGAATCGACATCCGTTCCACAGTGCCGGTCAACGGCCCGATAGTCACCAAATCTCCAGTGTTCATGCCGTTTTCAAACTGAATAAATACTCCGGTAATAATATCTTTCACCAGCGTTTGCGAACCAAACGAGATAGCCAGACCTAATGCCCCGGCACCTGCCAGCAATGGCGCGATATTGACGCCGATTTCCGACAACACAATCATGATGGTGATGGTACTGATAATCACCGCCAGCGCGTTACGGAACAGCGTCAGCAGGGTTCGCGTACGGGCGCTGGGTAGCGGGCGGCCATGAATATCCGAAGCCAGCCGGTTTTCTATCAAACTGGCGAGCACCGTCCAGCCAACCGCCGAGAAGAAAAGAATGAGTGCGATACGGATCAGGATATCTACGGTTTTCTGCCCCGCTCCGTTTTGCAGCCAGTTCCAGAAATCGAACAATCCCCATGCGCTCAACAGCAGCATTACCGCCACGCAGACTGTCAGAATACGCGCTGTTTTCAGTGCCGCCGAAAGCCATCCATTCAGCCGTTTTTGCAGCTCGGGATAGTTACGCTGAGTATGTGGCGAGAGGGTGATGGTTTTCGCCAACCAGCGGGAAAACATACCGGAAACAAATGCTGCGATACCAATAATCGCCAGGCTGCGCACCGTTGCACCCATCATAAATTTCAGGCTGTTGCCCGGATCGAACAACGAAAAGAAAAACAGCACGATAAAATAGGCGCTTGCCAGCCAGTGCCACACCAGCGCAAAGGCGCGGATAAACAGGCTGAAAAAGGCCAGCGAATGCTCCGCAAAGTTGAGCAAATGCTGGGTGATCTCTTTTTTATTACGAAAAATCAGGTACAACGCCCAGACGGTCATGCACAGCATAATGATGACGTTCGCCAGCGCACCTATCTGTACATTCACCTGATTAGAGATAATCGGCACAGCCACAATCAGACCATAGCCAATCAGGCTGCTTAACCAGCTCAGGCGACGACTCCAGTAACGGGCGGTCTCGTCATGAATCGTGAACGGGCGCAGTTCAGCCACGTTTGGGCAAAAAATCAGGCGTAGTACGGCTTTGAAAAATTCAATCAGGGCAAAGGCGTTGAGAAACAAACTTTGTTGGAAAGCGATGGTGCGACTGCCCGCATTCAGGTTGTCGCTTAAAACCTGACCGACAAATAATGTCAGTGCCAGTAACAGCAGGTCGATAATAAACGCCCCGATAATCATCGCCGGAAGCTGCAACCAGTTACTGCGCTCACGATTTTTTTGCCGCGCCCACTGGCCCATTTTGCGATACAGCGGAAGTGCGCACAGGCGAATCAGCCAGTAAAAACCAAACACGAATACCGCTAACATTGAAAAATGGGTCAACGCATTGCTGAAGGTTTGTGGATTAAACGGCTTATGCGGGGAGCCGGTGATATTGCGATAAAGTTGTCCGAAGCGGGCGGAAAGGGCTTCACCATAATGGCGGCTGACTTCGGTGACTTTTTGCAGCACGGTTTGCTCTTCAACCAGCGTCGGCGGCACGATCTTCGGTACGGGTTCCGCAGGGGGCGTCGCGGCGACGGTGCGCAACTGGTCGATCAACTCTTTACGCGAGGTGTCATTATCCAGCACATCCGCCAGTGCGCCATAGGCCGCTTTTTTTTGTTCGATATCCGGTTCCGGGGCCGGTTCAGTCGTTGAGTCCGTTGTCGTTGTGGTTGTAACGCCGGGTATGGATACCGCGTGGGCAGGTGCGCCCAACAGGCAGAAGAGGATGAACAGGATCCACCGCATGACTCCTCCAGTGAGAAAACAGAGCAAAAAGATAAGTATAGATGCTGGAGGCTGGGCGATTTTAAATGAGAGGAATCTGGTGTGCCTCCCTTTCGGGGGAAAGGGAGGCAGAGAAGTTAAGAGACGTGCTGCAAAAATTCCTGCAAGCGCTGGCTCGGCGGGTTCTTGATCAACACCTGCGGATCGCCATCTTCTGCAATCCGGCCTTTGTCGATAAAGATCAGGCGCGAAGCTACTTTCTCGGCAAAACCGATTTCGTGGGTCACGATCACCATCGTCATCCCTTCTTCAGCCAGATCCTGCATAACCTTCAGCACTTCATGGCGCAGTTCCGGGTCAAGAGCGGAAGTCGGTTCATCAAACAGCATCATTTTCGGCTTCACCGCCAGCGCGCGGGCAATCGCCACACGCTGCTGTTGACCACCAGAAAGTTCGGAAGGGTAGTGATGTGCACGCTCTGCCAGACCGACTTTCGCCAGCAGCTCACGCGCCAGTTTTTCCGCCTCTTCTTTATTCGCGCCACGCACGCGTAGCGGGCCAAACATGACGTTTTCCAGCGCCGTCAGATGCGGGAAGAGGTAAAACTGCTGGAACACCATACCCGCTTCCTGGCGAATCAGGCGCTCATCAACTTTCGGATCGTTAACCTTCAGGCCATCGACAATCAGATCGCCGGAGGTGATTTCTTCCAGTTTGTTGATGCAGCGCAGCAGGGTCGATTTACCGGAACCGGACGGCCCGATAATCACCACGACTTCGCCCTGAGCAATGTTCAAATCGATATTGTGCAGCACCTGGGTTGGACCAAAATGCTTGGAGACGTTTTTAAATTCAATCACAGGATTTTCATCCTTCTTTCCAGACGACGCAGAATAAAGCTCAGCACCAGGGTAATAATCAGATAGAACACCGCCACGGCGCTCCAGATCTCCAGGGCGCGGAAGTTACCGGCAATAATTTCTTGCCCCTGACGGGTCAGCTCAGCCACGCCGATAACAATAAACAGCGAAGTGTCTTTAATGCTGATGATCCACTGGTTACCCAGCGGCGGCAGCATACGACGCAGTGCCAGCGGTAAAATGACGTAGCGAATGGTTTCCCAACGTGAAAGACCGAGCGCCAGTCCTGCTTCACGAAAACCTTTGTGAATAGACAGCACCGCACCACGCGTGATTTCCGCAATGTACGCGCCGGAGTTGATCATGATGGTGACCACCGCCGCAGTAAACGGGTCGATGCGTAAATCGTTAAACGCCATCGGCAGGGCGAAATAGATAAACATCACCTGGACGACGATAGGTGTGCCGCGGATCACTTCAATAAAGACCAGCGCGACGTGGTTGGCTATCCAACCACCGAAGGTGCGTGCAAAACCTGCCAACAATCCGATCACCAGACCGCCAGCCAGACCGAGGACCGAAATCCACAGGGTCATTTTGGCACCTTCAATCAGAAGCGGAATGGCAGGCCAGATGGCACTCCAGTCAAACTGCATATGTTGTTCCTGTTACCGTGGTGTAAATAATCAAATTCAGGGTAATTAATGGCCCCGGAGCGGGTTTGCGCCCTTCACCCTAATCCTCTCCCCGGCGGGGAGAGGGAACTGCCAGTGCGCTTTACAGGCGCAGCGTTATTATTTCGGTTCAGTACCGAACCATTTTTTGTAGATTTCGTTGTAAGTTCCGTTCTCGCGCAGGGTTTTCAACGCGCCGTTGATTTTGTCACGCAGCTCGTCGCTACCTTTCGGGAACGCAATACCGTATTGCTGTGCTTCCAGAGAGTCACCTACCGCTTTGAACTGACCGTTACCGGCGGTTTTGATGAAGTACAGAATGTTTGGCGTATCGTGCAGAACGGCGTCTGCGCGGTTGGTGCCCAGTTCCATATAGGCGTTATCGATGTTCGGGAACTGACGCAGATCTTTAGTTTTGATGTTTGCTTTCGCGTAATCAACGGAGCCAGTGCCGCTCTTCACAGCAACCACTTTCCCGTCGAGATCTTTCACGCTTTTCACATCGTTATTGTTAGCTTTCACCATCACTAACAGGCCGCTTTTGTAGTAGCCGTCAGAGAAATCGATCGCTTTTTTACGCTCGTCGGTGATGGTAATGCCCGCCAGCGCCAGATCGACGTTTTTGGTTTGCAGTGCTGGAATGATCCCACTGAAATCCATCGGCTTCAGTTCGTAATCCAGCTTCAGTTCTTTAGCGATGGCAGCCCACAGATCAACGTCAAAGCCCACGTATTTATCGCCCTGTTTAAATTCAAACGGAACGAAGGCAGTATCCGTCGCGACAACTAATTTTTTATCCGCGGCATGAGAAGAAACCGCAAAAGCCAGGGTCAGTGCAGCCAGTGAAACTTTTAATACAGACTTCATAGCATTTCCTTTTTTCTATCCACGGGACGATCCCCTGCGTGACATTCACATATATGAAAAAATCGTGCCAGTTTTGCAACTCATTGATTTTTCGAGATGCGGCAAAAACGTGATGCACGATTTATAGGGCAATACCCTGAAGATGCACCATTCTGGGGCACCAAACTGGTGCGCTAAAATTGTGCACTCAACACAGTGATTATTTAGCGTAAAACATGATGAAAAAACAATCTTTATGTAACGATTGCGTGATGATGTGGATACAAAAAATTTACTTAACCAGCAGGGGATAGCAGATGGATGCACTAAATAAGTGCGTTGAGGCGGGCTACAAAACAAAACGGCCTCCTGTCAGGAAGCCGCTTTTATCGTGTACTAAAGTTCTGCACCATCAGCGATGGATTTATTCGATGTTAGACTCGATAAACCACAGGAATTTATCCAGGTCGCGAGACGCGGCGGTCAGGATATCTGCGGTGTCGTCATCTTTCGCTTCGCCAATCGCTTTGCGTACGTCATTAGCGACGATTGCGTAACGGTCAGCCAGCTCTTTCAGGTGATCCTGAACGTTGTGGATGTCCAGCGGGTAACTTTTCAGCGGAGTTTTGCTGTTGATAACTTGAGTGGTCCCCAGAGCTACACCGCCCAGCTGCACTGCACGTTCTGCCATGGTATCCAGATGATCGATCAGTGCAGTGCGGAAGCCATCCAGCATTTCATGTACGGCAATGAAGTTAGCGCCGCGCATGTTCCAGTGCGCTTGTTTGGTAATCAAAGAAAGATCAATAAACTGGATAACCTGGCGATTCAGCAACTCTACTGTTGCTTTTTTCTCGCTGTCAGAGACATCGTTGCGGGTATAAAGCAGATTGGTCGCTTTTGATTTAACTAATTTAGCGGTACTCATAATTTCATATCCTCTTGATGTTATGTCCCAGTAATTAACGAGACTAAGTATAGCACCAGCTATGTGTTCCGCTATTCTGGCTGTTCCTATCACACTAATAGTGGTAACAAGCGTGAAAAAACAAAACCAATAAAAACTCAATGAGTTAGATATATTAATAAGAACAATTCTTATTTATTTGCTCGCCAGGAATTTTCGGAATAAATATGCTTTTGCATAATTCGATATATAAAGACGGTGTAGAGGAAAAGTAGCGAGAAAATCTGCATGGTTATGCATAACCATGCAGAAATGTAAATTTAATTTATGTCTAATTCTTTTATTTTGCTCTCTTTGCGTACTGTCAGCGTAGAACCCATTGAAGCGGCGATGATAGCGCCGAGCGCCAGCAGCTGTATGGGTGTCAGTGTTTCTCCGAGGAAAATCATCCCGGAAACGGCAGCCAGCGCAGGTTCCATGCTCATTAGCGTACCAAATGTGCGTGTTGGCAAACGGGTGAGGGCAATCATTTCCAGCGAATAAGGCAGAGCGGTCGAGAGAATAGCGACAGCCAGACCCAATGGAATAACCGACCAGTGCCAGAGTGCTTCACCAGCCTGAAGCGCTCCAATTGGCACGAAAATTAACGCTGCAATCAACGAACCAATTGCCACCGTCGCAGGGCCATGTTCCGCTCCTGCGCGTTGCCCACTTAAAATGTAAATAGCCCAACAAGCCCCGGCCCCCAGTGCCAGCGCACAGCCGGTTAAATCGACATGGGAAACGTCTTGCCCCAGCGGTAGCAGGAACCACAGACCAAGAACCGCCAGCACAACCCAGACGAAATCTACCGGGCGACGAGAAGAGAACAGTGCCACCGCCAGTGGTCCGGTGAACTCCAGCGCCACCGCAATACCCAGCGGTACCGTCTGAATAGAAAGATAAAAAAGATAATTCATTCCACCCAGCGAAACGCCGTAAAACAACAGCGGTAATCGTTGCTCTTTGGCAAAGCGCAGTCGCCATGGCTTAAAGAACGCGATGAGGATCAGCGTGCCTAATGCCAGACGCAGCGCAGTGACCCCCGGTGCGCCCACCAGAGGAAAAAGTGACTTAGCTAACGAGGCTCCACCCTGAATAGACGCCATGGCAACGAGCAATATGACTATTGGTAACCAGACCGGCATTTTACGTAATGAACCAGGCATCCTTTCTCCCACAAATATCTAAACCTAAGTAAAGCGTGGAGTGTACTGGATATACCCAATGCTGGTTGAGCATTTGTTGAAAAAATTTTCCCCCGTTTTGACTAAAATGCGCCAGGATTGATGGAATCATTAGTCTGGTGATTAGGAATAATCTGGATGAATGACAGGGAAAACATGCGTAATACTTACGCAGTTCTCTGAAAAAGTGATTTAAATTTAGATGGATAGCGGTGTATGGAAACGTTCTGTTACATGAAATGGCCCGTTAGACATCATAAATCGCGAAGAGTTTCCCATTAATTTTTGATATATTTAAAACTTAGGACTTATTTGAATCACATTTGAGGTGGTTATGAAAAAAATTGCATGTCTTTCAGCACTGGCCGCAGTTCTGGCTTTCACCGCAGGTACTTCCGTAGCTGCGACTTCTACCGTAACTGGCGGTTACGCACAAAGCGACGCTCAGGGCCAAATGAACAAAATGGGCGGTTTCAACCTGAAATACCGCTATGAAGAAGACAACAGCCCGCTGGGTGTGATCGGTTCTTTCACTTACACCGAGAAAAGCCGTACTGCAAGCTCTGGTGACTACAACAAAAACCAGTACTACGGCATCACTGCTGGTCCGGCTTACCGCATTAACGACTGGGCAAGCATCTACGGTGTAGTGGGTGTGGGTTATGGTAAATTCCAGACCACTGAATACCCGACCTACAAACACGACACCAGCGACTACGGTTTCTCCTACGGTGCTGGTTTGCAGTTCAACCCGATGGAAAACGTTGCTCTGGACTTCTCTTACGAGCAGAGCCGTATTCGTAGCGTTGACGTAGGCACCTGGATTGCCGGTGTTGGTTACCGCTTCTAATCACTTCGGTGATATAAAAAATCCGCCTCTCGGGGCGGATTTTTTTGTTTTAAGGTTTCGGGTCGAAAATATCGGTTCCGAGATGGTTGTAATCCACCTTCTGTAACTGGAAGTTGGTGATGTATATCGGCCCGGCTTTCTTCTCAGATATAAACGGGTATTTGATATTTATTTCCTTCGCTTTAATTCCCGTCCACTGCGAGAAAAAGCCTAAGAAGTCATTGGCCGAGCGGCGGGCTTTAATCACCCGATGCGCTTTATCGTCGCTGGAAATGACCATAAAAGGCACCTGGAAATTTTGCTGATACTTATCATCATGGGCAAGGTATTGCACGTCTTTGCCGCGCTCTTTAAAGGCCAGACCGTGGTCGGAAAAGTAAACCAGCGAGAAGCTGCTGCCGCTGTTGCGTAACTGATCGTACAGCTTGCGCAGTAAATCGTCTGTTTGCGTCATGGTATAGAGATAGCACGACGTTTCTTTCGATTGCACAAAGGTTTCGTATTTGCCTTGTGTCCGGTCGCAGGCCTGCGGATGCGAGCCCATCAGATGTAGAACAATCAGCTGCGGTTGCGAGTGCTCTTGCGCCAGCACTTGAGCGGTCATATCCAGTAACGCTTCGTCTTTCGTGTTTTTATCTGCTTCAAAATTACCTTCTTTCAGGAAGTACACTTCATCTGCTCGTTTGGCGATGCTGGCGATGGCGGTATCGTATTCGCCGATTTGACCCTGGTTGGAAAACCACCAGGTCTGGAAGCCCGCGCGATTTGCCAGGGTGACAAAGTTATCCTGAAACTGTGGTTTGCCATCGACAACGCGATTGAGCGTTAAGCCAAGCGATTTCTGCGTGGAGCCACTGGCGGCAATGTAGTCAGCAAATATCAAACCGTTAACGCTGCTGGCAAACGGGGTATTGTCCCAGTGACCGCCAAAGGCACCGAGGGCATCGCGACGCGCGCTTTCTCCGATCACCACCACATAGGTCTGATACTTCGGCTTAACGGCAGTGACCGTCCAGGTATCTTTCATTCCGGAAAGTTTTGCCATCCGTTCTTGCTCTTCAATCACCTCGTTATTATTGACGATGACATCCTTAGCAAAACGAAATACCGGATAGCCAGTATCTTTCAGTTTAAATACGCCGCCCCAGGCCAGGTTTTGCACGGGAGCAACAAAAAATGTCGCCACACTGAATACCAGGCACAGGCTGTCGAAGGTATTCCAGCGCGCTTTTTCACTCTCTTTTTTTCGCCTGATTGCTATTACGCCGAGCGCAAAAATAAATATGCCGACCAGGTAGCTGTACCACGGAAAAATCGTCAGGATTTCGGTCGACTCTTCCATATTGGTGGAGTGCAATGCCAGCAATGTATTGAAGTTAGGCGCGCCGTAGGCCTGAGCAAAAGGGAAATAACAAGCCGCCACCAGCGAACTGATACCGACCAGAACTTTTTGTACGCGAGGCAATGTTCGCCATAGCAAAAGCAAAATAGCCGTAAACGCAGCGGTGTAGAGCAAACTGAAGGGGTAACCTAAGCCGAGGTTAATTAATAGCGACTGTAAAAAGTAGAACGCAGTCCACGGGCTAAATACCCGGCTACGGGTAACAAGCGATTCTTTGAGGGTTAAATTCATATGCCACTATCGTAACAAACGCCATGTGCTTACCCTGGCGTCAAGGGTCAATACCTGCAAGAGTGCGTGAAGAGGGGAAAGGGGTCCGCATCCGCGAGCCGCAATATACGCAGGGCTGCAAGAAGATAGAGCGAGCTGCTGTTCAGGTCAACTACCGACGAACAAATCTTTTGCGAAGGGGATTGCAAATCCGACAAAAAGTGGGGTTTTTCAGACCAAAACGCGTTGTGCCTGCATAAAAGCAGGAGTGAAGCGGCGTACCGCGACGCCGCTATTTATCGGAAGGTTTATCCTGCTGCGGTTTGTTGTTGACCATATCGCACAACATAGAGAGCAGCATTAACCGTACTTTAAAGGGAGAATGACTAAACACGCGCATACACCTCTTGAACTCATTCATAAGACCTCCTGACTTGCTAATCCCATCGATCCTTGAGGAATGATTGCATTACATACAGATATAGCACAGGCTATATTATATAGCTATTGCTAAAACGTTAATTTTTTGTACCTTCGCAACTCTGGTTTACAATGTGCGCACGAAATGAGAACGCTATGTATGCGTCACCATAATGAGGAAGCACAATGAGTCGTCGCGCAGGTACGCCAACAGCAAAAAAAGTGACGCAGTTAGTGAACGTGGAAGAGCACGTTGAAGGGTTCCGCCAGGTCAGAGAGGCGCATCGGCGCGAGCTGATTGATGATTACGTTGAGCTGATTTCTGACTTGATCAGGGAAGTGGGGGAAGCTCGTCAGGTGGACATGGCTGCTCGTCTGGGGGTTTCGCAACCGACGGTGGCTAAAATGCTTAAGCGACTGGCAACCATGGGGCTGATTGAAATGATCCCCTGGCGTGGCGTGTTTTTAACGGCAGAAGGAGAGAAGCTGGCGCAGGAAAGCCGCGAGCGACATCAGATAGTCGAAAATTTCTTGTTGGTGTTGGGCGTCAGTCCGGAAATCGCCCGTCGCGACGCGGAAGGTATGGAGCACCATGTTAGTGAAGAGACGCTGGATGCCTTTCGTTTGTTTACCCAGAAACACGGTGCCAAATGAGCCTGCCTTTTTTACGCACGCTGCAAGGCGATCGTTTTTTTCAGTTATTAATTCTTGTTGGCATCGGATTAAGTTTTTTCGTTCCCTTTGCAGCGAAATCCTGGCCTGCTGCTATCGACTGGCACACCATCATCACCTTAAGCGGCCTGATGCTGCTGACCAAAGGTGTCGAGTTAAGCGGTTATTTTGATGTGCTGGGGCGCAAAATGGTGCGCCGTTTTGCTACGGAGCGTCGGCTGGCGATGTTTATGGTACTGGCGGCAGCGCTGCTTTCTACCTTTCTGACCAACGATGTCGCACTGTTTATAGTTGTTCCGCTGACTATCACGCTAAAAAGACTGTGTGAGATTCCGGTTAATCGGCTGATTATTTTTGAGGCGCTGGCAGTCAACGCTGGTTCGCTACTGACGCCAATTGGCAACCCGCAAAATATTCTTATCTGGGGACGTTCTGGTCTTTCGTTTGCCGGATTTATTGCCCAAATGGCACCGCTGGCTGGCGCAATGATGCTGACACTCCTGCTGTTGTGCTGGTGTTGTTTCCCTGGAAAGGCGCTGCAATACCATACGGGGGTGCAAACGCCGGAGTGGAAACCGCGGCTGGTGTGGAGTTGTCTGGGGCTGTATATCGTCTTTCTGACGGCGCTGGAGTTAAAACAAGAGCTGTGGGGACTGGTGATTGTGGCGGCGGGCTTTGCGCTGCTGGCGCGTCGTGTGGTGCTCAGTGTGGACTGGACGCTGCTGCTGGTGTTTATGGCGATGTTTATCGACGTCCATTTACTAACCCAACTGCCAGTTTTGCAGGGGGTGTTAAGTAACGTGAGTCATTTATCCGAACCCGGATTATGGTTAACGGCGATCGGTTTATCGCAGGTGATCAGTAACGTGCCGAGTACCATTTTGCTGCTCAATTATGTGCCACCGTCTTTATTACTGGCATGGGCGGTAAACGTGGGGGGCTTTGGTTTATTACCCGGATCGCTGGCAAATTTGATTGCGTTACGGATGGCGAACGATCGCCGTATCTGGTGGCGTTTTCATCTTTATTCGATACCGATGCTGTTGTGGGCGGCGCTGGTGGGATATGTTTTGTTGGTTATGATCCCGGCGGGATAAGGTCTGTCAAATTAAAAAGGCGGATTATGAGTCCGCCTTTGCTTTACGTTTTGAAGATTAATTCAGACGAACCGGCATCCCGGAACGATTTTTGATCGCTTCATCCAGAACAACCTGGTCAACATCTGGCTGACCGGTCACTGTCTGCACGCTCTTCGTCAGGGTAATTGGCACAATTTCCTGACCTTCAAACTGGGCTTCAGTGGTAGACAGCGGGTTATGGACTTCAATATAACGGCTGCCGTCTGGCTCGGTGGTCGCTTTTACCGGCTCATCAATAAACTGTACGCGGGTACCGACCGGTACTTTCTCGAACAGGAATTTGATGTCTTCGTTACGCAGACGCACACAACCATGACTTACACGCAGGCCGATACCGAAGTTGGCGTTGGTGCCATGGATAGCGTACAGGCGACCGATGTAGAGTGCATACAGCCCCATCGGGTTATCCGGACCAGCCGGAACGACCGCCGGAAGCGGTTCGCCCGCAGCGCGGTACTCTGCGTGCATTTTAGCGGTCGGCGTCCAGGTCGGGCCTGCTTTTTTACGCTCAACTTTGGTGGTCCAGTTGATAGGCGTGTCTTTGCCTAACTGACCAATGCCGATCGGCAGCACGATAACGGTGTTGGTCCCTTTCGGATAGTAATACAGACGCATCTCTGCACTGTTAATGACGATGCCTTCATGAACGGTATCCGGCAGGATCAGCTGCTGCGGAATATTCAGTACAGTACCGCCTTTCGGCAGGAAGGTATCCACACCCGGGTTCGCTTCCATCATATTGGAAAGTCCCATCTGGTACTCGGCGGCAAAATACTCCAGCGGCTGAGTGTTACCTTCAGGAATGGTGATCACCTGATTCTGACCAACCAGGCGACTCCCGTCGGTTGGCAGAGGATAAGTTACCGCAGAGGCGGTACTGCAAAAGCCGACAACAGCGAAGGCCGCTGCGAATAATGTTTTCAATTTCATATTCATGTTAAGCGAGATTTTGTGCCTGGCAGGCCATTGGGTTGAGAATATTAGAGTATTGGAAGTGCATTATAAGTTCATTCCAGCTCACAGTGAAATCAGATGTGTACGAAATCACATTTTTTGCCTTTGGCTTGAGTGTAGACCTTAAGCGAGGAGCAGGATCTTCTTTCAGACTTATGGCATAATGCGCGGTTTGTCATATCTCTTTTCAGGATACGCCTGTGTTAGTTTCCAGTAACGTCACCATGCAGTTCGGCAGTAAGCCGTTGTTTGAAAACATTTCCGTCAAATTTGGCGGCGGCAACCGTTACGGCCTGATTGGCGCGAACGGTAGTGGTAAATCCACCTTTATGAAGATCCTCGGCGGCGACTTAGAGCCGACGTTGGGTAACGTTTCCCTCGATCCCAACGAGCGCATTGGTAAGCTGCGTCAGGATCAGTTTGCCTTTGAAGAGTTCACTGTGCTGGATACGGTGATCATGGGGCATAAAGAGTTGTGGGAAGTGAAGCAGGAGCGTGACCGCATCTATGCTTTGCCGGAAATGAGTGAAGAAGACGGCTATAAAGTGGCCGATCTGGAAGTGAAATACGGCGAAATGGACGGTTACTCTGCGGAAGCTCGCGCTGGTGAACTGTTGCTTGGCGTGGGAATTCCAGTGGAACAGCACTACGGCCCGATGAGTGAAGTTGCTCCTGGCTGGAAGCTGCGTGTGCTGCTGGCGCAGGCGCTGTTTGCTGATCCGGACATTCTCCTGCTCGACGAACCGACCAACAACCTCGACATCGACACCATTCGCTGGCTGGAACAGGTGCTGAACGAGCGTGACAGCACCATGATCATCATCTCGCACGACCGTCACTTCCTTAACATGGTTTGTACCCACATGGCGGATCTGGATTACGGCGAGCTGCGCGTTTATCCGGGCAACTACGATGAGTACATGACGGCGGCGACTCAGGCGCGTGAACGTCTGCTGGCTGATAACGCCAAGAAGAAAGCGCAGATTGCTGAGTTGCAATCTTTCGTTAGCCGCTTTAGCGCCAACGCCTCGAAATCTCGCCAGGCAACTTCGCGCGCGCGCCAGATTGATAAAATCAAACTGGAAGAGGTGAAAGCCTCCAGCCGTCAGAACCCGTTCATCCGTTTTGAACAGGATAAGAAACTGTTCCGTAACGCGCTGGAAGTGGAAGGTCTGACTAAAGGGTTTGATAACGGTCCACTGTTTAAAAATCTCAACCTGCTGCTGGAAGTGGGTGAAAAACTGGCTGTACTGGGTACCAACGGCGTCGGTAAATCAACGCTGCTGAAAACGCTGGTGGGCGATCTGCAACCGGACAGTGGCACCGTAAAATGGTCTGAGAACGCGCGCATTGGTTACTACGCCCAGGACCATGAATATGAGTTCGAAAATGATCTGACCGTGTTCGAATGGATGAGCCAGTGGAAGCAGGAAGGCGATGACGAGCAGGCGGTACGCAGCATTCTCGGTCGTTTACTGTTCAGCCAGGACGACATCAAAAAGCCAGCGAAAGTGCTTTCCGGTGGGGAAAAAGGGCGGATGCTGTTTGGTAAGTTAATGATGCAGAAGCCGAACATTCTGATCATGGACGAACCGACCAACCACCTGGATATGGAATCCATTGAGTCGCTGAACATGGCGCTGGAGCTGTATCAGGGCACGCTGATCTTTGTTTCTCACGACCGTGAGTTTGTAAGCTCCCTGGCGACCCGTATTCTGGAAATCACCCCGGAACGCGTGATCGACTTTAGCGGTAATTACGAAGATTACCTGCGTAGTAAAGGGATCGAGTAAGTTATTATCAGTAGCCCTGATATGGTCAGGGCTACTGAAACTGATGACAAACGCAAGATTGCCTGGTGCGCTACGCTTATCAGGCCTGGTAGTGTATCGCAATATATTGAATTTTCATGATTTTGTATGCCGAATAAGGCGGTTACGCCGTATCCGACATAATGACATGCACTTTCTCAATAAACTGAATTGGCGATAATCAAAGATTAAACGGCGGTTTATTTTCCAGCACCGTCTGAATCACATTCAGCGCGCCTTCATGATTATTATCATCGGTAGCGTAACGGGCGATTTGTTTAATGTTTTCCGCAGCATTGCTCATCGCAAAGGAATAACGCGCCATTTTCAGCATCTCCGCATCGTTACCGCTGTCGCCAATCGCTACCACATTTTGCGGCGACAGATCCCAGCGTTTCAGTAACCGCGAAATACCGTTTGCTTTATGTAGACCGGGAATAATCAGGTCGATAAAGCCAAAACCACTGGTAACGGGTTTCATAATGCCATCCAGCGCTATGTGCAGTTTGTCGATCACTAACGGGATTTGTTCATCCGGCAGGTTGAGCGAAAACTTGAACAGTACGTCGTCAATCTCCTGATAATCTTTTACAGGTTTCAGGCGATGGTAGTGTTTTGCCATCAGTGCGACGAATGCTTCGGGGGCATTTTCGCTGACATATGCACTTTGCAGACCGCAGGCGACAAAATTGAGTTGCTTATCTTTTAGCAACTCGCCAATAACAATCCGCGATTTATGTCGGGTCAGTTCGCCGTGGAACAACTGCTTGCCATGTTCGTAAACCAGTGCGCCGTTTTCCGCGACAAAAGAGATCTCATCCTTTAGCTCAGGAAAGAACGAAATAAGCTGGTAATACTGATTACCGCTGGCGACAACGAACTCAATGCCGCGCTTTTTAATTTCCTGATACTGCGCCATAAAACGTGGTTGGTTGTACGTTTTGGCGTCGTTAAGAAAAGTACCGTCCATGTCTGTGACGATAACTTTTACGCTCATAGGTGTGCTCCTGGCTCGAAAATGAAACCGTAACAGTGTAATAACAATGTGACGCAGAGCACAAATTATATTTCGAATGAAAGTGAGAGCGGAATTGATGATGTGAATGATTTGACCCGGCGACGACGCCGCCGGGCTGAGGAGATTACAGCATATGTTCAGTACGGGCGATGATATCGTCCTGAGCGTCTGGAGAGAGCGCGGTGAAGAAGGCGGAATAGCCCGCGACACGCACTACCAGATCGCGGTACTGATCCGGATGTTTTTTCGCTTCCAGCAGCGTTTCGCGGGAAACGATGTTGTACTGAATATGCCAGCCTTTATGCACCTCGAAGAAGGTGCGCAGCAGGATCATCAGTTTCTGCTTGTCAGATTCGTTCTCCAGCGTTGCTGGATTCAGTTTCTGGTTGAGCAGCACGCCGCCGAGAATCGCGGCCGTAGGCAGTTTACCCACCGAGCCAATGACCGCAGTAGGGCCGAGATGGTCAGTACCGGAGGCCGGACTAGCGCCTTCTGCCAGCGGGGTATGTGCTTTACGTCCGTCCGGCGTTGCCATAGTCTGCGCGCCAAACGGTACGTTAGCGGAGATAGACGATGTGCCCGCATAATAGTTGCCGCCAATCGGACCACGACCGTAGCGCGGGTTATGGTACTGCTTCAGTTCGTCGATATAGGTCTGATAAGCGCGAGCCAGCAGCGTATCGACAGTATCATCGTCGTTGCCGTACTTCGGCGCACCGTTAATCAGCCGCTGACGCAGCTGCTCGTGAGTCAGGCCGTCGAAGTCATCCGCCAGTGCGGCAGCCAGCTGTTGCTGACCAATCGCGCCCTGTTCAAATACCAGTTTCTTCACTGCCGCCAGGCTGTTGCCGAGGTTAGCAATGCCGACCTGCAGGCCAGAAACCCAGTCATATTTCGCGCCGCCTTGCTTGATACTTTTCGCTCGCTCAATACAGTCATCGACCAGCGCCGAGCAGAGAATATCGTGTACGTTCTCTTCCAGCATGGTATCGACGACATATTCGATTTCGATTGATTTACGCGTGTAGTAACGGATTTGCGTATCCCATGCGTCCATTACTTCATCGAAGTTGTTGAAGTTACCCGCTGACAACGCTTTTTCTTGTGGCAGGAACACTTTGCCGCTGGTGGCATCACGACCGCCTTCCAGCGCCGCCAGCATCACGCGGGCGAAGTTGATAAAGCTCATGCCGGTACAGCGATAGCCCCATTTGCCACCGACGGCGGTTTCGATACAACCAATCGCTGCATAGTCGTAAGCGTCCTGCGGTTCAATACCGAGTTTAATAAATTCCGGGATGACGATTTCGTCGTTGTTGAACGCCGGCATCCCGAAGCCGCAGCGGATCACCTGAACACAGGCGTCGAGGAAATCGTTACTCATACCCGCATGGTAACGCACGCTGAGGTTAGGCTGAGTGGAACGCAGGCGACCGCAAGATTCGAGGATCGCATAAGAGAGTGGATTTACCGCGTCCATCGGTTGACCATCAACCAGATTTTGCCCGCCAATGGTGACGTTCTGATACAGTGGACTTCCCGCAGAGGCTTTTGAGTGTGAGCCGGAGCGGATTTTGTTCACTTCCAGCAATTTCAACCAGCAGCTATGCAGCATCTCGATGGCGTGTTCGCGATCCAGTGTCTGGTTCAGTTCAACGTCGCGGCGATAGTATGGGTAGAGATACTGGTCCATACGACCAAACGATACCGAGTGACCGTTAGATTCGATCTGCAAAATCAACTGGATGAAGTAACACAGTTGCAGCGCCTGCCAGAAAGTCTGCGGCGGCTGGTGGGCGATAAGATCGCAGTTTTCTGCTATCGTCAGCAGTTCATCGCGACGGCTTTCGCGGGTTTCGGTCGCGGCCATTTCACGCGCCAGGGCAGCGAAACGTTCAATGTGTTCACTGACTGCCACCAGCACGATATCAATCGCTTTCAGGAATTGCTCGCCATGTAAATCTTCCAGTACCGTCAGATTGATGCGCGAGCGACGTTCCGCCACTTTCTCACGCAGACCATCAAGCCCTTTTTCCAGCAGTAGCGGGAAATTGACCGCCAGGTGCGCATCGCCGGAAGTCATATTGCCCTCCGCTTTAATGATTCCGGTCGCCAGCAGACCTTTTTGCTCATCGGTAAACATGCCGTAGCAGCGATCCTGTACGGTCTGACCGCGCCACCACGGGCACACTTCATGCAGAACGCGTTTGTTCTCTTCGCTCACCGCAAAACCAGCACCGGGACGATCTGCCAGATCATCAATCTCTTTTTCGATCCACGAGACGGTATATTCCGGGAAGATCGGCGCGGCGCGAACTTCGCTTGCCTGGTTGCCAATGATCAATTCATCATGTTTGATCCAGATGGTGCGATTCGCCAGGTGATGCGCCAGTGCCAGCGCGCGACGTACCGGAATGGGCTTGTCGAGATGTTGTTGATACATCTCGGTATAGTGCTGCGCGCGCTCGGTACAGACTGGTGGTTTCACAATATGCACCAGCGCATTTTTGTGCGCTTTAATGCGGTCGCTGAGCGTGTCCAGTTTCAGTGTGGTCATGGTTGTTATCCTCGTAAGGTCGCGGTTAACCCTTTCTGGCAGGCATACTGCTGGGCAAAGTCGAGCAGTTCTGGCGCATCAAGCGGTTTTTCCGGGGCGTCATAGGGCAGATTAAGTAAGTGATATTTGTTGATGCCTAGCGTGTGGTAGGGCAGGAAATGGATTTCGCCAACGTGCAGCTCGTCGGCGGCAAAATCGGTAATGGCTTTCACAGAGGTTTCGTCGGCATTAAAGCCCTGAATCAGTGGCACGCGGATAATGATTTTTTTGCCCGCTGCGGCGAGTTTTTTCAGGTTATCCAGCACCCTGGCGGCGTTACCGTCGGTCCACTGTTTAAACGGCGCGTCGGCAACGTGTTTTAAATCGGCAAGAAACAGATCGATATAGGGCAGAGAAGGGGCGATATATTTCCACGGCACATGCAGACAGGTTTCTACCGCAGTATGAATGCCGGCCTCGTGGCTGGCTTGCAGCAGCGCCGTCGCCATTTCCGGCTGCATAAACGGTTCACCGCCAGAAAGCGTTAAGCCGCCGCCGCTGCGATCGTAAAACGGTTTATCGCGCAAAACGGTTGCCATGATCTCCTCAACGCTTTTCACTTCACCACACACGGTTAACGCCTGTGTTGGGCAGCAGTCGGTTAGCGCCGTAAAATGCTCCGGGGTTAACTTTTCCCGATGAATAAGCAAACCATTCAACGCGCGTTCAATCACTTCCGGTGCGGTCTTAGCGCACAGCTCACAGCCTTCCAGACAGAGTCGTGGGTCATACAGCAGATCCTGCGTGCGGGCGCGGCTTTCCGGGTTCTGACACCAGCGGCAGCCCAGCGAACAGCCTTTAAGAAATACGACCGTGCGGATACCGGGGCCATCATGGGTCGAGTAGCGTTGAATATTGAAAATCATAGTTGCCTCTCTGTTTCGTTCAAACATTAAAATACTTTCGAATGAAAGTTAAATTGATGTGCGTCAACTGTTCAGAGAGTTTTCCCGTGATAGTCTACATTCAGACAAAAAGTACATTTTGAGGATGGTTATGGAACTGTATCTGGATACTTCAGACGTTGTTGCGGTGAAGACGCTGTCACGTATTTTTCCGCTGGCTGGTGTGACCACTAACCCAAGCATTATCGCAGCGGGTAAAAAACCGCTGGAGGTTGTGCTTCCGCAACTTCACGAGGCGATGGGCGGTCAGGGGCGTCTATTTGCCCAGGTAATGGCTACCACTGCTGAAGGGATGGTGAATGACGCACGTAAATTGCGTTCTATTATTGCGGATATCGTGGTGAAAGTTCCGGTGACCGCTGAGGGGCTGGCAGCTATTAAGATGTTAAAATCGGAAGGGATTCCGACGCTGGGAACCGCGGTATATGGCGCAGCACAAGGGCTACTGTCGGCGCTGGCAGGTGCGGAATATGTTGCGCCTTACGTTAATCGTATTGATGCTCAGGGCGGTAGCGGTATTCAGACTGTGACCGACTTACACCAGTTATTGAAAATGCATGCGCCGCAGGCGAAAGTGTTAGCCGCGAGTTTCAAAACCCCGCGTCAGGCGCTGGACTGCTTACTGGCAGGGTGTGAATCAATTACTCTGCCACTGGATGTGGCACAACAGATGATTAGCTATCCGGCAGTTGATGCCGCTGTGGCGAAGTTTGAACAGGACTGGCTGGGCGCGTTTGGCAGAACGTCGATTTAACCGGACGTTCTGCATCCTCATAAATTGCTGATGACGTGGCGGAGTGCCGCGTCTTATCTGGCCTGGAGGTGGCAGTTACTGCCCGCACACCTCACACCCCGGATTACGCATCAGTTTCATTTCGCGAAACTGACAGGTCATCGCATCGTACATCACGATTTTTCCGCTGGCCGGTTTGCCATAACCTGCCAGCAGTTTGATCGCTTCCATTGCCTGCAACGAACCAATCACCCCGATCAACGGTGCCATCACGCCTGCTTCTACGCAGGTTAACGCGTTCTCGCCAAACAAACGGCTAAGGCAGCGATAGCACGGTTCGCCGTCCTGATAAGTGAAGACCGTGATTTGCCCTTCCATACGAATTGCCGCGCCGGAAACCAGCGGCACCTTCGCGGCAAAACAGCCTGCGTTCAGTTGATTACGTACCGCAACGTTATCCGTACAGTCGAGCACCAGATCGTGTTTTGCAATCATCGCAGCAAGTTCAGCGTCATCAAGCAGCGCATTGACTGGCGTAATCGCGATATGTGGGTTGATCCGCGTCAGGGCGTCACGGGCGGATTCCACCTTTGGTTGCCCGACCGTGGCATCACTGTGCAGCGTCTGGCGTTGCAGATTGGAGAGCGAAACCGTGTCGAAGTCGAGCAGCGTCAGGTTGCCGACACCGGCGCTTGCCAGATATTGCGATGCCGCACAGCCGAGGCCACCAAGCCCCACCACCAACACGCGAGAATCCTTCAGCGCTTCCTGACCGTCAAAATCAAAACCACGCAGGATGATTTGCCGGTTGTAGCGCAGCATCTCCTGATCGCTGAGTTCTGCCATTACAGGCCTCCGAACAACGCGTTAAACGGTTCGACTTCCACCCATTCGCCCACGTCAACATTGCCGCGCTCGCGTTCCAGCACGATAAAGCAGTTGCCGAGGCTAAAGGAGCTAAATATATGTGAACCCTGATGTCCGGTGGTCGTCACTTCCAGTTCGCCATCGGTGTTGCGTTGCAGCACGCCGCGCTGGAAATCAAGGCGTCCTGGCGTTTTTTTCAGGCGGGACGCTGTGCGTACACGCTGGCGCGCGGGCAGGCCACTGGCGGTATTGCCGCTTAGTTTTGCCAGCAAAGGCTGTACCAGTTGATAGAAGGTCAGCGTCGCTGAAACCGGGTTGCCCGGCAGGCCGCAGAACCAACTATTAGAAAGTTTACCGAATGCGAACGGTTTACCCGGTTTAATCGCCAGTTTCCAGAAGGCGATCTCCCCCAGCTCTTCAAGAATCGTTTTGGTGTAATCCGCTTCACCCACTGAAACACCGCCGGAACTGATCACCACATCCGCCTGGCTGTCGGCTTCAATAAATGCGGCGCGCAGGGCATGGGGATCGTCGCGGATAATCCCTAAGTTGATTACCTCGCATCCCAACTGTTCTAACATCAGGTGTACGGCGAGACGGTTGGTATCGTAGATTTGGCCGTCGCCCAGCGGCTGACCGGGCAACTGGAGTTCATCACCGGTAGAAAAAAGCGCTACACGCACTTTACGAATCACCGGAACTTCGGCAATCCCTAGCGAAGCAATCACTGGCAGTTCAGCGGTAGTCAGGCGAGTCCCCGCCGGGAAAACAACCGCACCTGCAGAGATATCTTCACCGCGACGGCGAATATTTTGCCCGCTACGCGCTTCAGCAGTAAAACGCACGCCATTGTCCGTTTGTTCAGTCTGCTCCTGCATCACCACCGCTTCGCAGCCTTCCGGCACCGGCGCACCGGTCATAATACGAATGCAGGTACCCGCAGGCCATTCACCATGGTACGGCTGACCGGCAAAGGATTTACCGGCAACGGGCAGCGGTTGCCCGGAGGCAATATCGGCTAAACGCACCGCGTAGCCGTCCATAGCGGAGTTATCAAACCCCGGGACATCCAGTGGCGAAACGACATCGCTCGCCAGAATACGGCCAAAACACTGAACCAGTGGCAGCGTTTCCTGGGCGGTCAGTGGGGTAACGCGAGAAAGCATCTCATTAAGCGCGGTGTCGAGCGACATCAATCCGGTGGTAAATTCCATGAAAACACTCCTGCGGAGGCAAAATCGAATTTGCCTATTATGTCAGAAAAACGCCACAGACTGTATGCCACCTCGGGCGTAGCGCTGGCTCCTGCCTTTACATGCCATATCCATCTTTCTATATTCAAAAATTGAATGAGTCATTCATAAAAATTCTGATATTTATAGCAAAAGTGGCGAGCCACCCTTAATGGACGAATACTATGGGCAAAGCAGTCATTGCAATTCATGGTGGCGCAGGTGCAATTAGCCGCGCGCAGATGAGTCTGCAACAGGAATTACGCTACATCGAGGCGTTGTCTGCCATTGTTGAAACCGGGCAGAAAATGCTGGTAGCGGGCGAAAGTGCGCTGGATGTGGTGACGGAAGCGGTGCGTCTGCTGGAAGAGTGTCCACTGTTTAACGCCGGAATTGGCGCTGTCTTTACGCGTGATGAAACCCATGAACTGGACGCCTGTGTGATGGATGGTAACACCCTGAAAGCCGGTGCGGTGGCGGGCGTTAGTCATCTGCGTAATCCGGTTCTTGCCGCCCGACTGGTGATGGAGCAAAGCCCACATGTGATGATGATTGGCGAAGGGGCAGAAAATTTTGCGTTTGCTCATGGCATGGAGCGCGTCTCGCCGGAGATTTTCTCCACACCTTTGCGTTATGAACAACTAATGGCAGCGCGCGAGGAAGGGGCAACAGTCCTCGACCATAGCGGTGCGCCACTGGATGAAAAACAGAAAATGGGCACCGTAGGGGCCGTGGCGTTGGATTTAGACGGCAATCTGGCGGCAGCCACGTCCACGGGCGGAATGACCAATAAATTACCCGGACGAGTTGGCGATAGTCCCTTAGTGGGGGCCGGATGCTATGCCAATAACGCCAGTGTGGCGGTTTCCTGTACCGGCACGGGCGAAGTCTTCATCCGCGCGCTGGCGGCATATGATATCGCCGCGTTAATGGATTACGGCGGATTAAGTCTCGCGGAAGCCTGCGAGCGGGTAGTAATGGAAAAACTCCCTGCACTTGGCGGTAGCGGTGGCTTAATCGCTATCGACCATGAAGGGAATGTCGCGCTACCGTTTAACACCGAAGGAATGTATCGCGCCTGGGGCTACGCAGGCGATACGCCAACCACCGGTATCTACCGTGAAAAAGGGGACACCGTTGCCACACAGTGATGAACTTGATGCCGGTGATGTGCTGGCGGTTGAAAATCTGAATATTGCCTTTATGCAGGAGCAGCAGAAAATAGCTGCGGTCCGCAATCTCTCTTTTAGCCTGCAACGTGGTGAGACGCTGGCAATTGTTGGCGAATCCGGCTCCGGTAAGTCAGTGACTGCGCTGGCATTGATGCGCCTGTTGGAACAGGCGGGCGGTTTAGTGCAGTGCGATAAAATGCTGTTGCAGCGGCGCAGTCGCGAAGTAATTGAACTTAGCGAGCAGAGTGCTGCACAAATGCGCCATGTGCGCGGGGCGGATATGGCGATGATATTTCAGGAGCCGATGACATCGCTGAACCCGGTATTTACTGTGGGTGAACAGATTGCCGAATCAATTCGTCTGCATCAAAACGCCAGTCGTGAAGAGGCGATGGTCGAGGCGAAGCGGATGCTGGATCAGGTACGCATTCCGGAGGCACAAACCATTCTTTCACGTTATCCGCATCAACTCTCTGGTGGGATGCGCCAGCGAGTGATGATTGCGATGGCACTGTCATGCCGCCCGGCGGTGCTGATTGCCGATGAGCCAACCACCGCGCTGGATGTCACTATTCAGGCGCAGATCCTGCAATTAATCAAAGTATTGCAAAAAGAGATGTCGATGGGCGTTATCTTTATCACTCACGATATGGGCGTGGTGGCAGAGATTGCCGATCGGGTACTGGTGATGTATCAGGGCGAGGCGGTGGAAACGGGTAGCGTCGAACAGATTTTTCATGCACCGCAACATCCTTACACCCGTGCGCTGTTAGCTGCTGTTCCGCAACTTGGTGCGATGAAAGGGGTAGATTATCCCCGACGTTTCCCATTGATATCGCTTGAACATCCAGCGAAACAGGAACCACCCATCGAGCAGAAAACGGTGGTGGATGGCGAACCTGTTTTACGGGTGCGTAATCTGGTCACCCGTTTCCCTTTGCGCAGCGGTTTGTTGAATCGCGTAACGCGGGAAGTGCATGCCGTTGAGAAAGTCAGTTTTGATCTCTGGCCTGGCGAAACGCTATCGCTGGTGGGCGAGTCTGGCAGCGGTAAATCCACTACCGGGCGGGCGTTGCTGCGCCTGGTCGAATCGCAGGGCGGCGAAATTATCTTTAACGGTCAGCGAATCGATACCTTGTCATCCGGTAAACTTCAGGCATTGCGCCGCGATATTCAGTTTATTTTTCAGGACCCTTACGCTTCGCTGGACCCACGTCAGACCATCGGTGATTCGATTATCGAACCGCTGCGCGTACACGGTTTATTGCCAGGTAAAGAAGCGGCTGCACGCGTTGCGTGGTTGCTGGAGCGCGTGGGCCTGTTACCTGAACATGCCTGGCGTTACCCGCATGAGTTTTCCGGCGGTCAGCGCCAGCGCATCTGCATTGCTCGCGCGTTGGCATTGAATCCAAAAGTGATCATTGCCGACGAAGCCGTCTCGGCGCTGGATGTTTCTATTCGCGGGCAGATTATCAACTTGTTGCTCGATCTCCAGCGTGATTTCGGCATTGCGTATCTGTTTATCTCCCACGATATGGCCGTGGTAGAGCGGATTAGTCATCGTGTGGCGGTGATGTATCGCGGACAAATTGTTGAAATTGGTCCACGGCGCGCGGTCTTCGAAAACCCGCAGCATCCTTATACGCGTAAATTACTGGCGGCAGTTCCGGTCGCTGAACCGTCCCGACAACGACCGCAGCGTGTACTGCTGTCGGACGATCTTCCCAGCAATATTCATCTGCGTGGTGAAGAGGTTGTAGCCGTCTCGTTGCAATGCGTCGGGCCGGGGCATTACGTCGCACAACCACAATCAGAATACGCATTCATGCGTAGATAACATTCAGGCGGAGAATAAAATGGCAAGAGCTGTACACCGTAGTGGGTTAGTGGCGCTGGGCATTGCGACAGCGTTGATGGCATCTTGTGCATTCGCTGCCAAAGATGTGGTGGTGGCGGTAGGATCGAACTTCACCACGCTCGATCCATATGACGCGAATGACACGTTATCTCAGGCCGTAGCGAAATCGTTTTACCAGGGGCTGTTCGGTCTCGATAAAGAGATGAAACTGAAAAACGTGCTGGCGGAGAGTTACACCGTTTCCGATGACGGCCTTACTTACACCGTGAAATTGCGGGAAGGCATTAAATTCCAGGATGGCACCGATTTCAACGCAGCGGCGGTGAAAGCGAATCTGGACCGGGCCAGCGATCCGGCGAATCATCTTAAACGCTATAACCTGTATAAGAATATTGCCAAAACGGAAGCGATCGATCCGACAACGGTAAAGATTACCCTCAAACAGCCATTCTCAGCGTTTATTAATATTCTTGCCCATCCGGCGACCGCGATGATTTCACCGGCAGCGCTGGAAAAATATGGCAAGGAGATTGGTTTTCATCCGGTGGGAACCGGGCCGTATGAACTGGATACCTGGAATCAGACCGATTTTGTGAAGGTGAAAAAATTCGCGGGTTACTGGCAGCCAGGATTGCCCAAACTGGACAGCATAACCTGGCGTCCGGTGGCGGATAACAACACCCGCGCGGCAATGCTGCAAACCGGTGAAGCGCAGTTTGCTTTCCCCATTCCCTACGAGCAGGCCGCACTGCTGGAGAAAAACAAAAATATCGAGTTGATGGCCAGTCCGTCAATTATGCAGCGTTATATCAGTATGAACGTGACGCAAAAGCCGTTCGATAACCCGAAGGTCCGTGAGGCGCTGAATTACGCCATTAACCGCCCGGCGCTGGTGAAAGTGGCCTTCGCGGGCTATGCAACGCCAGCTACTGGTGTGGTACCGCCGAGTATCGCCTACGCGCAAAGTTATAAACCGTGGCCTTACGATCCAGTGAAAGCGCGCGAATTACTGAAAGAGGCGGGATATCCCAACGGTTTCAGTACCACGCTGTGGTCGTCACATAACCACAGCACTGCGCAGAAAGTGCTGCAATTTACCCAGCAGCAGTTAGCGCAGGTTGGGATTAAAGCCCAGGTGACTGCGATGGATGCCGGACAGCGGGCGGCAGAAGTTGAAGGTAAAGGGCAAAAAGAGAGCGGCGTGCGGATGTTCTACACTGGCTGGTCGGCTTCAACCGGCGAAGCCGACTGGGCTCTATCGCCGCTGTTTGCCTCGCAGAACTGGCCACCAACGCTGTTTAATACCGCGTTTTACAGCAATAAACAGGTGGATGACTTCCTGGCTCAGGCACTGAAAACTAATGATCCGGCGGAAAAGACCCGCTTGTATAAGGCGGCGCAGGATATCATCTGGCAAGAGTCGCCGTGGATCCCGCTGGTGGTAGAAAAACTGGTGTCGGCACACAGTAAAAACCTGACCGGTTTTTGGATCATGCCAGACACAGGCTTCAGCTTTGAAGATGCGGATTTGCAATAAGCAACGCAGGGAGTGGAATGCTTAATTACGTTATCAAACGCTTACTGGGGTTGATTCCGACGCTGTTTATCGTCTCGGTGCTGGTGTTTTTATTTGTCCATATGCTGCCCGGCGATCCGGCGCGATTGATTGCCGGGCCCGAAGCTGATGCGCAGGTTATAGAACTGGTGCGTCAGCAGCTGGGGTTGGATCAGCCGCTGTATCACCAGTTCTGGCACTATATCAGCAATGCTGTGCAGGGGGATTTTGGCCTGTCGATGGTGTCGCGTCGTCCGGTTGCCGATGAGATTGCCAGCCGCTTTATGCCAACGCTGTGGCTGACCATAACCAGTATGGTCTGGGCGGTGATATTTGGTATGGCGGCGGGAATTATCGCCGCCGTCTGGCGTAACCGTTGGCCGGATCGATTGAGTATGACTATTGCGGTGTCGGGGATCTCGTTTCCGGCATTTGCTCTGGGGATGCTTTTAATTCAGGTATTCTCCGTTGAACTGGGCTGGCTGCCTACCGTGGGAGCAGACAGTTGGCAGCACTACATTTTACCCTCCCTGACGCTCGGCGCGGCAGTGGCCGCCGTGATGGCGCGCTTTACCCGCGCGTCGTTTGTCGACGTTTTAAGCGAAGATTATATGCGTACCGCGAGGGCGAAAGGGGTGAGCGAAACCTGGGTTGTCCTCAAACACGGGCTACGCAACGCGATGATCCCGGTAGTGACCATGATGGGCTTACAGTTTGGCTTCTTGCTCGGTGGTTCCATCGTGGTGGAGAAAGTTTTCAACTGGCCCGGACTTGGACGCTTACTCGTTGACTCCGTAGAAATGCGCGATTACCCAGTGATTCAGGCGGAAATTCTGCTTTTCTCGCTGGAATTTATTCTTATCAACTTAGTGGTGGATGTGCTTTACGCCGCCATTAACCCGGCTATCAGGTACAAGTAAGGATGCGACTATTTAACTGGCGACGTCAGGCGGCGTTAAACGCCATGCCACTGGTCAAACCTGACCAGGTACGTACACCGTGGCATGAATTCTGGCGACGATTTCGCCGTCAGCATATGGCGATGACCGCCGCATTGTTCGTTATTTTATTGATTGTGGTGGCCATTTTTGCACGCTGGATCGCTCCCTATGACGCCGAAAATTATTTTGATTATGACAATCTGAATAACGGACCTTCTTTGCAGCACTGGTTTGGTGTCGATTCACTGGGGCGCGACATTTTCAGCCGTGTCCTGGTTGGTGCGCAAATATCGCTGGCGGCGGGCGTGTTTGCCGTGTTTATCGGTGCGGCGATCGGGACGTTGCTGGGCTTGCTGGCTGGATATTATGAAGGCTGGTGGGATCGGCTGATCATGCGCATTTGCGATGTGTTGTTTGCCTTCCCGGGTATTTTACTGGCGATCGCTGTTGTTGCGGTGTTGGGAAGCGGCATTGCTAACGTGATTATCGCAGTCGCCATTTTTTCCATCCCCGCGTTTGCCCGGCTGGTGCGCGGCAACACGCTGGTGTTGAAACAGCAAACCTTTATCGAGTCAGCACGCAGTATTGGTGCCAGCGATATGACCATTTTGTTGCGTCATATCTTGCCTGGGACCGTCTCTTCTATCGTGGTGTTTTTCACCATGCGCATTGGCACCTCGATTATCTCTGCCGCCAGCCTGTCATTTCTCGGCCTCGGTGCGCAGCCGCCGACACCAGAGTGGGGAGCAATGCTCAATGAGGCACGAGCGGATATGGTTATCGCGCCGCATGTCGCTGTTTTTCCGGCCCTGGCTATTTTTCTGACCGTACTGGCGTTCAATTTGTTGGGCGATGGTTTACGCGATGCGCTGGATCCGAAAATTAAAGGATAGTTACGTTTGAATATTGCTTGAAAGGGTAATCACCTCACAGGAAATTATTGCCCTAAGCAAGTGTTGTAACTTTCTGCTGATTTTGTAGAATCGGGTAATTTGGTTAAAAAGCCGCAGCAAGGGACTATTTTGCAGCGGCACAGCGTTCAGACAGTTATTTTGTTAAATGTATTAACATGCTGAGTTTATACGAAAAGATAAGGCTGATAATTTTATTTTTATTGGCAGCACTGTCATTTATTGGTCTTTTTTTCATCATTAACTATCAACTGGTATCGGAACGCGCGGTAAAACGTGCCGATAGCCGCTTTGAACTTATTCAGAAAAACGTTGGCTATTTCTTTAAAGATATTGAACGTTCGGCCCTGACATTAAAGGACTCACTGTATTTATTAAAAAATACAGAGGAGATTCAACGTGCCGTGATTCTGAAAATGGAAATGATGCCATTTTTAGACTCGGTGGGACTGGTACTTGATGATAATAAATATTATCTCTTTTCGCGGAGGGCGAATGATAAAATCGTTGTTTATCATCAGGAACAAGTAAATGGACCGCTTGTCGACGAGTCAGGGCGGGTTATTTTTGCCGATTTTAACCCATCGAAACGACCGTGGTCGATGGCTTCAGATGACTCTAACAACAGCTGGAATCCGGCATACAATTGCTTTGATCGTCCGGGTAAAAAATGTATCTCTTTTACGCTACACATCAACGGCAAAGATCATGATTTGTTAGCGGTAGATAAAATTCATGTCGATTTAAACTGGCGATATCTGAACGAGTATCTTGATCACATCAGCGCTAATGATGAAGTTCTATTTTTAAAGCAAGGTCATGAGATCATTGCTAAGAATCAACTCGCTCGTGAAAAATTGATTATTTATAATAGCGAAGGTAATTATAATATTATTGATTCTGTCGATACGGAATATATTGAAAAAACATCAGCGGTGCCAAACAACGCATTATTCGAAATCTATTTTTATTATCCTGGTGGTAATTTATTGAACGCATCAGATAAACTTTTTTATCTGCCGTTTGCTTTCATTATTATCGTATTGCTGGTGGTTTATTTAATGACCACTCGAGTGTTCCGTCGGCAATTTTCTGAAATGACAGATTTGGTCAATACGCTGGCGTTTTTGCCCGACTCTACGGATCAAATCGAGGCTCTGAAGATTCGTGAAGGCGATGCGAAAGAGATTATCAGCATCAAAAATTCGATCGCGGAAATGAAAGATGCTGAAATTGAACGGGCAAATAAATTGCTCTCGCTGATCTCTTACGATCAGGAAAGCGGTTTTATTAAAAATATGGCGATTATTGAGTCCAACAATAATCAGTATCTGGCTGTGGGGATCATCAAACTGTGTGGTCTGGAAGCTGTGGAAGCGGTGTTTGGTGTTGATGAACGCAATAAAATCGTCAGGAAATTGTGTCAGCGAATTGCCGAGAAATATGCGCAATGCTGCGATATCGTGACATTTAATGCCGATCTCTATTTACTCCTGTGCCGGGAAAATGTACAGACGTTTACCCGTAAGATAGCGACGGTAAACGATTTTGACAGCAGTTTTGGCTACCGCAATCTGCGCATCCATAAGTCTGCTATTTGTGAACCTTTGCAGGGGGAAAACGCCTGGAGTTACGCAGAAAAGCTGAAACTGGCGATTTCCAGTATCCGCAACCATATGTTCTCAGAGTTTATTTTCTGTGATGATGCGAAACTCAACGAAATAGAAGAGAATATCTGGATTGCGCGTAATATTCGCCATGCAATGGAAATTGGCGAACTATTCCTGGTCTATCAACCGATTGTTGATATTAACACCCGCACCATTTTGGGCGCGGAGGCGTTGTGCCGTTGGGTGTCTGCGGAGCGGGGGATTATTTCACCGCTGAAGTTCATTACCATTGCTGAAGATATCGGGTTTATCAATGAGCTGGGCTATCAAATTATTAAAACCGCGATGGGTGAATTCAGACATTTTAGTCAGCGTGCGTCGCTGAAGGATGATTTCTTACTGCATATTAATGTTTCGCCCTGGCAGTTAAACGAACCACACTTTCATGAGCGTTTTACTACCATCATGAAAGAAAATGGCCTGAAGGCGAACAGCCTTTGTGTTGAGATCACCGAAACCGTGATCGAGCGAATTAATGAACATTTCTATCTCAATATTGAACAACTGCGTAAACAAGGGGTACGGGTATCGATTGATGACTTTGGCACCGGTTTGTCAAACCTGAAACGTTTTTATGAAATTAATCCAGACAGTATAAAGGTGGATTCGCAATTTACCGGCGATATTTTCGGTACTGCAGGAAAAATTGTGCGCATTATTTTCGATCTGGCACGCTATAACCGGATCCCGGTGATTGCGGAAGGCGTAGAGAGCGAAGACGTTGCGCGTGAATTAATCAAATTAGGATGTGTTCAGGCTCAGGGGTATCTGTACCAGAAACCCATGCCATTCTCCGCCTGGGATAAAAGTGGAAAATTAGTAAAAGAGTAGTTTACGTATGTCCAGAATCAATAAATTCGTACTTACAGTCAGTCTGCTGATTTTTATCATGATTTCAGCAGTTGCCTGCGGGATCTACACTCAAATGGTAAAGGAACGGGTGTATGGCCTGAAACAGTCCGTTATTGATACTGCTTTTGCGGTGGCAAATATTGCTGAATATCGGCGTAGTGTGGCAATTGATCTCATCAACACGCTAAATCCTACGGAGGAACAGCTGTTGGTTGGCTTACGCACAGCTTACGCCGACTCGGTTTCACCCTCTTATTTGTACGATGTCGGTCCTTATCTGATTTCCAGTGACGAATGTATTCAGGTAAAGGAGTTCGAGAAAAATTATTGTGCAGATATTATGCAGGTTGTTAAGTATCGACATGTCAAAAATACAGGGTTTATCTCTTTTGATGGTAAAACCTTCGTCTATTACCTCTATCCGGTAACTCACAATCGTAGTCTGATATTTTTGCTTGGTCTGGAACGTTTTTCTTTACTGTCAAAATCGCTGGCGATGGATAGCGAGAACCTGATGTTCTCCCTGTTCAAGAACGGTAAATCGGTGACCGGTGATGAATATAACGCTAAAAACGCCATCTTCACCGTTTCGGAAGCAATGGAGCACTTCTCCTATTTGCCGACCGGGTTGTACGTATTTGCTTATAAAAAAGACGTTTATTTTCAGGTATGTACATTGATTATTTTCTTTGCCGCATTGGTGGCAGTGATATCGGGTGCCAGTTGCCTCTATCTGGTACGCAGAGTGATTAATCGTGGTATTGTGGAGAAAGAAGCCATTATTAATAACCATTTTGAACGCGTACTGGATGGCGGGCTTTTCTTTTCGGCTGCCGATGTCAAAAAACTCTACAGTATGTATAACTCGGCATTCCTGGACGATCTGACCAAAGCGATGGGCAGAAAATCCTTTGACGAAGATTTAAAAGCGCTGCCGGAAAAAGGCGGTTATTTGTGCCTGTTTGACGTCGATAAATTCAAAAACATTAACGACACCTTCGGTCATTTGCTGGGCGATGAAGTGTTGATGAAAGTGGTGAAAATCCTTAAATCACAGATCCCGGTAGATAAAGGTAAAGTTTACCGCTTCGGAGGTGACGAATTTGCGGTGATTTATACTGGCGGCACGCTGGAAGAGTTGCTATCGATTCTAAAAGAAATCGTTCATTTCCAGGTGGGAAGCATTAATTTAAGCACCAGTATCGGTGTAGCGCATTCAAATGAATGTACTACCGTTGAACGTTTGAAAATGCTGGCGGATGAGCGGCTGTATAAGAGTAAGAAAAACGGCAGGGCGCAGATTAGCTGGCAGTAATCATTATTCGCAGGCCGGACAAATGATTTTGCCCGGCCTGAATTAATTAAACCCGGCTACCCCACAAATCGTACTCATCGGCGTGCTCGACTTTCACTCGCAGGATATCACCCGGCTTAACGTTGGTTTCACCATTGAGATAAACCGCGCCGTCGATTTCCGGTGCATCTGCCATGCTGCGACCAATCGCGCCTTCTTCGTCCACTTCGTCGATAATCACCAGAATTTCACGGCCCACTTTCTCTTGCAGGCGCTCGGCGGAAATTTGCTGCTGCAACTGCATGAAACGGTTCCAGCGTTCTTCTTTCACTTCTTCCGGAACCTGGTCAGGCAGGGCATTGGCGTCTGCACCTTCAACCGGGCTGTATTTAAAGCAGCCAACGCGATCCAGACGTGCTTCTTTCAGGAAGTCGAGTAGCATCTGGAAATCTTCTTCCGTCTCGCCAGGGAAGCCAACAATAAAGGTTGAGCGTAGGGTCAGTTCCGGGCAGATTTTGCGCCACTGTTTGATGCGCGCCAGTTGGCGATCTACAGAACCCGGACGTTTCATCAGTTTGAGAATGCGCGGGCTGGCGTGCTGCAACGGAATGTCCAGATACGGCAGGATTTTGCCCTCTGCCATCAGTGGGATGACGTCGTCCACATGCGGATAAGGGTAAACGTAGTGCAGACGTGTCCAGATCCCCAGTTTCGATAACTGTTCGCACAGGCTGACCATGCTGGTTTTTACCGGCTCGCCGTTGTGGAAGCCAGTACGATGTTTAACATCGACGCCATACGCGGAAGTATCCTGCGAGATCACCAGAATTTCTTTAACGCCCGCATCAACCAGACGTTTCGCTTCACTTAACACTTCGCCAATCGGACGGCTCACCAGATCGCCGCGCATAGACGGAATAATGCAGAAGGTGCAGCGGTGATTACAGCCTTCAGAAATTTTCAGATAGGCATAATGACGCGGCGTCAGTTTCACACCTTGTTCTGGCACCAGGCTCAGGAATGGGTTGTGTTTCGGTTTTGGCACGTAGTGATGAACGTGCTCCAGAACCTGCTCATAGCTATGAGGCCCGGTGATTTCCAGCACTTTCGGGTGGACTTCGCGGATCTGATCTTCTTTTGCCCCCAGACAACCGGTCACAATTACCTTGCCGTTTTCATTCAACGCTTCACCAATGGCTTCCAGTGATTCTTGTACCGCGCTGTCAATAAAGCCGCAGGTGTTGACGATCACCATGTCCGCATCATCATAGCTCGGTACCACGTCATAACCTTCAGTGCGTAGTTCGGTGAGAATACGCTCTGAATCGACAAGGTTTTTCGGACAGCCAAGGGAAACAAAGCCGATTTTCGGCTGGGGAGTTACTTTGCTCATAGCTTAAAAAATATTCAGTTACAGGAAAGGTCAGGGCAGGGATTCTACAGAGTTCTGGATAAAATTTGTATCGCAATCTCATTCGCTGGCGGAGTTGAAGGAAATGTAAATTTTGTTAATTCGGCGTGAAGAATTGATCCTGGACAGCATTTTGCTCAAAAAACAGCCATACTATTTAGTTGCAACAAGGCTGGAAAGAGGAGGATCGAAGTATGTTCGTTGACAGACAGCGAATCGATCTGCTGAACAGGTTGATCGACGCACGCGTTGACCTCGCCGCATACGTGCAACTGAGGAAGGCAAAAGGATACATGTCCGTCAGCGAAAGCAATCATCTACGAGATAACTTTTTTAAACTGAATCGCGAACTGCACGACAAATCGCTGCGGTTGAATCTTCATCTGGATCAGGAAGAGTGGAGTGCTCTTCATCATGCTGAAGAAGCATTAGCGACAGCCGCAGTATGTTTGATGAGTGGGCACCATGATTGCCCGACTGTTATTACCGTCAACGCCGATAAGCTTGAAAATTGTCTGATGAGCTTAACGCTGAGTATCCAGAGCCTGCAGAAGCACGCCATGCTTGAGAAGGCCTGAAAACTAAGGGGGAGAAAGCGTCTCCCCCTTCATGTTTAAGTTTTTGTAAAAATGAATTTGTTATCTCCTCCACTGACTACGCTTTAAGCCAGAGTCAATCCGGAGGCGTTATGCATCGACAATCCTTTTTCCTTGTGCCCCTTATTTGTCTTTCTTCCGCTCTCTGGGCAGCTCCTGCAACGGTAAATGTCGAAGTACTGCAAGACAAACTCGACCATCCCTGGGCGCTGGCCTTTTTACCCGATAATCACGGTATGTTAATCACTCTGCGCGGCGGCGAGTTGCGTCACTGGCAAGCAGGAAAAGGATTATCTGCGCCGCTTTCCGGAGTGCCGGACGTTTGGGCGCACGGGCAGGGCGGCCTGCTGGACGTGGTTTTAGCGCCCGATTTTGCTCAGTCGCGCCGCATCTGGTTAAGTTATTCCGAAGTTGGCGATGATGGCAAAGCCGGAACTGCTGTGGGTTATGGCCGCTTAAGTGATGATCTCTCAAAAGTGACCGACTTCCGCACCGTCTTTCGTCAGATGCCAAAACTGTCTACCGGTAACCATTTTGGCGGGCGGATGGTATTCGACGGTAAAGGTTATCTTTTTATTGCTCTGGGCGAAAACAATCAGCGCCCGACGGCGCAGGATCTGGATAAATTACAGGGCAAACTGGTGCGTCTGACCGACCTGGGAGAAATCCCGGATGATAATCCTTTTATAAAGGAATCCGGTGTGCGCGCCGAGATCTGGTCTTATGGCATTCGTAATCCGCAAGGAATGGCGATGAATCCGTGGAGTAATGCACTATGGCTGAATGAACATGGCCCGCGCGGTGGTGATGAAATTAATATTCCGCAAAAAGGCAAAAACTACGGCTGGCCGCTGGCAACCTGGGGAATCAACTATTCGGGCTTTAAGATACCGGAAGCGAAAGGGGAGATCGTCGCCGGGACCGAGCAACCTGTTTTTTACTGGAAAGATTCGCCCGCCGTGAGCGGCATGGCCTTCTATAACAGCGACAAATTCCCCCAGTGGCAGCAAAAATTATTTATTGGCGCGCTGAAAGATAAAGATGTCATTGTGATGAGCGTCAACGGCGACAAAGTGACAGAAGATGACCGTATTTTAACGGACAGAGGGCAGCGAATTCGTGATGTTCGCACTGGACCCGACGGTTATTTATACGTTCTCACCGACGAGTCCAGTGGGGAATTACTTAAAGTTAGCCCACGCAATTAGCTAACGGGAATCATCACCACTTTGCGCACTGCGGGGCGTTCAGTGAGTTGCTGATACCAGCGTTGCAGATTTGGACGCGGTGTCCAGGTCAGGCCAACGTTAAACAAATTGTAGATGAACGGTGCGATAGCGATATCGCCCACACCAAACTCGTCGCCTGAGAACCATTTTACTTTTGCCAGTTCCGCATCGAGCAGGGCAAACAGGGCGTCGCACTCTTTGCAACTGGCATCAATGGCGGCCTGATCGCGCTCTTCCGGTGGTGTTCTGACTAATCCCATCAGGATCCCGCGATGAGCATTACTGAGCGTCTGGTTTGCCCAGTCCATCCATTTTTCTGCTTCCGCACGACGTGCCGGTGAGTCGATCCACAGGCGTTTTTGCCCGTACTGTGCCGCCAGATAGCGGACAATGGCGTTTGATTCCCAAAGAATGAGATCACTTTCGTCGTCACGCAACAATGGCACCAGCCCGTTAGGGTTCATCGCCAGAAAATCAGCATCGTGATTTATCCCAAACTCACGGCCCGCGAGAATTTGCTCATAAGGTAGTTCCAGTTCTTCGAGCGTCAGCAATACTTTTTTTACGTTGGTTGAATTATTCCGACCCCACAGCGTAATCATACTCACCCCTTTTCCGACAGGCAGCCACAGGCTGAACAGGACTCCGATGGTGAAGTAAAGTTAACTTTTAAGCAACAGCTGGCAAAAAAATGACACCAGAAGCAGCGAAGCAGCAGGATATTGCATAAACTTTAAAAACTTTACCAACTTACGGTTTCTTTAAGTTTGTGTGTGCGTTATTAATCACCGAACTTATCATACGGCGATATAACGTATTTTTTTTGAATGGATACTCGGGTGGCATTTATGACGCAATACTCCTCTCTCCTTCGTGGTCTTGCAGCGGGTTCTGCATTTTTATTCCTTTTTGCCCCAACGGCATTCGCGGCGGAACAAACCGTTGAAGCGCCGAGCGTGGATGCGCGTGCATGGATTTTAATGGATTACGCCAGCGGTAAAGTGCTGGCAGAAGGCAATGCGGATGAGAAACTGGATCCCGCGAGCCTGACTAAAATCATGACCAGCTATGTGGTTGGGCAGGCGCTTAAGGCCGATAAGATTAAACTCACCGATATGGTGACGGTCGGTAAAGATGCCTGGGCGACGGGAAATCCGGCACTGCGTGGTTCATCGGTAATGTTCCTCAAACCGGGCGATCAGGTTTCGGTGGCAGACTTGAACAAAGGTGTGATTATCCAGTCCGGTAATGACGCCTGTATTGCGCTGGCTGATTACGTTGCCGGGAGCCAGGAGTCATTTATTGGTTTGATGAATGGTTATGCCAAAAAACTGGGTCTGACCAACACTACCTTCCAGACGGTGCACGGCCTGGATGCGCCGGGGCAGTTCAGTACCGCGCGCGATATGGCATTGCTGGGTAAAGCATTGATCCACGATGTGCCGGAAGAGTACGCCATTCATAAAGAGAAAGAGTTCACCTTCAACAAAATTCGTCAGCCTAACCGTAATCGTCTGCTGTGGAGCAGCAATCTGAATGTTGATGGCATGAAGACAGGAACCACGGCAGGCGCGGGATATAATCTGGTTGCTTCGGCTACCCAGGGCGATATGCGTTTAATCTCCGTAGTGCTGGGGGCGAAAACTGACCGTATCCGTTTTAATGAGTCTGAGAAATTATTGACCTGGGGCTTCCGTTTCTTTGAAACCGTGACGCCAATTAAACCTGATGCCACATTTGTGACTCAGCGCGTCTGGTTTGGTGATAAGAGCGAAGTGAATCTCGGGGCAGGCGAAGCGGGCTCAGTGACCATACCGCGTGGGCAGCTGAAAAACCTGAAGGCGAGTTATACGTTAACGGAACCGCAGCTTACCGCACCGCTGAAAAAAGGTCAGGTTGTCGGCACCATTGATTTCCAGCTTAACGGTAAATCCATTGAGCAGCGTCCGCTGATCGTGATGGAAAATGTGGAAGAGGGCGGATTCTTTGGTCGGATGTGGGATTTCGTGATGATGAAATTCCATCAGTGGTTCGGCAGCTGGTTCTCTTAATCTTCTGATAACCGGATGGCGCGAAACGTCATCCGGTTATACGTCATTAATACATCAACTTAATACGCTGCGTCTGCGCGTACTTCACATACTCATCTTCCGGGCAACAATCGCTCACAACAATATCAAAGCGTTTCAGGTCACCCATGCGCGCCGGACGCACCTTGCCAAATTTACTGTGGTCGACAACCAGCACATGCTTTTGCGCCATCGACATGGCCCAGTGTTTTACCGGCAACTCTTCAAGATTAAAGCAGGTAGCGCCTTTACTGACATGCACGCCCGCAGCGGAATAAAAAGCGATATCCGGGCAAAAATTATTCAGCGTTTGCTGAAAATCGATGGGTTTGAAAATGGCGTTGCTGGCGTGAAATTCACCACCGCAAAGAAACGCGCGGCAATGGGGTTTCTCTTTCAGCGCCAGAAAAGTATTTAGCGAATAACAAACGGCGGTAAAAGGGATTTCATTATCAATTGCTTCAATAATCCACGGCGTGGTGGTGCCACAGTCAAAAAAGAGGGTCTGATCGGGTTCTACCAGCGTCGCAGCCAGTTTTGCCGCCCGGCGTTTTTCTTCCACCAGGCGGGATTTTTGATCGCTTAACAGGTAATGGCTGGCGCTGCGTGGTTCCAGAACAATATAGCCGCCGAGCAAAACGACGGGCGCACTGTGGTTGTTCAGATCGCGACGAATCGTCATCTCCGAAACCCCAAGCAGGGCGGCGGCGTCTTTAAGATGTAACTTATCACTGCGTTTTAATTCTTGCAGCAGCTGCCCGATACGCTCTTCGCGACGTGTTTCCATAATCCCTCTGAATAGTTATTGAAGCGAGCCGCTCAATACTACACTTTTTAGCAGAGATCAGTCACGCACCCAGCCTTTGCGGATCGGTAATGCAAAACAGAAGCGATACCACGATTGCAGACGTTGATAGAGTTTATGCCCCATCGCTTGCCAGATAATCTGGGCGCTAAGGCAGCCAATCATACCTGCCAGCAATCCACCGAGCATATCCAGCGGCCAGTGGACGCCAAGATAAACGCGCGACCAGGCAATGACGACGGCCAGCACCATTAAAAGTGAGCCGGACCACAGGCGATGCCAGCATAAAAATGCCAGTGCAAAGGTGAAAATCACCGTACCGTGATCGCTCGGGAATGAGTCATCCGCCGCATGATGCAGGAAGTTATAGCCGATATTTTCGACAAAGGGTCGGTCGTGCGGAAAAAGATGTCCCATCGTCCAGGACACAAACAGGCTGACCGCCAGCGCGATAGCGATTTTTATCACCAGTTGCCGTTGTGCTGTAAGCCCCCACAACCAAAGTACTGCGGCTAGCAACGGCACCACGGTAATCAAATCTTTAGCAATAAAAATCGCCAACGAGATCATCCACGGCGCAGAGTCTGGCGTTGCGTTAATAAGAGAGAATAGAGAGAGATTCAAATTTTCCAGCATAACTTCCCGACGCAAAGTGATTAAAAGGGAGCCAATACAGGCAAGTCGTTGAGAATAAAGTGCAGGTTAAACTGGGTAAAGCGGCATCGTCTTATTTCCCTCAAGCGGCCTGTTTACGGTACGTGATTGTAACGGGCAAAGGTTAAATAAAACTTAAAGAAAGCGTAGCTATACTCGCAATAATGTAAGAATGTGCTTAACCGTGGTTTCAGCTACAAAATTCGCTTTCTCGTTAGCTGCGCTTTTATTAAACTTTGCGCGATTATTATTGGCGAAGAAATTGCATGCAAAATAAATTAGCTTCCGGTGCCAGGCTTGGACGTCAGGCGTTACTTTTCCCTCTCTGTCTGGTGCTTTACGAATTTTCAACCTATATCGGCAACGATATGATTCAACCCGGTATGTTGGCCGTGGTGGAACAATATCAGGCGGGCATTGATTGGGTTCCTACTTCGATGACTGCGTATCTGGCGGGCGGGATGTTTTTACAATGGCTCCTGGGGCCGTTGTCGGATCGTATTGGCCGCTGTCCGGTGATGTTGGCGGGAGTGGTGTGGTTTATCGTCACCTGTCTGGCAATATTACTGGCGCAAAACATTGAACAATTCACCCTGTTGCGCTTCTTGCAGGGCATAAGCCTCTGTTTCATTGGCGCTGTGGGATACGCCGCAATTCAGGAATCCTTCGAAGAGGCCGTTTGTATCAAGATCACCGCGCTAATGGCGAACGTGGCGCTGATTGCTCCACTACTTGGTCCGCTGGTGGGCGCGGCGTGGATCCATGTGCTGCCCTGGGAGGGGATGTTTGTCTTGTTTGCCGCATTGGCAGCGATCTCCTTTTTCGGTCTGCAACGAGCTATGCCTGAAACCGCCACGCGTATAGGCGAGAAACTGTCGCTGAAAGAACTCGGTCGTGACTATAAGCTGGTGCTGAAGAACGGCCGCTTTGTGGCGGGGGCGCTGGCGCTGGGATTTGTTAGCCTGCCGTTGCTGGCGTGGATCGCCCAGTCGCCGATTATCATCATTACCGGTGAGCAGTTGAGCAGCTATGAATATGGCTTGCTGCAAGTGCCTATTTTCGGGGCGTTAATTGCGGGTAACTTGCTGTTAGCGCGTCTGACCTCGCGCCGCACCGTACGTTCGCTGATTATTATGGGCGGCTGGCCGATTATGATTGGTCTGTTGGTCGCTGCTGCGGCAACGGTTATCTCATCGCACGCGTATTTATGGATGACCGCCGGGTTAAGTATTTATGCTTTCGGTATTGGTCTGGCGAATGCGGGACTGGTGCGATTAACCCTGTTTGCCAGCGATATGAGTAAAGGTACGGTTTCTGCGGCGATGGGGATGCTGCAAATGCTGATCTTTACCGTCGGTATTGAAATCAGCAAACATGCCTGGCTGAACGGGGGCAACGGACTGTTTAATCTCTTCAACCTTGTCAACGGCATTTTGTGGCTGTCGCTGATGGTTATCTTTTTAAAAGATAAACAGATGGGAAATTCGCACGAAGGGTAAAAAAATGCCTGATTGCTTTGTGCGATCAGGCATTCTCGAATTAATGGTGATGGTCGTCAATCTGGTGTTCGATAACCATCCCTTCACCTACGCTGGCAAGATGGCGAACATAAGGATGCGGGCGGTAAGCCGGAGCTGGCGCAGGAGCCGCATAGACGGTTTGCGGCACAGTCGCGACGCTGACCGCTTGTGGAACGCTGACTGAATCAGGAACCACAACCACTTTGTATCCACTCGGCACATAGACGGTGACACTTTGTGCCATCGCCACACCAGTAAAGCCCATTAAAAGCGCGCCCAACAGTAGACAATTTTTCATAATCATTTCGCCTGAAATAATGCAGCGGGTTAATTTCCGCGAATTATGCAGCCTTCATTCAGGTATTGTGTTGCCGGGCGTGCTGCCTTTTTTATTGCTTAAATGGCGCTTCGTGTTTAAGCACTTTATCGATCACATCCAGTACGCCTTCACGGTTATTGGAGCCTGCCCGGTATTTTGCCGCTGCGACGACCGCGCTGCCGGCATTTTCCATTGCAAAACTAAAGCCTGCCTGACGCAGCATCTCAATATCGTTACCACCATCGCCAAAGACCACCACTTCGCTGTCGTCTATTCCCCATAATTTCTGCAGTTGGCGAAGGCCATTGGCTTTATGTACACCGGGGATAATCAGATCGATGCTGCCGTTGCCGGTATGGACCGGTACCATGATATCGCCGATGGCCTCATGTAATGCTTTTTGCACTTGTGGGATCAGTTCGTCAGAGAGATTAAGGCCAAATTTAAAGAAGATATCTTCTAAGTTGTCAAAGTTATCGACGTATTCCAGACGGTGATAATACATTTCCGCCACCGTTTTCATGGCATCGTCATATTTTTTGAGGGTATAGGCGCTATTTTTTCCGCAGGCAATAATTTCCACTTCCGGGCGCGTCAGCAAATGTTCCACGACAGTAGCAAACGCATCCTTCGACAGCTCGCCATTAAAAACATCTTTGCCTTCGCTCACTACCCAGCCGCCGTTTTCAGCCACAAAGGCTATTTCATTAGCAATTTCAGGGAAGAAAGAGATCAACTGATAATATTGATTCCCGCTGGCGACCACAAAGCGAATGCCTTGTGCTTTCATTTGCTGATACTGAGCCATAAACCGCTCACGGTTATAGGTTTTTTGATCGCTTAAGAAAGTACCATCCATGTCTACCGCAATTAATTTAATGCTCATCAACTATTCTCCATCGCCGTCTGCGTTTTGGTATCGGGTTTGGCGACGGCTTTCGCGACAATAGCCGCGAGAATAACCAGCGCCAGTACAACCAGCATTGCACTACGTAATCCATAATGTTCGCCGAGATAGCCCAGCAGCGGCGGCCCGACGAGGAAAGCCAGATAACCGGTCGTAGCTACCACGCTGACGCGGGTTGGTGCATCGGGGCCGGTATCGCTGGCGGCAGAAATGGTCAGCGGGAAGCCCAACGAGGCACCCAGTCCCCAAAGTACAACAGACACCCCAGCGACCCAGGCGCTATCGACAAAAATAATCAGCCCAATACCCAACGCCCCCATTAGTGCACTGGCCCGAACCACGGCAACGCGACTGTAATGGTCAATGAACCAACCGCCGATAAAGCGTCCAACGGTCATCCCCAGGGTAAAACCGGCATAAATCAGCGAGCCGGAAGTAGGGCTAAAACCGTGACCATCAACCATTAATAAGGGTAACCAGTCGTTGGCAGAACCTTCGGCAAAGGCCATCGCCAGCACCACAACACCAATCAGCAGCAACTGGATATCGCGATAAAAAGGTACGCCTTTTTCACCATGCTGGGTGCCATCGGCAGCATTTTTGCCCGTACCGTCAGGGATTGCCTGAATGGCGATATAAATAGGCGCGATGCCTACCAGCGCCGCCAATAAAATGTGCACCGTTGCCGGAACGCCAAAGGCCGTCAGTGCCATCCCGACACCAGCGCCTGCCAGCGTGCCCAGGCTATAAAAACCGTGCATCATCGGTAAAACCGTCTTATTCATTTCTCTCTCAACGGCGGCACCTTCAACGTTTATCGCCACTTCCGCAGAACCAAAACTAGCCCCAAAGACGCCGAGACCAACGGCAAAGAGCAAGGGCGATGTCAGCCAGAGTGCCAGACTTAGTATCATCATCCCAATCAATGCGAAGGACATCGTGACAAGGATGACATTACGCGTCCCAAAGCGTTTCACTAACCACGCTGAGCAGAGAATACCGCTCATCGAACCGATCGACAGACCAAAGAGAACACCGCCCATTTCAGCGATCGAGACAGAGAGAATATCGCGGATAGCAGGCGTACGGGTTGCCCAGGACGCCATTAACAGGCCTGGCAAAAAGAAGAACATAAACAGCGCCCAGGTTCGGCGTTTCAATGCATTACGTGAAGAATTTACGGTCATAGACCACGTCAAAATAAGAAGAGGGAAGACAACATTAGCAAGACTGTGTACATTTGTACACAATTGCAGAGAGAGGAAATGACATGCGTCGCGCTAACGATCCGCAACGGCGAGAAAAAATTATCCAGGCCACGCTGGAGGCGGTGAAACTTTACGGAATACATGCTGTTACACACCGCAAAATTGCTGCCCTTGCCGGGGTGCCGTTGGGATCGATGACCTACTATTTTTCAGGAATTGATGAGTTGTTGCTGGAGGCGTTCAGCCGTTTTACTGAGATCATGTCCCGGCAATATCAGGCATTTTTTAGCGATGTTAGTGATGCTCCAGGCGCATGCCAGGCTATCACCGATATGATCTACAGCTCACAGGTCGCAACGCCGGATAATATGGAGCTGATGTACCAGCTCTACGCGCTGGCTAGCCGAAAACCGCTCTTAAAAACGGTAATGCAAAACTGGATGCAGCGCAGTCAACAAACGCTCGAACAATGGTTTGAACCCGGAACCGCCCGCGCGCTTGATGCGTTTATTGAGGGGATGACGCTGCATTTTGTCACCGACCGTAAGCCGCTATCACGCGAGGAGATTTTGAGGATGGTTGAGAGGATTGCTGGGTAGTAGATAAATTTCAGGCAACAAAAAACCCATTTATGTAAACGGGTTAATGAAAACAATAAGTTAGATTAGAAACAATAAGTTAGATTGGTGGTCAGTGGTGGTTATTACGGGGTAATGCCAACCGCTGTCGCCACTTTGTCGCCACTGTGTTATCGTTCTGGCCTTACTTTGAAGGTAATGGGCCTTTCTCCTCTAACTTACTCTGTGTTCCGTATATCTTTAACTCCTTCAAAAGGACTATGCCATATTACTGTTGCTGGGTGCGGGGAGCTTTTTTAACCTACCTCCAAGAATCGGGGCACATGAACGCACATGTAGAACAACCGCTAAGTACCGCGAGTGGTCATCTTGCTATTTTTTTTGTAGCTCAAAAGGTCTAAAATGGCTCCTTAACTATTATGAGATTGCGCGTGATATATAATAGTAAATCAGAGAATTTTAAAGTCTTAGGTTACATTATATTAACTTTTTTTGAATGGAATGATATAAATGGCTGAATACGATAATCACCCATGTTTTCCTCAACCTAGTTCAGATGATATTTCCCTGTGGAAATATATGGATTTTACTAAATTCATGGCATTAGTCACGTATCAAAAAATTTTTCTATGTCGATCTGATCTCTTTGATGATCCTTATGAAGGAACATTCCCAAGAAAAATTATAGAATATGTACATAATATGAATGAAAGCGACATTGATGAAACTATCTCTGAGTACATCAAGCAGGTGTATAATTTCAACAAGTATGTAAGAAAACATACTTATATAAGTTGTTGGCATGCAAATGAGTTTGAGTCAGCAGCGATGTGGGATCTCTATAGTAAGAATGATGCTTCCGTTGCAATCGAAACCACTTATGCAGAAATAAAAAATCTATTACCGCCGGAAGCTATGATTGGCTTGGTTAAGTACATTGATTATGATAAGGATGTATTCCCGCTTGATAATACATTTTATCCTTTTACTCATAAAAGAAAATCATTCGAGCATGAGAGAGAAGTAAGGTTTTTAATTCAAAACTTACCTATCACTGCTGAGGGTACTAGCTTGGATTTTAATAATGCTGTAGCGCCAAATGTTATTCCGATTGATGTTGATGTTAGTTCATTTGTTAAAAAAGTCCATCTGTCTCCCCGCGCACCTGAATGGATGCTGAATTTGTTAAAAGACATTGTGACTAAGTATTCAATAAATGTTGAGGTTAGGCGTTCTAATTTATACATTTCCCCAATTTACTAAACGGTAACCATAATTAAGTGATTATAGTGCTGGAGGATATTCTCTTTTAAAGGGAATGTCATCCGGTCTGTAATATTTGCAAATTAACACAATATGGTTGGAAAAGGCCAAATAATTCTCGGGTAGTTGCATAGTGAAGTATTGAATCCCATAAACGGCCCACAATTTACTTAATCGGGGAGCATATCATTAGCTTCGGTATGCTGTGTGGGCATTGTAGATAATGGATTGTAGTGTAGCGCTGTATTAAGGTGATCCGGTGCAAGATGAGCGTAACGCATTGTCATTTTTATATCGTGATGTCCGAGGATTTTTTGCAAAGCAAGGATATTTCCACCCGACATCATGAAGTGCGCCGCAAACGTATGGCGCAGAACGTGTGTCAGTTGACCGCGAGGGAGCACGATAGACGTTTTTTCCATCACGGATAAAAATTGAAAATAGCAGTCTGTGAAGAAATTGAACCCATCAAGCGCCATGATCTCTTCGTAAAGCTCTTTACTGATAGGGATGCTTCTGTTTTTCTTCCCCTTCGTTCTTACAAAGGTAATTCGGTATTTGGTCACCTGTGATCGGGTAAGGTTTATTGCTTCTCGCCAGCGTGCGCCTGTGCTTAAGCATATCTTGACTACCAGTGCCAGAATTGGGTCCTGACGTTTGCAATCAGCCAGCAATTCAACAATCTGCTCATGGGTAAGCCATGCCATCTCTTTTTCTGCGATGGTGAATTTTCGCATGTTCTCCAGTGGGTTCGGATACGACCATTCGCCCAGGCGGGATAGTTCGCTAAAAACACTACTTAGATAGCTTTGCTCCAGGTTAATAGTGACCGGGCTTGCTCCTTTCTTCCATTTCTCGCTGAAGTAGATCTCTCCTGTCAGGCGTTTATCTCGATAGTGGGCAAACATTTTAGAGGTGAGATCGGTTGCAAGGGGATTGCCAAGAGCGTCAACCATCAACAGCAATTTGTCATAAACATGCTGCCCAGCAGTCAGAGATTTACCATGTAGTTTGAACCATAGCTCAACCACGTCTTTCAATGTCCGACGATCCACTGATTCGCCCAGCCAGGGCTTTGCTTCTATTTCCCCCATGGTGTATCGCTCGAAGGCCAGTGCTTCGCCTTTGGTGGCGAATTGTTTACGCACACGACGCCCATTACGTCCGGCGGGGTAACATTCGCAAAGCCATTTCCCTGTGGTGAGTTTTCGTACTGCCATAAAAAATGCCCTCCAGTAGAGAGCATTTTCACTGTATGTATAACCAGTGTCAATGTATGAAATCCTACGACCATACATCTCACTGAAGCCATAATTAAGTTGGCTATTCTTTTTGCTATGTGAGCATGTAACTTTTGCGGTTAACCTGCGGCTCATTTTTATTTTAGGCGCAGATATAAAAGCAAAAGTTATCGTGAGTTTTTAGTACAGATTTTTTTGGATTTACTAATAGTTCCATCATTGCAAACGAATTTGCCATCTGAGGTACAGTGAGAAACACCTCCCTTTTTCCCTGAACAGGGATAATTTCTAGCATAGGTAGTTAGTGGGTTTAATAACAAAGAACATGACAAAACCACAAAAAATACCTTACCAAGCATAGTTTCCTCCCGGTACTATTTAACATACTTGACTGTTAAACTTATAATTTTACCAATTATTTCAATGTCTTCTATCTTGCATTCGAAGGCTCTGTTTCCACCCTCGACGAAGATTCTTCCACCGGGTAAACGAGTAATGTCACGGATCGTTATTTCGCCATCAATACTTATTACCCATTTACCATCACGTATATCATCAAATTCCTTATCACAAATAAATTCAGAATTATTATCTGTGATTACAAAAAGATTCTTGAATGCCGACGGTAGAAATTCTCTATCGAAAATATAAAAACCGTCTTCACACAAAGCCCCATCAGATAATACATATTTAGCAACTTCCATAGTATTTGTATTACCTGAAGTTTGCTTTGAACCATGCCCGGTTGTGAGCCAATTAAGCGAAGTGCCTGTTTCAAGGGCGCACTGGATTACCCATTCTGCTGGGAATGAGTCACGCATGTAGCGTGTGGCGAGTGTACTTTTAGAGATTCCTAAATGATCGCACAACGCCTGTCGAGTCTTGAATCCATAAGCTTCTACCATGCGCTCTATAGCGCCTCGTCCGCCTTTCTCCAAATTCATGGTCACTCCAAGTGAACTTTTGTCTTGATGATTTCACTGTGCGATCGTATGTTTGTGGTGTTCACAAAATACAAACGATCCGTATTCGTCCTGATTAATCATCATTAAACGAGGAATGTTGCATCATGAGACCTAACATTTCAATCACTCTTACCACGCCTCATGTGACTATTGAACGCTATAGCGAGCTGACAGGGCTGTCCATCGATACTATCAATGACATGTTGGCTGATGGACGCCTTATCCGTCACCGTTTGCGCAAAGATAAAAAACGCGAAAAAGTGATGATCAACATAGCAGCCATGACCGTTGATGCGCTTTCAGAATGCAATCTAAACCTTAATTAGTTCGATTCTGAAATACATCAGAGGCATTGACTATGTTTGATTACCAAGTTTCCAAACATCCACATTTTGATGAAGCCTGTCGTGCATTCGCACTGCGCCACAACCTGGTGCAACTGGCAGAACGTGCAGGCATGAATGTGCAGATTCTGCGGAACAAGCTGAACCCAGCTCAACCTCATTTATTAACCGCACCAGAAATCTGGTTGCTTACCGATCTGACTGAAGATTCAACGCTAGTAGATGGTTTTCTGGCTCAGATTCACTGCCTGCCATGTGTACCGATTAATGAGGTGGCAAAAGAGAAACTGCCACATTACGTCATGAGTGCAACCGCAGAGATCGGGCGTGTTGCTGCAGGTGCGGTATCTGGCGATGTAAAAACCAGTGCAGGCCGTCGTGATGCTATCAGCAGCATTAACTCTGTAACACGACTGATGGCGTTGGCTGCTGTTTCATTGCAGGCCCGTTTACAGGCTAACCCTGCGATGGCGAGTGCAGTTGATACCGTGACTGGCCTCGGTGCTTCATTTGGTTTGCTGTGAGGTGCTTATGCTGACGAAAGAACCATCATTTGCATCTCTGCTGGTAAAACAAAGCCCGGCAATGCACTACGGTCACGGCTGGATCACGGGTGAGGATGGAAAACGCTGGCATCCATGTCATTCACAAGATGAATTGCTGTCTGAATTGACCACGAGGAAACGGAGAAAGTCCAAATGTATGCGGCAGAAAGTGAAGTGGTTTATCAGTTTCGTTACAGAGGGGAGAGTTATTCAGTACCTGAAGATGATTTGCTCTGTTGCTATCCGTCATTGTCGGGCGATGGCAGTTACTTTTTCACGTTAAAGGATGGGACGTTTTTACGGGGAGAGCAGGTTAAAGAGACGATACGAAAAAATGTATCTCCTCTTGAGCGTTACCGTAAGAACAAAGAACGATAGCTGCGTTTGGGGGATATGAAGTATGGCAATTAATGGCGCTGCAGCAACTGTTCCATTAAGCCCCGGTGAACGCCTGAATGGACTTAATCATATCGCGGAGTTAAGGGCGAAAGTTTTTGGCCTTAATATTGAGTCAGAGCTTGAGCGGTTTATTAAAGATATGCGTGATCCTCGGGATATCAATAATGAACAAAATAAACGGGCACTGGCTGCCATATTCTTTATGGCAAAAATTCCAGCTGAACGTCATAGCATCAGCATTAATGAGCTGACCACTGACGAAAAGCGGGAGTTGATTAAAGCAATGAATCATTTTCGTGCAGTGGTGAGCTTATTTCCCAGACGGCTAACCATGCCGAATTAACCAAATAATGAAATTAATGGCGTAAACCCGCCGGGCATCCCTTTATCTAAATTCAGGAGAATTGATTATGCGTAATATTGAAACCCGCACCACTCAAACCGGACCGGATGACGCAGGGCTTAATATTTTACTGACAGAGGCTCGTCTGGAAGAACGCCGGGCAAGGGCTGAAGCAATGGCCGCTCGCCTTGATAGCCTGGCGTGTCATATCTCATCCCGCCAGCTAAACCACGTCGAAGCGGCAGAACTGCTGCGTGTGACTGCTGAAGCAATCCAGAACGAAGCGCAGGAGATCCACTAATGGCTGATGCAATGGATCTCGTACAGCAGCGCGTTGAAGAAGAACGCCAGCGCCATATCCGTGCTGCCCGTGCCAAAACGCCGGGCGTGTCCCGCGTGCTTTGTATTGAGTGTGAAGCACCAATTCCGCCAGCACGACGCCGCGCCATTCCGGGAGTGCAGCTTTGCATTACCTGTCAGGAAATCGCAGAGCTGAAAGGCAAACATTACAACGGAGGTGCTGTATGAGCACCATCCTGAAATGGGCGGGAAATAAAACCACCATAATGTCCGAACTGAAAAAACATCTTCCTGCTGGCCCGCGACTGGTTGAACCTTTCGCGGGTTCCTGTGCTGTGATGATGGAGACGGATTATCCCAGCTATCTGGTTGCGGATATTAATCCTGATTTAATCAACCTCTATAAAAAGGTTGCCGCTGATTGTGAATCGTTTATATCTCGCGCCAGAGTTTTATTTGAGATCGCAAACAGGGAGGTGGCTTATTACAACATAAGGCAGGAGTTTAATTACTCAACTGAAATTACTGATTTCATGAAAGCGGTATATTTCCTGTATCTCAATCGTCACGGTTACCGTGGTTTATGTCGCTATAACAAGAGCGGGCATTTCAACATTCCCTACGGTAATTATAAAAATCCGTATTTCCCTGAAAAAGAAATTCGCGCATTTGCAGAAAAGGCCCAGCGAGCAACGTTTATCTGCGCCAGCTTTGATGAAACGCTGGCGATGTTGAAGGCGGGGGATGTGGTGTATTGCGATCCGCCGTATGACGGTACGTTTTCCGGCTATCACACTGACGGCTTCACTGAAGATGACCAGTATCACCTGGCATCTGTTCTTGAACATCGGTCATCAGAAGGACATCCGGTCATTGTTTCTAACAGTGACACATCCCTGATCCGTTCGCTGTATCGCAATTTTACTCACCACTACATCAAGGCAAAACGCAGCATCGGTGTGGCAGCTGGCGAGGGTAAATCAGCAACAGAAATCATTGCTGTTTCCGGGCCGCGCTGCTGGGTGGGATTTGATTATTCGCGTGGCGTGGATAGTTCTGCCGTGTACGGAGTACGTGCATGAGTCATGCCGATATGAACAACTGCTGCGGCTTTAACGAAGCTGCCGCATCGTTCTCATGGAACAGCCCGAAAAAGGCCATTAACCCTTATCTGGACCCGGTGGAAGTTGCGCCGGTTTCTACGCTTTCAAACCTGATCACTCTGTACGCTGCCGATAACGAGCAGGAACAGCTGCGCCGTGAGGCGCTGAGTGATCAGGTCTGGGAGCGTTATTTCTTTAATGAATCCCGTGATCCTGTCCAGCGCGAAATGGAACAGGATAAGCTCATTAGTCGGGCAAAGCTGGCGCATGAGCAGCAGCGTTTTAATCCGGATATGGTCATTCTGGCGGACGTCAACGCCCAGCCTTCCCATATCAGCAAGCCGCTAATGCAACGTATTGAATACTTCAGCAGCCTGGGCAGGCCAAAGGCTTATTCCCGCTATTTACGTGAGACGATTAAGCCATGTCTGGAACGACTGGAGCATGTACGCGACAGTCAGCTATCTGCATCTTTTCGCTTTATGGCAAGCCATGAAGGGCTGGACGGCCTGCTGATCCTGCCTGAAATGAGTCAGGATCAGGTGAAACGCCTGTCCACCCTGGTAGCTGCGCATATGAGTATGTGCCTTGATGCCGCTTGTGGCGATTTGTATGCCACCGATGACGTTAAGCCAGAAGAAATCCGCAATACATGGGAAAGGGTGGCAGCGGAAACCCTGCGTCTGGATGTCATCCCGCCTGCGTTTGAGCAACTCCGTCGGAAAAGAAACCGCCGTAAACCCGTGCCCTATCAACTCATTCCGGGTTCGCTGGCGCGTATGTTGTGCGCCGACTGGTGGTATCGGAAATTATGGAAGATGCGTTGCGAATGGCGGGAAGAGCAGTTGCGTGCTGTCTGCCTTGTCAGCAAAAAAGTATCTCCCTATGTCAGCTATGAAGCCGTGTTGCATAAACGTGAGCAGCGCCGTAAGTCGCTGGAGTTTTTCCGTTCTCATGAACTGGTGAACGAAGACGGCGACACGCTGGACATGGAGGATGTGGTAAACGCCAGCAGCAGCAACCCTGCGCATCGCCGCAATGAGATGATGGCCTGTGTTAAAGGTCTGGAGCTTATCGCGGAAATGCGCGGTGACTGCGCCGTTTTCTACACCATCACCTGTCCGTCACGTTTCCATTCCACGCTAAATAACGGCAGACCAAACCCGACCTGGACAAACGCGACGGTAAGACAAAGCAGTGATTATCTGGTCGGCATGTTTGCTGCATTTCGTAAAGCGATGCACAAAGCCGGATTGCGCTGGTATGGCGTGCGGGTGGCTGAGCCGCATCATGACGGTACAGTTCACTGGCACCTGTTGTGTTTTATGCGCAAAAAAGAGCGCCGAGCCATTACTGCTTTGTTGCGTAAGTTTGCCATTCGTGAAGACCGCGAGGAGCTGGGTAATAACACGGGACCACGCTTTAAGTCTGAGCTGATAAACCCGCGCAAAGGTACGCCAACAAGCTACATCGCGAAATACATCAGTAAGAACATTGACGGGCGTGGTCTGGCTGGTGAGATCAGCAAGGAAACGGGTAAATCCCTGCGTGATAACGCTGAATACGTTAATGCCTGGGCGTCTCTACATCGTGTTCAGCAATTCCGCTTCTTTGGCATTCCGGGGCGTCAGGCTTACCGTGAACTGCGATTGCTGGCTGGTCAGGCGGCAAGGCAACAGGGGGACAAAAAAGCAGGTGCGCCGGTACTGGATAACCCGCGCCTTGATGCCATCCTGGCTGCTGCTGATGCTGGTTGTTTTGCCTCCTACATCATGAAGCAGGGCGGCGTACTGGTTCCCCGTAAATATCACCTCATCAGAACCGCTTATGAAATCAACGAAGAGCCGACCGCCTATGGCGATCACGGCATTCGTATTTATGGCATCTGGTCACCCATTGCAGAGGGCAAGATCTGCACTCATGCAGTGAAGTGGAAAATGGTTCGTAAAGCCGTTGACGTTCAGGAGGCGGCAGCCGACCAGGGCGCTTGCGCCCCTTGGACTCGTGGCAATAACTGTCCCCTTGCTGAAAATTTGTACCAACAAGGGAAAGACAAATCAGCTGATGGAGATACCAGAACGGATATCACCCGTATGGATGACAAGGAGTTGCACGATTACCTGCACAGTATGAGCAAAAAAGAGCGCCGGGAACTGGCAGCAAGGTTACGCCTGGTGAAACCGAAACGGCGTAAAGACTACAAACAGCGAATTACAGACCATCAACGACAGCAGCTCGTCTATGAACTGAAGTCCAGAGGATTTGATGGCAGCGAGAAAGAGGTCGATTTACTCCTTCGCGGCGGCAGCATTCCGTCAGGAGCAGGCCTGCGTATCTTCTATCGGAACCAGCGTTTGCAGGAAGATGATAAGTGGCGGAACCTGTATTAATTACGCGGATTAACAATTCGTGCTCTTAATAATACCAGGCATATCAGGCTGATGAACGTAAAAAAACGTTTTACATCAGTAAGATTATTATATACTGTAAATATAAACAGTGGTTATGCATACAGCATTGCTTGTGGTGTTATAGGAGGAAAGATGCAGGACTATTTTTTGGAGTCTTTGAAGCTCCAGCGCATTGATTTTTTTCTTAAGCTTGTAGCGGCTAGTGAGTGTAGTGATGAAGAGAAGGGGCTGGCTCTGCAGTGGGTTTCTGAATTGACTGATGAACTCATGGCAAAAATCAGAACCCACGAATACAACCGCTCAATGGATGTCATCAGCTGAGGTGACTTTTATGCGCATTGAAATAATGATCGATAAAGAGCAGAAGATTAGCCAGTCTACACTGGACGCCCTTGAATCCGAGCTTTACCGCAATCTGCGCCCCCTGTATCCCAAAACGGTAATTCGTATCCGCAAAGGTAGCTCTAACGGTGTGGAACTGACCGGACTGCAACAGGACGAAGAAAGAAAACAAGTGATGAAAATTATGCAGAAGGTGTGGGAAGACGACAGCTGGCTGCATTAAGAAACGTTGCTGGCGTCTGAACTTGCTTCTGGCGTCAGCAAGGTTGAACAACGAGCTATGCGAGGCGTTAGTGTCAATTTGTTACCTTAACCACTATATATGCCAGGAAATTAACAGTTCTTAAGAAACCGCTTGCATGATCGAGCGCATTGAACTTAAGTTTAAGTAACGAAATCAACAGATGATATTGTTGTCTAAATTTTAAAGATAATCTGTTGAGGTTGTAGGCGTCGGAGTGTAGACTTCCGCGCCATGTGAAAAGGGGGAGTTATGTCAAGCATCGCCGCATTTAGCCTGGGTAACCCAGTTGAACGTCTGGCAAGGGTTCTTAAAGAGAACCAGGACAAACTCAATCTTAGTAAAGATGGTTTTGTGTCCGTAGACTTGTCTAACAAAAGAGCAATGGATGCCATCAAGGCACAGATGGATAAGCTTGAAGGCATCAAAACGAGCACTGTAAAAGAGAAAACTAATAGAACCAGATAATGGCAACATTACTTTTAGCAGTGATTTTGGTTAGTGGTTTTATTTATGTAAACCTATCACTTTCAACAAGATACCGATATAAGCGTTCCAACGGCTGGGACGCTTATTTTTTTGTGGCTGCCTGGGGTATCGTTTTTTTTCTCCTTGGCGGTTTTTTCACCTTTATTTTGAACGTCAGCGGAGGGTTTCGTTGGCTGGCTAATGCCTTGAATCTAACACCTGACAGTTTTAATGGCATGTTGTCTTCATCGAAAGACAAACTTCAAAGAATAAATGAAATCAAACAGATAGCATGGGTTATGATTTCAATTGTCCTCGCTGCGATTTCAGGTTTTGGAAATAAGTTACGCACATCACGTGGAGATCGTCGCTGGGATGCCTTAGCTAAAGCTGTGGGTAATAACGCTTTCGAATCATTACTTATGGAAGCGTCCGCAAGACAGTTTCCGATCATAGCAACTCTGTCGTCTCGCAAAATCTATGTTGGCCTTGTTACTTGTCCGGCGTTAGAAAACGGGCTTTCAGAGCACCTTGAACTTCTCCCGATGTTAAGCGGATATCGGGATAAAGATGATCTAACGATTAGTATCACGACTAACTATCACCAACATTATCTTGATAGTGGTGTGATAAGTGGAATGTCTCGGCTTAATATCGAAGATTTCCGTGTGCTCATACCAAAAGATGAGGTTGAAACAATTTCGTTTTTTGATACTGAGACATATAACAAATTTAAAGAAAATGAAGCCAGGGATAGAAAGAACTGTCGAAAGATTGGTAGTAAAAGTGCATCTTCGCGCAGCAAGCGTGCAGCAGATGCTGAGTCAAATGATCGTGCATGACTATGCTGCATGAGATCGCATGATCGTTTGAGGATCATTTTTGCTGAGGCCCGCCAGAACTGGCGGGCTTTTGCGTAGATCATGCAACTGCATGAAAACCACTACATAAAGCGGGCAGGCGTGGCGGGGATACGAGCGCGCGCAAAACCTGTTGTTTAAGTGGTTTAGATCGGATAATTTATATGTTGTCCACTTGAATTAAAATTATGCAATGTTTTATATCTGATTCATTTATATAAGTTAGGTAAGATAGATGACAGACGAAGAATTAAAAGAACAGCATTCAATTTACGGCTCAGTTGCGGAATTGTTCAGACGAGTTATGGTTGAGCAAATTGATGTTATTTTGTCGGAGAATAAATTGTCTTTAGGGGTTCCAATTGAAAGCCGTGTCAAAACATTAAGTTCTATTATTAATAAGGATAACCGAAAACCTCTAAAGATTGAGTCAATAGTTGACTTGGATGATTATGTTGGAATCCGATTAATAATGCTATTTAAGCGAGATGTTGAAAAGGTTATATCTTGTCTGAAAGAACATTTCATTATTTTGAAGCAAGAGAATAAACTTGATGAACTGGATGAGGATAGATTTGGGTACCAATCTCATCATTATGTAATACAACCTCCAGAAGAATGGCTAAGAGTTCCATCCTTTAGTGATTTTAAAAATATGAAAGTGGAGGTGCAAATACGAACGCTTTCTCAGCATATTTGGGCTGCAGCATCTCATAAACTGCAATACAAAAAAGAGCAAAGTGTTCCACTTCCTCTTAGGCGAGCAATTAATAGAGTATCTGCTTTGCTTGAAGTCGTTGATTTCGAATTTGAAAGAGTGTTATCAGAGCGTGAGGGGTATGTTGAGACAAGCAGACTAGATAGAGGAACTATGCTTGACGTAGAATTGCTGAAAATGATAGCTGCAAGTGAATTACCACCTGATAATAAATCTGATGATGAAAATTATGATGATTTGCTTTCTGAATTAATTAAAAATAAAATTATAACTGTAGGTGAGTGTATTGACGCTTTAAAGAGTGGGCTACCTTCGGCTATTGACGAAGATAAGGCAATGGTTAGAAGAATTATAAGTAATGAAGATGACTATGATGATGAGTCTGAGTTAAAGCGTGCTAGGTTAGGGGTGTTTTTCACTCATGTAGGGTTAATTCGGACTGCGATTGCTAATTCTATGGGGGCTTCTTATATTAGAAATCAGACCGAAGGAATGGATGTTTATGATGATTCAGAAGAATAATTTCATTTTTTGATTACAGACACTTTCACGAAAGTGTCTGTAATAGTATTAATCTAAGTTGTATGGCTGGAAAGTAATGACATTTTCTCCTAGCCATACATTTATCTCGAATAATCTCTTCTGCAGCGGGATCAGTTCATTTCTCACAAAAACTTTACTCGCTTTCTCCACATCCCCAAATCCACCAACATTATTCGGCATAATCCCCATCATTTGCGGCGGCACTCGGTGTGCTGCCATCATGTCGTCCCGGCTCACGTTCTTGATATTCAGAAACTCATCCTTCGCTGCGACTTCTGATAACGGGATAATCTGAAGCCCGTCTTTTTTGCCGTTAGGCGAGTACATAAACAGATTACGGAAGTTGCCTGGACCTTTGGCGCTTTTCATCGCGTTACGGAGGTTGTTTACATCCTCCTGGTTCTGCGCGGCGTCGGTCATGTACATGATGAAGCCTGCATGACTGCCGTTGATGTAATACTTGCGGCGGAACAGCGTGGCGGATTCGTTGAGCAGAGCTGACGGAATGGCAGAAAGGTAACCCGGCAGACCATAAATCTCCTGGTTGATATCCGGCTCCATCAGGTGGAAGACATTACCTTTTGTGAACTGATACGGCTGTGTCGTCAGGCTGTATTGCACAAACCAGTATGTTTCAAGGTCAAGTCCGCGCCGGGTGTATTTTGCCAGTGCAGGTTCCAGCGAAATAACTTCACCAAAGCGGTTCGTGCGTTTCTCCAGGTAGGCGTTACCAAAAACCAGATAGTCCTGCACAAAACGGGTAAATGCCTGCTGGCTGAGAAGGCGATGTGGAATATAGGTACTGCTGATAATGTCACGCTTAACACTGATCGGGGAGCTGTGGTGCACGGCGGCGCGGAAGGTGCGCGCCAGTCCGTCAAAGCTGACGGGCGGCTCATACCAGCGATCCATCTGTACGCATTCCACATAGTCCAGCAGTTCGCGGCGGTCCAGTACAGGAATGGGATCACCAAAGCTGAAAGCCTCCGCAACGGATTTTTTAGTTTCTTCTGCAGTTACGGTTTCGTCTGGCGCGATATGTTCTTTCATCAAAAAATCTCCACAATATTGCTGGTATTGGCGGATTCGCCCTGCAGCGGTTCGTTAAACAGAGCGTGCATCGTTGCCCAGGCCAGATCGGCGTGGCTGGCTTCTTCGCTGCGGCTGGCTTCATAGGTCGGGCGGTTGCCGCTGGCGGTGGTGGCGCGACGGATTGCCATAAATGACTGCGCTATGTCGGTGTGTCCGGCGTCAAACTCCAGACGGCGGTGGCTGATAATGTCGTAGGCCTTGAGTACCAGGGCGTTTTTAACGTTGGGGTTGTAGACAAACTCCCGGACGGCTGGAAAAAACGCTTTCACGTTCTCGTAAACCCCGTGACCGACACCTGTCGAGTCGATGCCGATATAGGTCACGTTGTACTGTTCGGTCAGTTTTTTGATGGCGTCCGCCTGGGCGCGGAAGTCCATCCCGCGCCACTGGTGACGCTCAAGAATGCGAAACTTACCGCCTGGCACGGCTGGCGGTGCCACCACCACGCATCCGGCGCTGTCGCCGTTCTGCGTACCTTTTGCCGGGTCATAACCGATCCACACCTCGCGGCAGCCAAACGGGCGCAGGGCCAGTGCATGAAAGTCGGTCCAGACTTCCCAACTGTCCACCATGCACGCCTGCAGTTCGCTGAGCGGGAACACGGACGCGAGATCGTCCACGAACTCGCACATCAGCAGGTTCTGGTATTCGTCCGGGCTGTACTCCATGCGTAGCTGGTCGAGGTCGAACAGGTTACAGCCGCCGCGCACCGCATCTTCCACGGTGACTATCTGGCGGTATTGCCCGTCTGCGCACAGCAGGCCGGGGGCCAGATTGCTGTGGGACAGGTCGATGTCCACCTTGTCAGCTTTGTTGCGTCCACGGTTGAACAGCGCACCGGACCAGAACGGATAAGCACTGTGGGTCAGGCTGGATGGCGTGGAAAAATAGGTTTGTCGCCATTTTTTGTGAATAGCCATACCGGAAGCCACTTTGCGCAGCTCCTGGAATTTCGGTATCCAGAAATATTCATCCAGATACAGGTTGCCGTGGTAACTCTGGGCCGTGCGGGCATTGGTTCCGAGGAAATACAGTGTGGCCCCGTTGGGAAGCACCATCGGATCGCCTTTCAGCTCCACCTCCACTTCTTTGGCAAAGTCGATGATGTACTGTTTGAAGACGTGGGCCTGTGCCTTACTGGCAGAAAGGAAAATCTGGTTACGTCCGGTAAGCAGAGCGTCAATCAGGGCTTCACGGGCAAAGTAAAAGGTCGCGCCGATCTGGCGTGACTTCAGCAGGTTGCGGATGCGGTTGGTTTTTCCGGCTTCCCACCAGTGGCGCTGGTAGTTGAACATGGAGGAATGGAAGATTTCTTCCAGCTTCTCAATCTGCTCATCGGTGAAAACATTCTTTTCCGGCTGACGGCGTGGGCCTTTGTTGCGGTTGGCGACGTTAGGGTTTAAGTCGGCTTCGTTGCCGCCATTGTTAAACTTGCCGATCCGCGCGTGGCGCTCCGACTGGCGCGCCAGCAGGTCAATCTCTTTGAAATCTTTCCCTTCTTTGTGCTCCTTCATAATGAGCTGGCAGTAGCGTGCGGCGGTGGTGAGCTGCATCTGATCCAGCGGCCCATAGTCACCCCACTTGTCGCGTTTTTTCCAGCTGTGAACGGTTGCAACTTTCTCGCCCAGCATTTCAGCAATGCGGGCGACGCGGTATCCCTGAAAGTACAGCAGCATGGCCTGCCGACGGGGATCGAGATCTGCGGGTGTCAGTGTGGTGTTCATGGCACAAACCTACAGCCTTGAATGAAGGCTTTCCCCGCCTGTGGTTTGTGTGGTTGTCGGTACAAATACCGCGCATTGTTTCACTGCCCCCATCACCGCAACCATAAGGCTCCAGTAAGTTTTTTCTAACGGAGCACGGCTCATGACAGTGAAAGCAAAGCGTTTTCGCATCGGGGTGGAAGGTGCCACCACCGACGGACGCGAAATCCAGCGTGAATGGCTGGAACAGATGGCAGCCAGCTACAACCCGGCGGTGTATACCGCGCTGATTAACCTTGAGCACATCAAGTCTTATCTGCCGGACAGCACCTTTAACCGCTACGGCAAGGTGACGGCGCTGTTTGCTGAAGAAATCACGGAAGGTCCGCTGGCAGGCAAGATGGCGCTGTATGCCGACGTTGAGCCAACGGAGTCCCTGGTGGAACTGGTGAAAAAAGGCCAGAAATTATTCACCTCTATGGAAGTCAGCCCGAAGTTTGCTGATACGGGCAAAGCCTACCTGGTCGGCCTGGCTGCCACTGATGACCCTGCCAGTCTGGGTACGGAAATGCTGACATTCAGCGCCAGTGCAGCCCATAACCCGCTGGCAAACCGCAAGCAGAATCCCGCCAATCTTTTTACCGCTGCAGAGGAAACGGTGATCGAACTGGAAGAAATCCAGGAGGACAAACCGTCCCTGTTTGCCCGTGTCACGGCGCTGTTTACCAAAAAAGAGCAGTCCGATGACGCCCGGTTCTCTGATGTGCATAAGGCCGTGGAGCTGGTCGCCACTGAGCAGCAAAACCTGAGTGTGCGTACCGAAAAATCCCTGTCTGAGCTGGAGACTGCCCTGCAGGCACAGCAGACCGCCTTTAACGAACTGGTGAATAAGCTGAGTCATGAAGACAGCCGCCAGGACTACCGCCAGCGTGCAACAGGCGGTAACGCCCCCGCTGACACTCTGACCAATTGCTGATGGAGCACAAAACCTGATGAAGAAGAATACCCGCTTTGCTTTTAACGCTTACCTGCAGCAGCTGGCGCGTCTGAACGGTGTGGCAGTTGAAGAACTGTCCAGCAAATTCACCGTAGAGCCGTCTGTACAGCAGACGCTGGAAGACCAGATCCAGCAGTCCGCCGCATTCCTGACGCTGATTAACGTTACGCCAGTGACTGAGCAGTCCGGTCAGCTGCTTGGATTGGGTGTTGGCAGCACCATTGCCGGAACCACTGATACCACCGCGAAAGAGCGTGAGCCTGTCGATCCGACGCTGATGGTCGATGTGGAATATAAATGCGAGCAGACTAACTTTGACACGGTGCTGACCTACGCGAAGCTGGACCTGTGGGCGAAGTTTCAGGATTTCCAGGTGCGTATCCGTAACGCCATCGTGAAACGTCAGGCACTGGACCGCATCATGATCGGCTTTAACGGCGTGAAGCGTGCGAAAACCTCCAACCGTAGCGAAAACCCGCTGCTGCAGGATGTGAATAAAGGCTGGCTGCAGAAAATCCGTGAGGATGCACCGGATCACGTCATGGGCAGCACCACCACGGGCGGTGAAACCACACCGGGCGCGGTGAAAGTCGGTAAAGGTGGCGAATATGCCAACCTGGACGCCGTGGTGATGGATGCCGTTAATGAGCTTATCGACGTGGTCTACCAGGACGATGACGATCTGGTGGTGATTTGCGGTCGTGAACTGCTGTCTGACAAGTATTTCCCGCTGGTCAACAAAGAGCAGGAAAACAGTGAAAAACTCGCTGCCGATATGATCATCAGTCAGAAACGCATGGGTGGCCTGCAGGCCGTGCGTGCGCCGTTCTTCCCGCCGAATGCGTTGCTAATCACCCGTCTGGATAACCTGTCCATCTACTGGCAGGAAGACACCCGCCGCCGTTCAGTTATCGACAACCCGAAACGTGACCGGATTGAAAATTTTGAATCCGTTAACGAAGCCTATGTGGTTGAGGACTACCGCTGCGCCGCACTGGTGGAAAACATCCAGATTGGCGACTTCAGCGCCGCCGCAGCAGAAACCGGAGCGTAATCCATGAGCCTGAGTCCCGCACGGCAGCATCGCCTGCGCGTTCAGGCTGAACAGGCCGCCCGTGAGGGCGGCAGTGTTCGCCACGCGTCGGGCTATGACCTGATGCTGCTGCAACTGGCGGAAGACCGCCGCCGTCTCAAGGGCGTTCAGTCCACGGTGAAAAAAGCGGAAATAAAGGTGGAGCTGCTGCCGAAATATGCCGCCTGGGCGGAGGGCGTTCTGGCTGCCGGAGGCGCTCAACAGGATGACGTGCTGATGTACGTGATGCTGTGGCGCATTGATGCCGGAGATTATGCCGGGGCGCTGGAGATCGGGCGTCATGCCCTGCGTCATGGCTGGGTGATGCCGCTGGGTAACCGCAACGTGCAGACCGTGCTGGCAGAGGAAATGGCAGACGCGGCGCAGAGCGCAATGCTTGCTGCCACCGGCTTTGATGCCGATCTGTTGCTGCAGACGCTGGAGCTGACAGACGGTCTGGATATGCCGGATCAGTCACGGGCGCGTCTGCATAAAGCGATTGGCGCGGTCCTGAGTGAAGGCAATCCGGCGTCTGCCCTTAATCATCTCAACCATGCGTTACAGCTCGATCCCCGCTGTGGCGTGAAAAAAGACAAACAGCAGCTGGAGCGCAGACTGCGCAATGACAGCCGCTGACAGAACGTGCCCCCGCGCACGGGCGGCACGGGGTGGCGAAAGGCACTGCCACATCAAAACCCCGTCCACCGCCCTCTATTTCAGGAGAAAGCAGCATGAAGTTTGTTGCGCCAGAACAGGCACCGGAACAGGCGGAAATCATCAGAAATACGCCGTTCTGGCCTGATGTGGACCTGTCGGAGTTTCGCAGTGTCATGCGCACTGACGGCACGGTGACGCAGCCGCGTTTAAAGCAGGTTGCGCTGTCGGCAATTTCGGAGGTCAACGCAGAGCTGTATGAGTTTCGCAGACGCCAGCAGATGCTGGGGTATGCCTCGCTGGCAGAAGTCCCGGCGGAACAACTGGACGGCAAAAGCGAGCGCATTCAGCACTATTTCAACGCGGTTTACTGCTGGGCACGCGCCATGCTCAACGAACGTTACCAGGACTATGACGCCACGGCATCCGGTGCGAAGCGAGGCGAGGAACTGGCGGAAGCAAGCGGTGATTTATGGCGTGACGCCCGCTGGGCCATCAGCCGGGTGCAGGATGCGCCGCACTGCACAGTGGAGCTTATCTGATGAAAGTGCGTGCGCATCAGTATGACACGGTGGACGCACTTTGCTGGCGTCATTACGGGCGCACGCAGGGTGTCACGGAGCAGGTACTGAAGGCAAATCCGGGGCTTGCCGAATACGGCCCCTTTTTACCTCACGGGCTGCAGGTGGAGCTGCCGGACATTCCGACCACCACCACCACCGTGCAGACCGTCCAGCTATGGGACTGAATTATGACGCTTGAGCGAATCAGCGCCTTTATCACGTATTGCATCGCCGTCGTGCTGGCCTGGCTGGGCGATTTGTCCATCAAGGATGCCTCAACGCTGGGCGGCCTGATGATTGGTGTGCTGATGCTGGCTATCAACTGGTACTACAAACATAAAGCCTACCAGCTTCTGCGCGACGGGCAGATCTCGCGGGAGGACTATGAATCCATCAATCGTTAAACGCTGCCTTGTCGGGGCCGTGCTGGCTATTGCAGCTACGTTGCCGGGTTTTCAGCAGCTTCACACCTCCGTGGAGGGGCTGAAACTAATTGCCGATTACGAAGGCTGCCGTCTGCAGCCGTATCAGTGCAGTGCAGGTGTCTGGACCGACGGCATTGGTAATACATCGGGCGTCATTCCCGGCAAAACAATCACGGAACGACAGGCAGCAGAAGGGCTGATTTCCAACGTGCTGCGTGTGGAGCGGGCACTGGAAAGGTGTGTGAAACAACAGCCGCCGCAAAAGGTGTATGACGCGGTGGTGTCGTTTGCCTTCAACGTGGGAACGGGCAATGCCTGCAGTTCCACACTGGTGAAATTACTCAATCAGCGGCTCTGGGCGGATGCGTGCCGACAGTTGCCGCGCTGGGTTTATGTTAAAGGTGTGTTTAATCAGGGGCTGGATAACCGCCGTGCGCGGGAGATGGCCTGGTGCTTACAGGGAGCAAACTGAAATGAAAAAGAAAGTAATCAGCGGGCTGTTTCTGATGTTATGGATAGCTCTGTTAATCGCCGCAATGGTGTATCCGCAGGGGATTTTTCCGGTACTGGCAGCATCTGGTGTCTGGGTAGCCTGTCTGCTGACATGGGCAGTAATTCCGGTAGCACTGGCTGCGTTAATTAAGAACGGCCCGCTCTGGCAGGAGTTGAGGGCATCTTTGCTGAAGAAAATTACCCGAAAAGAAAACGTATTTATCAGCTGGATGATGCGATTGCTGATTGTCGTCAGTCTCGCCTGGACGGGGTGGGCTATTACCCTGGTCTTTTATCTGCTGACCGTTATTGCCTTCTGGATCACCCGTAATCAGATGGCGCAACAGGTAGCAGCATGAACCGGTTGCTGCTGGTTGTGCTGGCGTTATTACTGGCGGCGCTGGGCTGGCAGACGTGGCGGCTGGCTGATGCCAGCCAGACCATCAGCACGCAGGCAGACGAGCTTCGGAGCAAAAGCCAGGCACTGGCAAAGAGTAACAGCCAGCTGATCAGCCTGTCCATTCTGACTGAAACCAATAACCGGGAGCAGGCGCGGCTCTATGCCGAAGCAGAACAGACCAGCGCACAGCTGAGACAACGACAACGCCGGATCGAGGAACTGAAACGTGAGAACGAGGATTTACGCCACTGGGCTGATACTCCTTTGCCTGCTGACATTATCCGGCTGCGGGAACGTCCGGCACTCACCGGAGGTGCAGCTTACCGTCAGTGGTTGTCCGCGAGTGACGCCGTGTCGGCTGGAGCAGGCAGCACCGCGCACTAACGGTGATCTGAATGCGTTGCTGGATGAAACGGAGGCCGCCTGGGCGGTCTGTGCAGACAAAGTGGACATGATTATTGCGTGTCAGGAGCGAAACAGTGAACAAACCACAATTCCTGCGCCACGCCCTCAATAAAGCGGTGCCTTATGTCCGCAATAACCCGGACAAACTGCATCTGTTTGTGGATAACGGTTCGCTGGTTGCCACGGGGGCCAGCTCCATGTCATGGGAGTACCGCTACACCCTGAACGTGGTGATTGAGGATTTCAGCGGCGACCAGAATCTGCTGATGGCCCCGGTTTTGCTGTGGCTGCGTGATAACCAGCCCGATGCCATCAATAACCCGGCGTTACGGGAAAAGCTATTCACCTTTGAGGTGGATATTCTGCGCAACGATGTCTGTGATATCAGCCTCAACCTGCAACTGACGGAGCGTGTGCTGGTCAGCACTGACGGCAGTGTGTCGAGCGTTGAAGCTATAGCGGAACCTGATGAACCTGAAGAAATGTGGACGGTGAAACGTGGCTGAACTGCAGAAAGTGGACGACTGGCTGAGTGCCTTGCTGGCGAATCTGGAGCCAGCCGCAAGAAGCCGCATGATGCGCCAGCTGGCGCAGGAACTACGCCGGACACAGCAGCAAAATATCAGAATGCAGCGCAATCCAGATGGCAGCAGTTATGAACCGCGACGGGTAACAGCACGCAGTAAAAAAGGCCGTATCAAACGTCAGATGTTTGCAAAGCTGCGCACCACAAAATACCTGAAAACTTCCGCCAGCGCCGACTCTGCCAGCGTGCAGTTTGAAGGCAAGGTACAGCGCATTGCCCGTGTTCACCACTACGGATTGAGAGAGCGGATAGGTAAAAGAAGCAAAAGTATTAAATACCCAGCTCGCAGATTGCTGGGACAAACCCAAGAGAGTAACCAGATAATTCTAAACACTCTCTTGAGGTGGATGACAAAAGATAACTAAATTCTAAGCTGGGGTTATCAGAGTATCAATTCTCTTGATATCTGCAGCCGTTGCGTGAGGGCATTTTTTCAGGATGTTTAGCCATTTTTTATCTCTGGGTTGGTATTCTAAGTCACCATCGGTTTCAAGTTTCGAAAGAATGCCAACAATATCACTGTGGCTAATCCAATCTTGTTTTTCTTTAAATACATTCCATGTTGCCCAGCACTTCCCTATTTCAGATGGGGACGACCATCGCATAATTTCTATTATATGGGATATTTTTTTGTCGAAACTTTCAGTGCCGGGGCTAGGGCTTATTCTTAAAATGTTAGAGAAAGGTACTTCAGCATAGTTGAAGTCCCAAACCCCTTCTGTTTCGATGCACATTTTGACAACAGAAGCATGAAAATCTTGACGTATAAGCTCGTCAGGGTAACCGTGATTGTTGCTAAGTGTTATGACTACATTAACTAAAGCATCGAACTCTCTGTAGGGGATAATATTGTCTGGAGAAAGAAGTTTTCCGCCGAATTGAATGTACAATATTGGTTTCTTTAGAATGTCAATTATGGCTTTTGTCACGGCCCAGCTTGCAGCTCTTTGAGGACATAAGGCTTCTAGTTCCGCTTTTTTATTTTTTTTTCCTTTCGTAACGGTATCCATTATAGTTTTTATTTTGGGAAGAACATGTTCGTGCTCAAGGTTGAAACGATGAGGTGATTCTTTAAAGGATTTATATTCCTGAGATAAATCTGCAAGGAAGTCTTCTATGGTTGCTTTAATCAGGTGTATATTTTTTGATTTAAATAAATACTTTGTCTCCTCGAAAGTTAAAGGGTTTGCATCTGGGTGAATTACCATGAATGCTGGCGGGTTTTTTCCATGCAGATGTGCTAATGCTTCTTCATAAAGGAAACCTATATTTGGGTCGGTTAAGCTGTAACCGATGAATATAGGGGACATTTCTGAAAACAATGTGTAAATTTTTCGGCTAAGATAAGTGTCTTCGCGCTGAAAAGAAAAGTATTGACTTTGTGTTATAACAATCGAATCAGGTTTTCCGACGTCACCATGAATTTTGAAGATATTTTTCCCTTTTGTTGATACTTTAGGGAATGGATCCTTTCTGATGATTTTATTTGCCATATGCTCAAATGTTTCTTCAAGCACCTCATCCCAGTTAGTTGTTACAATTGTATTGGGAGCGAAGAGTTTGAATCTTTTAAGCCATCTTGGTTCTTTAGTTTCTGTTTTTAAATCTATAATCGTCCTGGCAACGAGCGAATTGAAATCATATTCTTTTATTGATGATTCACTCATCGCATAACTTAAAAGTAATTCTGCAGCACGCAGAGGCTGTGATGAATCTAATTTTAACGGGTACTCTATTCGCTTTGCTATTTCTTCAAGTACGGCCCCCCAACTTGGATATCCGAAATTGTACGAAAATCCAGAGCCAATCCAGAGGAAATAACTCTTTGAAAATACTGATGATAATAGGGATTTTTTATTTTCTGAAGATAATTGATCTAAGCAACTCATAAGAATCCTTCCAAAACAGATTTGATGATCATCTTGTGTGGGTGACTGCACAAACCTCTTTAATATCACTGTCGTTTACGATAGGCAATGATTTCCATATGAACGCACAACTAACCGAAATCATGCGCCTTATCACCAACCTGATCCGCACCGGCACCGTGACCGAAGTGGATCGGGAAAACTGGCTTTGCCGGGTGAAAACAGGCGACCTCGAAACCAACTGGATTAACTGGCTGACGCTGCGTGCCGGTGGTGCCCGTACATGGTGGTGTCCGTCGCCGGATGAGCAGGTGGTGGTGCTGAGCATGGGGGGCAATCTGGAAACCGCTTTTGTGCTGCCAGCCATCTACTCCAGTCAGTTTGCGCCTCCGTCGGATTCCGTGGACGGCTGCGTGACGGAGTACCCGGACGGCGGCAGGTTTGAGTACGAACCCGCCACCGGGCGATGGTACGTCCGGGGTATCAAATCCATGGTGATCGAGGCGGCAGACAATATCACCCTCAAAACCGGTCAGTTTGTGGTGGAGGCTGACACCACGCGCATCAACAGCGAGGTGGTGATCAATGGTGGCGTCACCCAAGGCGGCGGCGCGATGAGTTCCAACGGAGTCGTGGTTGACGACCATGAGCATACTGGCGTCCTGAAAGGCGGCGATACAACCGGAGGCCCGGTATGACGCTTTATATCGGGATGAACAATACCAGCGGTAAAGCCATTACTGATATTGACCATCTGCGCCAGTCGGTGCGGGACATTCTGCTGACACCGCAGGGTAGCCGTATTGCCCGTCGGGAATATGGTTCTCTGCTGTCGGCACTGATAGACCAGCCACAAAATCCGGCATTACGCCTGCAGGTCATGTCGGCAGTGTATGTGGCGCTGAGTCGCTGGGAGCCACGGCTGACGCTGGATTCCATCACCATTAACAGCAATTTTGACGGTTCAATGGTGGTGGAGCTGACCGGGCGGCGTAATAACGGTGTGCCTGTTTCCCTTTCCGTATCAACAGGAGCAGAGAATGGCAGTGATTGACCTTTCGCAGTTGCCTGCGCCGCAGATTGTGGATGTGCCGGACTTTGAGACGCTGCTTGCCGCACGCAAGGCAGAATTTGTGGCGCTTCATCCGAAAGATGAACAGGAGGCTGTGATGCGTACGCTGGAACTGGAATCTGAACCCGTCACCAAATTGTTGCAGGAGAACGCTTACCGTGAGTTGCTTCTGCGCCAGCGCATTAACGAAGCCGCGCAGGCGGTAATGGTGGCTTACGCGATGGGCGGCGATCTTGACCAGCTCGCCGCCAATTACAACGTGAAACGCCTGACGGTGACACCTGCTGATGATGACGCTGTGCCGCCCGTTGCAGCAGTGATGGAAAGCGATGAAGCGTTACGCCTGCGTGTGCCTGCAGCCTTTGAGGGGCTTTCAGTTGCGGGACCAACTGCCGCTTATGAATTTCATGCCCGAAGCGCCGACGGTCGGGTGGCGGATGCCAGTGCAACCAGTCCGGCACCTGCAGAGGTGGTGCTGACTGTCCTTAGCCGCGAAGGCGACGGAACAGCAGAAAAAGACTTGCTGGATGTGGTGGAGAAAGCCCTGAACAGTGAGAACGTCCGCCCGGTGGCTGACCGTCTGACGGTTCGCAGCGCAGAAATCATCCCGTACCGTGTGGAAGCCACCATTTTTCTTTATCCGGGACCGGAAGCAGAGCCGGTAATGGCAGCGGCAAAAGTCAGCCTGCAGAGGTACATCGCCAGTCAGACGCGGCTCGGTCGGGATATTCGCCGTAGTGCTATTTGTGCCGCGCTGCATGTTGAGGGTGTTCAGCGTGTGGAACTGGCTTCACCGCTGGCTGATGTGGTCCTGAACAAAACACAGGCCGCATCATGTACGCAGTGGAGCGTAACCAACGGAGGAACGGATGAATAGTCTGCTGCCACCGGGTTCAACTTCACTGGAGCGCCGACTGGCGCAGACCTGTAGCGGGATTTCTGATCTGCAGGTGCCGCTGCGTGACTTGTGGAATCCGGCTACCTGTCCGGTCAGCTTCCTGCCTTATCTCGCCTGGGCGTTCTCTGTGGATCGCTGGGACGAGGGCTGGACAGAAAGCGTCAAGCGCCAGGTGGTGAAGGATGCTTTTTATATTCATCAGCATAAAGGGACCACCAGTGCCGTGCGTCGGGTGGTGGAGCCGTTCGGCTTTCTGATCCGCATTATTGAGTGGTGGCAGACCGGAGAGACACCGGGCACGTTTCGTCTGGATATCGGCGTGCAGGACCAGGGCATCACTGAAGATACCTATCTGGAACTTGAGCGACTGATAAGCGATGCCAAACCATGTAGCCGTCACATGATCGGCATGTCCATCAATCTGCAGACCAGCGGTCCGCATTGGGTGGGTGCCGCCAGCTATCTTGGCGAAGAAATCACGATCTATCCGTATATCAACGAAACAATTATTTCTGGCGGCACCGCGCATGAAGGCGGGGTGGTCCATGTTATTGACACAATGAGAGTGAATCCATGAGCACAAAATTTTATACCCTGCTGACGGATATTGGCGCGGCGAAACTTGCCAGCGCCGCCGCGCTCGGTGTGCCTTTAAAAATTACCCATATGGCGGTCGGCGATGGCGGAGGGACATTGCCAACGCCGGACGCAAAGCAGACTGCACTGGTAAATGAGAAACGCCGGGCTGCGCTGAATATGCTCTATATCGACCCGCAGAACAGCAGCCAGATTATTGCTGAACAGGTGATCCCTGAAAACGAGGGCGGTTGGTGGATACGTGAAGTGGGCCTGTTTGATGAGTCCGGAGCATTGATTGCCGTGGGCAACTGCCCGGAAAGCTATAAGCCGCAACTGGCTGAAGGCAGCGGGCGCACCCAGACCGTGCGCATGGTGCTGATTACCAGCAGCACGGACAATATCACCCTGAAAATCGACCCTGCCGTAGTGCTGGCAACCCGCAAGTATGTGGATGACAAGGTACTGGAGCTGAAAGTGTACGTGGATGACCTGATGGCAAAACATCTTGCCGCACAGGACCCACATTCACAGTATGCGCCAAAAGCCAGCCCGACATTTACCGGAACCCCCAAAGCGCCAACGCCAGCGGCAGGGAATAACACCACGCAGGTTGCGACCACCGCGTTTGTTCAGGCGGCACTGACGGCCCTTATTAATGGTGCGCCAGCCACGCTGGACACGCTAAAAGAAATAGCCGCAGCCATTAACAATGATCCGAATTTCAGTACCACCATTAACAATGCGCTGGCACTGAAAGCGCCGTTGTCGAGTCCGGCACTCACCGGAACGCCAACAGCACCTACTGCGGCACAGTCGGTCAACAATACACAGATTGCCACCACGGCTTTTGTGAAATCGGCGATTGCGGCAATGGTGGGTTCTGCACCTGCTGCACTGGATACACTGAACGAACTGGCGGCGGCACTGGGGAATGATCCGAACTTTGCCACGACAATGCTTAATGCGCTGGCAGGTAAACAACCGCTGGACAATACGCTGACTAATTTGAGTGGAAAGGATGTAGCTGGTCTTCTCGCATACCTTGGTTTGGGAGAGGCGGCAAAAATGTCTGCCGCTGCACTTGTCATTAACGGTAATACGTTGACAGCAAAAATCCCGGTAGTTATTAACGGCGTTAACAGGGAGTTTATTATTCAGGCATCTCAGATATTCAGCTCAGCAAGCAATGGTGTTATTACCTTCCCATCCGCATTTCCAAATGCGTGTATTGCGATTTTTGCGCATGACTTTGCGACAGCGTCTACGGATTTATCGAATGTTCGGTTCTATATGCCAGGAAGAACATCAGCATCATGGACAGGGCAAAATATGAGTACAGGCAGTGAATCATCACCTGCAACATGGTGTTGGCTGGCAATTGGCTGGTAAATGGAGAAAACAATGAAATATTTTACATCTGCTCCGATTGCTCTTTATAACTCCGATATATCCTCTTATATACCCGGTGACGCAGTAGAAATCAGTGATGAAGTATATGACGCACTTATTGCTGGTCAGGAGGCAGGAAAGAATATTACGGCAGACAGTAACGGACTGCCTGTACTGGCAGAACCCGCACAACCAACTCATGATGAATTGGTTGCAGCATCTGAATTAATGAAACAGCATCTGATTGATGCTGCTATGGCTTCCATCAGTCTGATTCAGCTGAAATTGCAGGCCGGACGTAAATTGACGCAGGCAGAAACAACCCGGCTTAACGCTGTGCTGGATTACATTGACGCAGTGACGGCAACAGATACCAGCACCGCGCCGGATGTCATCTGGCCTGAACTGCCGGAGGCGTAGGCCATTCAATATCTGGCGCACCGGAAGTATCGACCAGTTCCAGTGCGTCCAGATAATCCAGCCATAAATTATATTGTTCCAGCTCGTCACCTTTCAGACGACCAATAGCGGCTTTACCAGGCCATTGCTTACTGTTCATGTATTCGTTGGCCTGTTCAATAAGTATACTTTTCATTCCCTCCGCTTCAGCTATTTCCTGTTCCTGTGTCTTCGCTGGATATTCAGTAAGTACAGGGTAGTTATCCGGGTTATTGATAATAATTTTCCCCGTACTCTGACCATTCATAAGTTCATAATAAAGAGCATCTTCAATATCGAAAGCATCATCGGGAATATCGCTGTTATTTTCAGAGAAAAATCCCTGAACAGATGGGGACCATTTCATTTTCATAATTTCCCAATTCCTAAAATGTGGACATCATCAGCCTTACGGGCATTCCAGGTGACAATTACATCGGTAGAGTGACGATTAACTGAGATTGCATATGCTTCGTTAGTCGAGCCAGAAACTTTTGTAGCAAACACAGCAAACAGGACACCAAATGACTGGGGCCATTTATAGCCTGACAGCTGATAATTACCATTATTCAGTGTTACAGCTTTGGCTGCTGCACTTGATGGAATCGTCAGCCACTGAAGTATCAACCCTCCTGGCAAAAGTTGTTTTCCGTAATAATCCCTCACCCCACTAAATGAAGCCATGTCCGGTATCTGATTTTCCCCTGTTCCCACCCCCCGTTTTGCCGCTTCTCCCAAACCAACGTTTAAGAAAATGCAGAGATTACGGCTAACTGGCATCATCTCCGGTTTTTATTCAGGGGGATGATCATGCTTATTGGCTATGTACGCGTGTCAACAAATGACCAGAACACCGATTTGCAACGTAATGCACTGAACTGCGCGGGATGTGAGCGGATTTTTGAGGATAAAATCAGTGGCACTAAGTCCGACAGACCGGGGCTGAAAAAACTGCTCAGGACACTATCGGCAGGAGACACGCTGGTTGTCTGGAAGCTGGACAGGTTGGGGCGCAGTATGCGGCATCTTGTTACGCTGATAGAAGAGTTGCGCCAGCGTGGTGTGAATTTCAGAAGCCTGACTGACAGTATTGATACCAGTACCCCAATGGGCCGTTTCTTTTTTCATGTCATGGGTGCCCTGGCTGAAATGGAACGCGAACTGATAGTTGAACGTACCAGGGCAGGGCTGGCTGCAGCTCGTGCTAAAGGCAGAGTAGGTGGACGCCGTCCTAAGTTGACCACCGAACAGTGGGCACAGATTGGACGTTTACTCGAGGCCGGAGAATCAAGACTGCGTATTGCACTGATTTTTGATGTAGGCGTTTCTACCATTTATAGAAAATTTCCGGCAAATAAGAGCAATGAATCTCCCTGAATCAGCATTATTTTGATTATCCCTGCAAGCAGACAAATACCGTCATTTTGTGTGAATAACGGTACAACTGCGCTTAGCTGTTTGTCAGGCACAATCACTTCAACATAGGGCGAAGCCTAATCCAATCAGGAGGTTCGCCACTATGGCTCAGGATTACCACCACGGGGTGCGCGTTGTTGAAGTCAACGAAGGCACCCGATCCATTACCACGGTGAGCACCGCCATCGTGGGTATGGTCTGCACGGGCGATGATGCCGATGCAAAAATGTTTCCTCTTAATAAACCCGTGCTGATCACTGATGTGCTGACTGCCAGCGGTAAAGCGGGTGAGTCCGGCACGCTGGCCCGTTCGCTGGATGCCATCGCTGACCAGGCAAAACCCGTGACCGTTGTTGTGCGTGTGCCGCAGGGTGAAACGGAAGAAGAAACCACGACCAATATCATCGGCGCAGTGACTGCTGAAGGTAAAAAAACAGGTATGAAAGCCCTGTTATCTGCCCAGTCACAGCTCGGCGTTAAACCGCGCATTCTCGGCGTGCCAGGCCACGACACCAAGGCGGTAGCTACTGAGTTGCTGGGCGTGGCGCAAAGCCTGCGTGGGTTTGCTTACCTGTCAGCGTATGGCTGCAAGACTGTGCAGGAGGCGATCACTTACCGCGAAAACTTCAGCCAGCGCGAAGGGATGCTGATCTGGCCTGACTTTACTGGCTGGGACACGGTGCTGAATGCCGAAGCAACGGCTTATGCCACCGCCCGTGCGCTTGGTCTGCGTGCCAAAATTGATGATCAGACCGGATGGCACAAAAGCCTGTCCAATGTGGGCGTTAACGGTGTCACTGGAATTTCTGCTGATGTGTTCTGGGATCTGCAGGACACGGCAACCGATGCTGGACTGCTGAACCAGAACGACGTCACCACCCTTATCCGCAAAGACGGTTTCCGCTTCTGGGGTTCCCGCTGCCTGAGTGATGACCCGCTCTTTGCCTTCGAAAACTACACCCGCACGGCGCAGGTGCTGATGGACACGATGGCAGAAGCACACATGTGGGCAGTGGACAAACCGCTGAACCCGTCGCTGGCGCGCGACATTATCGAGGGCATCCGCGCCAAAATGCGCAGCCTGGTCAGTCAGGGGTATCTCATTGGTGGTGATTGCTGGCTGGACGAGTCGGTGAACGACAAAGACACTCTGAAAGCCGGAAAACTCACCATCGACTACGACTACACGCCAGTGCCGCCACTTGAAAACCTGATGTTGCGTCAGCGCATCACCGATCAGTACCTGGTGAATTTCGCCAGCCAGGTCAGCGCGTAAGGGGACAACATGGCTTTACCACGCAAATTAAAACACCTGAACCTGTTTAACGACGGGAACAACTGGCAGGGGATCGTTGAGTCGCTGACGCTGCCGAAATTCACCCGCAAATATGAGAAGTATCGCGGCGGCGGAATGCCGGGGGCAGTGGATGTGGATCTGGGGCTTGATGACAGTGCGCTGGACACAGAATTTTCCATTGGTGGTACTGAACTGCTGCTGTTTAAGCAGATGGGCAAAGCCACGGTGGATGGCATCCAGCTGCGCTTTACCGGCTCTATCCAGCGTGACGATACCGGGGAAGTGCAGGCCGTGGAGCTTGTGGTGCGTGGACGTCACAAAGAAGTGGATTCCGGTGAGTGGAAGACGGGCGAAAGCAACACCACCAAAGTGACCAGTACCAACAGCTACGCGAAGCTGACCATCAATGGTGAGGTGCTCTATGAAGTGGACCTTATCAACATGGTGGAAATTGTGGACGGTGTGGACCTGATGGAAGCGCACCGCAACGCCCTCGGCCTCTGATGTATCTGAACGGCGCGGGATACCGCGCCAGAACCCAATTTACAGGACAGCAAAATGAGCGATAAGCAGACTGAAAAGACCATTCAACTGGATACCCCTATCAAGCGCGGTAAAACAGAAATCACCGAAATTGTGCTGCGTAAACCGCAGTCCGGTGCGCTGCGCGGTACACGCCTGCAGGCCATTATGGATATGGATGTGAACGCGATGATGACCGTGATCCCCCGCATCTCCAGCCCGGCACTGACCGCACAGGAAATTGCAGAGATGGACCCGGCAGATCTCACTGCCATGTCGGTTGAGGTTGTCACTTTTTTGTTGAAGAAGTCGGTGCTTGCCGGTTTACCGACAGCCTGACGGTTGACGATCTGGTGGCAGATATTGCCACCATCTTTCACTGGCCGCCATCCGTTACTGACGTTATGCCGCTGACCGAAGTGCTGGAATGGCGGTATAAAGCGATTCAGAGAAGCGGGGCCAACGATGAGTGATAATAACCTGCGCCTGCAGGTCATTCTTAATGCGGTTGACAAACTCACCCGCCCATTCCGTGCTGCACAGGCCAGTTCGAAAGAGCTGGCTGGCGCAATCAGAAACTCCCGTGACGCATTAAAGCAACTCAATCAGGCGGGTAACAGCCTGGAAAAATTTCGCAAGCTGCAGGTCGATAACAAGAAGTTAGGCGACAGGCTGAACTATGCCAGACAGAAGGCTAATTTGCTTAGCTCTGAGCTGGAGTCGATGGAACAACCATCACAACGGCACCTTGTGGCTTTAGGTCGGCAAACGCTGGCAGTCCAACGCCTGGAAGAACAACAAAAATATTTGCAGAAGCAAACGGCGCTTGTGCGTGCAGAACTGTACCGGGCGGGAATTTCTGCGAAAGATGATGCGGGAGCAACTGCCCGTTTAGCCCGTGAAACATCACGTTATAACCAGGAACTGTCGAAACAGGAGGCGCGGCTGAAGCGACTGGGGGAAGCTCAGCGCAGGATGAATGCAGCGCGTGCCAGTTATGCTCGTTCTCTGGAGGTGCGCGATCGCATCGCAGGAGCCGGAGCCACCACCACGGCTGCAGGGCTGGCAATGGGGACGCCAGTGATGGCGGCAGTAAAAAGCTATACCAGCATGGAAGATGCCATGAAAGGTGTGGCAAAGCAGGTCAATGGTCTGCGTGACGATAATGGCAACCGCACTGCACGTTTTTATGAAATGCAGGATGCCATCAAAGCTGCCAGCGAACAGTTGCCGATGGAAAACGGTGCGGTGGACTTCGCCGCACTGGTTGAAGGTGGTGCGCGTATGAACATCGCAAACCCTGACGACAGCTGGGAAGACCAGAAACGTGATCTGCTGGCCTTCGCCAGCACGGCAGCAAAGGCGGCAACAGCCTTTGAGTTGCCTGCGGATGAACTGTCAGAAAGTCTGGGGAAAATCGCCCAGCTCTACAAAATCCCTACCCGCAATATTGAACAGCTCGGTGATGCGCTGAACTATCTGGATGATAACGCCATGTCGAAAGGGGCAGACATCATTGATGTCATGCAACGTCTGGGCGGTGTGGCTGATCGTCTGGATTATCGTAAAGCGGCGGCGCTGGGTTCCACCTTCCTTACACTGGGCGCTGCGCCAGAGGTTGCAGCCAGTGCAGCAAACGCGATGGTGCGTGAATTGTCCATTGCCACCATGCAAAGCAAGAGTTTCTTTGAAGGGATGAATCTGCTGAAACTCAATCCTGAAGTGATTGAAAAGCAGATGACGAAGGATGCGATGGGAACCATCCAGCGCGTGCTGGAGAAGGTGAACGCACTGCCGCAGGATAAGCGTCTGTCTGCCATGACCATGTTGTTTGGTAAAGAGTTTGGCGATGACGCGGCGAAACTGGCAAACAACCTGCCGGAACTGCAGCGTCAGTTAAAACTGACAGCGGGCAATGATGCGCTCGGCTCCATGCAGAAAGAATCCGACATCAACAAGGATTCACTTTCTGCGCAGTGGTTGCTGGTCAAAACCGGAGCACAGAACACCTTCAGCAGCCTGGGCGAAACGCTGCGCCAGCCGCTGATGGATATTCTGTACACGGTGAAAAGCGTCACAGGGGCGTTGCGTCGCTGGGTGGAAGCTAACCCGGAACTGACAGGCACACTGATGAAAGTAGCCGCTGTGGTGGCTGCCGTTACCGTGGGCCTCGGCACCTTAGCGGTGGCGCTGGCTGCAGTGCTGGGGCCGCTGGCAGTGATCCGTCTGGGATTCTCTGTGCTGGGTATCAAAACGTTACCTTCCGTTACGGCAGCAGTAACTCGAACCAGCAGCGCGTTGTCCTGGCTGGCTGGCGCACCACTGGCACTGCTGCGACGCGGGCTTGCTTCATCGGGCAACGCCGCAGGTTTACTTACTGCGCCGTTGTCGTCTTTGCGCCGCACGGCATCACTGACGGGAAATGTCCTGAAAACGGTAGCAGGTGCGCCGGTTGCACTTTTGCGGTCTGGATTATCCGGTTTACGTGCGGTTGCTGTGATGTTTATGAATCCACTGGCAGCACTGCGCGGTGGACTGGCTGCCGCAGGCGCGGTGCTGCGTGTGCTGGCATCCGGTCCGCTGGCGATGCTGCGCGTTGCCCTGTATGCCGTATCTGGTCTGTTAGGTGCTCTGCTCAGTCCGATAGGTCTTGTGGTTACTGCACTGGCGGGCGTGGCGCTGGTTGTCTGGAAATACTGGCAACCCATCACCGCATTTCTCGGTGGCGTGGTGGAAGGATTCAAAGCGGCGGCAGGTCCCATCAGTGCTGCATTCGAACCGCTTAAGCCCGTGTTCCAGTGGATTGGCGACAAAGTACAGGCGTTGTGGGGCTGGTTTACTGATCTGCTGACGCCCGTTAAGTCGACCTCTGCCGAACTGCAGAGCGCAGCGGCAATGGGGCGACGATTCGGGGAGGCGCTGGCGGAAGGGCTGAATATGGTCATGCATCCGCTGGACTCGCTGAAATCCGGCGTTTCCTGGTTGCTGGAGAAACTTGGCATTGTCAGTAAAGAGGCCGCAAAGGCAAAACTGCCGGAAAGCGTGACGCGTCAGCAACCTGCGACGGTGAATACAGACGGTAAAGTGATGATGCCATCAGGTGGTTTTCCATCATGGGGATATGGTTTTGCGGGGATGTATGACAGCGGTGGGTATATCCCGCGCGGGCAGTTTGGCATTGTCGGTGAGAACGGGCCGGAAATTGTTAACGGCCCGGCAAATGTGACCAGCCGGAGAAATACAGCTGCACTGGCTGCCGTTGTTGCCGGAATGATGGGCGTTGCTGCCGCGCCTGCAGAGCTTCCGCCGTTACATCCTTTGGCACTTCCCGCGAAAGGCGGCGAAGCGATGGTGAGTCGTGCAGCCACTGTGCCGCCCGCTCAACGGATTGAGGCACCGACGCAGATCATCATCCAGACGCAGCCAGGACAAAGTGCGCAGGATATTGCGCGGGAGGTGGCCCGACAGCTTGATGAACGTGAACGCAGGCTGAAGGCAAAAGCCAGGAGTAACTACAGCGATCAGGGGGGATACGACGCATGATGATGGTGCTGGGATTGTACGTGTTTATGCTGCGTACCGCGCCGTATCAGGAACTGCAGTATCAACGCAGCTGGCGACATGCGGCAAACAGCCGGGTAAATCGACGTCCGTCCACGCAGTTTCTGGGACCGGACAACGACATGCTGACGCTTTCCGGTGTTCTTATGCCGGAGATAACAGGTGGCAGGCTGTCATTGCTGGCACTTGAGCAGATGGCAGAACAGGGGAAAGCATGGCCCCTGATTGAAGGCAGCGGCACGATTTACGGCATGTATGTGATTGAGGGACTGAATCAGACTAAAACGGAGTTTTTCCGCGACGGTATGCCGCGCCGGATTGAGTTCACTCTGTCGCTCAAACGGGTGGATGAATCCCTGTCCGATATGTTCGGTGATCTCAGTGCGCAGCTGAATAATCTGCAGGACACGGCAACGTCTGCCTTAAGCGATATCAGTAAAACGGTGGGAGGGCTGCTGTCGTGAATTTCAGCTCTGAACTGCTTAACAAAGGCAACAAAACTCCGGCATTCAGCATCAGTATTGAAGGCAGGGATATCACCACTGTGCTGGACAACCGCCTGATGGGGCTGACGCTGACGGATAACCGGGGCTTTGAAGCAGACCAGCTTGATCTGGAGCTGGACGACGCCGACGGAAAAATCGTGCTGCCGCGCCGTGGTGCGGTCATTACGCTGGCGCTGGGCTGGAAGGGGCAGCCGCTTTTCCCGAAAGGAGCATTCACGGTGGACGAGATTGAACACACTGGCGCACCGGACCGCCTGACTATCCGGGCGCGAAGTGCTGATTTTCGTGAAACCCTGAATACCCGCCGTGAAAAATCGTGGCACAAGACCACCGTTGGGGAAGTGGTGAAGGAAATAGCTGCGCGGCACAAACTGAAGATGGCATTGGGTGAAGACCTGTCGGATAAACCCGTGGAGCATATAGACCAGACCAATGAGAGTGACGGCAGTTTTCTGATGCGGCTGGCGCGCCAGTACGGTGCTATTGCGTCGGTGAAAAATGGCAATCTGTTATTCATCCGGCAGGGACAGGGTAAAAGCGCCAGCGGTAAACCACTGCCGGTGATCACTATCACACGGAAGGACGGCGACAGTCACCGCTTTACCCTGGCAGATCGCGGAGCCTACACGGGCGTAATTGCCAGCTGGTTGCATACCCGCGAACCCGCGAAGAAAGAAAGCACCACGGTGAAGCGTAAGCGCAGGACTAAGAAGCAGAAGAAAGAGCCGGAAGCGAAGCAGGGCGATTACCTGGTGGGGACGGATGAAAACGTGCTGGTACTTAATCGCACTTATGCCAACCGGAGCAACGCCGAACGAGCGGCGAAAATGCAGTGGGAACGCCTGCAACGCGGTGTTGCGTCATTCTCGCTACAACTGGCGGAAGGTCGGGCAGATCTCTACACGGAAATGCCTGTGAAGGTCAGTGGCTTTAAACAGCCGATAGATGATGCGGAATGGACCATTACCACCCTGACACATACTGTCAGCCCGGATAATGGTTTTACGACCAGTCTGGAGCTTGAAGTGAGGATTGATGATTTCGAAATGGAATGATTCTTCGCAATGGAGAACTTTTAAGTTTGCAAAATGGAATAATGCGGTATCATTATTGTGAATTTAGCAAAAATGGGGAGAACTCGAAAAATGATGATTTGCCCACTGTGTGGAAGTGCCGCCCATACTCGCAGCAGTTTTCAGGTATCTTCATTGACCAAAGAGCGTTACAACCAGTGCCAGAACATTAACTGCAGCCATACTTTTGTTACCCATGAAACTTTTGTTCGTTCGATTGCAACGCCAAAAGAGTCAAATCCGGTTCAGCCGCATCCAATGAAATCAGGACAGGTGGCGCTCTCTCTTTGACGCTGCCGCCATTTTGTCGCCATCGTTAAAAAACAGTGTTTCTAACATCATGATTTTAAACAGCTTAAATTTCAGGCAACAAAAAACCCATCAACCTTGAACCGAAATGGCGGGGTTGATGGGCTCCACAAAATGGGGACATCAAAGAAAAGCAGTGGCACTAATTAAGACTGATGCCCTGCGGAAAAGTTCTGCGGTTGTGCAAAAAAAATTTCATTTTCAGGGCAACTTCAGTTTTATCCTAATCCTGGCCATACCATGACGATGATTGTCCCTGCCAGCGTCAGCAGGACGTTGGCGATTGCATAGGTGCCCGCATAGCCCAGCGCCGGGATGTTACTGCGAGCTGTATCACTGATGATCTCCATTGCCGGCGCGCAGGTGCGTGCGCCCATCATTGCGCCGAACAACAGTGCGCGGTTCATTCGCAATACATAAGCACCGAACAAGAAACAGATAACCACTGGCACAAGACTGACAATCAATCCGGCAATCAACATCTGACCGCCAATCGCGCCCAGGCCGTTATTAATACCGCTACCGGCGCTCAGACCAACGCCTGCCATAAACACCATTAAGCCGAACTCTTTCACCATGCTTAATGCACCCTGCGGAATGTAACCGAAGGTCGGGTGGTTAGCGCGCATAAATCCCAGCATAATTCCGGCGAATAACAACCCGGCAGCGTTCCCCATGCCGAAACTGAATGTGCTGAACTGGAAGGTGATCATCCCGATCATCAGCCCAATAACAAAGAAGGCGCAGAATGCCAGCAAGTCAGTGACCTGGCTGTGAATCGAGATAAAGCCGATGCGATCGGCGATGGTTTTTACGCGACGGGCATCGCCGCTGACTTGTAAAACGTCACCTTTGTTAAGCACGACGTTGTCATCTATCGGCATCTCAATCTGGCTACGAATGACGCGGTTAAGGAAGCAACCGTGATCGGTCAACTTCAGTTGTGCGAGACGTTTGCCCACGGCGTTATGGTTTTTAACGACCACTTCTTCAGTGACGATACGCATGTCGAGAAGGTCACGATCGAAAACTTCTTTGCCGTTACGGAAGCTGGGATCGAGTCGTGCGTGGGCGTCGGGATAGCCTACCAACGCTATTTCATCGCCCATTTGTAGCACAGCATCACCGTCTGGATTCGCCAGAATCCCGTTACGTCGAATACGTTCAATGTAGCAGCCAGTTTGTCGATAAATACCCAGTTCACGCAGATTTTTGCCGTCGGTCCAGGCCACCAGCTCCGGGCCGACGCGGTAGGCGCGGATCACCGGTAAATAAACCTTACGGTTGGCATCAGTGTCCAGGCCACGTTCGCGGGCGATTTGCTGGGCGCTGGTCTGTAAGTCCTGATGCTGCAATTTCGGCAAGTAACGCGCACCAACAATCAAACTCACCAGACCGATTAAATAGGTTAAGGCATACCCGAGGCTCAGATTATCCAGTGCCAGTGAGAGCTGCCTGCTTTCCATGCCGGAATGACGCAGTGTATCGCCAGCACCGACCAGAACCGGTGTCGACGTCATAGAGCCAGCTAACATACCGGCCGTCAGGCCAATATCCCAGCCAAACAGCTTACCTAACCCTAAGGCGATCACCAGCGCACTGCCAACCATCACCAGTGCTAACATTAGGTAATTTTTCCCATCGCGAAAAAAAATGGAAAAAAAGTTCGGTCCGGCTTCGACCCCGACGCAGAAAATAAACAGCATAAAGCCAAGATTAAGCGCGTCGGTGTTAATGCTGAAATGTTGTTGGCCTAATAACAGCGATACGACTAAAACGCCAATGGAATTACCCAGTTGGATCGAACCAAGTCGTAATTTCCCGAGACATAGCCCAAGCGCGAGGACCACAAATAATAACAGAATGTAATTCCCATTTAACAATTCGGCGACGTTTATATTCACGGAGGCTAACTTCTTGTTTACTAGTAAGCTGTTGAAAGAAATGGTAATTTACGATAATGTTTTTTACCAGAATTCAGGGCGCAGATTCATTCAGCGCACCTAAACGATAGTAAAGTAACAATATATTTTACTAGTGTAATCACATTAGGTATCAACGGCTATATGAATTGCGTTGGCCTATATTAGCATGGAATGCGAAGCGGCTTTATCTTACTGAACGCCACACTGGCGAAAAATGTGTTCGATAGACGCAGTGTCAGGAGGAACGAGTGAAACATAAACAACGTTGGGCGGGGGCAATCTGCTGTTTTGTCCTCTTCATTGTGGTGTGTCTTTTTCTGGCGACGCACATGAAAGGCGCTTTTCGGGCTGCCGGGCATCCTGAAATCGGTTTGCTATTTTTCATTCTTCCTGGTGCAGTTGCCAGCTTCTTTTCACATCGTAGAGAAGTCCTGAAACCTCTGTTTGGCGCAATGCTGGCGGCACCCTGTTCGATGCTCATTATGCGGCTGTTTTTTTCACCGACGCGCTCATTCTGGCAAGAGCTGGCATGGTTATTAAGTGCGGTGTTCTGGTGTGCGCTGGGGGCATTGTGTTTCTTATTTATCAGTAGTTTGTTTAAACCACAGCACAGAAAAAATCAATAAAGCCCTCAACGCGAGGGCTTGTCAGACGATCAGGCGTCCAGATTCTCTTTCGCCCATGCAGCAAAATCGGTATAGCCGCCGATATGTTGCTGATCGACAAAAATCTGCGGCACGGTTTCTACGGGTTTACCTGCCTTTTGTTGTAGATCTTCTTTAGTGATCCCTTCCGCACGAATATCTACATACTGATACTGGAAATCATCGCGTTCATTGCTCAATTTCTCAGCCAGATCTTTTGCACGCACACAGTAAGGGCAACCCGGACGACCAAAAATAACGGTTTGCATTATTTCTCTCCTCATAGATTTATGCCTGTAATGATCACGCTAAAATGTATTCGCTGAAAGTAGGTTTAACCTGTTGCATTAATTGCTAAAAGCTATAACTGTTAAACACAATGCAGTGAAAAGTTTTAGACTGAAGGCTCACTTTGCAGAGGGAAGCGTATGCGCGCGATCGGTAAATTGCCTAAAAGCGTGTTGATACTGGAATTTATCGGAATGATGTTGCTGGCGGTGGCGCTGCTGTCGGTAAGCGACTCCCTGTCGCTACCTGAGCCATTTTCTCGGCCAGAAGTGCAGATTCTGATGATTTTTCTCGGTGTTTTGCTCATGATTCCCGCTGCGGTGGTGGTTATTCTTCAGGTGGCAAAACGTCTTGCCCCACAGCTGATGAACCATCCACCGCAATATTCACGTTCAGAAAGAGAAAAAGATAATGACGCCAACCATTGAACTTATTTGTGGCCATCGCTCCATTCGCCATTTCACTGATGAACCCATTTCCGAAGCGCAGCGTGAGGCGATTATTAACAGCGCCCGTGCGACGTCCAGTTCCAGTTTTTTGCAGTGCAGTAGCATTATTCGCATTACCGACAAAGCGTTACGTGAAGAACTGGTAACGCTGACCGGCGGGCAAAAACACGTAGCGCAAGCGGCGGAGTTTTGGGTGTTCTGTGCCGACTTTAACCGCCATTTACAGATCTGTCCGGATGCTCAGCTCGGCCTGGCGGAACAACTGTTGCTCGGTGTCGTTGATACGGCAATGATGGCGCAGAATGCATTAACCGCAGCGGAATCGCTGGGATTGGGCGGGGTATATATCGGCGGCCTGCGCAATAATATTGAAGCGGTGACGGAACTGCTGAAATTACCGCAGCATGTTCTGCCGCTGTTTGGGCTGTGCCTTGGCTGGCCTGCGGATAATCCGGATCTTAAGCCGCGTTTACCGGCCTCCATTTTGGTGCATGAAAACAGCTATCAACCGCTGGATAAAGACGCACTGGCGCAGTATGACGAGCAACTGGCGGAATATTACCTCACCCGTGGCAGCAATAATCGCCGGGATACCTGGAGCGATCATATCCGCCGAACAATCATTAAAGAAAGCCGCCCATTTATTCTGGATTATTTGCACAAACAGGGTTGGGCGACGCGCTAAAACTGCCACGTCGATGTATGATACGCGGGCTTTTGACCAGGTCTGACAGAGAGGTGCAGGGTGAAAATTGCCATATTGTCCCGGGATGGAACGCTCTATTCGTGTAAGCGGCTGCGTGAAGCCGCTATACAGCGTGGTCACCTGGTTGAAATTCTTGATCCGCTTTCTTGCTACATGAACATAAATCCTGCGGCGTCTTCTATTCACTACAAAGGCCGCAAGTTACCCCATTTTGACGCAGTGATCCCGCGTATTGGCACCGCCATTACCTTTTATGGGACGGCGGCACTGCGCCAGTTCGAGATGCTGGGGAGCTATCCGCTCAATGAGTCGGTCGCCATTGCCCGGGCGCGTGACAAATTGCGTTCCATGCAACTGCTGGCGCGTCAGGGCATCGACCTGCCTGTCACGGGCATTGCGCATTCGCCGGATGATACCAGCGATTTGATCGACATGGTCGGTGGTGCGCCGCTGGTGGTCAAGCTGGTTGAAGGCACGCAGGGAATTGGCGTCGTGCTGGCGGAGACGCGTCAGGCGGCGGAAAGCGTGATTGACGCTTTCCGCGGTCTGAACGCGCATATTCTGGTGCAGGAATATATCAAAGAGGCGCAAGGGTGCGATATCCGCTGTCTGGTTGTTGGCGATGAAGTAGTCGCTGCGATTGAACGGCGGGCGAAAGAGGGCGATTTTCGTTCCAATTTGCATCGTGGCGGCGCAGCAAGCGTCGCCAGTATCACACCACAGGAGCGTGAAATCGCGATAAAAGCCGCGCGAACGATGGCGCTGGACGTTGCTGGTGTGGATATTCTGCGTGCTAATCGCGGGCCGTTGGTGATGGAAGTGAATGCGTCGCCAGGGCTGGAAGGAATAGAAAAAACCACCGGTATCGACATCGCGAGTAAAATGATCCGCTGGATCGAACGCCACGCTACGACAGAATATTGCCTGAAAACGGGTGGTTAGTCGCAATCACATTACTGATCATGGTTTTGCCTGCGCTTTTTGCGTAAGCTGTGCCGGTCTTTTTATCGGAAGAGGTTGTACAAAATTATGACATCGCTGGTCGTTCCTGGTCTGGATACGTTGCGTCAATGGCTCGATGACCTGGGGATGAGTTTTTTTGAATGTGATAACTGTCAGGCTCTGCATCTGCCCCATATGCAGAATTTCGACGGTGTCTTTGATGCTAAAATCGATCTGATCGATAACACGATCCTGTTTTCTGCCATGGCGGAAGTCCGACCTTCAGCCGTATTGCCGCTGGCGGCGGATTTATCAGCCATCAATGCCAGTTCGCTGACCGTGAAAGCATTTCTTGATATGCAGGATGATAATCTGCCAAAGCTGGTGGTTTGCCAGTCTTTATCCGTTATGCAGGGCGTAACCTATGAGCAGTTTGCATGGTTCGTGCGTCAGAGCGAAGAGCAGATTTCGATGGTCATTCTTGAAGCTAATGCCCATCAACTGCTGTTACCGACTGACGATGAAGGGCAAAATAACGTTACCGAAAACTATTTCCTCCACTGATAACTCCTTTCGAGCACGCAGTCGCTGCCGCAGTGACTGCGTGCCGCAAAATTATCCGCTGTTTTTAACCTTTTATTAAAGATTAATTCACTTCTCTTGTGCCGATTTGGCTTTATCACATAGAGCAAATACGCATAAAAATTTGTTAAATACCGTTTTTTAATCCGAGCTATAGTCTCAAACCCTGGCTAAAGTTATTCTTGCGATGCTTTTATATAGTGAGCAGTGCAGGCCGGGAGAGAGTTCTCTTTTCTTACACCGCGCCGATAAAAATATGCACGTTTATTGCATATCTTTCAGTGTGACAACTTTTGTTCGTTTGTTAACGAATTTTCAGAAGGAAAGAGATATGACCGCCTTAAATAAAAAATGGCTATCGGGTCTGGTTGCGGGGGCTCTGATGGCCGTCTCTGTCAGCACGCTCGCGGCTGAACAAAAAACACTCCACATTTATAACTGGTCTGATTATATCGCCCCGGACACGGTGGCCAACTTTGAAAAAGAAACCGGTATTAAAGTCGTCTACGATGTTTTCGATTCTAACGAAGTACTGGAAGGCAAATTAATGGCGGGGAGCACCGGCTTTGATCTGGTGGTGCCGTCAGCAAGCTTTCTTGAGCGCCAGCTGACAGCGGGAGTTTTCCAGCCGCTGGATAAAAGCAAATTGCCGGAGTGGAAGAATCTCGATCCGGAACTGCTGAAGTTGGTCGCCAAACACGATCCCGACAATAAATTTGCTATGCCCTATATGTGGGCGACGACCGGGATTGGCTATAACGTCGATAAAGTTAAAGCGGTGCTGGGCGAAAACGCGCCCGTCGATAGCTGGGACTTGATCCTCAAACCTGAAAATCTGGAAAAACTGAAAAGCTGCGGTGTCTCTTTCCTCGATGCGCCAGAAGAAGTGTTTGCTACCGTGCTGAATTATCTCGGCAAAGATCCTAACAGCACTAAAGCGGATGATTACACCGGACCGGCTACCGATCTGCTGTTAAAGCTGCGCCCGAACATTCGTTATTTCCATTCATCTCAATACATTAACGACCTGGCAAACGGCGATATTTGCGTCGCTATAGGCTGGGCGGGCGATGTCTGGCAGGCGTCAAACCGCGCGAAAGAAGCGAAGAATGGCGTGAATGTCTCGTTCTCGATTCCGAAAGAAGGGGCGATGGCATTCTTTGATGTCTTCGCCATGCCTGCGGATGCCAAAAATAAAGACGAAGCCTATCAGTTCCTGAATTATCTGCTGCGCCCGGATGTGGTAGCACATATCTCTGACCATGTGTTCTATGCTAATGCTAATAAAGAAGCCACGCCGCTGGTGAGTGCGGAAGTCCGTGATAACCCGGGTATTTATCCGCCTGCGGATGTTCGTGCGAAGCTGTTCACTCTGAAAGTGCAGGACCCGAAAATCGACCGTGTGCGCACCCGCGCGTGGACCAAAGTGAAGAGCGGAAAATAATCCGCAGCCGTAGATGCCGGACGGGCGCACCACACCCGCCGGCAATTCGCACCATCATGGTGCGCTTGCACACATTCAATGCCGGAGAGCAGCCGTGAATGACGCTATCCCTCGCCCGCAGGCGAAAACCCGTAAGGCGCTGACGCCGCTATTAGAAATCCGTAACCTGACCAAATCCTACGATGGTCAACATGCGGTGGATGATGTCAGCCTGACCATCTACAAAGGTGAAATCTTCGCGCTGCTGGGCGCATCCGGCTGTGGCAAGTCCACGCTGCTGCGTATGCTGGCAGGTTTTGAACAACCTTCTGCCGGGCAGATTATGCTCGATGGCGTCGATTTGTCACAGGTGCCGCCTTACCTGCGCCCCATCAATATGATGTTTCAGTCTTACGCGCTGTTTCCGCATATGACCGTGGAACAGAACATCGCTTTTGGCCTGAAACAGGACAAACTACCGAAAGCGGAAATTGCCAGCCGGGTCAATGAGATGCTTGGGCTGGTGCATATGCAGGAGTTCGCCAAACGCAAACCGCATCAGCTTTCTGGTGGTCAGCGTCAGCGTGTGGCCCTGGCCCGAAGCCTTGCCAAGCGCCCGAAACTATTACTGCTCGATGAGCCGATGGGCGCGCTGGATAAAAAGCTGCGTGACCGGATGCAGCTTGAAGTGGTGGATATTCTGGAGCGTGTCGGTGTGACTTGTGTGATGGTCACCCACGATCAGGAAGAGGCGATGACCATGGCGGGGCGTATCGCCATTATGAATCGTGGGAAATTTGTCCAGATTGGCGAACCTGAAGAGATCTACGAGCATCCGACCACTCGCTACAGCGCCGAATTTATTGGCTCGGTTAATGTCTTTGAAGGTGTACTCAAAGAGCGTCAGGAAGATGGTCTGGTGCTTTATTCGCCGGGGCTGGTGCATCCACTGAAAGTCGATGTGGATGCTTCGGTTGTTGATAACGTGCCGGTGCATGTGGCGCTTCGCCCGGAAAAAATCATGCTTTGCGAGGAACCGCCCGCCAATGGTTGTAACTTCGCGGTGGGGGAGGTGATACACATTGCCTATCTCGGCGATCTTTCGGTGTATCACGTTCGCCTGAAAAGTGGGCAGATGATTAGCGCCCAGCTACAAAACGCCCATCGCCATCGTAAAGGGTTACCGACCTGGGGCGACGAAGTACGTTTGTGCTGGGAAGTGGACAGCTGTGTGGTGCTGACGGTTTAAGGAGCAAAGATGAGTACACTTGAACCTGCTGCCCAGTCGAAACCGCCGGGCGGATTTAAGCTGTGGTTGTCGCAGCTGCAAATGAAGCATGGGCGCAAACTGGTCATTGCGTTGCCATATATCTGGTTGATCTTGCTGTTTCTGCTGCCATTTCTGATCGTCTTTAAAATAAGCCTGGCGGAGATGGCGCGCGCTATTCCACCTTATACCGAATTGATGGAGTGGGCTGACGGGCAACTTTCTATCACTCTTAATCTCGGTAATTTTCTGCAACTGACCGACGATCCGCTCTATTTTGATGCTTATCTCCAGTCGTTACAGGTGGCGGCGATTTCGACTATTTGCTGTTTACTGATCGGCTATCCGCTGGCGTGGGCGGTGGCGCACAGTAAGCCTTCGACCCGTAATATCTTATTACTACTGGTGATCCTGCCGTCGTGGACCTCGTTTCTGATTCGTGTCTACGCCTGGATGGGAATATTAAAAAACAACGGTGTGCTGAATAATTTTCTGCTGTGGCTGGGGGTTATCGATCAACCGCTGACCATTCTGCATACCAACTTTGCGGTTTATATTGGCATTGTTTACGCCTACGTGCCGTTTATGGTGCTGCCGATTTACACCGCGTTGATTCGTATTGATTATTCGCTGGTAGAAGCGGCACTGGATCTCGGTGCACGACCGCTGAAAACGTTCTTTACTGTGATCGTGCCGCTGACTAAAGGTGGGATTATTGCCGGATCGATGCTGGTGTTTATCCCGGCTGTGGGCGAGTTTGTGATCCCGGAACTGCTCGGTGGCCCGGACAGCATCATGATCGGGCGCGTGCTGTGGCAGGAGTTCTTTAACAACCGCGACTGGCCGGTGGCCTCAGCGGTAGCGATCATCATGTTGCTGCTGCTAATTATGCCGATAATGTGGTTCCACAAACATCAGCAAAAAAGCGTGGGAGAACACGGATGAATAATTTACCGGTGGTTCGTTCGCCCTGGCGGATTGTGATTTTGCTGTTGGGCTTCACCTTTCTCTACGCGCCAATGCTGATGCTTGTTATCTATTCGTTTAACAGCTCGAAGCTAGTGACGGTGTGGGCCGGCTGGTCAACGCGCTGGTATGGCGAATTATTGCGCGATGACGCGATGATGAGTGCGGTTGGTTTAAGTCTGACAATTGCGGCCTGTGCGGCGACGGCGGCGGCGATCCTCGGGACTATTGCGGCGGTCGTGCTGGTGCGCTTTGGCAGGTTTCGCGGATCAAATGGTTTTGCCTTCATGATCACCGCACCGCTGGTAATGCCAGATGTCATCACGGGTTTGTCGCTGTTGTTGTTATTCGTCGCGCTTGCTCATGCTATTGGCTGGCCTGCGGACCGCGGTATGCTCACCATCTGGCTGGCGCATGTCACTTTCTGTACGGCTTATGTGGCAGTCGTTATTTCGTCGCGTCTGCGGGAACTGGATCGCTCGATAGAAGAAGCCGCGATGGATCTCGGTGCGACGCCGCTGAAAGTGTTTTTTGTCATTACGCTACCGATGATCATGCCCGCGATCATTTCTGGCTGGTTACTGGCTTTTACTTTGTCGCTTGATGATCTGGTGATCGCCAGCTTTGTTTCCGGGCCGGGAGCCACCACTTTACCGATGCTGGTCTTTTCCAGCGTGCGGATGGGGGTGAATCCGGAAATCAACGCCCTGGCAACATTGATCCTCGGCGCGGTCGGAATTGTCGGATTTATCGCCTGGTATCTGATGGCGCGCGCAGAAAAACAGCGGATACGCGACATCCAGCGTGCAAGACGTGGCTGAAGACACTAAAATTTGCCAACCTGGCTACATAATGCCGCGCATGTCGCGGCATTGTTTTCATGGAAGACGAAACGTTGGGATTTTTTAAGAAAACATCTTCATCTCATGCTCGCCTGAATGTGCCTGCGCTGGTGCAGGTGGCGGCGCTCGCCATTATTATGATCCGTGGCCTCGACGTGCTGATGATTTTCAATACGCTGGGCGTGCGCGGTATTGGCGAGTTCATTCATCGCAGCGTACAAACCTGGAGTTTAACGCTGGTCTTTTTGAGCAGTCTGGTGCTGGTTTTCATTGAGATCTGGTGTGCGTTTTCACTGGTGAAAGGGCGTCGCTGGGCGCGCTGGCTGTATCTGTTGACACAAATCACAGCCGCAAGTTACTTGTGGGCGGCTTCGCTGGGGTATGGTTATCCGGAACTGTTCAGCATTCCCGGTGAATCAAAACGTGAAATCTTCCATAGCCTGATGCTGCAGAAGCTGCCGGATATGCTCATCCTGATGCTGCTGTTCGTTCCCTCGACAAGTCGGCGGTTCTTCCAGTTGCAATAATGTGTATAATCGTCGCCCCTGATGATGTGAAGGTCAATGTATGCAGTGCGCACTTTACGACGCGGGTCGCTGTCGTTCCTGTCAGTGGATAACGCAGCCGATTCCAGAGCAACTCTCCGCTAAAACCGCCGATCTTAAAAATCTGCTCGCTGATTTTCCGGTTGAGGAATGGTGTGCGCCGGTGTCAGGCCCGGAACAAGGGTTTCGTAATAAAGCCAAAATGGTGGTGAGTGGTAGCGTTGAAAAACCACTGCTCGGTATGCTGCATCGAGATGGTACACCGGAAGACCTTTGTGACTGCCCGCTTTATCCAGCCTCATTTGCGCCCGTTTTTGCGGCGCTAAAACCGTTTATCGCCCGTGCGGGGTTAACGCCCTACAACGTGGCGCGTAAACGTGGTGAACTGAAATACATTCTGCTGACTGAAAGCCAGAGCGATGGCGGCATGATGCTGCGTTTTGTACTGCGTTCTGATACCAAACTGGCGCAACTGCGTAAGGCGCTGCCGTGGTTACAGGAACAATTACCGCAGCTGAAAGTTATTACCGTCAATATTCAGCCGGTACATATGGCGATTATGGAAGGGGAGACGGAGATCTACCTGACCGAACAACAGGCACTGGCAGAGCGTTTTAATGACGTACCGCTGTGGATCCGTCCGCAAAGTTTCTTCCAGACTAATCCGGCGGTCGCCAGCCAGCTGTACGCCACCGCGCGCGACTGGGTACGACAGCTGCCGGTTAAACATATGTGGGATCTGTTCTGCGGTGTGGGTGGCTTTGGTTTACACTGCGCGACGCCTGACATGCAGTTAACCGGGATCGAAATTGCACCAGAGGCCATTGCCTGTGCGAAGCAGTCAGCCGCTGAACTGGGCTTAACGCGTTTGCAATTTCAGGCGCTGGACTCTACGCAGTTTGCCACCGCTCAGGGGGAAGTGCCGGAGCTGGTGCTGGTTAACCCGCCGCGCCGCGGCATCGGTAAACCGCTGTGTGATTATCTCTCAACGATGGCACCGCGTTTTATTATCTACTCCAGCTGTAACGCCCAAACTATGGCGAAAGATATCCGCGAACTGCCTGGTTATCGCATCGAACGGGTACAGCTTTTTGATATGTTCCCGCACACCGCGCACTATGAAGTGCTGACGCTGCTGGTGAAGCAATAAAAAAGCCGCAGGTGCGGCTTTCTGAATCTTACTGTGGGAACCACTGGTCATTGATTTTCTGATATGTACCGTCAGCTTTAATTGCTGCCAGCGCGTTATTCAGTTTTTCCAGCAGAGCTTTGTTATCCGGACGTACAGCGATACCCAGGCCGGTGCCGAAGTATTGCGGATCGGTCACTTTTTCAGTAGCAACGCCCAGTTGCGGATTGGTTTTCAGCCATTCGTTTACCACTGCGGTGTCACCAAATACGCCATCAATACGGCCATTTTTCAGATCGATAAAGGCATTCTGATAACTGTCATAGGAGACAGTTTTTACTTCCGGGTGCTGATCCTGAATATATTTCTGGTGCGTGGTGCCGTTTTCCATCCCAATACGTTTGCCTTTCAGATCGGCAAACGTTTTGTAGGTATCTTTTTTGGCAATCACGACGGCTGAGTTTTCGTAGTAGGGCGTGGTAAACGATACCTGTTTGCTACGCTCCGGCGTGATATCCATTCCGGAGATTACGGCGTCATATTTTCTGAATTTCAGTGACGGGATCAGGCTGTCGAACGCGTGATTAGTAAAAGTACATTCTGCCTGCATTTGTTTGCACAAGGCTTTTGCCAGGTCGATATCAAAGCCGACAATCTCATTATTAGCACCTATAGATTCAAAGGGTGGATAGGTGGCTGAAACGCCAAAATTGATTTTCTCTGCGGCAGAAGCACCGAAAGTAAAAGAAGCAAGTAAAGCGGCAAGAACTAACTTTTTCATGATGGAACTCCCGTCTGTCAATCTTATGATTTTTGGCCGTGTCTGCGGCATGGGATAACAATGCCATCAAGTGAATTTATATGCAATAAATATGAGTAAATAATTTATATGAAATAAAAAAAGACGGACAGCTTAGTGGGTTGTCCGTCTTCATAATAAGAATTTATGCACTATGTAGGCCGGATAAGGCGTCCACGCCGCATCCGGCATCAGCATGCAGCTACATTAATTCCGCCGTTCGAATGCCAGTGCTTTACGCTCGATCAGACGCATCATCAGCGTCAGCAGGCCGTTGACGACCAGGTAAATAATCCCCGCCGCGCCAAATACCATTACATCGTAGGTGCGTCCGTACAACAACTGGCTGTATCCCATCACTTCCATCAGCGTAATGGTGTAAGCCAGAGAGGTACTTTTGAACACCAGCACCACTTCGTTGGAATAAGAAGAGAGCGAGCGTTTAAACGCGTACGGCAGCAGGATCGCCAGCGTATCTTTTTTGCTCATTCCCAGGGCGCTACAGGACTGCCATTGACCTTCCGGGATCGCGCGAATCGCACCGTAAAACAGCTGCGTGGTGTACGCCGCACTGTTCAGCGACAACGCAATCAGCGCACATAACCACGGTTCTGACAACAAATGCCACAGTGCCGGATACTCCTGCAACGTTGGGAACTGGCCCGGTCCGTAATAAATCAGGAAGATCTGCACCAGCAGCGGCGTACCGGTAAACAGCGTGATATAGCCCCGCACCAGCCACACCAGCACCGGCGTTTTCAGCGTCAGGATGATGGTAAAAATCAATGCCAGAATCAGTGCCACAATCAGCGAGGCAACGGTTAGCGTCAGGCTGGTGTGCAGCCCTTTCATCAGTTCGGGTAAATACTCAAACATTAGCTGGGCCTCCGCTCAAAACGTGTCGCGCGCAGGTCAATGCGTTTGAGAATGTACTGACTGAGCAGGGTGATCACCAGGTAAATCACCGCCGCCACAATGTACCAGGTAAACGGTTCCTGTGTACGGGTAGCGATGCTTTTGGTTTGTAGCATTAAATCATTCACACTAATCAAACTGACCAGCGCGGTATCTTTCAGCAGCACCAGCCACTGGTTACCGAGACCTGGCAGCGCATGACGCCACATCTGCGGCATCACCAGACGGAAAAAGATAGCCGATTTCGACAGCCCCAGCGCCTGACCGGATTCCCACTGACCCACCGGCACCGCTTTTAATGCACCACGCAGCGTTTGCGAGGCATAGGCGGCATACAGCAGTGACAGTGCGATGACACCACAAAGGAACGGGCTAACGTCGAAGTTCTCAATGTCCATCTGCACCGGGATCTGCACGAACCCAAGATTGATAGTGAAGCCATCCGAAAGCGTCAGCAGCAGCTGCGAGGAGCCAAAATAGATAAACAGCACCACCAGAATTTCTGGCAGGCCACGCAGAATGGTTACCAGCGCTGAACCTGCCCACGCGACAGGACGCCATTTCGCAGACTCCCATACCGCAAAGAACATCGCCAGCGCCAGCCCGACAATCAATGCACAAACGGCAAGGCCGACGGTCATCCCGGCGGCGCTTGCTAAAGGAAAAAATTCATTCATCAGGAATTACTTCTGGAACCATTTGTTGTAGATGGTTTCGTAAGTGCCATCTTTCTTCACTTTTTCCAGCGCAGTGTTGAGTTTCTGCTGCAGTTCAGTGTTGCCCTGGCGTACTGCGATGCCGAGGCCAGTACCGAAGTAATCTTTATCGGTCACTTTATCGCCCACTGCCGCCAGTTTCGGGTTATCTTTCAGCCATTCGGTTACCACTGCGGTGTCACCAAATACGCTGTCGATACGACCGTTTTGCAGATCCAGTTTTGCGTTCTGGTAACTGTCATATGGCACGGTAGTGATTTCCGGATGCTTATCCATAATGAACTTCTGGTGTGTCGTCCCGTTCTGAACGCCGACTTTTTTGCCTTTCAGCTGATCAACACTGGTGTATTTGCCTTGCTGACCCACAAACAGGGCAGAGTTGTCATAGTACGGGGTGGTAAACAGCACCTGCTTTTCACGCTCCGGAGTGATATCCATGCCCGCCATCACTGCTTCTACGCGACGGAATTTCAGGCTTGGGATCAGGCTGTCAAACGCCTGGTTAGAGAAAGTGCAGGTTGCATCAATCTCTTTACACAATGCCTGCGCCAGGTCGACATCAAAACCAACGATCTGGTTGTTTGCATCAATCGATTCAAACGGAGGATAGGAGGCTTCGGTGGCAAAACGAATGGTTTCGGCTGCTGTGGCGGAAAGACTAAAACCTGCAATTAACGCGGCAATCAGAACTTTTTTCATTGTTGTTATCCCGAATCTTAGTGAGAGAGATAGTTTTTAAATGCTTCGGTTTGCGGCTCGGTAAAGCAGCTCGCGTCGCCTTGTTCTACGATATGACCGTTTTCCATATACACCACTCGGCTGGCGGTTTTACGCGCCACTTCAACTTCGTGGGTGACGATCACCTGGGTAATATTCGTTTCTGCCAGCTCACGAATGATGCTGACGATTTGTGCCGTAATTTCGGGGTCCAGTGCGGCGGTCGGTTCATCGAACAGCAGTACCTGCGGTTCCATCATCAACGCACGGGCAATAGCAACACGCTGCTGCTGACCTCCAGAAAGATGCAGCGGGTAACGATCGCTATAAGGTTTGAGACGCAGACGTTCCAGCAGTTTTTCTGCACGGGCCAGCGCCTGATCTTTACTCAACCCCAGTACACGACAGGGCGCTTCAATCAGGTTTTGCTGCACGGTCAGATGCGGCCACAGGTTGTATTGCTGAAACACCATGCCAACGTTACGACGCAAATCGCGAATCGCTTTGTCAGAGGGGGTTTTGGTGAAATCGAAATGGTTGCCTGCAATGTTGAGCGTACCGGAGCGCGGCATCTCAAGCAGATTGAGTACACGCAGCAGCGAGCTTTTACCCGCGCCGCTGGGGCCAAGTAACACCAGCGTTTCGCCCTGTGGGCAATCCAGCGTGATATCGAACAGCGCCTGATGCGCGCCGTAGAAGCAATTAATGCCGTTTAATTGAATACTCATTGACACTCGTATACTGGCAGTCTGATAGCTATTGAGGTCGAAGATAGTACCTTTGGCAGAATAATTATGCAATATTTCTGCTTTAAAAGTTAAAAGCAAAGCGCATTATTCAATAAACATAGCACAAAATAACGGGGGCGGTGGTCGGCGAGCATAAATGTCGGCATTCCTCACGAAATGCCGGACAATTTAAGGGGTTTATTGGTTGATCAAGACGTTAGCGATTCTCGATGGACTGACGGAGCGTACCCGCTGTGGCATGAACGCTACCGCCTAAGTAGCGCACATCGTCGATGACCCAACACTGGCCTTCCTGAATCATTAACACTTCATCCTGCCAGCCCTGGTCACCCTGCTTGAGATCCACGCGCAATGGAATGTTACGGGCATCACGATTAGGGATAGTAGATGCACTGGCAACGTGGGCGCTGTCTGGCAAGGTGGTTCGACTGGAGAACGGATCGCTGCTTAACAATTCACGATGACTATTATCGCGGCTGGCATCGCTAAGTAGGGTTGCCAGTTTGTCACTCAAATAGGGGCGCAGAGCGGTAATGTCATTGCTGCGATGTTGAATGCGGTAGTCATAGAACTGTTGAGCCACACTATCAGGCCCCCCCTGGACACAGGAACCGGTGCGGGGGCCGTTATCTTTATAAGCTGGCGTGACGGTGGTACAGGCACTGAGTAGCAGTGCGCAAGGGATAAGCATGGTCAATTTGCTATAGCGCATGATGATTTCCTTATAAGCGAACACCTTGAAAGCGTTCTACGATAATAATGATATCCTTTCAATAATAGCGTATCAGTCCGATAATGCTTTGAAGATCGAAGGCTTAGCAAACAAGGAGATCGATCATGCAATTTTCTACAACCCCAACTCTGGAAGGCCAGACCATCGTTGAATATTGCGGTGTGGTGACTGGCGAAGCGATTTTAGGCGCGAATATTTTCCGTGATTTCTTTGCCGGTATCCGCGATATCGTTGGCGGACGCTCCGGTGCCTACGAAAAAGAACTGCGTAAAGCGCGGGAGATTGCCTTTGAGGAGCTCGGCTCCCAGGCGCGAGCGCTGGGGGCTGATGCCGTCGTCGGTATTGATATCGACTACGAAACGGTCGGGCAAAACGGCAGTATGCTGATGGTTAGCGTCAGCGGTACGGCGGTGAAAACGCGTCGATGAGAAGAGTCTTCTGGCTGGTCGCTGCCGCTCTGTTACTGGCAGGGTGTACAGGCGAAAAAGGCATTGTCGAGAAAGAGGGATATCAGCTTGATACCCGACGCCAGGCGCAGGCGGCGTATCCGCGCATTAAAGTGCTGGTGATCCACTACACCGCAGATGATTTTGATAGCTCGCTGGCGACACTGACCGATAAGCAGGTCAGCTCGCATTATCTGGTCCCTGCGGTGCCACCGCGATACAACGGTAAACCGCGCATCTGGCAACTGGTGCCGGAACAAGAACTGGCCTGGCATGCGGGGATTAGCGCCTGGCGCGGGGCAACGCGCCTTAACGACACCTCTATTGGCATTGAGCTGGAAAACCGTGGCTGGCAAAAATCGGCGGGAGTGAAATATTTTGCCCCGTTTGAACCGGCACAGATTCAGGCGCTTATTCCGCTGGCGAAAGATATTATTGCCCGTTATCACATCAAGCCGGAAAACGTAGTAGCACATGCGGATATTGCGCCGCAGCGCAAAGACGATCCGGGGCCATTATTCCCCTGGCAGCAACTGGCACAGCAGGGGATTGGTGCATGGCCGGATGCGCAGCGGGTGAACTTTTACCTTGCCGGGCGCGCGCCACACACACCGGTAGAGACCGCGTCATTGCTGGAGCTTTTGGCGCGTTATGGTTATGACGTAAAGCCTGATATGACTCCGCGCGAGCAGCGGCGCGTGATTATGGCGTTCCAGATGCATTTCCGCCCGACGTTATATAACGGCGAAGCGGATGCAGAAACTCAGGCGATTGCCGAAGCGTTGCTGGAGAAATACGGGCAGGATTAGCGCGGCAGTTTTCCGTGGTCGCGCAGCCAGGCGGCAGTTTTCTCGATACCTTCATCCAGGGTAAGGACTGGCTGATAACCTAGCTCTTCCTGCGCGCGCGTAATATCCAGCGTAAAGTCAAAATTCAACTTGGAGACGCCGTAGTGGGTTAGCGGCGGCTCTTTAGCTGACTTGCGACCTAAACGCTCCATGCTGCGGGCGATCATATCCAGCATTGGGTAGGGGACGGAACGAATACGACAGTCAATATTCAACTCGTCGATCAGCTTCTGCACGATGCTGCGCAGTGTGCGATGTTCGCCGTTGGTGATGTTGTACACACGCCCGGAAGGTAGCTTATCGCACGCTTCCTGGCTTGCCAGCCACATGGCGTGCACGGCATTTTCATAGTAGGTCATATCGACCAGCGCACTGCCGCCATGCGGTAACAGAATACTGCCGTAGTGATGCATCATATGCGCCAGACGGGGGATAAAGACTTTATCGTGCGGTCCGAACAGACTTTGTGGGCGCAGAATAGTAAAGCGCGTTTGTGGATTCGCCTGCGAAAGCATATTGATCACTTCTTCACTGGCTGCTTTGCTGCGGGCAAACTCGTTGGCGAAGCGGTGAGGGCGAAAATCTTCTTTAATATCGCGATGGTGGTGATAATCGAAGTACAGGGAGGGAGAAGAGATATGAATAAAGTTACGCACACCCCAGGCGACAGCCCATTCACCCAGGCGGCGAGTGGCGCGAACGTTAGCCAGATCGAAAGCCTGTTGTGTCCCCCAGGGCGAGGTAAAGCTGGAGCAGTGCCACAGCGTATCAATGCCCGCGAGCATCACTTTAGCTTGTGATGAGACCAGCTCGGTCAGATCCGCCGGAACAAACTCTGCGCCCATTTTTTCCAGCAATTTACCCATTGCCTCGTTGCGACCGGTCGCTCGCACGCTGATGCCTTTCTGGCATAAAAACTCTACCGCGTTTCGACCTAAGCCGCTGGTGGCGCCGGTAACCAGTACCTTCATATCAATCCACTGTTGTTGAGAAAATGACGTGCGCATTCTTCCGTGATTTCCCCCTTGATGCAATGGGAAACATGAAAGAATAACGCAGGTTTTGTCGATTAATCTGTGCTTTGTTCTGCCAGTCTGGCGATTCGTTTTGCCATTCCGCGAAAAATAAACAGATGCGCGGGGATCATCAATAACCAGTAAAACAGCCCCGGCATACCGTGCGGATGCCAGAAAGCACGGACATCAATAGTACGATAGTCGCCTTTATCTTCCAGGGTAAAACACAGTCGTCCCAGCCCCGGCGCTTTCATGCCAAATAACAACGTAAGTTGTTTTTCCGGTTCAACGACAATGACTTTCCAGCTATCCACCGCATCGCCGGTCTGTAAATATTCGCGCTCCGGGCGGCCTTTCGCCAGCTTATGACCGATCGCAAGGTCCATCAACGCCCGTGTCTGCCACAAAATATTGCCAAAGAAATAACGCTCTTTACCGCCGATTTGGTTCACTACCCGCCATAAAGCTGTAAGGCTGGCGGACGTTTTAACGGTAAACCCCGCCTGTTTGGCGAAATAACCGTACTCCGGTCGCCAGCGGGAAAAGGCCTGAGCGTCGTAGCCCCAGTCGCTGGAGTTGACCAGCTTTTCTTCTTCTTTCAGGGTGCGACGTACCGCGTCATCGAAAGCGATCAGCCGTTGTGGGATGAGCGCACGTAGCGCGGTGTCATCCGCCAGCAGATCGTGTTTCAGCCCCTGAATCAACGCCCTGGCGGTGGTGGGCGGTACTGAAGTAATCACATTAAGAAACCACACCGAAATCCAGCGGGTGGGGAGGGGGATGGGGAGCAACCAGCGGCGCTTACCGCTCACCGCCATAAAATGTTCAAACTGTTGCTGATAACTGAGCACTTCTGGCCCAGCGGCTTCGAAGATGCGATGTTCGCTGGCTGGATGGTCTAACAGCGCCACCAGATAGTGCAGCAAGTTTTCCAGCGCGATGGGCGTGGTGCGTGAACGAACCCAGCGTGGCGGCGTTAACACTGGCAGGTTGTAGACCATATCGCGCATGACTTCGAACGCCGCTGAACCTGCACCAACGATTATTCCGGCACGCAATTCGGTCACCGGGACACCCGCTTCACGAAGAATATCCGCCGTAGCCTGACGGGCGCGCAGATGGTCCGACTGCTCATGTGGCGGGGCCTGCAACGAACTGAGAAAGATTAATTGCTTTACCGGTACTTCGCGCAGCGCATCGCGGACGTTGAGAGCCACCTGGCGCTCCTGAGCGATAAAATCACCGCCTTCTCCCATGCTGTGCACCAGAAAATAGACCGTATCGATATCCTGCAACAGGGCCGGAAGGTTATCCGGCCAGCTGAGATCGACTTTATGGCAACTGACATTTGCCAGTTGCAGCTTTGCAAGCCTGTCGACATGACGTGCCGCCGCCAGGATCTGATGCCCCTGCTGGCTGAGTGTTCGCACCAGATGCTGACCAATGTAGCCACTGGCACCGAGAACTAAAATGCGTTGCGGCACGTCTCCCTCCTTAACGCGCCAGGAATGCGCGCCAGTGGGCGGCGACTTCCGCCAGCTGAGCGCGCGAGACGTCAAGATGCGTCACCAGGCGGACAATCGGCGAGGCGTTAATCAGTACGTTTCTCGCTTTCATGTATTCGCCTAACGCGGCAGCATTTTCTTCCCCGACGCGAACAAACAGCATATTGGTGTCCTGACGCATCACATCCGCGCCTGCTTCACGCAGTTGCTTCGCCATCCAGGCGGCGTTGTCGTGGTCTTCCTGCAAACGTGCGACGTTATTTTTCAGCGCATACAGCCCGGCGGCAGCCAGAATGCCGGACTGGCGCATCCCGCCACCTGTCATTTTCCGCCAGCGAATGGCACGTTTAATGTAATCACGATTACCGACGAGTAATGAACCGACTGGCGTCCCAAGACCTTTCGACAGGCAAATGGTGAACGAGTCACAATATTGTGTGATCTCTTTCAGTTCGCAGCCGTAAGCCACCACGGCATTAAAGATGCGCGCACCGTCAACATGCAGCGCCAGATTGCGCTTGCGGGTAAATTCCCATGCCTCTTTTAAGTATTCACGCGGCAGCACTTTGCCGTTGTGGGTGTTTTCCAGACTGAGTAATTTGGTGCGGGCGAAATGGATATCGTCGGGTTTGATTTTCATCGCCACTTTATCCAGCGGTAGCGTGCCGTCGGCAGCTGCGTCGATGGGTTGCGGCTGAATACTGCCCAGCACTGCTGCGCCACCGGCTTCAAACAGATAGTTATGCGCGGCCTGACCGACAATATACTCTTCGCCGCGTTCGCAGTGACTGAGCAGAGCGACCAGGTTAGCCTGGGTGCCGGTCGGCAGAAAAATGGCGGCTTCTTTACCGGAAAGCTCTGCCGCATAGTCCTGCAGAGCATTAACGGTAGGGTCGTCTCCGTAAACGTCGTCCCCAACCGGGGCGGCCATCATTGCTTCGAGCATGGCGCGGCTCGGTCGGGTAACGGTATCACTGCGTAAATCAATCATGGCATGTCCTTATTATGACGGGAAATGCCACCCTTTTTACCTTAGCCAGTTCGTTTTCGCCAGTTCGATCACTTCATCACCGCGCCCGCTGATGATTGCGCGCAGCATATACAGGCTGAAACCTTTGGCCTGTTCGAGTTTGATCTGCGGTGGAATGGCTAATTCTTCTTTGGCGACAACCACATCCACCAACACCGGACCGTCGATGGAGAAGGCGCGTTGCAGAGCTTCATCGATTTCAGACGCTTTTTCTACACGAATACCCGTAATGCCGCAGGCTTCGGCAATTCGGGCAAAGTTGGTGTCGTGTAATTCGGTGCCGTCAGTCAAATAGCCACCAGCTTTCATCTCCATCGCCACAAAGCCCAGCACGCTGTTATTAAAGACGATAATTTTCACTGGCAGCTTCATCTGCACTACCGAGAGGAAATCGCCCATCAACATGCTAAAACCGCCATCGCCGCACATGGCGACCACCTGGCGTTCTGGCTCGGTTGCCTGCGCGCCCAGCGCCTGCGGCATGGCGTTAGCCATCGAACCATGGTTAAACGAACCTAACAGGCGACGCTTGCCGTTCATTTTTAGATAACGTGCCGCCCACACCGTTGGCGTACCAACGTCACAGGTAAAGATGGCGTCATCGGCGGCAAAATGACTAATTTGCTGCGCCAGATATTGCGGGTGAATGGCTTTCTCGCTCGGTTTAGCTAAATCATCCAGCCCTTTGCGGGCGTCGCGGTAATCTTCCAGCGCTTTATCCAGAAACTTGCGATCGGTTTTTTCTTCCACCAGTGGCAGCAATGCCCGCAGGGTTGATTTGATATCGCCGACCAGCGCCATATCTACCTTGCTATGCGCGCCGATGCTGGCTGGGTTGATATCAATCTGAATAATTTTGGCATCGGTCGGGTAGAACGCGCGGTAGGGAAACTGAGTACCGAGCAGCACTAACGTATCGGCGTTCATCATGGTATGGAAACCTGACGAAAAGCCGATTAATCCCGTCATTCCAACATCATATGGATTATCGTATTCGACATGTTCTTTACCGCGCAGGGCATGAACTATAGGCGCTTTAATTTTCCCGGCAAACTCAACTAACTCTTTATGCGCCCCCGCACAGCCGCTGCCACACATCAGGGCGATATTGCTGGAATAACGCAGCAGTTGCGCCAGTTTGCGTAACTCTTCTTCTTCCGGTGTTACTACCGGCTGTGGCGCATGATACCAGTGGGTAGTTGCCCCTTCTGGCGCAGGTTTTAACGCCACGTCGCCCGGTAACACAACAACGGAAACGCCACGGTTAAGCACCGCTTTGCGCATAGCAATTGCCAGCACTTGTGGGATCTGCTCTGGGCTGGAAACAAGCTCGCAATAGTGACTACATTCGCGGAATAGCTCTTGTGGGTGGGTTTCCTGGAAATAGCCGCTGCCAATTTCGCTGGAGGGAATATGAGCGGCAATCGCCAGTACCGGAACGTGATTGCGGTGGCAATCGAACAGGCCGTTGATTAAGTGCAGGTTGCCGGGACCGCACGATCCGGCACAGACCGCCAGTTCTCCGCTAAGTTGTGCTTCAGCGCCAGCGGCAAACGCCGCCACTTCTTCATGCCGGGTGGACATCCACTCGATGGTGCCCATGCGATTAAGACTGTCACTAAGACCGTTCAGAGAGTCGCCCGTGACTCCCCAGATGCGTTTCACGCCTGCCGATTCGAGTGTTTTGGCGATATAAGCTGCAACCGTTTGTTTCATGGTTCTCCATCTCCTGAATGTGATAACGGTAACAAGTTTAGTTCATCTGACGGAGGGGGAAGGGATGGGAGAAAAAGGAGGCACTAACGGTTAAATAGCCCGATGAAAGGAATATCATCGGGCATCAGGCGATTATGCGAGAACCAAATCCCCCTGCGGATGGCAGGAGCAGGCCAGTACGTAACCTTCAGCGATTTCGGCGTCGGTCAGCGTCATTGTGCTGCTCACCGTATATTCACCGGAAATCACTTTCGTCTTACAGCAGCCGCAAACACCCGCACGGCAGGCGGCGACAACCGGAACGTTATTGCTTTCCAGCGCCTCCAGTAGCGTGGTGCCAACCGGAGCGTAAAATTCTCGTGCCGGTTGCAGTTTGGTGAATTTCAGACCGCTGGTCGCCGCTTCCGCTACTGGGGTGAAGAATTTTTCTTTAAAGAAACGCGTCACGCCGAGCGCTTTCACTTCCTGCTCTACCCAATCCATATACGGAGCAGGGCCACAGGTCATCACGGTACGTGAGGCTAAATCAGGGACACCTGCCAGCAGTTCGCGAGTGAGACGACCAGCGATAAAGCCTTCGGTAACGTTATTTTCCGCCACCAGCGTTACCGGATAGTTACGCCACTCATCGGCGAAAATCACATCCTGCGGTGTACGCACGTTGTAGATCACCTGCACATCGGCCTGTGGACGGTTCTTCGCCAGCCAGCGACGCATCGACATAATCGGCGTGACGCCGCAGCCTGCCGCCAGCAACAGGAATTTATCTTCTGCTTTATCGTCGCAGGTAAATTCCCCCATCGCGTCCGAAAGCCAGAGATAATCACCGCGTTTTACATCGCGCGTCAGCCACCGGGAGCCGACACCGTCATCAATCCGCCGCACGGTCAGGGTGATGTATTCACTCACGCCTGGCGTGGAGGAAATGGTGTAAGCACGCAGCGTTTCCGCTGAGTTTCGCACGCTGACCAGCGCATATTGCCCGGCGCGATATGGGTAGTAATCGTGGCAAATCAGGGAAATCGTCCACACATCCGGCGTTTCTTGCGTAATGTGATGAACCTGCATCCGCCACGGGCATTGATTCGTTGGCATCGTCATCGACAAACTCCTTACGCGCTCAACAGTTGCTTCATGTCTTCTTCAACAGTGGTGATAGAACGCAGGCCGAATTTCTCGTTCAGCACCGCCAGCAGGTCTGGTGTCAGGAAACCAGGTGCAGTCGGGCCGGTGACGATATTTTTCACACCCAGAGAAAGCAGCGTCAGCAGAATGACAATCGCTTTCTGTTCAAACCAGGAGAGCACCAGCGACAGCGGCAGATCGTTGACTCCGCAGCCCAGTTTCTCTGCCAGCGTTACCGCCAGAATAATTGCTGAGTAAGCATCGTTACATTGACCAGCATCTACCAGACGCGGCAGACCTTCGATATCGCCAAACTCAAGTTTATTAAAGCGATATTTACCGCAAGCGAGGGTCAGGATCAGGCAGTCATCCGGCACGCTGGTGGCGAAATCGGTGAAATAGTGACGCTCGCCGCGTGCGCCGTCACAGCCGCCAAGCAGGAAGATATGACGCAGTTTTTCACGGCTCACCAGATCAATCAGCGTATCGGCTGCGCCAAGCAGTGTCTGGCGACCAAAGCCCACGGTGATCAGGTGCGGAATTTCGCTGTACGGGAAGCCCGCCATCTGTTGCGCCTGGGCAATGACTGCAGAGAAATCTTCGCCATCCAGATGACGCACACCCGGCCAGCCAACGATGCTGCGGGTCCAGATACGATCGTCATAAGCGCCTACGGTTGGGTCGATGATGCAGTTCGAGGTCATCACGATGGGGCCTGGGAAACGAGCGAACTCCACTTGCTGATTCTGCCAGCCGCTGCCGTAGTTACCGACCAGATGCTTGAATTTACGCAGCTCCGGGTAACCATGCGCAGGCAGCATTTCGCCGTGGGTGTAGACATTAACGCCCGTGCCTTCGGTCTGTTCCAGCAGGTTGTAGAGATCTTTGAGATCGTGACCGGAAATCAGAATGCATTTACCCGCCGTCGCTTTGACGTTGACCTGAGTTGGCGTCGGGTGACCGTATTTACCGGTTTCGCCTGCGTCCAGAATGCTCATCACTTTGAAGTTCATCTGGCCGATTTCCATTGAACACTCAAGAAGCGCGTTCATATCGGCAGGCCAGGTCCCCAGCCACGCCATGATTTTATGGTACTGGGCATAAATATCGTTGTCGTATTGACCGAGAACATGCGCGTGTTCCATATAGGCCGCCGCACCTTTCAGGCCATACAGGCACAGCAGACGCAGGCCGAGAATGTTTTCGCCAATCGCCGCTTTATCTTTGTTAGGGGTAAATTCTGCTGCCTGACGTTGCAGCTCGCCGAGATCGTCGCTCACCAGTTGCAGGTCAGCCATCGGGTTATCGACGCGGGCGTTGGCATCTACAGCCAGGCATTGTGCTTTCAGCGCCTCGCGCAGGGCAATCGCTTCACGAGCGTAGCCGACAATACGCGGAGAATCGAAGTTAACGTTGGTCAGGGTTGAGAAAAAGGCACGTGGCGCAAAGCTGTCTACATCGTGGTTGATGATGCCGTATTCACGTGCTTTCACTGCCCAGGCCGAAAGCCCTTGCAGCGCCGCGATGAGTAAATCCTGAAGGTCAGAGGTTTCCGCCGTTTTACCACACATCCCCTGCGCGTATGAGCAGCCGTTTCCTGCCGGAGTACGGATAGTTTGTTCACATTGCACACAAAACATGATCACACCTTTTAAAGTTATATTTAATATACATGTTTAAGATTAAGACGCTTAACGCGGGGATAAAAGAGATTTTTAATGCAACTTTAAGGGAGATTGATTTAGCGCAATTTTGGCGGCAGAGATCTACCGCCAGAGAGGTATTATGCAGAGAAAAAGGCGATGAGAATCGGCACTAACAGACTAAGAATAAAACCGTGAACAATCGCCGCCGGGACCATATCCAGCCCGCCTGTACGTTGAAGAACGGGCAGGGTGAAATCCATCGACGTCGCACCGCATAAGCCCAGTGCAGTAGAGCGGCTACGGCGAATCAGCCCAGGGATTAACATAATAGCAATCAGCTCACGGGCCAGATCATTAAAAAACGCCGCGCTCCCGATTACCGGACCAAAAGATTCGGTCAATAAAATACCGGAAAGAGAATACCAGCCGAAACCGGAGGCCATTGCCAGCGCGGTATTGATGGGAAGATCAAGAATAAAGGCGTTAATTAAACCACCAATTAATGAACTGGCAACCACCACCACGGCGACAATCATTCCCCGGCGATTAAGGACAATCTGCTTTAAGGTCATGCCATTATTGCGCAACTGAATACCGACGAGGAAAAGTAGCAGAATTAAGGTGTATTCACTGGCTTCGGTCGCGTGTTGTAAGAAAGCCAGTCCACTCAGACCAATGGCAAAACCAATCACTACTACGCCGCACAGTTTTAGCGACTCCAGCGCCATCGCAATACGCGACGGGAGTTTTTCTTGCTGATGGTGATTGCGCCATGGCAGGCCGCGCTCCAGCCACATCAGGGCGGCAATATTACACAGTAAAATAACGGTAATACTGACGGCAGAATAATGCAGAATCGCCAACAGGTTACTGGCGAGGTTATCGAGAAACGCCAGACTGATACCCATAAAAAAGAGAATAAGGTAAACCATCCAGCTTAATAGCTGATTAATAACTCTTAATGCAGCTTTTTGGCGAAGCGGAATGAGGTAACCCACAATCAGGGGAACCAGAATGATTAACAGCCCAGAAAACATGAAAACCCAGTCCTTGCAAAGATGAAGTCGAAATGCGCGATGACACACTACTGAAAGCGGAAGGACGAGTAAAGTTGCAATTAAAAGGAAATGTTATGCATAAGGAGCAGTAGAGTATTCGTTTTCATTTAAAGATGTTCTTGCGCTTTAATTACAAACCGCACCAGTGTTGGTGGCGTCAAAATCGCCGAGGCGTTCCCTGAAGGCCGGGGCAGCCCACATGGATGTGGGCTGAGGGCGCGTTTTACAGGGATGTTACCTCGCGCCCGACCCGGTAGCCGTAAGGGATAAGCCGAGGGCACCGCGCAGCGGCGATTTTGTTCGCCAGAGCCCGGGGGTGCAGGGGGCGGCGGCGATTGGCCGCCCCCTGCACGCTCCTTGCGCCAGTGGCAATATGTGGCTTAGCTCATGAAAGGAGCGCAACAAGATGATGAATCAACATATAACAACATCTTAAAAAAAGGCCTGACATTGCGCCAGGCCTTCTGCGTTAATTAATTACGCTTTTCCAGTAGAGTCCGGTAAATCAGACCACCGATAATACCGCCGACAATTGGCACCACCCAGAAGAACCACAGTTGTTCTAATGCCCAGCCGCCCTGGAAGATAGCAACCGCAGTACTGCGCGCCGGGTTAACGGAAGTGTTAGTCACCGGAATACTGATTAAGTGAATCAGGGTTAAGGCCAGACCAATGGCAATTGGCGCAAAACCAGCAGGAGCGAATTTGTCAGTTGCGCCGTGGATCACCAGCAGGAAACCTGCACTCAATACCAGTTCAACTACCAGCGCGGAAAGCATGGAATAACCGCCTGGTGAATGCTCGCCATAACCGTTAGAAGCAAAACCGCTGGCTGCCGCGTCAAAACCCGTTTTACCACTGGCAATTAAATACAGCAGCGCCGCCGCAACAATACCGCCGACAACCTGGGCAATTACGTAGCCAACGACTTCTTTTGCCGGGAAACGTCCGCCAGCCCATAAACCAATAGTGACCGCCGGGTTAAAATGACCACCAGAAATATGACCAACAGCAAAGGCCATTGTCAGAACGGTCAGACCGAACGCCAACGCCACGCCGGCAAAACCAATGCCTAATTCCGGGAAGCCTGCGGCCAGTACGGCACTACCACAGCCGCCAAAAACAAGCCAGAAAGTACCAAAACATTCAGCTGCTAATTTTCTGAACATATCCACCTCAATTAAAAATTGACCCTGTGAAAAATATGGTCGTTTTATAGGGTCGTCGTAAAAAAGTGACGACGGAAATGATGCGCGGCTATTTTAAAAACGAAGGCAAGTCATTCACCAGATAAATAAATCCAGTAAATTTGATTTAAGGCAACAGCGGGTTGCCCCATATAGTCATTTGTCTGATTGACAGTGTAGTGCAAGCGAAAGATTTAATCCTTTAGGCGTAATAAAAAATAATTTATCATGCTAATTATTTGATTTTGTTGTTTTTGCAGGCTTATCAGCAAGAGGGAGTATAACGCGATTATTCGCTCATTTTTCAGACATTTGCCATGCTTAAATGTGATGTCATCACGTATTAGCATGGCCTTTCCCGTTATACTGCCAGCGTAAAGGATAAGTCACATATTTCTGGAGGGGATATGATTCTTGAGCGCGTTGAAATTGTGGGTTTTCGCGGTATCAACCGTTTGTCGTTGATGCTGGAACAAAACAACGTCCTGATTGGGGAGAACGCGTGGGGTAAATCCAGCTTGCTGGACGCCTTAACCCTGCTGCTATCGCCAGAATCAGATCTCTACCATTTTGAGCGCGATGATTTCTGGTTCCCGCCGGGAGATATCAACGGGCGAGAACATCATCTGCATATTATTTTGACCTTCCGCGAATCGCTGCCAGGCCGACATCGGGTTCGCCGCTATCGGCCGCTGGAAGCGTGCTGGACGCCATGCACCGATGGTTATCACCGTATTTTTTATCGTCTGGAAGGGGAGAGTGCGGAAGACGGCAGCGTGATGACACTCCGCAGTTTTCTCGATAAAGACGGACATCCGATTGATGTTGAGGATATTAACGATCAGGCTCGTCATCTGGTGCGTTTAATGCCGGTGCTGCGCTTGCGTGATGCCCGTTTTATGCGCCGTATTCGTAACGGCACGGTGCCAAATGTCCCCAATGTGGAAGTCACCGCGCGCCAGCTCGATTTCCTCGCCCGTGAATTATCCTCACATCCGCAAAATCTCTCTGATGGGCAGATTCGTCAGGGACTTTCCGCAATGGTACAGCTGCTTGAGCATTATTTCTCTGAGCAGGGGGCCGGACAGGCGCGATATCGTTTAATGCGGCGGCGAGCCAGCAATGAGCAACGAAGCTGGCGCTATCTGGATATCATCAACCGGATGATTGACCGACCTGGAGGGCGCTCGTATCGGGTTATTTTGCTCGGCCTGTTTGCTACTTTGTTGCAGGCAAAAGGCACATTGCGACTGGATAAAGACGCCCGTCCATTGTTGCTGATCGAAGATCCAGAAACCCGTTTACACCCCATTATGCTTTCAGTTGCCTGGCATCTGTTGAATCTTCTGCCATTGCAGCGCATCGCTACTACCAACTCGGGAGAGTTGCTTTCGTTAACGCCGGTAGAGCATGTTTGCCGACTGGTACGTGAGTCCTCTCGCGTTGCCGCCTGGCGTCTGGGACCGAGTGGCTTGAGTACCGAAGATAGCCGACGCATATCCTTTCACATTCGTTTTAACCGTCCGTCATCGCTGTTTGCTCGCTGCTGGCTGTTGGTGGAAGGGGAAACGGAAACCTGGGTTATCAACGAACTGGCGCGCCAGTGTGGACACCATTTCGATGCCGAAGGGATCAAGGTCATTGAGTTTGCCCAGTCCGGGCTAAAGCCGCTGGTTAAATTTGCCCGGCGAATGGGGATTGAATGGCATGTACTGGTCGATGGCGATGAAGCAGGGAAGAAATATGCCGCTACGGTACGCAGCCTGTTGAATAACGATCGGGAAGCCGAACGAGAACATTTAACGGCGTTACCGGCGCTGGATATGGAACATTTTATGTATCGCCAGGGATTTTCCGATGTGTTCCACCGCGTGGCGCAAATCCCGGAAAATATACCGATGAATCTGCGCAAAGTTATCTCGAAAGCGATCCATCGCTCTTCCAAACCCGATCTTGCCATTGAAGTGGCAATGGAGGCCGGACGTCGTGGTGTGGACTCCGTACCGACGCTGCTGAAAAAAATGTTCTCACGCGTGCTGTGGCTGGCGCGCGGTCGGGCCGACTAACTACAAAACATCGTGGCCATTTGTGGCTGAATAGCGTCGAGCATCTCATAGCGCCGACGGTATTCAGCCCGTTTTTTACTGGCGATTTCGGCAATCTCTTTTCGTGCTATCTGTGCTGGAAGGCGGTAATGGCGTTCAGCATCACATACGCCGCCAACCGATTCCCAGAAAGCGTTGTAATCGGCATGGATCTTGCCTTCTTTATCGCGATAACGCAGGCTGCGGTAAATATGCGTTTCATTGCTGACGGCAATAATCTGCTCTACCTGCAAACGTTGGGCAAACAGACAGGCCGCTTCCATCACGAGGCGTTTGGGAAATAGCCCGTGGCAGGCTTTCGTCGCATTCTGGATTTCCTGGTGTGGAATTTCCCATTTTGCGCCTTGCAGTCCGCCAATAAACATCGTCCTTTTCCCCTGATATTCACACAGGGTAAAAGTGAGCTCTGCCAGAGGAATACCTTCGCTGTTGCGGAACAGGATGGTGCTGTCACCTTCTTTATCCATTGAGATCATCATGGTCAGCTCAAGCGTGAACTGCTCGCCGTTTTTGCCTTCCAGCTTCGCCAGTTGCAGCCCGGGGGTATTCAAATATAAGCTGAACTCTTCCGCCGACATACACCCGCGGAGTAACGCATAATGGTAACGTAACGCCTCCAGCAATTGCTTACGGCTAAGATTCGCCGCAAGGTAAGGGCGATGTAGACGTACAGGCAGTCGCGGCTGGCGCGTTAACAACACATTGAGATTAGGCCAGTGGGAAAGTTCGTTCATCCACTCAACGCTTAAACGCGGCATAATCAACGAGCGCAGCAAAAATTTCTGGCGAAAACTACGGCGATGCCAGAATTTACCCGGCCGACACTGTCCTCGTGCCAGACTAAGAAAAAGTGACAGGCTGCTGAGAGATTCAGATGGCGTAAAGGTCCGTTCAGTTAGCTGCGACATATTCATGAAATCAATGGTTATACATGACGTCGATTTAACCATTGCGTATCTTAACCAAACATCAATAGTGTGATTATTAACGTAAATTTTAGGGTTTTGTTGATATTTCGTTGAAGTTAATGACCCGGATTGGCATATGGAGTATTCAGAATATTTATGAAAAAGCGGAAAACCGTGAAGAAGCGTTACGTTATTGCGATGGTGTTAGTCATCGCCGGGCTGATTACGTTATGGAGAATTCTTAACGCACCCGTGCCGACTTATCAGACGCTGATTGTGCGCCCCGGTGATTTACAGCAAAGCGTGCTGGCGACCGGAAAGCTGGACGCGCTGCGTAAGGTTGACGTGGGCGCGCAGGTCAGCGGTCAGTTGAAAACGCTGTCGGTGGCGATTGGCGATAAAGTAAAAAAAGACCAGCTTTTAGGGGTTATTGATCCTGAACAGGCTGAAAACCAGATCAAGGAGGTGGAAGCAACGCTGATGGAGCTACGCGCGCAGCGGCAGCAGGCGGAAGCGGAGCTGAAACTGGCGCGGGTGACGTATTCCCGTCAGCAACGTCTTGCACAAACGCAAGCGGTTTCACAGCAGGATCTCGATAACGCCGCGACGGAGATGGCTGTGAAACAGGCGCAAATTGGCACCATTGACGCGCAAATCAAGCGCAATCAGGCCTCTCTCGATACGGCTAAAACCAATCTCGATTACACCCGCATCGTTGCCCCGATGGCCGGGGAAGTCACGCAAATCACCACTCTGCAAGGCCAGACGGTGATTGCCGCACAACAAGCACCGAACATTCTGACGCTGGCAGATATGAGCACCATGCTGGTAAAAGCGCAGGTTTCTGAAGCGGATGTAATCCACCTGAAGCCGGGGCAAAAAGCCTGGTTTACGGTGCTTGGCGATCCACTGACGCGCTACGAGGGGCAAATCAAGGATGTGCTACCGACGCCGGAAAAGATTAACGACGCTATTTTCTATTACGCCCGTTTTGAAGTACCCAACCCCAATGGTTTACTGCGGCTGGATATGACCGCGCAAGTGCATATTCAGCTCACCGATGTGAAAAATGTGCTGACGATCCCTCTGTCGGCGTTAGGCGATCCGGTTGGCGATAATCGTTATAAAGTCAAATTGTTGCGTAATGGTGAAACACGCGAGCGTGAAGTGACGATTGGCGCACGTAACGATACCGATGTTGAGATTGTCAAAGGGCTGGAAGCGGGCGATGAAGTGGTGATTGGTGAGGCCAAACCAGGAGCTGCGCAATGACGCCCTTGCTCGAATTAAAGGATATTCGTCGCAGCTATCCTGCCGGTGATGAGCAGGTTGAGGTGCTGAAGGGCATCAGCCTCGATATTTATGCCGGTGAGATGGTGGCGATTGTCGGCGCTTCGGGTTCCGGTAAATCGACCCTGATGAATATTCTCGGCTGCCTGGATAAGGCCACCAGCGGCACCTATCGCGTCGCCGGTCAGGATGTTGCCACGCTGGACGCCGATGCGCTGGCGCAACTGCGCCGCGAGCATTTCGGCTTTATTTTCCAGCGTTACCATTTGCTTTCGCATTTAACCGCCGAGCAGAACGTTGAAGTACCCGCCGTCTATGCCGGTCTTGAGCGGAAACAGCGGCTGCTTCGCGCCCAGGAGTTACTGCAACGACTGGGGCTGGAAGACCGTACAGAGTATTACCCGGCACAGCTTTCGGGTGGCCAGCAACAGCGCGTCAGTATCGCGCGGGCATTGATGAACGGCGGTCAGGTAATTCTTGCCGATGAACCGACCGGCGCACTGGACAGCCATTCTGGCGAAGAGGTGATGGCGATCCTGCATCAGCTGCGCGATCGCGGGCATACGGTGATTATCGTCACCCACGATCCGCAGGTTGCTGCTCAGGCCGAGCGGGTGATCGAAATTCGCGACGGCGAAATTGTGCGCAATCCTCCCGCCGTTGAAAAAGTGAATGCTACTGGCGGAACGGAACCTGTTGTCAACACGGCGTCTGGCTGGCGGCAGTTTGTCAGCGGTTTTAACGAGGCGCTGACGATGGCATGGCGGGCGCTGGCAGCGAATAAAATGCGTACTTTACTGACCATGCTGGGGATTATTATCGGTATTGCGTCGGTGGTTTCCATTGTCGTGGTGGGCGACGCCGCTAAACAAATGGTGCTGGCGGATATTCGTTCTATTGGTACGAATACTATTGATGTCTATCCCGGGAAAGATTTTGGCGATGACGATCCGCAATATCAGCAGGCGCTGAAGTACGACGACTTAATCGCCATCCAAAAACAACCGTGGGTTGCCTCTGCCACGCCCGCCGTCTCGCAAAACCTGCGCCTGCGTTATAACAATGTTGATGTGGCTGCCAGTGCCAATGGCGTGAGCGGCGATTATTTTAATGTCTATGGCATGACCTTCAGTGAAGGGAACACCTTTAATCAGGAGCAGCTGAACGGTCGTGCGCAGGTCGTGGTTCTCGACAGTAATACTCGCCGCCAGCTTTTCCCCCATAAAGCAGATGTGGTTGGCGAGGTGATTCTGGTCGGCAATATGCCCGCCAGAGTCATTGGTGTGGCGGAAGAAAAACAGTCGATGTTTGGTAGCAGTAAAGTGCTGCGTGTCTGGCTACCTTACAGCACGATGTCCGGGCGAGTTATGGGCCAGTCGTGGCTGAACTCCATTACTGTCAGGGTGAAAGAAGGCTTTGACAGCGCTGAGGCGGAACAGCAACTCACGCGTTTACTTTCACTGCGCCACGGTAAGAAGGATTTCTTTACCTGGAACATGGATGGCGTCTTGAAAACCGTTGAAAAGACCACACGTACTTTACAACTGTTTCTGACGCTGGTTGCGGTGATTTCGCTGGTGGTGGGCGGTATTGGTGTAATGAATATTATGCTGGTGTCAGTGACCGAGCGGACACGGGAAATTGGCATTCGCATGGCTGTAGGTGCGCGAGCAAGCGATGTTTTGCAACAGTTTTTGATCGAAGCCGTACTGGTTTGCCTGGTTGGTGGCGCGTTGGGAATAACACTGTCACTGTTAATTGCTTTCACCTTGCAGCTTTTCTTACCCGGCTGGGAGATTGGTTTTTCACCGTTGGCACTGCTGCTGGCGTTTCTCTGCTCGACGGTCACCGGGATTTTATTTGGCTGGTTACCCGCACGAAATGCGGCACGACTGGATCCAGTAGATGCTCTGGCACGAGAGTAATTTTTGAGATAAAAATGCCAGCCGATCGGGCTGGCATTTTGCCTTTAGGATGTACACAATGAGACAGAAGAGCTATGCGACTGCCGCTTCTACTTCGACGGGCACAATAACACTGGCGTGATTGCCTTTTGGCCCCTGGTGGACATCAAACTGAACGGATTGTCCAGCTTTTAGCGTTCTGTAACCATCCATCTGAATGGTGGAATAATGAGCGAAAATATCTTCGCCGCCGCCTTCAGGGCAGATGAAACCAAACCCTTTGGCATTGTTGAACCACTTAACAGTACCCTTTTCCATGCTTCGACATCCTTCGCAAATCTTATACAAGTAAGATGGAATAAACCGGGGTCAGAGAGGGGGCTGTTCAAAACCTCGCCAACTCTAGAAATACAATTTAGAGAATTAGGGCGAGCCGTCAAGCATTTGACAGGGGCCAGGGGGCAGGTATGAATCAAAAATTTGAAGCAGTTAACGCTATTGACAGGAATGTGACAGATGTCGCTGATGCCAACGATAGATGATAGTTATCTATCATGTGGAGTAGATTGGTCAGGCAAATAAGCTCTTGTCAGCGGCAGGGCGTTCTGCCGATAACCGTAACCGAAGATGATAACTGACAATGGGTAAAACGAACGACTGGCTGGACTTTGATCAACTGGCGGAAGAAAAAGTTCGCGACGCGCTAAAACCGCCATCTATGTATAAAGTGATATTAGTCAATGATGATTATACTCCGATGGAGTTTGTTATTGACGTGTTACAAAAATTCTTTTCTTATGATGTAGAACGTGCAACGCAATTGATGCTCGCTGTTCACTACCAGGGGAAGGCCATTTGCGGAGTCTTTACCGCTGAGGTTGCAGAAACCAAAGTGGCAATGGTGAACAAGTACGCGAGGGAGAATGAGCATCCATTGCTGTGTACGCTAGAAAAAGCCTGAATGCAGGCATAAAAATTGGGGGAGGTGCCTATGCTCAATCAAGAACTGGAACTCAGTTTAAATATGGCTTTCGCCAGAGCGCGCGAGCACCGTCATGAGTTTATGACCGTCGAGCACTTGTTACTGGCGCTGCTCAGTAACCCATCTGCCCGGGAGGCGCTGGAAGCGTGTTCTGTGGATTTGGTTGCGCTCCGTCAGGAACTGGAAGCCTTTATTGAACAAACCACACCCGTTCTGCCTGCCAGTGAAGAGGAGCGCGACACACAGCCGACGCTGAGTTTTCAGCGTGTACTGCAACGTGCGGTCTTCCATGTCCAGTCCTCCGGTCGCAATGAGGTTACCGGTGCAAACGTTCTGGTCGCTATCTTTAGCGAACAGGAGTCGCAGGCGGCATATCTGTTGCGCAAACATGAAGTCAGCCGTCTTGATGTGGTGAACTTTATCTCTCATGGCACGCGTAAAGACGAGCCGACACAGTCTTCTGATCCTGGCAGCCAGCCAAACAGCGAAGAACAAGCTGGTGGGGAGGAACGTATGGAGAATTTCACGACGAACCTGAATCAGCTTGCGCGAGTGGGCGGAATCGACCCACTGATTGGTCGTGAGAAGGAGCTGGAGCGTGCTATTCAGGTTCTCTGCCGTCGCCGTAAAAACAACCCGCTGCTGGTGGGGGAGTCTGGTGTCGGTAAAACCGCGATTGCGGAGGGGCTTGCATGGCGAATTGTTCAGGGCGATGTGCCGGAAGTGATGGCTGACTGTACGATTTACTCTCTCGATATCGGTTCTCTGTTAGCGGGCACAAAATATCGCGGCGACTTTGAAAAACGTTTTAAAGCGTTGCTCAAGCAGCTGGAGCAGGATACTAACAGCATCCTGTTTATTGATGAGATCCACACCATTATCGGTGCGGGTGCAGCGTCTGGTGGCCAGGTCGATGCGGCTAACCTGATTAAACCGTTGCTCTCCAGCGGTAAAATTCGCGTAATTGGTTCGACAACCTATCAGGAGTTCAGCAACATTTTTGAGAAAGACCGTGCTCTGGCGCGTCGCTTCCAGAAAATTGATATTACTGAACCGTCAATCGAAGAAACTGTTCAAATCATCAATGGCCTGAAACCGAAGTATGAAGCGCACCACGACGTGCGTTATACCGCAAAAGCGGTGCGTGCGGCGGTAGAGCTGGCGGTGAAATACATTAACGATCGTCATCTGCCGGATAAAGCGATTGATGTTATCGACGAAGCGGGCGCTCGCGCACGTCTGATGCCGGTAAGCAAACGCAAGAAAACCGTTAATGTGGCGGATATTGAATCCGTGGTGGCCCGTATTGCACGCATTCCAGAGAAGAGTGTTTCTCAGAGTGACCGCGATACCCTGAAAAACCTCGGCGATCGCCTGAAAATGCTGGTCTTCGGTCAGGATAAAGCCATTGAGGCGCTGACTGAAGCCATTAAGATGGCGCGTGCAGGTTTAGGTCACGAACATAAACCGGTCGGTTCGTTCCTGTTTGCCGGCCCTACTGGGGTCGGGAAAACAGAGGTGACGGTACAGCTTTCGAAAGCGTTGGGCATTGAGCTTCTGCGCTTTGATATGTCCGAGTATATGGAACGCCATACCGTCAGCCGTCTGATTGGTGCGCCTCCGGGATACGTTGGTTTTGATCAGGGCGGTTTGCTGACTGATGCGGTCATCAAGCATCCACATGCGGTGCTGCTGCTGGACGAAATCGAGAAAGCGCACCCGGACGTGTTCAACATCCTCTTGCAGGTGATGGATAACGGTACGCTGACCGATAACAACGGACGCAAAGCGGACTTCCGTAACGTGGTGCTGGTGATGACCACTAACGCGGGGGTACGTGAAACCGAGCGCAAATCCATTGGTCTTATCCACCAGGATAACAGCACCGATGCGATGGAAGAGATCAAGAAGATCTTTACACCGGAATTCCGTAACCGTCTCGACAACATTATCTGGTTCGATCATCTGTCAACCGACGTGATCCATCAGGTGGTGGATAAATTCATCGTCGAGTTGCAGGTTCAGTTGGATCAGAAAGGTGTTTCTCTGGAAGTGAGCCAGGAAGCGCGTAACTGGCTGGCCGAGAAAGGTTACGACCGGGCAATGGGCGCACGTCCGATGGCGCGTGTCATCCAGGACAACCTGAAAAAACCGCTCGCCAACGAACTGCTGTTTGGTTCGCTGGTGGACGGCGGTCAGGTCACCGTCGCGCTGGATAAAGAGAAAAATGAGCTGACTTACGGATTCCAGAGTGCACAAAAGCACAAGGCGGAAGCAGCGCATTAATCTGACTGTCTGGTAGGTTAGTGAAGTCCGTAATCTCGTCAGGGGTTACGGACTTTTTATTTATGGGGGGAGGAGGTTCAGACCCTTTTTTTAATGATGATGCTAAGTTATTGATAATTAGTGCTGCGGGTAGGTAAGGATAAAAAAGGGTGGCAGCAGGAGATTGAGATGGTTTTGCTTTATTAACAACGGGCTAAACGTGTAGTATTTGAGTTCACTGCCGTACAGGCAGCTTAGAAAGTATACGGCACATTTATAGACCCCGAGCAACAGGTTCACTGCCGTACAGGCAGCTTAGAAACCAAAAACTGGTGAACGCGGATTACCCGGTCAAGTTCACTGCCGTACAGGCAGCTTAGAAAACATCATGAACGCACAGCAAAATGCCGCGATTGTTCACTGCCGTACAGGCAGCTTAGAAAAAATACGGCATTTGATGGTTTTGTTGTCGCCATGTTCACTGCCGTACAGGCAGCTTAGAAAATTTGAAATGAGCCTTTGAGGAATCAGCTTGTGTTCACTGCCGTACAGGCAGCTTAGAAAGCTACAAAGCGGCCTTTTTTATGCGGTGTTCAGTTCACTGCCGTACAGGCAGCTTAGAAAGAACGCGGTCATGCGGTATGCGCCGACAATACGTTCACTGCCGTACAGGCAGCTTAGAAACTGGAGGTGCTCACACTCACGCGGAGTGAGACGTTCACTGCCGTACAGGCAGCTTAGAAACTGGAGGTGCTCACACTCACGCGGAGTGAGACGTTCACTGCCGTACAGGCAGCTTAGAAAACAATCAGGCGATAAACCTCACCGTTAATACGGTTCACTGCCGTACAGGCAGCTTAGAAAAACAGCGAATGCCATTTCATAGTGATTAAATAGTTCACTGCCGTACAGGCAGCTTAGAAAAGCAATGGAATTAGCGAAAAACAGGCACAAAAGTTCACTGCCGTACAGGCAGCTTAGAAAAGTAATTTTGGGCTGTCACCGCAGCAAGCGAAGTTCACTGCCGTACAGGCAGCTTAGAAATGCACGATGCCCGCGCGTGACGCGGTGCGTAAGTTCACTGCCGTACAGGCAGCTTAGAAAATCAACATGACACCCGATTGTATTCAGGAATTGTTCACTGCCGTACAGGCAGCTTAGAAAGGTCGGTGAATCGCTGCATCGCGGTTCATATAGTTCACTGCCGTACAGGCAGCTTAGAAACACTCCGAAAAATTGAGCGTCGAGCACTCGCCAGTTCACTGCCGTACAGGCAGCTTAGAAATGAATTTCTCCGCGCTGCAGCGCGATGTCATCGTTCACTGCCGTACAGGCAGCTTAGAAAGCAAAAGCCGCCCCCATGAACGCTGCAAAAGGGTTCACTGCCGTACAGGCAGCTTAGAAATCAAGCCCTGTATCAGCGTCAACCCCGAAATAGTTCACTGCCGTACAGGCAGCTTAGAAATGAATACCTTTGCCTGCATAAATCGCCATATGGTTCACTGCCGTACAGGCAGCTTAGAAATGGTCGGCATACACGTTGACGCGGTTGCGGTTGTTCACTGCCGTACAGGCAGCTTAGAAACCGGTAACTGCGTATCACGCAACCGAGGCCAAGTTCACTGCCGTACAGGCAGCTTAGAAACTGAACGTTGAAGAGTGCGACCGTCTCTCCTTGTTCACTGCCGTACAGGCAGTATTCACACTACGATAGTGTTAGACGTTTGGTCGTGCAATGACACTCTCAACTTCAAACCATTAGCGTTAGCACGCAATAACAATCGTAATAATTGCGATGGAAATCAATTTTCAGCACATAAATCAATGCTGTACTAAGCCCAATACCTTCAAATATAAAATAATCACAGGATGTGTTTATGTCTTCGAATTACCTTACGCCTTCCGATCTCAAAACCATTCTCCACTCCAAACGCGCCAATATTTATTATCTGGAAAAATGCCGGGTACAGGTGAATGGTGGGCGGGTGGAGTATGTTACCAGCGAAGGTAAAGAGTCGTACTACTGGAATATCCCCATTGCGAATACCACGGCGTTGATGCTGGGAATGGGAACTTCCGTTACCCAGGCGGCGATGCGTGAATTTGCTCATGCCGGGGTGATGGTAGGCTTTTGTGGTACGGATGGCACGCCGCTGTATTCAGCAAATGAAGTGGATGTTGATGTCTCCTGGCTCAGCCCACAAAGTGAATATCGCCCTACAGAGTATCTCCAGCAGTGGGTTTCTTTCTGGTTTGTTGAAGACAAACGACTTGCTGCCGCGAAACGTTTTCAGTTAATCCGCCTGACACATATCGATAAGCACTGGTCCAGCTCGAAAATGCTGCGTGAACACGCATTTCAACCTGATGTTAATGCGCTGCATACCCTCCTGAATCGTACTTGTGAAGAAATAGACGCGGCAGAAAACCATACGCAGCTTATGCTCGTTGAGGCCAAATTGACTAAAGCGTTATACAAAATGGTCAGTCAAACCGTGGGGTATGGCGATTTCACTCGCGCAAAACGGGGCGGTGGTATCGATATGGCCAACCGCTTCCTCGATCAAGGGAATTATCTGGCTTATGGACTGGCAGCAGTGGCGGCGTGGGTAACAGGTATCCCGCACGGTTTAGCTGTAATGCATGGTAAGACACGTCGCGGCGGGCTTGTTTTTGACCTTGCCGATCTGATTAAAGATGCTCTTGTTATGCCGCAAGCATTTATTGCCGCAATGGCGGGAGAAGATGCTCAGGAGTTTCGTCAACGCTGTGTTAATATCTTTCAACAAGCGGATGCGCTGGATGTCATGATCACCTCTCTGCAGGAAACGGCCCAGGCACTGGCTAAGGCTGACCAATGAATGTCCTAATTATCTCACGCTGTACGAAAAATGCTCGCGTGGAAAGCTGCCGTATTATTGATCAGTTTGCCGAACGCACTGGTGACGCAGCATGGCAAACGGTGATTACTCTGGAAGGCGTTAATACACTCCGCCGTTTACTGCGCAAAACCGCCAGGCGAAATACCGCAGTGGCTTGTCACTGGCTGAAGAAGAATGGGCAAACGGAGCTGATGTGGATTGTCGGCAATATTCGTCGCTTTAATGCTCAAGGCCGCGTTCCCACAAATCGAACAACGCAAATCAGCCTGGTGAACAAAGAAGAAAATCGCTGGCAGTGCGCGGAAAGTATTGCACTGCTGGCGGCTATCGCTGGGCTATTTCATGATTTTGGTAAATCAGGACGCAGCTTTCAGCAAAGCCTGACTCAAAAGAATACCCGCAGTTATCAACCTTACCGACATGAATGGATCTCACTGCGGCTCTTTCAGACGTTTGTCGGTGATCGGCCCGACGATGTGTGGCTGGCGAAGCTTGGCGAACTCACGGCAGATGATGAATCTGCGATTCTTGAGCGCCTGCAAAAAGACACTCCTCAATTTTCAAATAGCCCGTTCAGTTCGCTGCAACCATTAGCCAAAACGGTAGGCTGGCTGATCCTTTCCCATCATCGAATGCCGGAGAATCTTTCTCCACAGTCGGAACAATCATGTAAAGGGTGTGAAAGTTGGCTGGAGAAGCAACTTAATGCTGACTGGAATGCCGTTAACCACCGCAGAGATGACTGGTCACAACAGGATTTTGCGCACGTCTGGCAGTTTCCATCAGGAACGCCGCTTCAAAGCGCGAGCTGGCGGGAAAAAGCGCGTCAGATAGCCCGCCGGGCAAGCAACGCGCTCGGTTTAAAGACATATGGGCAGATGGAACAGTTGTTCCCCTTACATATGGCGCGTTTTTGTCTGATGCTTGCCGATCATTACTATTCCTCAAGCGATGCGCAGCAAAAATGGCAGGACCCGGATTATATCGTCTGGGCAAATAGCGATCGCCAAAGCGGCACGCTCAAACAACGGGTAGACGAACACCTTGTGGGCGTCGCGCATCATGCGTATCTGCTTGGGCGGCAACTGATGCACACACGGGCATCGCTTCCGGCAATTGCCCGACATAAAGGTTTTAGCCAGCGGGCTACAGATGTGAATTATCGCTGGCAAGATAAAGCCTGGGATGTGGCGCGAGCGTTACGTGAACGAAGTCGTGAAGAGGGATTTTTCGGCGTCAATATGGCCTCGACGGGGTGTGGTAAAACCTTTGCGAACGCCCGCATTATGTATGCACTTGCCGACGAGCGAGAAGGGTGCCGCTTTACCGTTGCGCTGGGATTGCGCACGCTGACTTTACAAACCGGCGATGCTCTGCGCAGTCGGCTTGGGCTGGGTGAGGATGAGCTGGCGGTACTGATTGGTTCGGCGGCAGTTAATCAACTGTGGCAACAGGAAAAAATAGACAATGATTGCGGAAGTGCTTCGCAAGAGTCGCCGGCAGAGGAGCAACAGTTCGTTAAGTACGAAGGCAGCCTGCATACCGGGGCGCTGGAAAAATGGTTGAAGGATGACAGCAAACTTAAGGAGTTAGTAAGCGCGCCGATTCTGGTCTCGACGATTGATCATCTTATTTCCGCGACCGAGGGCGTGCGAGGCGGGAAACAGCTTCCGGCGATGTTGCGCCTGTTAACCAGCGATTTAGTGCTCGACGAACCTGATGACTTTGATATTGCCGATCTTCATGCGGTATGTCGATTGATGAACTGGGCCGGGATGCTGGGAACGCGGGTATTACTTTCTTCCGCGACGTTACCGCCAGGTTTGATTCAGGCGCTGTTCGCGGCTTATCTTGCTGGGCGAAAAATGTGGCAGGCGTCTTGTGGTATCAACGGCAGGCCTGTCAATATATGCTGCGCCTGGTTTGATGAAAAAGATGCTGATGCCACGCAAATTTACGACGGACCTGGGTTTCGTGATGCTCATGCCAAATTTGTTGCACGACGAGCGGTAATGCTGGCTGAAAAAGAACGACTGCATTTCGGGCGTGTAGCTTCGGTTTCATCAGCATCAGGCGCGATACAAGATGTTACCGAAAGTGTGGCCCAGACGGTGCATACGCAAATGCTGAAGTTGCATCAGGCGCATCGCCAGCGACACGAAAGCGGTAAAACCGTTTCGCTGGGCCTGGTGCGCTTCGCGAATATCAATCCACTGGTTGCGGTGACCAAAGCCCTGATTGCCATTCCTTCACCAGAAGATGTCTGCATTCATTACTGTGTTTACCACTCCCGACATCCGCTGGCGGTGCGTTCAGATATTGAGAAGCGACTGGACCGCGCTTTTACTCGTCATAACGAACTCGATTTCTGGAACAACGAAGATATCGCAGATGCCTTACATAACCGTCCGGAATCGCACCATCTGTTTGTGGTGTTGGGGACATCGGTTATAGAAGTGGGGCGTGACTGGGATGCGGACTGGGGAATTATCGAACCAAGCTCCATGCGTTCGATAATTCAATTTGCCGGACGTATTCAGCGCCACCGTAGAAATGTGCCGACCAGTGAGAATCTGGTTATTTTGCGTAGCAATATCAAATCATTGCAGAAAAAAGCCCCCGCATTTTGTAAGCCTGGTTTCGAAACAAAAGAACACTTGCTGAATAGCCACGATATTTGCGAACTGATTCCGATCGCGGACTACCGGACGATTAACGCCTTGCCGCGGATCCTGTCTGCCAATAATGCCAACAAACTGGCGGAGCTAGAACATAGTCGTTTATCCGCCGAATTGATGAGCAGTAAAAGCAAACATGTGGTGGCGGCGCAATGGTGGCGTGCACCGCTAAGCTGGAACGGCTGGATGCAGCGCCAGACGCCATTTCGTTATTCCCCTTTGCCGGAGGCGGTGTTTTTTCTGCATATGGATGATGAAGAAAGCGAAGCGCGTTTCTATTCCCGCACGGGCGACAACGAGCGTAAAGCGCAAGGGAATTTCAGGCGAGAAGAGGTGAGATGCGCCAGCGGCGTCGCTTGCTGGGGCGTGATGGATTACCAACACGTTTTGTTGAATTTAGCTGATAAGCAAAGTTGTGAGATAGCAAACGTTGGGGAAAAGTTTGCGGAGGTGAGAGTACCCGTCAGTGAAGAAGATGCGGTCGATGACTGGCGTTATCACCCCTGGTTAGGTGTGTTTCGCAACATGTGATGGGGCGCGAGCTGCCTGTACGGCAGTTTACAAGTCCGTATCCGGAGATACCTCTATTTCTAAGCTGCTCAAGGCAGTTTGGGTATGTTAGTGCTTCAACTATTGCGTGGCAAATATTAAGTTGCTTTAATATCACCTATGGTGATTACATGAGATTTAATAATATCTTTTAGAAGATATCTCTAGGAGAGTTTGTTTGTGTGATCACCACTGGTGTTGTCCCTTTTGCTGTGTATGTCAGTTGTACTGAAGCCATGTTGGGCTACGGAGATTTTTCAGTGAAATCAGGGAGCAACTTCGACTTGATGGATTAACGAAAAGGAGCCGATATGGAAAAAACGGCGCTAATACAATTTATTACTGAATACATCGCTTCGCGAAGGCAACCCAAAATCGATGCCTTTGAAAAAGAAGCCGCAAAGCGAGTGGAACAGGGCGAGGACGCCAGCGTTATCGCTCAGGAGCGGCAGGAACTCGAAGCACGCTACTTGCCACGTAACTGGTTAACGGATGCGGCAAAGCGTGCCGGGCAAATCAAATTAGTCACTCATGGCGCTAAATTCAGTCATGGTGATTCTAAAGCCAGTAGCTTTTATCTGGAAACCTCCGCTAACGAAAGCTATTTAAACACAGCATCGTTGGCGAATGTCGCTACTGACGCGATTGGTAACGCCGCTGCACTTGACGTAGCAAAGTTGCTACAAACCGATGTGAACGGAGATTCACTGCTTGCCAGCCTGAAGCGTGGTGATTATCAGGCATTAAGTACGTTTGCAGAGGATAAAGTGCAACTGGAGCTGTGGGTAGCTGGGTTTAGCCAGGCATGGACTACTGGACAGCCTTCCAGCCATAAACTGGCGAAACAAATCTATTTCCCTGTTGCGGATGGTTATCACCTGTTATGCCCACTGTTTTCCAGTTCACTGGCCCAGGCGATGTATGAAAAGCTAACCGCCGGGCGCTTTAGTGAGGAATCGAAAGCCATTCGCGATGCCCGCAAAGCAGGAAAATGGCACTCCCAGCCAGATATCCGGTTTCCTAATCTTGCCGAAATGCATTTCGGCGGCACAAAACCGCAGAATATTTCTTTGCTAAACAGTGTGCGTGGTGGGCGCGTCTGGCTGTTGCCGTCAATGCCGCCTGCCTGGGGGCCGCTGGATCGCGCACCACAAAAAATGCACAGTATTTTTGCCTTACGCGGCGATTTCAATAGGGCGGCTTCAGGCATCATAGCCCGGATGACTTACCTGCTGAAGGTTGACACAAATAATGTTCATATCCGAACTGTGCGGGCGAAATATATTGATGAGTTGATCGATTTGCTGTTCATGCAGGCATCCGCTTTTCAGCAAGAAAAATGGCAGGGATGGTCCGCACAATCACCAGACTTACCTCGCCACCAACAACTTTGGCTGGACCCGTGGCGAAGCCTCTCAGATGAGACTTTCAAACAGGAGCGTGAGAAAAACGACTGGCAAGTAACTGTCGCCGATGATTTCGCACGCTGGCTGAACTATCGCCTGAAAAAATCCAGTTTTGACGTAGGCGCTGTCGAACAAAAAGAGTGGCGCAGCCAGTCTCTGTTCGCTCAACGGATGCGTGAAATGGAAGCTGTTTTGCAGGAGGCGCTGAAATGAGTTATCTGCTCTTGTTACCCCATATACGCATCGAAAACGCTAACGCTGTCTCCGGGTTGACCTGGGGATTCCCGTCGATGACCCATTTTCTCGGTTATGTCCATGCGCTTTCTCGCAAAGTCGTGGATGAATTTGGCGTAAGTTTTGATGGTTGTGCGGTAGTAAGCCATGAACAGCATATTCAGGCGTACAGCTCTGGGCGCGATTTTCAGTTCGCTCTCACCCGTAACCCATTAACCAGAGAAGGTAAAACCGCCTCGTTCAATGAAGAGGGCCGCATGCACTTGACGGTTTCTCTACTGATTGAATGTAATGGCGAAATCACCAATGGTGAATATGGCAGAAAAGTTCTTTGTGACTATCTGAAAATGCTTTGCCAGAGCCACAAACTGGCGGGCGGCAGCATTGTCAGTATGCGCGATCCGCAGCTTTTTCATGCGCCTGAAGATGAAAAGCAACTGCGTAAAATCGTCTGGCGGTTAATGCCGGGTTATGCGCTTTACGATCGCAGTGAATGGCTGGCTGAACATCACCAACAACATCCCGACATCTCGTTGCTGGATGCCTGGCTTGATTTCGCCGCGATTAAATATCAGGCCGAATCTCCGGCTGAAGACAACAGCGCAAAATGGGTATACCAGCCGAAGCCAATACCTGGTTTCCTGGTACCGTTAATGTGTGGCTACCAACGCATTTCTCCTGTTTACGCACCCGGTGAAGTTGAAAATGCGCGCGACACCGTGACGCCATTTGCCTTTGCCGAAGCGGTATATGGCATTGGCGAATGGCGCGGATTACATCGCACTACAGACTTGCAAGCGCTGATGTGGCGTTACCGCACAACGGACACTGGCTACTATTGTTCGGCAACGCCAGTTGTTGATGATTTTACCTTTAATGAATATGACGATTTAGAATAAGGACATAATTATGGCAAAGGCTCCTGTAGCAATAAAAACGGCGTCGGTACTGGCATTTGAGCGCAAACTGGCAACCTCTGACGCGGTAATGTACGCAGGTAACTGGCAAGGAAATGAATGGCAACCCATTGAGATTCAGGAGAAAGCGGTCCGCGGAACCATCTCTAATCGCCTGAAAAATGCCATTGTCAGCGATCCCACAAAACTGGATGCTGAAATCCAAAAAGCCAACCTGCAACGGGTGGATGTGGCTTCGCTTCCGGTAGATACGGATACGTTAAAGGTGGTGTTTACGCTGCGTGTGCTGGGTAATTTATCCACACCGTCAGTATGTAATGATATGGCTTACCAGGAGGCGCTTTCCGGGGTCATTGAAGGTTACATCAGCGAACATGGCTTTAAAGAGCTGGCGCTTCGCTATGCGCTGAATCTGGCAAATGGTCGTTTTCTGTGGCGCAACCGCATTGGTGCCGAACAGATCCAGGTGAAAGTGACTGCTAACGAGACGTCATGGACTTTTAACAGCCATGACTTCTCTTTACGTCAATTTGACCAGGGACAGGCAGCGGTCACGCAGCTGGCGGCCATTATAGAGCAAGGATTAAGCGCAAAAGAGTGGGTGATGCTTACCGTTGAAGCGCAGGTTCGTCTTGGTGCCGGGCAAGAAGTTTTTCCGTCGCAGGAGCTGGTACTCGACAGCAACAGTAGTAAAAGTCGCGTGTTATACCAGGTGGCTGGCATTGCCGGTATTCACTCTCAGAAGATTGGCAATGCTTTACGTACCATTGATACCTGGCATCCAAAGGTTGATGAATTGGGGGCTATAGCCGTGGAACCTTACGGTTCTGTAACCAGTCGCGGTGTGGCCTGCCGTCAACCGAAAGAAAAACTCGACTTTTATACCTTACTGGACAATTGGGTGACTAAAGGGATGAAACCAGACGTTGAGCAGCAGCACTACGTGATGGCTGTGCTGATCCGTGGCGGTGTCTTTGGTGAGAAATCGGAATAAGGAGCTGCCAATGGATCACTACCTTGAGATCCGCGTTCTGCCAGATCCTGAATTTTCGAGCGAAATGTTGATGGCGGCGTTATTTGCAAAACTGCATCGGGTATTAGGTGCAAGAGGGCAAGGCGATATCGGCGTGAGTTTCCCTGACGTAAATGTTATGCCTGGAGCGCGTTTACGCTTGCATGGTAGCGCCCAGGCATTGCAGGCGCTTGAAGCCTCAACGTGGCGTAAAGGACTAACGGACTATTGCCAATGTTCACCTGTCACTCCCGTTCCAGAAATAAAAGGCTGGCGAGTAGTAAGCCGTGTGCAGGTTAAAAGTAACCCTCAGCGTCTGTTAAGGCGTTCAGTGAAAAAAGGCTGGCTAACTGAAGAACAGGCAATTGAACGACTGGCGACGCAGGCTGAACAGCGGACTGATTTACCTTTTCTCAATATGAAGAGTTTGTCGAGTCAGCAACTGTTCAAGTTGTTTATCCGTCATGGTGATTTGCTCAAAGAACCGGTTAAAGGGGAATTTAGTAGTTATGGATTAAGCGCAACCGCCACTATTCCCTGGTTTTGATGCTTTGCAATTTTTAACAGGCCTGGCCATGTGGTTGGGCCTTTTTATGCGCGCCATGCCCACCGCATACAAAAAAAGCCCGTACTTTCGTACGAGCTCTTCTTTAAAGATGGCGGTGAGGCGGGGATTCGAACCCCGGATACGTTGCCGTATACACACTTTCCAGGCGTGCTCCTTCAGCCACTCGGACACCTCACCAAATTGTTTTGCTGCCAGACCTCATAGGTGGCAACGGGGCGCTACTATAGGGAGTTGGAGTGAAACGGTCAAGAAGAATTTATATAGATTGATTTGTTTGGTTACGCAATGAACACGCTGTTCGCGGGACGGAGATTATGACCGTATGTGTTCTGGTCAATTGTTTATCAAAAGCTATGCAGAAAATATGAGATTGAAGAAATACCAAACCGACCCTTTTTCTAGGTTGTAATGTAACTCATTGATTTTCTTATTGCTATTTTGAAGTCTGGAAAAAGGGGGTGAATCTGCGATTTTGTAAGTTTTAACAGTAAATCAATCGGATAGTCTGCTATTATTCCAGTTCACTGCCGTACAGGCAGCTTAGAAATTCTCTTACAGAAGGCACCGGGAGGGCACCCCGTTCACTGCCGTACAGGCAGCTTAGAAATTTACGCCGTCCATCTCCCATATTCCAACATCGTTCACTGCCGTACAGGCAGCTTAGAAAGCCATGACGTTTACTCCAGCTCTCGTCAGTAAGTTCACTGCCGTACAGGCAGCTTAGAAATGAGGAAGAAAAACCAGCAGCGCCACCGGAAGGTTCACTGCCGTACAGGCAGCTTAGAAAAGGCGGCGTTTGAGGAACGCATGGCGCTGTGGAGTTCACTGCCGTACAGGCAGCTTAGAAAGCATATGAGATGAGCGAGCGATAACGCCTTTAGTTCACTGCCGTACAGGCAGCTTAGAAACGATGAGCTGTCGATGAGTCGCCCTGCGCCCAGTTCACTGCCGTACAGGCAGCTTAGAAAATCGAGATGGAAGACGAGCACGGCACCAGTTAGTTCACTGCCGTACAGGCAGCTTAGAAAGTACACATTCGCAATCAAAATATATCTGCTAAAGTTCACTGCCGTACAGGCAGCTTAGAAAGCGCTGAAAGGTTGGCATGGACAGGAAGCAGTGTTCACTGCCGTACAGGCAGCTTAGAAAGATAATAAAATCATCAATCTGTTCGACGCCAGGTTCACTGCCGTACAGGCAGCTTAGAAATCAATTTCAAACTCTGGTTTAATCCAGGCAGCTTAGAAAGTTAATTCGTATTCCTGCTCAGCGGTGAGACGGTTGACTACCGTACAGGCAGTCTTCAAACTCAACACTCCATCCTCTAATATTTATTCCCCATAACTCACAGACGCAAAAAAGGCCGGCTAAACCGACCTTTTACTCATTCTTTCTCTTCGCCCATCAGGCGGTAAAACAATCAGCGACTACGGAAGACAATGCGGCCTTTGCTCAGGTCGTACGGGGTCAGTTCAACAGTCACTTTGTCGCCCGTCAGGATGCGGATGTAGTTTTTGCGCATTTTACCGGAGATGTGTGCAGTAACCACGTGACCGTTTTCTAACTCTACGCGGAACATGGTATTAGGCAACGTTTCAAGAACGGTACCTTGCATTTCAATATTGTCTTCTTTGGCCATCTAATCCTCTGGGGTATCACTACCGTAATTTGAACCGGCAAGATAATGCCGAAGTTCTGTAAATAAGTAAAGATTTGCGCGCTAAATCGCAACAAACAGGTTCGGCACATTACTCCGAAAACACACGGCTAAGCCGCACCAAAAGCGCAACGTATAAGGGAGCGGTGAGATAAACGATGGGCGTTACCTGACGCGAAAAATTCCTTATCGGCAGCGGGGTAATGAGCGTAACCAACTCTGCGACCGCAATTATAACACTCTGGGGAGAAATGTGCCGAAAACATTCATTCTTGTGGTGAAAACAAGCATCGAGGTACCCAGAAATTATTCGGCAATCGTCCGAGGCGCATTTGATTGAGATAATTAAGGTAATCCCAGCGGGGAATTTCGCAGGCACCAAGCGAGGCTGTGTGATCGTTAAGGACCTGGCAGTCGATAAGTTTACCGCCATGACGGATAAATTCATCACAGAAGACCAGAAGCGCCGTTTTGGACGCATTTTCCATCCGGCTGAACATGGACTCGCCACAAAATAGTGTTCCCTGGGCCACGCCGTACATACCGCCGACAAGCTCATCTTCACGCCAGACTTCAATGGAGTGGGCATGACCGAGTTCGTGAAGGCGATGGTAGGCTTCGACCACGCCACGCGTGATCCAGGTTCCTTCTTCGCGATCGCTGGCACAGCCTTCGATGACCTGACCAAAAGCGTAATTCATCGTGACACGATAGGGTGAGCGTTTATGAAATCGCTTCATACTACGGCTGATATGCAGTGATTCTGGCCATAACACCGCGCGGGGATCGGGCGACCACCAGAGGATGGGGTCGCCAGGAGAAAACCACGGGAAAATACCACGCTGATAAGCCATTAATAGGCGCGCAGGGCTAAGATCGCCCCCCAGTGCCAGCAGGCCGTTAGGCTCACGTAATGCGCCTTCCGGGGAAGGGAAGGCTATTGAATGGCGAGAAAGCTGAACCAGGCGCATGACCGCAAAACTCCACGCAAGTCGGATCGTTCAATAATAGCTTACAAACCCTGCTTAAACTGGTAATAACGCCCCTGTCTGGCAAGCAGTTCTGCGTGAGTACCTTGCTCAATAATTTGCCCGTTGTCCATCACTATTATTTGTTGGAAACGAGAGAGTCCGCGAAGTCGATGGGTGACCATTAACACCGTTTTCTCGCACATCATTTCTGCAAGCAATTCAAGGATCTGACTTTCGGTTGTGGCATCTAAGCCTTCTGTAGGTTCATCCAGCAATACCAGCGGCGCATCATGTAACAGCGCACGGGCGATAGCCAGACGGCGCAGTTCACCACCGGAGAGCTGGCGTCCGCCTTCACCTAACCAACTGTTGAGACCTGCATCCTCGAGCAGCTTCTCCAGACCAACGCGACGCAAGATCTCCGCCAGAGCCTCATCACTACTACCAGGCGAGGCGAGTAACAGATTATCACGCAGCGTGGCGCTAAACAGATGCACTCGCTGGGGAACAACGCTGATGGTCTGTCGTAGAGCCGCTTCATTCAGGCTGGCTATGGGACTATCGTTAAGCAAAATCTCGCCCTGTTGCGGGTCCCATGCGCGGGTCAGCAGTTGTAACAGTGTTGATTTGCCGCATCCGGTTCGCCCGAGAATCGCAATATGTTCCCCGGCGTTTACCTGAAGATAAATCCCTTTAAGTGCCTGTTGGGATTGCTCCGGATAAGTGAACTGAACATCCCGTAATGTCAGCGAAACGCGATCGGCAACACGAGTTTGGGTATCAGGGAAGGTGACTTCCGGTTTTTGATCCGTTAAATCAGTGATCCGTACGGCAGAGGCAATGACTTGCCCCAGATGCTGAAATGCACCCGTTACTGGTGCCAGCGCTTCAAACGCGGCTAACGCGCAGAAGACAAACAGGGCAATTAACGCGCCGGGTTGAGCATTGCCGCCAACGCCACCGGACGCCATCCACAGCATCAGGATCACCGCTAACGCGCCAATGAGCAGCATTATCGCTTGCGACAATGCGGTCAGTTCAGATTGACGGCGTTGCGCTTCCAGCCACTGAATTTCTGTATTCTCTAATTGCGTGCGATAACGATCGCTGGCACCAAAAATGGTCAGCTCAGCTTGCCCTTGCAGCCAGGCCGTCAGTTGTTGGCGATACTGCCCGCGAAGATGAGTCAGATTTTGCCCGGTGCTTTTTCCCGCACGATAAAACAGTGGTGGCATCAGGAAAAGCGTCAGTAACATAATGCCGCCCAGCGTAAAGGCGAGGGTGAAATCAAGGAAACTTAACCCGATTGTCACCACCATAATCACCACAAAAGCACCTACCAGCGGCGAGATAACGCGCAGGTAAAGATGATCGAGCGTATCAACATCCGCCACCACGCGGTTGAGTAATTCACCCTGACGATAGCGCGCCAGTCCGGCAGGGGAGAGGGGCAGCAATTTGCTGAAGGTATAAATGCGCAGATGCTGCAACACGCGGAAAGTCGCGTCGTGACTTACCAGACGTTCAAAATAGCGCCCGGCAGTACGGGTGATTGCTGCGCCACGCACGCCCGCAGCGGGTAGCATATAGTTGAAGCTGTACAGTCCGGCAACCCCCGCTACCGCTGAGGCGGAGAGGAACCAGCCGGAAAGTGTCAACAGACCGATACTGGCGAGCAGCGTGACAATTGCCAGCACAATACCAAGACTTAACATCCATTTATGACGTTTATACAGTGCCAGATAGGGTAGCAAAGCGCGCATTTAAATCTCCTCCTGACGATGGGCCAGCAATGTGGCGAAAGGACCACCAGCCACGCTTAATTCCGCGTAACGTCCTTGCTCAATAATCTGACCATCCTGCATTACCCAAATGACATCCCAGTCAGCAAGATCTTCTAACTGGTGGGTGACCATTAACGTTGTCTGGCGCAGAGAGGCGGCATTAAGCGCCTCCATTACGCGCTGTTCACTGTGAGCATCAAGGCTGGCAGCGGGTTCATCCAACAGTAATAGCGAACAGGGATTTAGTAATGCTCGGGCCACCGCCACGCGCTGCGCCTGCCCCACGGAAAGGCGGGCAGCCTGGTCGCCAACAGGCGTATCAACGCCTTGTGGCAGGAGCGGTAGAAACTCGCTGACCCAGGCGTTATCCAGCGCTGCTTGTAATTCTTGTTCGCTGGCATCAGGTCGCGCCAGTAGTACGTTATCCCGCAATGTTGCTGCCGGTAATTGTGGGTTTTGCCCAACCCAGGAGAGATGTTTACGCCATGATTCTGGTGATAAATCACGTAATTCTATCCCGTTGATTCGTAGCGATCCCTGATATGAGAGAAAACCAGAAAGCGCGTTCAGCAGTGAGCTTTTACCTGAACCGCTGCGACCAACCAACACTGCACGTTGGCCTGCTGGCAAAGTAAAGTTCAGCGGTCCAGCCAGCGTTTTACCTTCTGGTGATGTAATAAACAGATCCTCGGCTTCAATGGTCACCGGATCGGTTGGTGCTAATTCCGCCTCACCACGTTGCGGATGGGCGAGCGGGGTTTCCATAAACGTTTTCAGACTGTCAGCTGCGCCAACAGCCTGGGCTTTAGCATGATAAAACGTACCGAGATCGCGTAATGGCTGGAAAAACTCCGGCGCAAGGATCAGGGCCAGAAAACCCGCAGCCAGCGTCACGCCAGTATCATAGTGACCAAAATCCAGCTCGCCGAGATAGGAAAAACCAAAGTAGACCGCCACCAGAGCAATTGACAGCGAGGTAAAAAATTCGAGAATGCCGGAGGATAAAAACGCCAGCCGTAGCACTTCCATTGTCCGTTGGCGGAAATCTTCCGAAGCAGAACGAATACTTTCAATTTCAGCTTCACCACGACCAAAAATACGCAATGTTTCCATGCCGCGCAGGCGATCGAGAAAATGCCCACTTAAGCGAGCAAGAGCGAGAAAGTTACGTCGGTTAGCATCGGCAGCCCCCATTCCAACCAGCGCCATAAACAACGGAATTAACGGAGCAGTGCCCAGCAGAATGAGCGCCGCAGCCCAGTTAGAGGGGAAGATAGCCACCACAATCAGCAGCGGCACCGACACTGCCAGCGCCATTTGCGGCAGGTAGCGTGCATAGTAATCATGCATATCGTCAATTTGCTCGAGCACCAGCGTCGCCCAGCTCCCCGCAGGTTTACCCTGAATCCACGCTGGCCCTGCTTGTTGCAGACGGTCGAGAACCTGACGGCGGATGGCAAAGCGGATATGCTGCCCGGCGTGATAACCCACCCGTTCGCGTAACCAGACCACCCATGCGCGCAGTACAAAGGTCAGAAACAGTAACGTAAAGGGAAGCAGCAGGGCTTCACGGGGAATATTCTCCATAATCATATGTTGCAGAATTCGCGCCATGAACCAGGCCTGGGCAATGATCAATATGCCGCTCACAAAGCCCAGCAGACGAGAAATATTCAGCCAACGTTGGGAGATGACGCTTTGCTGTTTTAACCAGCGGGTTAATTCTTTTTGACGGGATTTATTCATTGCACGCTTAGCAGGTGAGTTATCAGAATTATTTGCAGAGCAATGTTACAACGGGGAAAAAATAAAGGCGACCCATAGTCGCATGGTGTCGCCTTCTTTACTTTTGTTACTGACTTGTAAAATTATTTTGCGTCAGCTAAACCGTCGAGGTAGCGTTCCGCATCAAGAGCTGCCATGCAGCCTGTACCAGCAGATGTAATGGCCTGGCGATAAATGTGATCCATCACGTCGCCTGCGGCAAAGACGCCAGGGATGCTGGTCTGGGTGGCATTACCATGAATACCCGACTGTACTTTGATGTAGCCGTTTTCCAGTTCCAGCTGCCCTTCGAAAATGGCAGTATTCGGGCTGTGACCGATAGCAACAAACAGACCGGCAACGTCGAGTGACTCGATGTTATCGCTGTTTTGCGTATCGCGCAGACGAACGCCAGTGACACCCATCTGATCGCCGGTCACTTCTTCCAGCGTACGGTTGGTGTGCAGAATAATGTTGCCGTTCTCCACTTTATCCATCAGACGCTTAATGAGGATTTTTTCCGCACGGAAACCATCACGGCGGTGAATCAGATGAACTTCCGAAGCGATGTTAGACAGATACAGCGCCTCTTCAACCGCGGTATTGCCGCCGCCGATGACCGCAACTTTCTGGTTGCGATAGAAGAAACCGTCGCAGGTTGCACAAGCAGAAACTCCACGGCCTTTAAAGGCTTCTTCAGAGGGCAGGCCGAGATAGCGTGCAGAAGCTCCGGTGGCAATAATCAGCGCGTCGCAAGTGTATTCGCCGCTATCGCCAGTCAGACGGAACGGACGATTCTGCAAATCAACTTTGTTGATGTGATCAAAGATGATTTCAGTTTCAAATTTGGTGGCATGTTCGTGCATGCGCTCCATTAATAACGGACCGGTCAGATCGTTTGGATCGCCAGGCCAGTTTTCCACTTCCGTGGTGGTGGTCAGTTGGCCGCCTTTTTCCATGCCGGTAATCAGCACAGGTTGCAGGTTGGCGCGCGCCGCGTAGACAGCAGCGGTGTATCCCGCCGGGCCTGAACCCAGGATAAGCAGTTTACTGTGTTTGGTCGTGCCCATGAGATCCCCATAGTTGTTGGCAGACAATGGCAGGATTGTAGGGAATTTACAGACGTAAAAAAAGAGTATGACGATTTTGTTAACAATTTGTGCAATCGGCAGCATCGATAAGCAGGTCAAATTCTCCCGTCATTATCACCTCTGCTACTTAAATTTCCCGCTTTATAAGCCGATTAAATGATGAATAAACGCCCCTGTTAATGAATATCTGGCATGTTGTACTAAAAATCGATGTTTTGCTTTGACAATCCCCTGGTGTTTTGCGAAAACATTCGAGGAAGAAAAAAAACAGTATTCTTATATGCGCATAACCATGCATGTAAATACCATGTTTACCGTGCTAGTGAAATCTACGTATGGCGTGGACAGACGCCATTCGTGATGTCGATAGCTGCCACAAGGCAACGGTCTTCTCACCGTAGACCCAGGCATTGCGCGCCGTGAATCTTCATGATTTCGGTCTATCGTGACGGGTAGCGACTCTGAACAGTGATGTTTCAGGGTCAGACAGGAGTAGGGAAGGAATACAGAGAGACAATAATAATGGTAGATAGCAAGAAGCGCCCTGGCAAAGATCTCGACCGTATCGATCGTAACATTCTTAATGAGTTGCAAAAGGATGGGCGTATTTCTAACGTCGAGCTTTCTAAACGTGTGGGACTTTCCCCAACGCCGTGCCTTGAGCGTGTGCGTCGGCTGGAAAGACAAGGGTTTATTCAGGGCTATACGGCGCTGCTGAACCCCCATTATCTGGATGCATCACTTCTGGTATTCGTTGAGATTACTCTGAATCGTGGCGCACCGGATGTGTTTGAACAATTCAATACCGCTGTACAAAAACTTGAAGAAATTCAGGAGTGTCATTTAGTATCCGGTGATTTCGACTACCTGTTGAAAACACGCGTGCCGGATATGTCTGCTTACCGTAAGTTACTGGGGGAAACCCTGCTGCGTCTGCCTGGCGTCAATGACACACGGACATACGTTGTTATGGAAGAAGTCAAGCAGAGTAATCGTCTGGTTATTAAGACGCGCTAACACGGAACAGGTGCAAAATCGGCGTATTTTGATTACACTCCTGTTAATCCATACAGCAACAGTACTGGGGTAACCTGGTACTGTTGTCCGTTTTAGCATCGGGCAGGAAAAGCCTGTAACCTGGAGAGCCTTTCTTGAGCCAGGAATACACTGAAGACAAAGAAGTCACATTGACAAAGTTAAGTAGCGGCCGCCGTCTTCTGGAGGCGTTGCTGATCCTTATTGTCCTGTTTGCCGTCTGGTTGATGGCTGCCTTACTAAGCTTTAACCCTTCGGACCCCAGCTGGTCGCAAACGGCCTGGCATGAACCTATCCATAATTTAGGTGGGATGCCCGGTGCGTGGTTGGCAGATACGCTGTTCTTTATTTTTGGCGTGATGGCTTACACCATTCCCGTCATTATTGTCGGCGGTTGTTGGTTTGCCTGGCGTCATCAGTCCAGCGACGAATACATTGATTATTTTGCCGTTTCGCTACGCATCATTGGCGTTTTGGCGCTCATCCTTACCTCCTGTGGTCTGGCGGCAATCAACGCTGACGATATCTGGTATTTTGCCTCCGGTGGCGTCATTGGCAGCTTACTAAGCACTACGCTACAACCACTGCTACACAGTAGCGGGGGAACTATTGCGCTGCTCTGCGTTTGGGCAGCGGGCCTGACGCTGTTCACCGGTTGGTCATGGGTGACCATTGCTGAAAAACTCGGCGGCTGGATTTTAAATATTCTTACCTTCGCCAGTAATCGTACCCGTCGCGATGATACCTGGGTCGATGAAGATGAGTATGAAGACGACGAAGAGTATGAAGATGAAAATCACGGCAAACAGCATGAATCACGCCGTGCCCGTATTCTTCGCGGCGCGCTAGCGCGTCGTAAACGGTTGGCGGAAAAATTCATTAATCCGATGGGGCGGCAAACAGATGCTGCGCTGTTCTCCGGTAAGCGGATGGATGATGAAGAAGAGATTACCTACACTGCACGCGGTGTGGCTGCCGACCCTGACGACGTCCTGTTTTCGGGCAATCGTGCAACGCAGCCAGAATATGACGAATACGATCCATTATTAAACGGTGCGCCAATTACCGAACCTGTTGCTGTAGCAGCTGCTGCTACCACGGCGACACAAAGCTGGGCTGCACCGGTTGAACCTGTGACTCAGACGCCGCCAGTTGCCTCTGTTGATGTTCCACCTACGCAACCTACAGTAGCCTGGCAGCCTGTACCGGGGCCGCAAACGGGAGAACCGGTTATTGCACCTGCACCGGAAGGTTACCCACAGCAGTCACAATATGCGCAGCCTGCAGTGCAATATAATGAGCCGCTGCAACAACCTGTACAGCCACAGCAGCCGTATTATGCGCCTGCGGCTGAACAACCTGTGCAACAACCTTACTACGCTCCTGCGGCGGAACAACCTGTTCAGCAACCGTATTACGCCCCTGCGCCAGAACAACCGGTGGCAGGTAACGCCTGGCAAGCCGAAGAGCAGCAATCCACTTTTGCTCCACAGTCTACATACCAGACGGAGCAAACTTATCAGCAGCCAGCTGCTCAGGAGCCGTTGTACCAACAGCCGCAACCCGTTGAACAGCAGCCTGTTGTGGAGCCTGAACCCGTTGTAGAAGAGACAAAACCCACGCGTCCGCCGCTTTACTATTTTGAAGAAGTGGAAGAGAAGCGAGCCCGTGAACGTGAACAACTTGCGGCCTGGTATCAACCGATTCCAGAACCGGTTAAAGAACCGGAACCGATCAAATCTTCGCTGAAAGCACCTTCTGTTGCAGCAGTACCTCCAGTAGAAGCCGCTGCCGCTGTTTCTCCGCTGGCATCTGGTGTGAAAAAAGCGACACTGGCGACGGGGGCTGCCGCAACCGTTGCCGCGCCAGTCTTCAGTCTGGCAAATAGCGGTGGACCGCGTCCGCAGGTCAAAGAGGGGATTGGCCCGCAGTTGCCACGACCGAAACGCATCCGCGTGCCAACTCGTCGTGAACTGGCGTCTTACGGTATTAAGCTGCCCTCACAGCGTGCGGCAGAAGAAAAAGCCCGCGAAGCCCAGCGTAATCAGTACGATTCTGGCGATCAGTACAACGATGATGAAATCGATGCGATGCAGCAGGATGAACTGGCACGTCAGTTCGCCCAGACGCAGCAGCAACGCTATGGCGAACAGTATCAACATGATGTGCCCGTGAACACAGAAGATGCAGATGCTGCGGCAGAGGCAGAACTGGCTCGTCAGTTTGCTCAAACTCAACAACAACGTTATTCCGGCGAACAACCGGCTGGGGCGAATCCGTTCTCGCTGGATGATTTTGAATTTTCGCCAATGAAAGCGTTGCTGGATGATGGTCCACACGAACCGCTGTTTACGCCAATTGTTGAACCTGTACAGCAGCCGCAACAACCGGTAGCACCGCAGCAGCAATATCAGCAGCCGCAACAACCGGTAGCACCGCAGCAGCAATATCAGCAGCCGCAACAACCGGTAGCACCGCAGCCGCAGTATCAGCAGCCGCAACAACCGGTTGCACCGCAGCCGCAGTATCAGCAGCCGCAACAACCAGTTGCGCCACAGCCGCAATATCAACAGCCGCAACAACCGGTTGCACCGCAGCAGCAATATCAGCAGCCACAACAGCCGGTTACACAGCAGCCGCAGTATCAGCAGCCGCAACAGCCGGTTGTACCACAGCCGCAGGATACCCTGCTTCATCCGCTGTTGATGCGTAATGGCGACAGCCGTCCGTTGCATAAACCGACGACGCCACTGCCTTCTCTGGATTTGCTGACACCGCCGCCGAGCGAAGTGGAGCCGGTAGATACCTTTGCGCTTGAACAAATGGCGCGCCTGGTAGAAGCGCGTCTGGCTGATTTCCGTATTAAAGCCGATGTTGTCAATTACTCTCCGGGGCCAGTTATCACTCGCTTTGAATTGAACCTGGCACCGGGCGTAAAAGCAGCGCGCATTTCTAACTTGTCACGTGACCTTGCCCGTTCACTTTCGACGGTGGCGGTGCGTGTCGTTGAAGTTATTCCTGGCAAACCCTATGTAGGTCTGGAGTTACCGAATAAAAAACGACAAACCGTTTATCTGCGCGAAGTTTTGGATAACGCCAAATTCCGCGATAATCCGTCGCCATTAACCGTGGTGCTGGGTAAAGATATCGCCGGTGAGCCGGTGGTTGCCGATCTGGCGAAAATGCCGCACTTGTTGGTTGCGGGGACTACCGGTTCCGGTAAGTCTGTCGGGGTGAATGCGATGATCCTGAGCATGCTTTATAAAGCACAGCCAGAAGATGTACGTTTCATCATGATCGACCCGAAAATGCTGGAGCTTTCGGTTTATGAAGGCATTCCGCACCTGTTAACGGAAGTTGTTACTGATATGAAAGATGCCGCCAACGCGCTGCGCTGGTGTGTTAACGAGATGGAGCGTCGTTATAAACTGATGTCTGCGCTGGGTGTGCGTAATCTGGCGGGTTATAACGAAAAAATTGCTGAAGCCGATCGCATGATGCGTCCGATTCCAGACCCGTACTGGAAGCCGGGTGATAGTATGGATGCGCAGCATCCGGTGCTGAAAAAAGAACCATACATTGTGGTGTTGGTGGACGAATTTGCCGACCTGATGATGACGGTAGGTAAAAAAGTGGAAGAGCTGATAGCACGTCTGGCGCAAAAAGCCCGTGCCGCGGGTATCCACCTCGTACTGGCAACGCAGCGTCCATCGGTTGATGTTATTACTGGTCTGATTAAAGCGAATATTCCGACCCGTATCGCCTTTACCGTATCCAGTAAGATTGACTCACGTACCATTCTTGATCAGGCTGGTGCGGAATCACTGCTGGGTATGGGGGATATGCTCTACTCTGGGCCGAACTCCACGTTGCCGGTACGTGTCCATGGTGCTTTTGTTCGCGATCAGGAAGTTCATGCCGTGGTGCAGGACTGGAAAGCGCGTGGTCGCCCACAGTATGTTGATGGCATCACCTCCGACAGTGAAAGCGAAGGTGGCGTGGGCGGTTTCGATGGCGCTGAAGAACTGGATCCGTTGTTCGATCAGGCGGTGCAGTTTGTCACTGAAAAACGCAAAGCGTCAATTTCTGGCGTACAGCGTCAGTTCCGCATTGGTTATAACCGTGCAGCGCGTATTATCGAACAGATGGAAGCGCAGGGGATTGTCAGCGAACAGGGGCACAACGGTAATCGTGAAGTGCTGGCCCCACCGCCATTTGACTAATTAATGCAACGTAGACCGGATAAGACGCGATAGCGTCGCATCCGGTATTCTATCAACTGAAAATTCAGTATTTTCTTCTTTCCTCAAGCTGATTATTAGCCTGGAATAGAGAGTAGAGGGAACTCCCGATTGGGAGTGACGTAATTTGAGGAATAATGATGAAAAAAATTGCCATCACCTGTGCATTACTCTCAAGCTTAGTAGCAAGCAGCGTTTGGGCTGATGCCGCAAGCGATCTTAAAAGCCGCCTGGATAAAGTCAGCAGCTTCCACGCCAGCTTCACACAGAAAGTGACTGACGGTAGCGGCGCGGCGGTGCAGGAAGGTCAGGGCGATCTGTGGGTGAAACGTCCAAACTTATTCAACTGGCATATGACTCAACCTGATGAAAGCATTCTGGTTTCTGACGGTAAAACACTGTGGTTCTATAACCCGTTCGTTGAGCAAGCTACGGCAACCTGGCTGAAAGATGCCACCGGTAATACGCCGTTTATGCTGATTGCCCGCAACCAGTCCAGCGACTGGCAGCAGTACAATATCAAACAGAATGGCGATGACTTTGTTCTGACGCCGAAAGCCAGCAATGGCAATCTGAAGCAGTTCACCATTAACGTGGGACGTGATGGCACAATCCATCAGTTTAGCGCGGTGGAGCAGGACGATCAGCGCAGCAGTTATCAGCTGAAATCCCAGCAAAATGGGGCTGTGGATGCAGCGAAATTTACCTTCACCCCGCCGCAAGGCGTCACGGTAGATGATCAACGTAAGTAGAGGCACCTGAGTGAGCAATCTGTCGCTCGATTTTTCGGATAATACTTTTCAACCTCTGGCCGCGCGTATGCGGCCAGAAAATTTAGCACAGTATATCGGCCAGCAACATTTGCTGGCTGCGGGGAAGCCGTTGCCGCGCGCTATCGAAGCCGGGCATCTGCATTCTATGATCCTCTGGGGGCCGCCGGGTACCGGCAAAACAACCCTCGCTGAAGTGATTGCCCGCTATGCGAACGCTGATGTGGAACGTATTTCTGCCGTCACCTCTGGTGTGAAAGAGATTCGCGAGGCGATCGAGCGCGCTCGGCAAAACCGCAATGCAGGTCGCCGCACTATTCTTTTTGTTGACGAAGTTCACCGTTTCAACAAAAGCCAGCAGGATGCATTTCTGCCACATATTGAAGACGGCACCATCACTTTTATTGGCGCAACCACTGAAAACCCGTCGTTTGAGCTTAATTCGGCACTGCTTTCCCGTGCCCGTGTCTATCTGTTGAAATCCCTGAGTACAGAGGATATTGAGCAAGTACTAACTCAGGCGATGGAAGACAAAACCCGTGGCTATGGTGGTCAGGATATTGTTCTGCCAGATGAAACACGACGCGCCATTGCTGAACTGGTGAATGGCGACGCGCGCCGGGCGTTAAATACGCTGGAAATGATGGCGGATATGGCCGAAGTCGATGATAGCGGTAAGCGGGTCCTGAAGCCTGAATTACTGACCGAAATCGCTGGTGAACGTAGCGCCCGCTTTGATAACAAAGGCGATCGCTTTTACGATCTGATTTCCGCACTGCATAAGTCGGTACGTGGTAGCGCACCCGATGCGGCGCTCTACTGGTATGCGCGAATTATTACCGCCGGTGGCGATCCGTTATATGTCGCGCGTCGTTGCCTGGCAATTGCTTCCGAAGATGTCGGCAATGCCGACCCACGGGCGATGCAGGTGGCAATTGCGGCCTGGGATTGCTTTACTCGCGTTGGCCCGGCGGAAGGTGAACGCGCCATTGCTCAGGCGATTGTTTACCTGGCCTGTGCGCCAAAAAGCAACGCTGTCTACACTGCGTTTAAAGCCGCGCTGGCCGATGCTCGCGAACGTCCGGATTATGACGTGCCGGTTCATTTGCGTAATGCGCCGACGAAATTAATGAAGGAAATGGGCTACGGGCAGGAATATCGTTACGCTCATGATGAAGCAAACGCTTATGCTGCCGGTGAGGTTTACTTCCCGCCGGAAATAGCACAAACACGCTATTATTTCCCGACAAACAGGGGCCTTGAAGGCAAGATTGGCGAAAAGCTCGCCTGGCTGGCTGAACAGGATCAAAATAGCCCCATAAAACGCTACCGTTAATGTTATCGTTGCGGTAATGTTGTTAATGTATCCCTGTGGTCGCAGGCTGTGGCCACATCTCCCATTTAATTCGATAAGCACAGGATAAGCATGCTCGATCCCAATCTGCTGCGTAATGAGCCAGACGCAGTCGCTGAAAAACTGGCACGCCGGGGCTTTAAGCTGGATGTAGATAAGCTGGGCGCTCTTGAGGAGCGTCGTAAAGTATTGCAGGTCAAAACGGAAAACCTGCAAGCGGAGCGTAACTCCCGATCGAAATCCATTGGCCAGGCGAAAGCGCGCGGGGAAGATATCGAGCCTTTACGTCTGGAAGTGAACAAACTGGGCGAAGAGCTGGATGCAGCAAAAGCCGAGCTGGATGCTTTACAGGCTGAAATTCGCGATATCGCGCTAACCATCCCTAACCTGCCTGCAGATGAAGTGCCGGTAGGTAAAGACGAAAATGACAACGTTGAAGTCAGTCGCTGGGGCACCCCGCGTGAGTTTGACTTTGAAGTTCGTGACCATGTGACGCTGGGTGAAATGCACTCTGGCCTCGACTTTGCAGCCGCAGTTAAGTTGACTGGTTCCCGCTTTGTGGTAATGAAAGGGCAGATTGCTCGCATGCACCGCGCACTGTCGCAGTTTATGCTGGATCTGCATACCGAACAGCATGGCTACAGTGAGAACTATGTTCCGTACCTGGTTAACCAGGACACGCTGTACGGTACGGGTCAGCTGCCGAAATTTGCTGGCGATCTGTTCCATACTCGTCCGCTGGAAGAAGAAGCAGACACCAGTAACTATGCGCTGATCCCAACGGCAGAAGTTCCGCTGACCAACCTGGTACGCGGTGAAATCATCGATGAAGATGATCTGCCAATTAAGATGACCGCCCACACCCCATGTTTCCGTTCTGAAGCTGGTTCATATGGTCGTGACACTCGTGGTCTGATCCGTATGCACCAGTTCGACAAAGTTGAAATGGTGCAGATCGTGCGCCCGGAAGACTCAATGGCGGCGCTGGAAGAGATGACCGGTCATGCGGAAAAAGTCCTGCAGCTGCTGGGCCTGCCGTACCGTAAAATCATCCTTTGTACCGGCGACATGGGCTTTGGCGCTTGCAAAACTTACGACCTGGAAGTATGGATCCCGGCACAGAACACCTACCGCGAGATCTCTTCCTGCTCCAACGTTTGGGATTTCCAGGCACGTCGTATGCAGGCACGTTGCCGTAGCAAGTCGGACAAGAAAACCCGTCTGGTTCATACCCTGAACGGTTCTGGTCTTGCTGTTGGTCGTACGCTGGTTGCAGTAATGGAAAACTATCAGCAGGCTGATGGTCGTATTGAAGTACCAGAAGTTCTGCGTCCGTATATGAACGGACTGGAATATATTGGCTAATACCCAATTTTTCTGAATCTAAAAAGCGCCTGCGGGCGCTTTTTTTGTCTCCCTTTGATACCGAACAATAATTACTCCTCACTTACAAGTAATACTACTTTCGAGTGAAAATCTACCTATCTCTTTGATTTTCAAATTATTCGATGTATACAAGCCTATATAGCGATCTGCTATAGAAATAATTACACAATACGGTTTGTTACTGGAATCAATCGTGAGCAAGCTTGAGTGAGCCATTATGAAAACGAAAATCCCTGATGCGGTATTGGCTGCTGAGGTGAGTCGCCGTGGTTTGGTAAAAACGACAGCGATCGGCGGCCTGGCAATGGCCAGCAGCGCATTAACATTACCTTTTAGTCGGATTGCGCATGCTGTCGATAGCGCTATTCCAACAAAATCAGACGAAAAGGTTATCTGGAGCGCCTGTACAGTTAACTGTGGTAGTCGCTGCCCGCTACGTATGCACGTAGTGGACGGTGAAATCAAATATGTCGAAACGGACAATACCGGCGATGACAATTACGACGGCCTGCACCAGGTTCGCGCCTGTCTGCGTGGGCGTTCCATGCGTCGCCGTGTCTACAATCCGGACCGCCTGAAATATCCGATGAAACGAGTCGGGGCGCGCGGTGAAGGCAAATTCGAGCGCATTAGCTGGGAAGAAGCCTACGACATCATCGCGACCAAAATGCAGCGCCTGATCAAAGAGTACGGCAACGAGTCTATCTATCTGAACTATGGCACCGGTACGCTGGGCGGCACCATGACCCGCTCGTGGCCGCCGGGAAATACCCTGGTCGCGCGGCTAATGAACTGCTGCGGCGGTTATCTGAACCATTATGGCGACTACTCCTCCGCGCAAATTGCGGAAGGTCTGAACTATACCTACGGCGGCTGGGCAGATGGTAACAGCCCGTCGGATATCGAAAACAGTAAACTGGTAGTGCTGTTTGGTAATAACCCTGGCGAAACGCGAATGAGTGGCGGTGGGGTGACTTACTATCTTGAACAGGCGCGCCAGAAATCTAATGCTCGCATGATCATCATCGATCCGCGCTATACCGACACCGGTGCCGGGCGTGAAGATGAGTGGATCCCTATTCGTCCGGGAACAGATGCCGCACTGGTTAACGGTCTGGCGTATGTCATGATCACCGAAAACCTGGTAGATCAGGAATTCCTCGATAAATATTGCGTTGGCTACGACGAGAAAACCCTGCCAGCCAGTGCGCCGAAAAATGGTCACTATAAAGCTTATATTCTGGGTGAAGGACCCGATGGCGTGGCTAAAACACCGGAATGGGCCTCGCAAATCACCGGTGTTCCGGCAGACAAAATCATCAAACTGGCTCGTGAAATCGGCAGTACCAAACCGGCGTTTATCAGCCAGGGATGGGGCCCGCAGCGTCATGCTAACGGTGAAATCGCAACCCGTGCTATCTCGATGCTGGCGATTCTGACCGGTAACGTTGGTATTAACGGGGGGAACAGCGGCGCGCGCGAAGGTTCATACAGCTTACCGTTTGTCCGTATGCCGACTCTCGAAAACCCGATCCAGACCAGCATTTCTATGTTTATGTGGACCGATGCCATTGAACGTGGCCCGGAAATGACGGCGCTGCGTGATGGTGTGCGCGGGAAAGATAAGCTGGATGTGCCGATCAAAATGATCTGGAACTATGCCGGTAACTGCCTGATTAATCAGCATTCTGAAATCAACCGTACCCATGAAATCCTTCAGGATGATAAGAAGTGCGAGCTGATTGTGGTTATCGACTGCCACATGACCTCATCGGCGAAATATGCTGACATCCTGCTGCCTGACTGCACCGCTTCCGAACAGATGGACTTTGCACTGGATGCATCCTGCGGGAATATGTCTTACGTTATTTTCAATGATCAGGTCATTAAACCGCGCTTTGAATGTAAGACTATCTATGAGATGACCAGCGAACTGGCAAAACGTCTTGGCGTCGAACAACAGTTTACTGAAGGTCGTACTCAGGAAGAGTGGATGCGGCATCTGTATGCCCAGTCGCGGGAAGCGATTCCTGAACTGCCAACGTTTGAAGAGTTCCGTAAGCAGGGGATCTTTAAAAAGCGCGATCCGCAAGGGCATCACGTTGCTTACAAAGCCTTCCGTGAAGATCCGCAGGCTAATCCATTGACCACGCCATCGGGCAAAATTGAGATCTATTCACAGGCGCTGGCTGACATTGCCGCTACCTGGGAATTGCCAGAAGGTGATGTGATCGATCCACTGCCGATCTATACGCCGGGCTTTGAAAGTTATCAGGATCCGCTGAACAAACAGTATCCGCTGCAGCTTACGGGTTTCCACTATAAATCTCGCGTTCACTCAACTTACGGCAACGTTGATGTGCTGAAAGCAGCTTGCCGTCAGGAAATGTGGATCAACCCGCTTGATGCGCAAAAACGCGGTATCAGCAACGGCGATAAAGTCAGGATCTTTAATGATCGTGGTGAGGTTCATATTGAGGCGAAAGTGACGCCACGAATGATGCCGGGTGTGGTCGCACTGGGTGAAGGTGCCTGGTATGACCCGGATACAAAACGTGTCGATAAGGGCGGTTGTATTAACGTACTGACCACTCAACGTCCGTCTCCTCTTGCCAAGGGGAATCCATCACATACGAACCTTGTTCAGGTTGAAAAGGTGTAAGGAGTAACCGATGACAACCCAGTATGGATTTTTTATTGATTCCAGCCGTTGCACCGGTTGCAAAACCTGCGAGCTGGCTTGTAAAGACTACAAAGATTTGACGCCAGAAGTCAGCTTCCGCCGCATTTATGAATATGCTGGTGGCGACTGGCAGGAAGATAACGGTGTCTGGCACCAGAACGTGTTTGCCTACTATCTGTCGATTTCATGTAACCACTGCGAAGATCCGGCTTGTACTAAAGTCTGCCCGAGCGGTGCGATGCATAAACGTGAAGATGGTTTTGTTGTGGTCGATGAAGATGTATGCATTGGCTGCCGTTACTGTCATATGGCTTGCCCGTATGGCGCACCGCAATATAACGAAACGAAAGGCCATATGACCAAATGCGATGGTTGTTATGACCGTGTTGCGGAGGGAAAAAAACCGATCTGCGTAGAGTCCTGCCCCCTGCGGGCGCTGGATTTCGGCCCTATCGACGAGCTGCGTAAAAAACATGGCGATCTGGCGGCCGTTGCGCCGTTGCCGCGAGCTCACTTTACCAAACCGAATATTGTGATCAAACCCAATGCCAACAGCCGCCCAACCGGGGATACCACTGGCTATCTGGCAAACCCGAAGGAGGTGTGAGATGGGAAGTGGATGGCATGAATGGCCGCTGATGATCTTCACGGTCTTCGGGCAATGTGTAGCGGGTGGTTTTATCGTTCTGGCTTTGGCGCTGCTCAAAGGCGACCTGCGAGCAGAAGCCCAGCAGCGTGTTATCGCCTGCATGTTGGGTTTATGGGTGCTGATGGGCATTGGCTTTATCGCCTCTATGCTTCATCTTGGTTCACCGATGCGCGCTTTTAACTCGCTCAATCGGGTAGGGGCTTCAGCACTCAGTAACGAAATTGCCAGCGGTTCGATCTTTTTTGCTGTAGGCGGCATCGGCTGGTTGCTGGCAATGCTGAAAAAGCTTTCACCGGCATTGCGTACGCTTTGGCTGGTGGTGACGATGGTTCTTGGCGTAGTCTTTGTCTGGATGATGGTGCGTGTGTATAACAGCATCGATACAGTACCCACCTGGTACAGCATCTGGACACCGATGGGCTTCTTCCTGACGATGTTTATGGGCGGCCCGTTACTGGGTTACCTGTTGCTGAGTCTGGCTGGTGTCGATGGCTGGGCGATGCGTCTGCTGCCAGCCATTTCTGTTCTGGCACTGGTAGTGAGTGGCGTGATGTCAGTGATGCAGGGCGCAGAGCTGGCGAATATTCATAGCTCTGTGCAGCAGGCCGCAGCGCTGGTGCCGGACTATGGTGCGCTGATGTCCTGGCGGATCGTGCTTTTGGCCGTTGCCCTGTGCTTGTGGATTGCACCACAGCTAAAAGGTTATCAGCCTGCGGTTCCGCTACTTTCTGTATCATTCATTCTGCTTCTGGCAGGGGAATTAATCGGTCGTGGCGTATTCTATGGTTTGCATATGACCGTGGGGATGGCTGTCGCAAGTTAATCAGTAACAACCGGGGTTTCGGCCCCGGTTCGCTTTTATTTCTGCTTCGTTAACGTGTCATAACTGGTCATCAAGTTACGATAATCAGGAATGTGGTTAGAGAACAACGTCGCCAGTCCTTCAATATCATTACGCCAGTCGCGATGCAGCTCGCACGCCACGCCGAACCATGTCATCAATTGCGCACCAGCTTGCGACATGCGATCCCATGCCGAATGCCGGGTAATTTCATTAAAGGTCCCTGACGCGTCAGTCACGACAAAGACGTCAAACCCTTCTTCAATGGCTGAAAGCGCCGGGAATGCCACGCAAACTTCGGTTACCACACCGGCAATAATTAACTGTTTTTTACCTGTCGCTTTGACAGCTTTTACAAAATCTTCGTTATCCCAGGCGTTAATATTTCCCGGGCGAGCAATGTAAGGTGCATCGGGGAATTGTGCTTTCAGTTCTGGAACTAATGGGCCGTTAGGACCGGTTTCAAAACTGGTGGTAAGAATAGTTGGTAAGTTGAAATACTTAGCCAGGTCACCCAGCGCCAGCACGTTATTTTTAAACTTATCGGGTTCGATATCTCGTACAAGGGAAAGTAAACCAGCCTGGTGATCAACAAGCAAAACGGCAGCATCATTTTTATCAAGACGAACATACGGTTTGGTCATCCTCTTCTCCTTTCGAGAGTCAGTGGTACGTCTAAATCGGTCAGACGTGATGCATTGCTCTGAAAGCATAGACGGGAAATATGAGTTTGCTGTGACCATGAAATTTTTCGACTGAACGAAGCGTATGAAATTTGTGTTAGATCAATAAAAACAATCAGATGAGATTAATCGTCTCTTCAGCATTAGCGTTATGAATGAGTAATATAAATCGATAATACCGCCGCTGCGATATGCGCGTATTTTCACCCATTGACAATGTTTTTGGCGGTGGCATGATGCGCATGAAATTTGAACTTCCTCACGGTTTTAATTCATGTCCACGTATACCCGGCCTGTCATGCTTTTGCTGTCTGGCCTGCTTTTGTTGACTCTGGCGATTGCGGTGTTAAATACACTCGTGCCGCTTTGGCTCGCCCAGGAACACATGTCTACATGGCAGGTAGGCGTTGTCAGCTCATCCTATTTTACCGGCAACCTTGTCGGTACATTGCTGACAGGGTATGTCATTAAACGCATTGGCTTTAACCGTAGCTATTATCTGGCCTCCTTCATTTTTGCCGCTGGCTGTGCCGGCCTTGGCCTGATGATTGGATTCTGGAGTTGGTTGGCGTGGCGTTTTGTCGCGGGCATCGGCTGTGCCATGATTTGGGTGGTTGTTGAGAGTGCGCTGATGTGCAGTGGGACGTCGCGTAACCGCGGGCGGTTGCTTGCTGCGTATATGATGGTTTATTACGTCGGAACGTTTTTAGGCCAGTTACTGGTCAGCAAAGTCTCAACCGAGTTGATGAGTGTATTGCCGTGGGTTACAGGTTTGACGTTGGCAGGAATCTTACCGCTGTTGTTTACGCATGTCCTGAATCAGCAGGCTGAAAACCATGATTCGACGTCAATTACGTCAATGCTAAAACTCCGTCAGGCGCGGCTTGGCGTGAATGGCTGCATTATCTCAGGAATCGTGCTGGGATCTCTATATGGCCTGATGCCGCTGTACCTCAATCACAAAGGGATGAGCAATGCCAGCATTGGTTTCTGGATGGCGGTACTGGTCAGTGCGGGTATCCTCGGGCAATGGCCGATTGGACGTCTGGCGGATAAGTTTGGTCGACTGCTGGTGTTGCGTGTTCAGGTCTTTGTCGTCATTCTCGGCAGTATTGCGATGCTTAGCCAGGCGGCGATGGCCCCAGCGTTATTCATCCTCGGTGCCGCTGGCTTTACGCTATATCCGGTGGCGATGGCCTGGGCTTGTGAGAAAGTTGAACATCATCAACTGGTAGCGATGAACCAGGCCTTACTGTTGAGCTATACCGTGGGAAGCCTGCTTGGCCCGTCATTTACCGCTATGCTAATGCAGAATTTCTCCGATAATTTATTATTTATCATGATCGCCAGCGTATCGTTTATCTATTTGCTGATGCTGCTTCGTAACGCCGGTCATACGCCGAAACCCGTGGCTCACGTGTAAATGAATTCAAGCAGAGTGTGAACTTACTGTTTCACACTCTGCTTTTCTGTGCACAAAAAAGCGGCAACTTAATAAAGTTGCCGCTTTACGGGGAAATTAGAACATGACCTTATGACCGTACTGCTCAAGAATGCCTTTCACGCGTTCCATGGTCTCTTTCTTCGGTGGTTTAACACCATCGAGTTTGTATTCTTCACCCATTGCCACCCATTTGTGTTTGCCCAGTTCGTGGTAGGGGAGGAGCTCGATTTTCTCAACGTTGCCCATATCACGGGTAAATTCACCAAGGCGATGCGCTGAATCGTCATCGTCAGACCAGCCTGGGACAACAACATAGCGGATCCACACCTTCACATTTTTGTTCGCCAGATATTTAGCGAACTCCAGCGTGCGGTGGTTGGAAACTCCAACCAGATTTTGGTGGATCTCGTCGTTCATCTGTTTGAGATCGAGCATTACCAGGTCGGTTACTTCCAGCAGTTCATCAATCACCGGATCGTAACGACGAACAAAACCGTTGGTGTCCAGACAGGTATGAATGCCTTCTTTTTTGCAGGCGCGGAACCAGTCACGAACAAACTCAGCTTGTAGGATTGCCTCACCGCCGGATGCGGTAACGCCGCCGCCGGAAGCGTTCATAAAGTGGCGATAGGTCACCACTTCCTTCATCAAATCTTCAACGGTAACTTCTTTACCGCCATGCGTATCCCAGGTGTCGCGGTTATGACAATACAGGCAGCGCATCAGGCAGCCCTGGAAAAAGGTGATAAAGCGAATACCCGGGCCGTCTACGGTTCCACAGGATTCAAAGGAGTGAATGCGACCAATAACTGACTTGGTAGCCCCCGCCGCAGCGGTATTTTCTGTTGTATTACAATTAGTTAAATTACTCATATCGCTTCAATTGGCTCTAGTTAACTCTGGTTTATGGACGCATTATGGACATTCCTGACACCGGGTTAAGAGTCACAGCATCTTGTAAGAAATCCGGTGCAAAGTGTGCGTAGGTCATAGTTTGCTGAATGTTAGAATGACCCAGGATGCGCTGCAATGTGATTATGTTACCTCCATTCATTATAAAATGTGTGGCAAATGTATGCCTCAAAACATGTACTGCTTGTCCGTCAGGTAAATCGGGTTTTACTTCCCTGAGAGCGTTACGCACTTTGTAGTAACTGGCATTAAAAAGCCTGCCTGAATTTTTGGTCTTGATCCGTTTAATCAGGTCCTGCGAAACGGGAATTGTCCTGCGTTTTCCGTTTTTAGTTTTCATAAACGTAACCATCTGGTTAATGATGTGTTCAGCTTTTAAATTAGACACTTCACTCCAGCGTCCACCAGTAGAAAGGCAGACCAGAGTTGCATTTAATTCATCACCATCAAGCATGGATAACAGCCGCGTAATCTCTTCACTGGACAAAAAAGCCATTTCCGTAACAGCTTCACGTAACCGTTTAATCTCACGGAACGGGTTGTGGGAGTGGTATTCACCGGCGTCAATTAACTTGGTGAACATCCCGCTCATTATTGCCAGATGTCGATTTACGCTGGCTGGTTTTAGACCATCGTTCATCATTACAACGCGATAATCAGTTATCGTTTTCTTTGTTAGCTGGTCAGCTCTGGACACTCCCATTTCTGCAAATTTGGCGATTATTGTCGTTAAACGCCCCCGTTCAATATCTCCACGCTCATGTGATTTTCCGTGATATATCCACCATCTACCTAACAACTCTGTAAGAGTTCGGCGGTCGGCTGGTTTCTCCAACCACTCTTTGTTGTGGTAGTTAACCAGTACATGACGTTCGAATGCCTGAGCTTCACCTTTAGTTTTAAATTTCCGCCTGATACGTTTTCCATCTGCACCCTGCGGTCTGACGTCCACTTCATAACGACCATCATCGAGCTTTTTAATAGACATAAAGCCCTCCGATGACGCTGTTTACTTCTACTACTTGAAAATTAATGCAATTTTCTTTCGTACATTTACTACACACATATGCTGAATAAATCGTCAGCCAGTCTTCTGGTCTGAGTGGTGCAAGGTTGTTGAGTCTTGCCCAATGTGTGCGAGAGCCGGGGCTATTTGTCCAGCTGCTGGATCTGTTTCATCAAACATGAACCAGTCACGATACTTGCGAAAGCGTGGATGCTTAAACAGCTTCATACCTGCTTCCATAGGCATTTTTGATTTTCCTGATTCATATCCATGATATGTGTAGTAATTAATTCCAATTAATTCAGCAAGTTCCTTAGTTTTAAGGCGTTCGGATTCACGGATGAGCTTTAGTTTCTCACTTTGTTCACTTGACATAATTTTGCTAATCTCCAATTATATTGCTACTTGGCAATTTGTGATTCACTCAAAAAGGCTCTAGATGGCTCCAGTTGGTGAATCGCAAATCTTATGGAGGATAGCAAAGTGACGACAAATGTAGAAATTTCTTGTCCAACTAGCGATGAGGCAAGTTTCGAAAATGAAGCCAAACGTAAAAGCATTCAGATTTCAGAGCGCCCATCTGATTTGCTGTCGAAAGAAGGTTTTGCTCTTTACATTGGTAAGACACCACGCGCGGTGGCTGAAATGGCTAAAGCAGGAAAGCTGCCAGCCTTCTACATGACAGACCCATTAAAACCAAGAGGGAAAGCTGAATTATGGATTAATCGCCGTGAGTGGGACAAGTACGCAGCCCAACTGGTTGATGAAGCTCCGACAGAATGGCATGACTGGAAAAATCGCATTAGTTACAGCAAATCAAGACATGGCCGTGCGGCTTAAGGTGGAAAGGATGAACGAGCCTCGTTGTATTGCTCAGTTATTGCGTAACGAAAGCCCCAGGGCGATTGACTTCACCATCACCCACGGGAAGGGACGCAAGGGAATCATTATCCGCACCAAAAAACAGAGTCCGTTAAAAAAGGCTCTGACCTTTCTGAAAAGCCGGAGGGTCTGGAAATGACAGTGATGACGCTCAATCTCGTTGAAAAACAGCCAGCAACTATGCGCCGGATAATTGGTAAGCATCTGGCCGTCCCTCGCTGGCAGGAGACATGCGATTATTATAATCAGATGATGGAACGTGAACGGCTAACGGTTTGCTTCCATGCGCAGTTAAAACAGCGTCACGCAACGATGCGTTTTGAAGAAATGAACGACGTCGAACGTGAACGACTGGTATGTGCAATTGATGAACTGCGTGGGGCATTCTCAAAACGCCGTCAGGTCGGTGCAAGTGAGTATGCATATATTAGCTTTTTAACTGTCAGTCAGCGCCGTACATTATTTATGCATGCCGGATTGACTGAAAAAGAATTTAACCAGCCATACTGGCGAATTAATGAAGAGTCATGTTACTGGCGTGATGCTTTATTCCGTGCATTACGTGAATTATTCAGCCTGTTTGAGTATGCACCGACAATTCTGACGTCGGTAAAACCAGAGCAATATCTGCATTAAGTAATTAACCAGAGTTTTTAACGCACTTAATCGTGCGGGGCTTCTTTTTGCCTGGAGAAAGTTATGCATACAGTTTCTGAAAATCAGTGCGGTAAATACGCATTACTGCTGCAACAGGCCAGAACCGAAGCACAGGCCGACGCTGCGACGCGCTTTTCTTCTCATCTTGATGCCATGATTCGCCACATCACAAAGGCGGAGTTATCCCGCGTGGAGATAGTCGAGCTGCTCAGTCAGGAGTCGGAAAAATTTCACAATATCGGATTGTCTCGCGGGGAGGTGCTTTGATGTCCTGTTCTCGTTCGGTTGTATTACTGAATAACGCCTTAAAAATCGCCGTTATGAAAAATGGTGATTTGTCTCTTATTCAACTTGGTATTGATAAAGAGAAGCGCGAAATAACTGAATCTGTTATCGCGATTTATCAGAGTGAATTAAACCTCCTGTCTGATGTGGTCAATTTACTTGTGAAACGCGCTGTATTCCACAAGCAAGTTTCCTCAGTGAATGAACTGACAAAATTAATGACAGAACTCGCCAGTTATTGCGCTGATGAATTTAAGAAGCTGAACGACAAAAGGAGCTGGTAATGCCGGACAACGTAGATTTTATTCAGGAACAACAGGCTGAATTACTGGAGCGCCAGATTAACGCGGCAAGGGTAAAACATTGCTGTGCTTCTGCGCTGGTTTGCGAAGAGTGTGACGCGCCAATACCTGCTGCCAGTCGTGCGGCTTATCCGTCAGCCACGCGTTGTGTTTCCTGTCAGTCAGTCTTTGAAGCAAAAAACAAACATTACCGGAGAACGGCATGAGTATTCGTATTGAAATTGGCGAACGTTATGTCGTTACCAGTGACAGCTTTCAGTTTATTCTCCACGAGAAAAAGAGAGCGGAAAGCGGTAAAAACGCCGGTCAGGAATGGCTGGCGGTGGTTGGTTATTACCCGAAATTAAGCCAGCTCGTTTCCGGCCTGATGCATCACGATATTCTGACCGGAAGCGCAAAGTCTTTTGCTGATTTAAACGCGCAGGTTGAGCAACTCAGCAGGCGTTGTTCAGAGGCTTTTGGCTCATATGGCCGTTAAAGCCTCCGGGCGTTTTGTCCCTCCGTCAGCATTTGCTGCAGGCACCGGTAAGGCGTTTACCGGTGCTTATGCATGGAACGCGCCACGCGAGGCCGTCGGGCGCGAAAGACTCCTTACACGTGACGAGATGCGTCAGGTGCAAGGTGTTTTATCCACGATTAACCGCCTGCCTTACTTTTTGCGCTCGCTGTTTACTTCACGCTATGACTACATCCGGCGCAATAAAAGCCCGGTGCACGGGTTTTATTTTCTCACATCCACTTTTCAGCGTCGTTTATGGCCGCGCATTGAGCGTGTGAATCAGCGCCATGAAATGAACACCGACGCGTCGTTGCTGTTTCTGGCAGAGCGTGACCACTATGCGCGCCTGCCAGGAATGAATGACAAGGAGCTGAAAAAGTTTGCCGCCCGTATTTCATCGCAGCTTTTCATGATGTATGAGGAACTCTGCGATGCCTGGGTGGATGCGCATGGCGAAAAAGAATCGCTGTTTACGGATGAGGCGCAGGCTCACCTCTATGGTCATGTTGCTGGCGCTGCACGTGCTTTCAATATTTCCCCTCTCTACTGGAAAAAATACCGTAAAGGGCAGATGACCACGAGGCAGGCATATTCTGCCATTGCCCGTCTGTTTAACGATGAGTGGTGGACTCATCAGCTTAAAGGCCAGCGTATGCGCTGGCATGAAGCGTTACTGATAGCTGTCGGGGAGGTCAATAAAGACCGTTCTCCTTATGCCAGTAAACACGCCATTCGTGATGTGCGTGCGCGCCGCCAGGCAAATCTGGAATTTCTTAAATCGTGTGACCTTGAAAACAGGGAAACCGGCGAGCGCATCGACCTTATCAGTAAGGTGATGGGCAGTATTTCTAATCCTGAAATTCGCCGGATGGAGCTGATGAACACCATTGCCGGTATTGAGCGTTACGCCGCCGCAGAGGGTGATGTGGGGATGTTTATCACGCTGACCGCGCCGTCAAAGTATCACCCGACTCGTCAGGTCAGAAAAGGCGAAAGTAAAACCGTTCAGCTTAATCACGGCTGGAACGATGAGGCATTTAATCCAAAGGATGCGCAGCGTTATCTCTGCCGCATCTGGAGCCTGATGCGCACGGCATTCAAGGATAATGATTTACAGGTCTACGGTTTGCGTGTCGTCGAGCCACACCACGACGGAACGCCGCACTGGCATATGATGCTTTTTTGTAATCCACGCCAGCGTAACCAGATTATCGAAATCATGCGTCGCTATGCGCTCAAAGAGGATGGTGACGAAAGAGGAGCCGCGCGAAACCGTTTTCAGGCAAAGCACCTTAACCGGGGCGGTGCTGCGGGATATATCGCGAAATACATTTCAAAAAATATCGACGGCTATGCACTGGATGGTCAGCTCGATAACGATACCGGTAAGCCGCTTAAAGATACTGCCGCGGCTGTTACCGCATGGGCGTCAACGTGGCGCATCCCGCAATTTAAAACGGTTGGACTGCCGACAATGGGGGCTTACCGTGAACTACGCAAATTGCCTCGCGGCGTCAGTATTGCTGATGAGTTTGACGAACGCGTCGAGGCTGCTCGCGCTGCCGCAGACAGTGGTGATTTTGCGTTGTATATCAGCGCGCAGGGTGGGGCAAATGTCCCGCGCGATTGTCAGACTGTCAGGGTTGCCCGTAGCCCGTCGGATGACGTTAACGAGTACGAGGAAGAAGTCGAGAGAGTGGTCGGCATTTACGCACCGCATCTCGGCGCGCGTCATATTCATATCACCAGAACCACGGACTGGCGCATTGTGCCGAAAGTTCCGGTCGTTGAGCCTTTGACTTTAAAAAGCGGCATCGCCGCGCCTCGGAGTCCTGTCAATAACTGTGGAAAGCTCACCTGTGGCGATACTTCGTTACCGGCTCCCACACCTTATGAACATGCCGCAGCCGTGCTTAATCTGGTTGATGACGGTGTTATCGAATGGAATGAGCCAGAGGTCGTGAGGGCGCTCAGAGGTGCATTAAAACACGAACTGAGAACACCAAATCGTCAGCAGAGAAACGGAAGCCCGTTAAAACCACATGAAATAGCGCCATCGGCCAGACTGACCCGGTCGGAACGAACGCAAATTACCCGTATCCGCGTTGACCTTGCTCAGAACGGTATCAGGCCGCAGCGATGGGAGCTTGAGGCGTTGGCGCGCGGGGCAACAGTAATTTATGAAGGTGAGCGGTTTAGTTATGCTGTAAAAGACGATTGGGTGATGTTTTCTTAAACTGATGGCATCATGATACATTAACAAATCTGAAGCAATACTTTAGTAGTCGTGCATTAATAACTTATAAGGAATTATTATCGATGAGTGCGTTAAGGGATGAAGTATCTATGAAGGTTGCGTTCTCTAATGGCATGATAAACAAATTATGCAAAAGTTTTTTTTATAGTCATGGTAAGGAGCAGCCTTGTATTCAAGTCGGTAAAGCATTAGAAGATTTTGTTTTTTGGCTTGCATATAATGATGAGGAGATTGCAAAATGTGCTAGTAGGTTATTAAAAGCATATGGCCCCCAATTAGGTATAAGTGACCTTCACAATGCGAAAAGATTATTGTTAGGTTTTTGTTCTGAAGCCTTCAATCGCATTGATGCTGATTTTCTGTCGCTTAATCCTGATAAGATTTGTGTTGATGATATTATAACGCAAGTTCATAGAAAAAATCTTAGTGAGATGTTTAAGTATTATATACTTTCACGAATAAAATTATGTCCATATATTTATAATCTTGGGTGTGCTGGCTTTGATGGGAAGCTTGAGCTTAGAGAAAATTTATTTTTATATGGCCCGGGGCTAGGGGTGGAATTACTTTCTGATATTAAAGACAAAACTGACATCAAGGTTCCTGTTGATTTTTATGATGATGAATATATGCGGCATAAACCAATTGGGAAGTATTTTCGACAGTCAAAATCCTGCTTGGTGGTGGCATATGCTTCATCAGAGGATAAAGCGGTGAAAATGTTTGATAGTTTGTTTGGAGCTTTATGTCTTGCAGTTGATAATCCTTTTGCGATTAATCGAGTTGCTGTTAATAATCTAGTTGAGTCTTTTGGTGTCGGGAAATATCATGAAAGTGAGTTTCGGGTGAATATTCCGTCTGTATATAATTTAAATATAACGGATTCAGCCTTGGCGATACTTACAAAAATACTTTCATCACCTGATAAAAGGATGTTGTCTGCTCTTTCCTTTATAGCGCACGGGTGGAGGGATGACAAACGTGAAAGGTTTTTGAATCAATTTATAGCATTGGATGCTATGTATGGAACCAATAATGGTAATAAAAATTCAATTATTGGCGGTGTTTGCAGAGATGCGGCGAAAATTATTGATATTGATTCAAAAATAGGAATAATCTATGAGCTTAGGTGTAAGTTTGTTCATGGAGATATTTCATCGTTATCTGATAATGATGGCTATCGAAAGTTTATTGATAGCTATGGCGTAGACCCTATTGTTTCTCTTTTTGAAATTCTTAAAGAATGCGTCCTTAATTATAATGGTACTTACAAAACGCCAAAAGATGTTGGAAAGGCAGATAGGTCTATTTGCGTTCCTGCTGAGTTGCTTCCAGCGGTTGAGAGGATGATAGCGGAATACAGTGGAGTTAAAAAAACAAACTAAAGATGTTCTTTTTAGCCTCGCCTGCATTAGGTGCATAAATTTGCATTCATTTTCAAATATATCTTTTGACAGTGAGCACCAGAACAGGCGCTTGCCGGGGGGGATGATGCACCTGCATTAAAACCGACCCATGAAGCGGGCGGGCGAGGCGGGGAAAGCACTGCGCGCTGGCGGTGGTGCTGATTTTATTTTTTCAGCGTCTGAGCGCGTCGTGATGGCGTTTAGATTGTTAGCCGGGGCGTTGGTGTGTCTGCGGGCTGTTTTGTGCGGTGGTGAGCGTGTGAGGGCGTGATGGCGGGTTGTAAAAAAGCCGCCCGCAGGCGGCGATGTTCAGCCGTTGTCAGTGTCCAGTGAGTAGTTTTTAAATCGGATGACCTCCTGACCGAGCCAGCCGTTTATCTCGCGGATCCTGTCCTGTAACGGGATAAGCTCATTGCGGACAAAGACCTTTGCCACTTTCTCAATATCACCCAGCGACCCGACGTTCTCCGGCTTGCCCCCCATCAACTGAAAGGGGATGCGGTGCGCGTCCAGCAGGTCAGCGGCGCTGGCTTTTTTGATATTAAAAAAATCGTCCTTCGTTGCCACTTCACTGAGCGGGATAATTTTAATGCCGTCGGCTTTCCCCTGCGGGGCATAGAGAAACAGATTTTTAAAGTTATTGCGGCCTTTTGACTTAACCATGTTTTCGCGAAGCATTTCGATATCGTTGCGGTCCTGCACGGCATCGGTGACGTACATGATGTATCCGGCATGAGCGCCGTTTTCGTAATACTTGCGGCGGAACAGCGTGGCCGACTCATTCAGCCAGGCAGAGTTAAGGGCGCTGAGATATTCCGGCAGGCCGTACAGCTCCTGATTAATATCAGGCTCCAGCAGGTGAAACACGGAGCCGGGCGCGAAGGCTGTCGGCTCGTTGAAGGACGGCACCCACCAGTAAACATCCTCCTCCACGCCACGACGGGTATATTTGGCCGGTGAGGTTTCCAGTCTGATGACCTTACCGGTGGTGCTGTAACGCTTTTCCAGAAACGAATTACCGAACACCAGAAAATCCAGCACAAAACGGCTGAAATCCTGCTGGGAAAGCCACGGGTGCGGGATAAACGTTGAAGCCAGAATATTACGTTTGACGTAAATCGGTGAGCTGTGATGCACGGCAGCACGCAGGCTTTTTGCCAGACCGGTAAAGCTGACCGGCGGCTCATACCATCTGCCGTTACTGATGCACTCGACGTAATCCAGAATGTCACGGCGGTCGAGTACCGGCACCGGCTCACCAAAGGTGAATGCTTCCATTTTCGGGGCGCTGGCGGTGATTGTTTTTGCCGCAGGTCGCGGTGTTTTCCCTTTTTTCTTGCTCATCAGTAAAACTCCAGAATGGTGGATGTCAGCGGAGTGCTGATACCGGCGGTGAGTGGCTCATTTAACAGGGCGTGCATGGTTGCCCAGGCGAGGTCGGCGTGGCTGGCTTCCTCGCTGCGGCTGGCCTCATAGGTGGCGCTGCGTCCGCTGCTGGTCATGGTCTTGCGGATAGCCATAAACGAGCTGGTGATGTCGGTGGCGCTGACGTCATATTCCAGACAGCCACGGCGGATAACGTCTTTTGCCTTGAGCACCATTGCGGTTTTCATTTCCGGTGTGTAGCGGATATCGCGCGCGGCGGGATAGAACGAGCGCACGAGCTGGAACACGCCGACACCGAGGCCGGTGGCATCAATACCGATGTATTCGACGTTGTATTTTTCGGTGAGTTTGCGGATGGATTCCGCCTGGGTGGCAAAGTCCATGCCTTTCCACTGGTGACGCTCAAGTATTCTGAATTTGCCACCGGCCACCACCGGCGGTGCCAGTACCACGCATCCGGCGCTGTCGCCACGGTGTGACGGGTCGTAACCAATCCATACCGGGCGTGAGCCGAACGGATTGGCGGCAAAGGGTGCATAGTCTTCCCATTCTTCCAGCGTGTCGACCATGCAGCGTTGCAGCTCCTCGAACGGGAACACCGACGCCTTGTCGTCAACAAATTCACACATGAACAGGTTTTTAAAATCGTCGGCGCTGTTTTCGCGTTTAAGCTGCTCAATGTCGAACAGCGTGCAGCCACCTTTCAGGGCGTCCTCAATGGTGACAATCTGCCGCCACTGGCCGTCCGCACAGAGAAGCCCACCGGCAAGGGCGTTATGACTGACGTCGATTTCCACGCGTTCGGCGGCGCTGGCGCGTCCCCGGTTGAACAGTTCACCCGACCAGAACGGGTAGGCGTCGTGCGCCAGCGTGGACGGGGTGGAGAAATAGGTCGAGCGCAGGTGACTCTGTGAGGCCATACCTGATGCCACCTTACGCAGTACCTGAAAATTCGGGATCCAGAAAATCTCATCGACGTACAGGTCGCCGTTATGGCTCTGTGCGGTGTTGGAGTTGGTGCCCAGAAAAATCAGTTTTGCACCGTTATTGCCCAGGACAATCGGGTCACCGGTCAGGTCAACGTCAACCAGCCGGGCAAAGGCAATGATGTATTCGCGGAACACATACGCCTGCGTTTTACTGGCCGACAGAAAAATCTGGTTATGGCCGGTTTTCAGGGCGCGCAGCAGCGCCTCGCGGGAAAAATAAAACGTTGCGCCAATCTGGCGGGATTTCAGGATATCGCGGATGCGGTGCTCAAGCCCGGCGCGATACCAGTGCAACTGATATTCGAAAGACTGCTCAAAGAAAATCTGCTCCAGCTTTTCGATGGCCTCGTCACTGAAAAAATTCTTTTTCGGTTTGCGCCGTCCGCCTTTGTTGCGGTTAGCGACGTTCGGATTAAGGTCTGCCTCGTTGCCGGTCTGACTGTAACGGTTTACCCGTGCCAGTCGTTCAATCTGGCGTCCCAGCAGGTCAATTTCCTTGAAGTCACCGCCGGTTTTCTGCGGTTTGATGATGAGCTGGGTCAGCCGCGCTTCCAGACTCATTTCGACACGGCTGATGGGGGCAACGCTGTCCCAGCCGTCGCGCTGTTTCCAGCTCTGCACCGTCGGGCGTTTCATCTGCAACATGGCGGCAATCTGCGGCACGGAAAACCCCTGCCAGTACAGCAGCGCCGCCTGACGACGCGGGTCGTGCAAAAGAGTGGTGTCTGTGGTGATGGTCATGAATACCTCGCCGTGATGAATACACGGCAAGGCTACTGAGTCGCGCCCCGCGATTCGCTAAGGTGCTGTTGTGTCAGTGATA
>NZ_JBJQIZ010000009.1:0-252425 GCF_046487695.1 Escherichia sp. WS1118 | reverse complement strand
GAATCAAAAAAGAATAAAACTCAGTCTTGGGGGACTCAGCCCGGTAGAATACCGGACTGAGTATCAAAAAGCCGGTTAACTGAAACTGTCCAGGTTTTGGGGTTCAGTTCATGCCGCATCTTATCCGACCTTGTATTATCCCTCCAGTGCAGAGAAAATCGGCCAGTTTTCTCTGCCTGCAGTCCGCATGCCGTATCCGGCCTTGGGTTCTAACCTGCATGGTAGATTTATGCGGCGGACTGCCTTTCTCCCGAAGTGATAAACCGGACAGTATCATAGACCGGTTTTCCCGGTAATCCGTATTTGCAAGGTTGGTTTCACTATGGAACATGAACTTCATTATATCGGTATCGACACCGCTAAAGAGAAACTGGATGTCGATGTGTTGCGTCCTGATGGTCGTCATCGCACCAAAAAATTCGCTAACACCACTAAAGGGCACGATGAGCTGGTGAGTTGGCTGAAATGTCACAAGATTGACCATGCGCATATCTGCATCGAAGCGACCGGCACCTATATGGAACCTGTCGCAGAGTGCCTTTACGATGCTGGCTACATAGTGTCAGTCATTAATCCTGCACTGGGTAAAGCTTTCGCTCAGAGTGAAGGACTGCGTAACAAGACTGATACCGTGGATGCCGCATGCTGGTAGAGTTCTGTCGTCAGAAGCGCCCTGCAGCCTGGGAAGCGCATCACCCGCTTGAACGCGCGTTGCATGCCCTGGTAGTACGCCACCAGGCGCTGACAGATATGCACAGGCAGGAACTGAATCGCACTGAAACGGCGCGGGAAGTCCAGAGGCCGAGCATTGATGCTCACCTTCTGTGGCTTGAAGCAGAGCTGAAGCGTCTTGAGAAGCAGATAAAAGACCTGACAGACGATGATCCGGATATGAAACACCGCAGGAAACTGCTGGAAAGCATCCCGGGTATCGGAGAGAAAACATCTGCGGTATTGCTGGCTTACATGGTCTGAAGGACCGTTTTGCCCATGCCAGACAGTTCGCCGCTTTTGCGGGTCTGACACCACGGCGTTATGAATCAGGCAGTAGTGTGAGAGGGGCAAGCCGGTTGAGTAAAGCCGGACATGTGTCGCTTCGCAGGCCGTTGTATATGCCTGCAATGGTAGCCACCAGTAAGACTGAGTGGGGACGGGCGTTGGCAGCTAATGGCAAGAAAGGAAAGGTGATTCTCGGCTCGATAATGCGCAAGCTGGCACAGGTGGCGTATGGAGTGCTGAAGTCAGGCGTGCCGTTCGATGCGTCACGGCATAATCCGGTAGCTGCGTAAAAATCGCGGAAGGGATGAAACAACAGCGCCTGACGGCGCTGTGTCTGGCATGCCTGCAATCCGGGAGACTGGACCAGGAAAAAACTTGCTGGCCGTAACAGTATCTACGCTCCCACATAAGCCAGATTCAACAGCGAATACGGCTTCCCCAAATTGCCCACTTCCATACTTCCTCCTTACCAGAAATCTATCCTTAAGCTCCTTAATAACCATTTTCCTGCTAACTAAATTCATGGTTAAGGTTGCATAATGATATGCAACAAATGTATAACATTTTTCTTACCAAAAAAACAAACAAAAGCGACCGACAAAAGCATCGGATTACGGCAGGAGACATAATGGCATGGCTGAAAGTACTGTAACGGCAGACAGCAAACTGACAAGTAGTGATACTCGTCGCCGTATTTGGGCAATTGTTGGGGCCTCTTCAGGTAATCTGGTCGAGTGGTTCGATTTCTATGTCTACTCGTTCTGTTCACTCTACTTCGCCCACATCTTCTTCCCTTCCGGGAACACGACGACTCAACTACTGCAAACAGCAGGTGTTTTTGCTGCGGGATTTCTGATGCGCCCAATAGGCGGTTGGCTATTTGGCCGCATAGCCGATAAACATGGTCGCAAAAAATCGATGCTGTTATCGGTGTGTATGATGTGTTTCGGCTCACTGGTTATCGCCTGTTTGCCAGGCTACGAAACAATCGGTACCTGGGCTCCGGCATTATTGCTTCTCGCGCGTTTATTCCAGGGATTATCCGTTGGCGGAGAATATGGCACCAGCGCCACCTATATGAGTGAAGTTGCCGTTGAAGGGCGCAAAGGTTTTTATGCATCATTTCAGTATGTGACGTTGATCGGCGGGCAACTGCTAGCTCTACTGGTTGTCGTGGTTTTACAACACACCATGGAAGACGCTGTACTCAGAGAGTGGGGATGGCGTATTCCTTTCGCGTTAGGGGCTGTGTTAGCTGTTGTGGCGTTGTGGTTACGTCGTCAGTTAGATGAAACTTCACAACAAGAAACACGCGCTTTAAAAGAAGCTGGATCTCTGAAAGGATTATGGCGCAATCGCCGTGCATTCATCATGGTTCTCGGTTTTACCGCTGCGGGCTCCCTTTGTTTCTATACCTTCACCACTTATATGCAGAAGTATCTGGTAAATACTGCGGGAATGCATGCCAACGTGGCGAGTGGCATTATGACTGCCGCATTGTTTGTATTCATGCTTATTCAACCACTTATTGGCGCGCTGTCGGATAAGATTGGTCGCCGTACCTCAATGTTATGTTTCGGTTCTCTGGCAACCATTTTTACCGTTCCTATTCTCTCAGCATTGCAGAACGTTTCCTCGCCTTATGCCGCTTTTGGTCTGGTGATGTGCGCCCTGCTGATAGTGAGTTTTTATACTTCAATCAGTGGAATACTGAAGGCTGAGATGTTCCCGGCACAGGTTCGCGCATTAGGCGTTGGTCTGTCATATGCGGTCGCCAATGCTATATTTGGTGGTTCGGCGGAGTACGTAGCGTTGTCGCTGAAATCAATAGGAATGGAAACAGCCTTCTTCTGGTATGTGACCTTGATGGCCGTGGTGGCGTTTCTGGTTTCACTAACATTGCACCGTAAAGGAAAAGGGATGCGGCTTTAGTGACGGGTCAGTTGCCAGACGGTATAGCCGGTGCTTGCACCGGCGATATCCCAGGCAAAATCCTTCCAGCTCCAGCCGCTCCCCTCAGGGCGGCTATCCCAAAGCTCTTTTGACGCCCCCAGACTGACAGAGAACATCAATCCAAACATGGCACTGCGATCCCGGCTCATCCCCTGATGCTGTGAATATTCATTTCCGGCGGCGGAAAGCATCGCCGAGGCGATAAAGTGTTGAGCTTTATCCTGCCCGCTCCAGTTATCGTTAGCCATATGGCTGCATCCAGAAAGTAACAATAGCGAACAGACAAAAAGAATACGCAAAACGTGGCCTCCAAAAAACAAACCCCGTACAGGACGGGGTTGTGATTACAGGATGCGGCTAATTAATCGGTCGATGCGGATACGGCGCAGACGGCGGATGAGTTTACGAACCTTCACCGGATAATCGGCAATACTTTGCAGATCGCGATAGTGCTTAACGATGGTGGTATGCTCGCGGATCAGCTCCAGTTCTTTCTCTCGCTGCGGCGCAAGCTCCAGTTGTGGATCGTGGATCAAAATGGCGTTTTCCAGATCCAGACGCCAGGCGCGCGGGTTCAGGTTATTACCGGTGATCAACATCCACTTATCATCAACCCACATCCCTTTCAGGTGATAGGTGTTGTCGTCATCTTTCCATAACCGAACTACTAACTGGTCAGTGTTGACGTAATACTGTAAACGACTCAGGAAACGACGCAGATTGATCTCATAGAGATAAGGCAATGCGCCAATTATCTTGAAAGGTTCATCTTCCGGAATGTAGAAGTCGTTCGCGGTTTTATCACCAACAATAATTTCGACCTTTTTCCCTTCGCGCAGCAACTGGATAATATTGCGCACAAGGATTGCTGGCAGGTTGAAGTATGGCGTACAGATGGTTAGTTTCTGCTCGGCACAAGGCATAAGATGGAAAATAGTCTTGTTCAACAGACTCGATTTCCCCAGCCCCACTAGCGGCGTTACGGAAAGCTGATCGTTGTCGGCATCGCCCTGGAAATGATAAGCGGCATCACGCAGCTCCTGGCGGAACAGGCGAATGTCGTTCTTGATTTCCGGGCTTTTTGGCCGATTAACATCATCCAGACGATTAACGCCGCGGCCATTCATAATATTCTGTGTAACCCATTCAAACATAATGTCTGACATCTTACGGTTACGGATCAGATGATAACGGTCGTAGCGATATTTATCGTGCTGATGCAGGTAAACATCGTTCAGGCTGGCACCGCTATAAAGTACGCTATCGTCGATGATAAAGCCTTTAAAGTGCAGAACACCAAGGGCTTCACGGGTATTGATTGGAACGCCATAAACCGGAACATCTACGCCCGGATTTTCCTGCGCCATGCGGCAGTACCAGTCAGCGTTAGTGTTAGATGCCGCAGCGCCAATGCGTCCACGTTGTGCACGATGCCAGTCGACCAGCACCCGCACATCCAGTTCCGGACGCTGCCTTTTAGCCTCATACAACGCGTTCAGAATGCCTTTGCCACCGTCATCCTGTTCGAGATACAGGGCAACAATGCAAATGCGCTGCTTCGCGCTGGCTATTTTTTCCAGCAACGTCTCCCGGAAGTCGGCGGGAGCGTAAAAGAAATCGACATCATCAACTGATTGAGAAATCTTGGGTAGTTGGGCAAGGTGTTGTTGATGTTTATTACGCTTAAATTTTGACAACATCACAGTGCATTTCTTCTCTGTTCATTGAAGGGTCCTCTGTGCAATGCAGACGACATAAGCGGGCAATAATAACACCAGTCCCGATTAAGTGGTCAACATTTCCAGTACCTTACTCATGATTCCTCGCGCTGGGCAAGACTTAGCGTAAGCCCAACGATCCCCTCTTCGAGCTGGATATCAACGTTAAACCCTAGCTTGCGGGCCAGCGCCACCATGCCACGATTGTTTGGCATCGTAATACCATTCAGACGTTGTAGTCCGTGATCTCGCGTATAGGTAATCAACTTTTCCATTAAGCGCCGACCTAAGCCTAACCCTTTGAGATCCGAGCGAACCAGCACGGCAAATTCGGCATCGATGTTATCAGGGTCGGAGATCGCACGTGTGACGCCGAGGATCTCTTCCGTTTGATCAATTCGTCGTACCGCTACAAATGCCATTTCCCGATCGTAGTCGATCTGCGTCATGTTGGCTAAATCTTCATGGGTAAATTCGTTGATCTCGCTAAAGTAGCGGTAATAAAGATCTTCTTTGGTGACTCGCGAAATGAATTGCTGAAGCTGTGGCTCATCTTCTGGCAAAATCGGGCGGAACAAGCAGCGTTCACCGTTTTTCAATTCTACCCATTCTTCCAGCTGATGCGGATAAGGGCGCACAGCCAGCCGGCTCTCGTTATCACCTTCAAACGGCGCGATATCCAGCGTGACATCCAGCGCGGTAAATTCACTGCCAGAAGCCAGCAAAGGATGAATATCCAGACGCTGAATTTCCGGGCAATCGACAATCAAGTTGGAAACCTGCACCAGAAGCTGGCTCAAGCCTGCAACATCCAATGGACGCAGTGCACTGCGCGCACGAATCTTTTTACTTTTTATTCCCTGAATGACCAGATAACGGGCCAGGTTCATGTTCAGCGGCGGCAGTGCGACGACGGCTTGATCTTCAGGACGCCACTCCACACCGCCTTCACCCAGCATGATCAACGGCCCGAAAACCGGATCGTGCTCAACCACAACCCGCAACTCCTGAGCGCCAGCACGGTTAGCCATACTTTGCACCAACAGGCCGTGGACCCGCGCCTGCGGCCAGGCCATTTTTACGCGATCGAAAATAGCGTTTGCCGCTTGCTGGACTTCATTGGCTGTACGTAGGTAGAGCATGACGCCCTGAACTTCCGATTTATGTGGAATATCCGGCGAGCGCAATTTCAGTGCCACCGGATAGCCAATCTGTTCGGCAATATGTACCGCTTCGGTGCTGTCACTGGCAATCCAGGTAGGGAGAGTATTCATACCATACGCTTGCAGGATGGGCTGAACTTCATGGGTATCGAGCGACGTAGCCCCTTCGGCAATCGCCTGTTGCAACAGAAGATGCGCTTCTGCGGTATTGGAAGTCAGATTGCTGGGCAACGCCGGCGTTTCGCGTAGTTGCTTCTGATTACGTCGGTACTCGACCATATGCATAAAAGCAGTGATGGTTCCTTCCGGAGTACGGTAGGTCGGCAGCCCGGCTTCGCTGAATAAACGTCGTGCCTCTTGCGAGGAGTGCTCGCCGCACCAGTTCGTCAGCAAAGAGACATATTTGCTGCGGGGATGATGCTTTACCGCTTCAATTAATACTTGTGCGCTTTCTGTTGCGGGAGCAGCGGCGCTGGGCGAATGAATAACCATCAGCGCATCAAAATCCTGGCTGTGGAGCAGAATGTCCAGCGTTTTGACATAATGCTCGCTGCTGGCGTCATCGCGCAGATCGAGCGGGTTAGAGATTGCCACATGCCCAGGCAGTGCATCGCTCAGTTTCTGGCAGGTTTCTTCGCTTAGCGTTGCCAGCTTGCCATTGCGTGACCATAAGGCATCCAGCGCCAGCGCGGCAGGCGCAGCACCGTTGCTGATAATCATCAACCGGTCGCCACGCAGCGGGCGCATATGGCTAAGGGTTTCCACCGCCGAAAACAGTTCGTGGGTGTCCTGTACCCGCAACAAACCGGCACGCTGAATAGCTGCATCCCACGCCGGATCCATTCCTGCCGTGGTGTTCAACAGACGTTGAGCCGCCGGGCTACGTCCGCTTTTAATCACCAAAATCGGTTTATTGCGCGAGGCACTACGGGCTGCCGAAACAAAGCGTCGCGCGTCGCTTAACTGTTCGAGATAGAGCAGGATGGCGCTGGTTTTACTGTCGCGCGCCAAATAGTCGAGCAATTCATCAACGTCGATATCCAGGCTGTCGCCGAGCGCAATAAAGTAGGAAAAGCCCATCTCACGCTGTTGCGCCCAGTCGAGGATGGTGTTGGAGACAGCAGCCGATTGCGAAATAAACGCCAGCTTGCCGCGTTTAATCGGCACAGGTGAAAAGCTGGCATTCAGACCTTGCCAGGGAGCCAGTAAGCCCAGACTGTTTGGTCCTAGCAGGCGCATGTTATGGCGCAGGGCGCAGGTGCGGAGATCTTCGTGTTGCGATGCCGGGGCGGAAAGAATAATGCAGGTTTTACAGCCTTTCTCGCCGAGCTCTTCCAGAAGAGCAAGATTACGGCTGGCATTGGTACATAAAACCGCAAGGTCGGGTGTAAAGGGCAAGCGGGCAATATCCGGCCAGGCCAACACACCCAACACCGCTTTCCAGGCTGGCGTCACCGGGAGTACCGGTCCGTTAAAGCCTCCCGCCAGCAGGTTACGCATCATCAGGTAACCTGCGCGATTGGGTTTCATTGATGCGCCAATTACCGCAATCGATTTTGGTCGCAGTAGTGCTTCCAGTCCTCGCTGACTCATATCGGTCTCCCGCAGAAGTGACCGAATGATTTTAAACGCTTTCTAACTGTTCTGCTGTGATGCTTCCCGGATGTTGCGTTTTTCCTGCCAGATAGCGTGTTTTAAAGCGGGTAAAATGCTCGCCTAACCCTGTCGCCGCCCTGGTATCGCCGGCCATATCTAACAGTGCGATGGCTACCTCGGCAGTACAATATTGGCCTTCAGCCTGGGCTTCACGCAGGCGATAGGCAGAAAGCCGAGAAAGATCGACGGAAATGACGGGAAGATTATCCAGATACGGACTTTTACGAAACATCTTGCGAGCTTCTGGCCAGGTACCATCGAGCATGATAAATAGCGGAGGCTTACCGGCAGGTGGTGTGAAGATCACTTCCCGTTGCTCATCAGCATACGAAGCGGGAAAGACCACCATTGGCTGATAGTCCGGGTTTTGCACCAGATCCAGCAAATCTTGCGAGGGTTCGGTACGCGACCATTGAAACGCAACGGTATCAGGCAAAATATCAGCAATCAGACGCCCGGTATTACTGGGCTTCATTGGCTCGGTGTCGAACATCAGCAAACAGAAGCGACTTTTTGCTTGTGCTGGGGTAATTGTCGAACAGAGACATAATTTCTCTGGCAAAAGACAGCGTTGGCAGCGACGAACGCGATTACCGCGGGCAAGAAAAGGACGTGTTGCGCGCGCAATACGCTCGGCGCGTAACTGGAGAACAGCGTTTTCGGTCATAAGAGAGCGTCGAAAAAACGCCATTGTCGCAGAGGAGAAAACGGGGCACAAGATGCGCCCCGGTAAGATTAAAGAGATTCGTTCAGCCAGCTGTCGAACGGCGCTTTCGGTACTGCGCCATTAAGCATGTCGACAACCTGACCATTTTTGAAAATCATGATCGTCGGTATACTACGAATTCCAAAGCGGCTGCTCAATTCACGTTCAGCTTCGGTATTCACTTTCACAAAGCGCACTTTACCGCTACGCTCTTGCGCAACATCTTCAAAAATTGGTGCGAAATTACGGCAGGGGCCGCACCACGGTGCCCAGAAGTCGATCACCACAGGTAGATCATCTTTCAGCAATTTGTCGAGCGTTTCACCGGTCGCATTAATCACCTCTCCGTCAAACAAGTCGTGACCGCAGCGTCCGCATTTTGCCGCATCTTCGATCCGATCGTCGGGAATGCGATTGATGGCCTGACAATGGGTACAAACGGTATTCATAACTAACCTCGGGATGAGTAAGGAGACTTATCGGCAACGACGCCGGTATGTTTCTAATATGTTACATATTATCGGGGACATTGTTCCAGACAACAATCTGTTTTATTCAATGGGTATGATAGACACAGGCTTTGGAACGAAATCATGGCGAACCGCGCGGACTTCGGGTAATCTGCGCGCTTCGCGCAGCGCTGGTGGAGAAAAGCATGAACGATGAAATGAAAGGTAAAAGCGGCAAGGTCAAAGTGATGTATGTCCGCAGTGATGATGATTCTGATAAACGTACCCACAACCCGCGTACCGGGAAAGGGGGCGGGCGTCCAGGAAAATCTCGTGCTGACGGTGGCCGTCGCCCCGCCCGCGATGACAAACAGAGTCAGCACCGTGACCGCAAGTGGGAAGATTCGCCGTGGCGCACGGTTTCCCGCGCGCCGGGTGATGAGACGCCGGAAAAGGCCGATCACGGTGGCATCAGTGGTAAAAGTTTTATTGATCCGGAAGTTTTGCGTCGTCAGCGTGCGGAAGAAACCCGCGTCTACGGCGAAAACGCCTGTCAGGCACTGTTCCAGAGCCGTCCGGAAGCGATTGTTCGCGCCTGGTTTATCCAGAGCGTAACGCCACGTTTTAAAGAAGCCTTGCGCTGGATGGCGGCAAACCGCAAAGCGTACCATGTGGTGGATGAAGCGGAACTGACAAAAGCGTCAGGCACGGAACATCACGGCGGCGTTTGCTTCCTGATCAAAAAGCGTAACGGTACAACCGTGCAGCAGTGGGTAAGCCAGGCAGGCGCGCAGGATTGTGTACTGGCCCTGGAAAACGAATCTAACCCGCATAACCTGGGCGGCATGATGCGTAGCTGTGCGCACTTCGGCGTGAAAGGTGTTGTGGTGCAGGATGCAGCACTGCTGGAGTCTGGGGCGGCTATCCGTACCGCAGAAGGCGGCGCAGAGCACGTTCAGCCGATTACTGGCGACAACATTGTTAACGTGCTGGATGATTTCCGTCAGGCGGGTTACACCATAGTGACAACTTCCAGCGAGCAGGGTAAACCGCTGTTCAAAACCAGTCTGCCAGCGAAAATGGTACTGGTGCTGGGTCAGGAATATGAAGGGTTACCGGATGCCGCACGCGATCCGAACGATCTGCGCGTGAAGATTGATGGTACTGGCAACGTTGCCGGGCTGAATATCTCTGTCGCAACCGGCGTTCTTCTTGGCGAATGGTGGCGTCAGAATAAAGCCTGATAAATCAGCCGGGTGGCAACTCTGCCATCCGGCATTTTCCCGCAAATTTACTCACTCTCTGCCGGTAATACTGGCATCCAGTCAATCGGCGTCTCGCCACGTTGTTCCAGCCACTGATTTGCCAGCACAAAATGGTTGCAGCCAAAGAATCCACGATGCGCCGAAAGCGGCGACGGATGCGGTGCTTTCAGTACATGATGGCGTTGCTTATCTATAATCGCCCCTTTCTTTTGCGCATGTGATCCCCACAACAAAAACACCACGCCTTCGCGATGCTGATTTATGAGGCTGATGACTTTATCAGTAAACGTCTCCCAGCCGAGGCTGGCGTGGGAATGCGCCTGACCAGCGCGAACCGTCAAGACAGTATTGAGCAGCAGAACACCCTGACGCGCCCAGCTTTCAAGGTAACCATGATTAGGGCGGGTGAAACCGGGAATAGTATTTTCCAGCTCTTTATACATATTCAGCAGTGACGGTGGTGTCGCAATGCCGGGGCGAACGGAAAATGCCAGACCATGCGCCTGTCCTGGTCCGTGATAAGGATCCTGACCGAGAATCACCACTTTAACGTCACCCAACTCCGTAAAGCGGAACGCGTTAAAGACATCTTTTTGTGGTGGATAGATAGTGACGCCGGACTGCCGCTCGCTGGCGACGGTCTGAAGGGTATTAAGAAAATAGGGTTGCTGCTTCTCTTCAGCCAGCACATCATGCCAGGTTAATTCGTTAGCCATCCCGCTCTCCTGCGAATCTTTAATCCGCCTAGCTTAACTGCTTCTTTCTACAGAACAAAATCATGCTCATTTTATAGACAAAAAGACATGCAAAAAAATGTAAATTGGTAAAATTTCACATCTGCATAAGTTGATGTAAAACAATAAAATCCATTTGTGACCACACTTGATATATGGTTTTTATTGATTTAAATCAAAGAATCAAGGGTGTTTGAGGAGTATATATACACTCAAGCAACAATGGTTTTACCAATTGGCCGCGACAGGCTGAACAAATCAAATAATTTTGCCGGGGAGGCATCACATGATTACAGGTATCCAGATTACTAAAGCCGCTAACGACGATCTGCTGAACTCTTTCTGGTTGCTGGACAGCGAAAAAGGCGAAGCGCGTTGCATCGTTGCGAAAGCAGGTTTTGCAGAAGACGAAGTGGTTGCAGTAAGCAAACTGGGTGACATTGAATACCGTGAAGTTCCAGTAGAAGTGAAACCAGAAGTTCGCGTTGAAGGTGGTCAACACCTGAACGTTAACGTTCTGCGTCGTGAAACTCTGGAAGATGCAGTTAAGCATCCGGAAAAATATCCGCAGCTGACCATCCGTGTATCCGGTTATGCAGTTCGCTTTAACTCTCTGACTCCGGAACAGCAGCGCGACGTTATCGCTCGTACCTTTACTGAAAGCCTGTAAGGCTTAAGTAGCAAGTTACTAAGCGGAAGAGGGCGACCTCTTCCGCTTTTTTTCGTTAATAGAAAATGCGTACCGCGCAATAGACCAGCAACAGGGCAAGCACGATATTTAACTGGCGACCATACTGGCGAAACAATCGCTGAAACAGATGCCCCGCCAGCGCCCAGCACACATTGCCAAACGTCCCAATCATCGCCAGCAAAACGCTGACGCCAACTACCCAGCTTAGCGCCTGTGTTTGCGGCAGAACAAACGTCGACAGTGCCGTAACACCGTACAAAATGATTTTGACGTTCACAAACTGCAAAGCAAAGCTGGCCCAAAAACTGATTGGTTTTGTCTGAAGTCCGTCTTCCTTTGTTGGGCTGGTGGCGATTTTCCACGCCAGCCAGACAATATATGCCGCCCCCGCCCAACTCAAAAGGTGTACCGCTGCCGGGTCAATCACTGCCAGTGAAAATGAAATGCCCGCACACAGTAACATCACAATCAAAAATCCCAGACTCATCCCTGCCAGCACACGGGTACTTTGACGAAATCCATGCGACGTAGCAGAGCTAAGGGCGAGAATATTGTTCGGTCCTGGCGTCATGGCGGTAATCAGGGTGTAAGTCCAAAAAGCACTTAAAAGGGTCGGTGTCACTTGTTATCTCCTCTGTTTTGGTAGACAGTACCCGACACGGAACATTTAAAAAAATGAATGTTTTTACATTCTAAATTCGATATTTTCGATAGGTTTGGGGTTATGGATCTGCGCCGTTTTATTACACTTAAAACCGTGGTGGAAGAGGGTTCCTTTTTGCGAGCTTCGCAAAAATTGTGCTGCACACAATCGACGGTGACTTTTCATATTCAGCAGCTTGAGCAGGAGTTCTCGGTACAATTGTTTGAGAAAATTGGTCGACGAATGTGCCTTACCCGCGAAGGAAAAAAGCTGCTGCCGCATATCTATGAACTTACCCGAGTGATGGATACGCTTCGTGAGGCTGCTAAAAAAGAGTCGGATCCGGACGGGGAACTACGCGTTATTTCAGGCGAAACATTGCTCTCTTATCGAATGCCGCAGGTGTTGCAGCGTTTTCGGCAACGCGCTCCAAAATGCGTTTATCGTTGCAGTCGCTGAACTGTTACGTGATCCGTGATGCGCTACTGAATGATGAGGCCGATGTCGGGGTTTTTTATCGCGTAGGGAATGATGATGCTCTGAACCGACGAGAGTTGGGTGAAGCCACCGCTGGCGCTGGTGGCTTCACCGCAAATTGCAGATGTCGATTTTACTGAGCCGGGAAGACATAACGCCTGTAGCTTTATTATCAACGAACCACAATGTGTCTTCCGGCAGATATTTGAGAGCACGCTGCGCCAGCGGCGGATCACGGTGGAAAACACCATTGAGCTTATAAGTATCGAAAGCATCAAGCGTTGTGTCGCGGCAAATATCGGAGTCAGTTACCTGCCGCGTTTTGCGGTGGTAAAAGAGTTGGAGTGCGGAGAATTAATTGAATTGCCTTTTGGCGAACAGTCGCAGACCATTACGGCAATGTGCGCTCACCATGCCGGAAAAGCGGTTAGCCCGGCGATGCACACTTTTATTCAGTGTGTTGAAGAGTGTTTTTTGCCGGGATAAAAACAATGCCGGGCTTAAACCCGGCATTGAGATTACTCTTCTGTCGTTTGCGGTGGCACGCCCGTTCCGCTTGGTTTACGGCGCTTACCAATATTTTTGGTGTCGCGATGGCGTTTTTTCACCCGCGGCTTCTCTTTCTCTTTAGCTTTTTTCTTCTCGGCGCGTTTTGCCAGTACTTTCTTCGATGGCTTGCCGGTCTGCTTCTCGCTTGGCGCACGCGTTTTCGGGCGTAACTCGTCAATTACGCGAGCTTTAATTGGCTCTTCAATATAGCGACCAACTTTGCCCAGCAGCAGATGGTCATGGGCTTCCACCAGCGAAATCGCGGTGCCTTTACGACCGGCGCGCGCGGTACGTCCGATACGGTGCAAATAAGTATCGCCACTGCGCGGCATATCGAAGTTAAAGACGTGGCTGACGTCAGGAATGTCGATACCGCGCGCGGCAACATCGGTAGCAACCAGTACGTTTACGCGGCCTTCGGTCAAGCGTTTAATCGCTTCGTTACGCTTGCCTTGTACCATCTCACCTTCGAGATAGCAGTTGTTGATGCCTGCTTCGCGCAGCCAGTTTGCCAGCTCATGCACACGCTCACGCTTACGCACAAACACAATTGAGCGGGTCGCTTCCGGCTGTTTTAACAGATGCACCAGCAACGCGGTTTTATGCTCAAGATCATCGGCGCGGTAATACCACTGATGAATTTTTTTGCGCTCACGGGTGGACGGATTGGCAGAAACTTCCACCGGATCTTCCAACAGACGCTCGGCAAAGTCCTGAATCGCATCGCCTTCCAGCGTTGCCGAAAAGAGCAGGGTCTGTTTACGCCAGCGCGTTTCGCCAGCAATATGTTCGATATCCTGGGCGAAGCCCATATCCAGCATACGGTCTGCTTCGTCGAGGATCAGCGTTTCAACCGCGCGGCAATCGAAGTTCTCTTCTTTTATGTATTGCAGCAGACGTCCGGTCGTGGCGACCACAATGTCCTGGTTTTCGCTGAACACTTCTGCGTGGTTCATATAGGCCACGCCGCCGGTGATGGTGGCAATATCCAGATGCGTATGTTTCGCCAGTTCGCGGGCATGATCGGCCACCTGCATCGCCAGTTCGCGAGTCGGGGTGAGGATCAAAATACGCGGCGGACCGGATTTCTTACGTGGGAAATCGAGCAGGTGCTGCAACGCTGGCAGCAGATACGCCGCCGTTTTACCGGTGCCTGTCGGCGCAGAACCGAGTACATCACGGCCATCGAGCGCAGGCGGAATGGCGGCAGCCTGAATGGCGGTCGGGCGAGTGAAACCTTTATCCTGGAGGGCTTCCAGCAGGCTTTCGTCGAGTTCAAGTTCGGAAAAAGTCGTTACAGTCATGTTCTACCTCTGTGTGGGGCGCTGATTATAGACGTTACGGCTGCAATCTTCATCTGTTTGTATGGATATCGCTTCTCGGGTATTGTTCTCACCCGGTGCTATCGCCGTTTTTCCTGCAAGGTTTTATTTTCATGTCACAGTCTACATCCGTGTTTCGTCGTAATGGATTTACTTTTAAACAGTTTTTTGTTGCTCACGATCGCTGTGCGATGAAAGTGGGAACGGATGGCATTTTGCTGGGCGCATGGGCACCTGTGGCTGGGGTAAAACGTTGCCTTGATATCGGCGCGGGTAGCGGGTTGTTGGCATTAATGCTGGCGCAGCGAACAGATGACAGCGTGATGATTGATGCAGTTGAACTGGAAAGTGAAGCTGCCGCGCAAGCGCAGGAAAATATCAACCAGTCCCCGTGGGCAGAGCGGATTAACGTCCATACGGCGGATATTCTGCAGTGGATCACACAGCAGACAGTACGCTTCGATTTAATCATCAGCAACCCACCTTACTATCAGCAGGGAGTAGAGTGCGCGACACCTCAACGGGAACAGGCTCGCTATACCACTACGCTTGATCACCCATCGTTGCTGACTTGTGCGGCGGAGTGCATTACCGAAGAGGGATTTTTCTGCGTGGTGCTGCCAGAGCAGATTGGTAATGGTTTTACTGAACTGGCATTAAGTATGGGCTGGCATTTACGTTTGCGGACGGATGTGGCGGAAAACGAAGCGCGACTGCCGCATCGGGTGCTGCTGGCATTCTCCCCGCAGGCGGGAGAATGCTTTAGCGATCGCTTAGTCATTCGTGGGCCAGACCAGAACTATTCCGAAGCGTATACGGCGCTGACCCAGGCTTTTTATCTGTTTATGTAATGATTGCCGGGAGAAAGGATCGATGGACCGGAATGCGTGAGCAGTTCCGGATAATCCAGCGTGAAATGCAACCCCCGACTCTCCTTGCGCATCATCGCACAGCGAACAATCAACTCGGCAACCTGTACCAGATTACGCAGCTCCAGCAAATTATTTGAGACGCGGAAATGGGCGTAATATTCGTCTATTTCTTGTTGGAGCATGGTTATCCGCCGCAGGGCGCGTTCCAGGCGCTTCGTTGTGCGCACAATGCCAACGTAATCCCACATAAACAGACGTAGCTCGTGCCAGTTATGTTGAATCACCACCCGTTCGTCAGGGTTCTCAACACGGCTTTCATCCCACGGCGGTAACGTACTGACGTCGTGGGCATAAGGCATACGCCTGGTAATATCCTCCGCCGCTGACCAGCCGTAAACCAGACACTCCAGTAATGAATTCGAGGCCATGCGGTTAGCGCCGTGTAAGCCGGTATAACTCACTTCGCCAATGGCGTACAAACCTTCGACGTCCGTACGCCCATGATCATCCACCATTACACCACCGCAGGTATAGTGTGCAGCAGGCACAATCGGCACAGGGCCTTTCGTGAGATCAATCCCCAGTCCCAATAACTTTTCATAAATCATCGGGAAATGCTGGCGAATAAAATCGGCGGGCTTATGGCTGATGTCGAGGAACATACAATCCGCGCCGAGGCGTTTCATTTCATGGTCAATCGCGCGGGCGACAATATCGCGCGGGGCCAGTTCGCCGCGCTCATCAAAATCGGGCATAAAACGCGTGCCATCCGGGCGCTTGAGATAAGCGCCTTCGCCGCGCAGTGCTTCTGTTAACAGGAAATTGCGTGCCTGTGGGTGATACAGCGCGGTAGGGTGGAACTGATTAAATTCGAGATTGGCAACCCGGCAGCCTGCGCGCCACGCCATAGCAATGCCATCGCCAGAAGAAATATCCGGATTGGTGGTGTACTGATAAACCTTCGACGCACCGCCGGTTGCCAGTACCACTGCTTTTGCGTGGCAGGTTTCCACCGTTTCTTTATTTCGGTTCCATACCCACGCGCCAACAACCCGTCGCGTGCCCGGCAGGCCAATTTTGTCAGAAACAATCAGATCAACCGCGTTGCTGCGCTCCAGCACGCGAATATTCGGATGGTTCAGCGCCTTGCTCACCAGCGTGGTTTCTACTTCTCTACCGGTGGCGTCGGCGGCATGAAGAATTCGACGGTGACTATGTCCACCTTCACGGGTCAGATGGTAGCTTTCTGCGCCATTCGGTTGAATGTGGGTATCAAACAACACCCCCTGGTCGATTAGCCATTGCACACAGGATCGTGCATTGCTGGCGACAAATTCAACTGCATGACGATCGCAAATACCAGCCCCGGCAATCAATGTGTCTTCCACATGCGAGTCAATGCTGTCAGTCTCATCAAACACGGCGGCTATACCGCCCTGGGCATAAAATGTTGAACCTTCCGTTACCGGGCCTTTACTTAGAACGATGACCTGATGCTGGTCAGCCAGGCGTAGCGCCAGTGAAAGTCCAGCTGCGCCGCTACCGATAATCAACACGTCACATGAATGTTCAGGGAGAGTATTCATTTTCTTTGTTTAATTTACTAAACATGGTTTGGTCAGCATAGCATCATGTTGTGCGGATAAACACCTGCTATTTTAATATTTGTTACAGTTGCTAAACACGCTGACGCAGGGCGGCGAGAAAAAGAGAAGTTACTGGCTGGTGGAGGATTAGGTGGTGAAATAAAAAGGCCGTTGGGTTACTCTTCAGGCAGTTAAATGGGCATTTCTACACAGATAATGCGATGTTCAGATTCTGTAGACTTATAATGATAGATAATGATCCGTCTACAGCATGACAAACAAAAACAGATGCGTTACGGAACTTTACAAAAACGAGACACTCTAACCCTTTGCTTGCTCAAATTGCAGCTAATGGAGTGGCGTTTCGATAGCGCGTGGAAATTTGGTTTGGGGAGACTTTACCTCGGATGAGCGAGCAGTTAACGGACCAGGTCCTGGTTGAACGGGTCCAGAAGGGAGATCAGAAAGCCTTTAACTTACTGGTAGTGCGCTATCAGCATAAAGTGGCGAGTCTGGTTTCCCGCTATGTGCCGTCGGGTGATGTTCCCGATGTGGTACAAGAAGCTTTTATTAAAGCCTATCGTGCGCTGGATTCGTTCCGGGGAGATAGCGCTTTTTATACATGGCTGTATCGGATTGCTGTAAATACAGCGAAAAATTACTTGGTTGCTCAGGGGCGTCGTCCACCTTCCAGTGATGTGGATGCCATTGAAGCTGAAAACTTCGAAAGTGGCGGCGCGTTGAAAGAAATTTCGAACCCTGAGAACTTAATGTTGTCAGAAGAACTGAGACAGATAGTTTTCCGAACTATTGAGTCCCTCCCGGAAGATTTACGCATGGCAATAACCTTGCGGGAGCTGGATGGCCTGAGCTATGAAGAGATAGCCGCTATCATGGATTGTCCGGTAGGTACGGTGCGTTCACGTATCTTCCGAGCGAGGGAAGCTATTGATAACAAAGTTCAACCGCTTATCAGGCGTTGACGATAGCGGGATACTGGATAAGGGTATTAGGCATGCAGAAAGAACAACTTTCCGCTTTAATGGATGGCGAAACGCTGGATAGTGAGCTGCTTAACGAACTGGCTCATAACCCAGAAATGCAGAAAACCTGGGAAAGCTATCACTTGATCCGTGACTCAATGCGGGGTGATACTCCCGAGGTGCTCCATTTCGATATCTCTTCACGTGTGATGGCCGCCATTGAAGAAGAGCCAGTACGTCAACCGGCGACATTGATCCCGGAAGCCCAGCCTGCGCCGCATCAATGGCAGAAAATGCCATTCTGGCAGAAAGTACGTCCGTGGGCGGCACAGCTTACCCAAATGGGCGTAGCAGCATGCGTATCGCTTGCAGTTATCGTTGGCGTCCAGCACTATAATGGGCAATCTGAAACGTCCCAGCAGCCCGAAACGCCAGTATTTAATACACTGCCGATGATGGGTAAAGCCAGCCCGGTTAGTCTGGGAGTACCTTCTGAAGCGACCGCAAATAATGGTCAACAGCAGCAGGTACAGGAGCAGCGTCGTCGCATTAATGCAATGTTGCAGGATTACGAACTGCAACGCCGACTCCACTCTGAACAGCTTCAGTTTGAGCAGGCACAAACTCAGCAAGCCGCTGTACAGGTGCCAGGAATTCAAACTTTAGGAACGCAATCGCAGTAATGAAGCAACTTTGGTTTGCCATGTCATTAGTGACAGGTAGCCTGTTATTCTCTGCTAACGCCTCGGCCACTCCCGCGTCCGGGGCGTTATTACAGCAGATGAACCTGGCCAGTCAGTCACTGAATTACGAGCTGTCATTCATCAGCATCAATAAACAGGGTGTTGAGTCTCTGCGTTATCGACATGCACGCCTCGATAACCGTCCTCTTGCACAATTGTTGCAAATGGATGGCCCGCGCCGGGAAGTGGTACAGCGCGGCAATGAAATCAGCTATTTTGAACCGGGACTTGAACCGTTCACGCTTAATGGCGATTACATTGTTGATTCTCTGCCATCGCTCATCTATACCGATTTCAAACGCCTTTCTCCTTACTACGACTTTATCTCCGTCGGGCGCACGCGTATTGCTGATCGTCTTTGCGAAGTCATTCGCGTGGTTGCCCGAGATGGTACACGCTACAGCTACATCGTGTGGATGGACACCGAATCGAAATTACCGATGCGGGTTGATCTCCTTGATCGCGATGGTGAAACGCTGGAACAATTTCGCGTGATTGCTTTTAACGTCAATCAGGATATCGGCAGCAGTATGCAGACGCTGGCGAAGGCAAATTTGCCGCCGTTGCTTTCTGTTCCTGTCGGTGAAAAAGCTAAATTCAGCTGGACGCCAACCTGGCTGCCACAGGGTTTTAGCGAAGTTTCCAGTAGTCGACGTCCGCTACCGACGATGGACAACATGCCTATCGAATCACGTCTCTATTCCGACGGATTATTCAGCTTCTCGGTAAACGTTAACCGCGCTACGCCATCGAGCACCGATCAGATGTTGCGCACCGGACGCAGAACCGTCAGTACAAGCGTACGTGATAACGCCGAAATCACCATTGTTGGTGAACTGCCGCCGCAAACGGCGAAACGCATTGCCGAGAATATTAAGTTCGGGACAGCGCAATGATCAAAGAGTGGGCTACCGTCGTCTCCTGGGAAAACGGGCAGGCGCTGGTCAGTTGTGATGTTAAAGCCTCATGCAGCAGCTGCGCTTCACGCGCCGGTTGCGGTAGCCGTGTGTTGAATAAACTTGGCCCGCAAACCACGCATACCATTGTCGTACCCTGTGATGAGCCGCTAGTGCCGGGGCAAAAAGTGGAATTGGGGATCGCCGAAGGCAGCCTTCTTAGCTCCGCATTACTGGTTTATATGTCGCCGCTGGTGGGATTATTCCTCATCGCTTCGCTATTTCAGCTACTCTTTGCTTCTGACGTCGCAGCATTATGTGGTGCGATCCTCGGCGGTATTGGTGGGTTCCTGATTGCGCGCGGCTATTCGCGTAAGTTTGCTGCCCGGGCAGAATGGCAACCGATCATCTTAAGCGTGGCATTGCCGCCTGGCCTTGTGCGATTTGAAACATCTTCGGAAGACGCGAGCCAGTGATTTCACTGGCTTTGTTGCATTTTGCATAACAAATGCGAGGACGTTTCCATATACCACAATCCATACGGTATGAACATTTCCTCGCCTCAATGTTGTAGTGTAGAATGCGGCGTTTCTATTAATACAGACGTTAAGCTCAGAACAGCGACTTCTAAAAGCCTGGTTAACCGGGCATTAAGGCACAATAATCATACTTTATGAAGAATATACGTAACTTTTCGATCATAGCTCACATTGACCACGGTAAATCGACGCTGTCTGACCGTATTATCCAGATCTGCGGTGGCCTGTCTGACCGTGAAATGGAGGCGCAGGTTCTCGATTCCATGGATCTTGAGCGTGAGCGTGGCATTACCATCAAAGCGCAAAGCGTGACGCTGGACTACAAAGCGTCTGATGGCGAAACCTATCAGCTTAACTTTATCGACACCCCGGGCCACGTAGACTTCTCCTATGAGGTTTCCCGTTCGCTGGCTGCCTGTGAAGGCGCACTGCTGGTGGTCGATGCCGGGCAGGGCGTAGAAGCGCAAACCCTGGCAAACTGCTACACCGCCATGGAAATGGATCTCGAAGTGGTGCCGGTACTGAACAAGATTGACCTGCCGGCAGCCGATCCTGAACGCGTGGCGGAAGAAATTGAAGATATCGTCGGCATCGACGCCACCGACGCGGTGCGCTGTTCAGCGAAAACCGGCGTTGGCGTGCAGGACGTTCTCGAACGTCTTGTGCGCGACATTCCGCCGCCGGAAGGCGATCCGGAAGGCCCGTTGCAGGCACTAATTATCGACTCCTGGTTCGACAACTATCTGGGCGTTGTTTCACTTATCCGTATTAAAAACGGCACCCTGCGTAAGGGCGACAAAGTGAAAGTCATGAGCACCGGGCAGACCTATAACGCCGATCGTCTGGGCATCTTCACGCCGAAGCAGGTTGACCGTACTGAACTGAAATGTGGCGAAGTAGGCTGGCTGGTATGTGCGATTAAAGATATCCACGGCGCTCCAGTAGGCGATACCCTAACGTTGGCGCGTAATCCGGCAGAAAAGGCGCTGCCTGGCTTTAAGAAAGTCAAACCGCAGGTATACGCCGGTCTGTTCCCGGTAAGTTCCGACGACTATGAAGCCTTCCGTGACGCGCTGGGTAAACTCAGCCTGAACGATGCCTCACTGTTCTATGAGCCGGAAAGCTCCAGCGCGCTGGGCTTTGGTTTCCGCTGCGGCTTCCTTGGCCTGCTGCACATGGAGATCATCCAGGAACGTCTGGAACGTGAATACGATCTGGATCTGATCACCACTGCGCCGACTGTAGTGTATGAAGTTGAAACCACGTCAAGAGAAGTTATCTACGTCGACAGCCCATCCAAGCTGCCAGCGGTAAATAACATTTACGAACTGCGCGAGCCGATTGCAGAGTGTCACATGCTGCTACCGCAGGCATATCTCGGCAACGTTATTACGCTGTGCGTAGAAAAACGCGGCGTGCAGACCAATATGGTTTACCACGGTAATCAGGTGGCGCTGACGTACGAGATCCCGATGGCGGAAGTGGTGCTCGACTTCTTCGATCGCCTGAAATCTACCTCGCGTGGTTATGCGTCTCTGGATTACAACTTCAAACGCTTCCAGGCGTCCGACATGGTACGTGTAGACGTATTAATCAACGGTGAACGTGTTGATGCGTTGGCGCTGATCACCCACCGTGGTAATTCGCAAAACCGCGGTCGCGAGCTGGTGGAGAAGATGAAAGATCTGATCCCGCGCCAGCAGTTTGATATCGCCATTCAGGCAGCGATTGGTACGCACATCATTGCGCGCTCCACCGTGAAACAGCTGCGTAAAAACGTACTGGCTAAATGTTATGGCGGCGATATCAGTCGTAAGAAAAAGCTGCTGCAGAAGCAGAAAGAAGGTAAGAAACGCATGAAGCAGATCGGTAACGTCGAGCTGCCGCAGGAAGCGTTCCTCGCCATTCTGCACGTCGGCAAAGACAACAAATAACCCTTAGGAGTTGGCATGGCGAATATGTTTGCCCTGATTCTGGTGATTGCCACACTGGTGACGGGCATTTTATGGTGCGTGGATAAATTCTTTTTCGCACCTAAACGGCGGGAACGTCAGGCAGCGGCGCAGGCGGCTGCCGGTGACTCACTGGATAAAGCAACGCTGAAAAAGGTTGCGCCGAAGCCTGGCTGGCTGGAAACCGGTGCTTCTGTTTTTCCGGTACTGGCTATCGTATTGATTGTGCGTTCGTTTATTTATGAACCGTTCCAGATCCCGTCAGGTTCGATGATGCCGACTCTATTAATCGGTGATTTTATTCTGGTAGAGAAGTTTGCTTATGGCATTAAAGATCCTATCTACCAGAAAACGCTGATCGAAACCGGTCATCCGAAACGCGGCGATATCGTGGTCTTTAAATATCCGGAAGATCCAAAGCTTGATTACATCAAGCGCGCGGTGGGTTTGCCGGGCGATAAAGTCACTTATGATCCGGTCTCAAAAGAGCTGACGATTCAACCGGGATGCAGTTCCGGCCAGGCGTGTGAAAACGCGCTACCGGTCACTTACTCCAACGTGGAACCGAGCGATTTCGTTCAGACCTTCTCACGCCGTAATGGTGGGGAAGCGACCAGCGGATTCTTTGAAGTGCCGAAAAACGAAACCAAAGAAAATGGAATTCGTCTTTCCGAGCGTAAAGAGACATTGGGTGATGTGACGCACCGCATTCTGACAGTGCCGATTGCGCAGGACCAGGTGGGGATGTATTACCAGCAGCCAGGGCAACAACTGGCAACCTGGATTGTTCCGCCGGGACAATACTTCATGATGGGCGACAACCGCGACAACAGCGCGGACAGCCGTTACTGGGGTTTTGTGCCTGAAGCGAATCTGGTCGGTCGGGCAACGGCTATCTGGATGAGCTTCGATAAGCAAGAAGGCGAATGGCCGACTGGTGTGCGCTTAAGTCGCATTGGCGGTATCCATTAATAGCCATCTTCGTTCACGTTGTCGCCGTTATGGCGACAACGTGAATTATTTATGAGATAAATCTCCCGTGGCTAACGACATCCCCCGTCGTTGTGTATAGAATATTCCCCCGAAGTTTAAGGTTGGCACCTCCAGGTTGCCACGGCACACGAAACAGCGTTGGTCCCCATATACCGGTAAACTGAAACTGCAGTGAAGCAGTTAGCCGAGCCATGTATATCAGGTCTGTTTCGTGTGCTGAATTGTTGACGCATTTATTTATTGGTATCGCATGAACCCCATCGTAATTAATCGGCTTCAACGGAAGCTGGGCTACACTTTTAATCATCAGGAACTGTTGCAGCAGGCATTAACTCATCGTAGTGCCAGCAGTAAACATAACGAGCGTTTAGAATTTTTAGGTGACTCTATTCTGAGCTACGTTATCGCCAATGCGCTTTATCACCGTTTCCCTCGTGTGGATGAAGGCGATATGAGCCGGATGCGCGCCACGCTGGTCCGTGGTAATACGCTGGCTGAACTGGCGCGCGAATTTGAGTTAGGTGAGTGCTTACGTTTAGGGCCAGGTGAACTTAAAAGCGGTGGATTTCGTCGTGAGTCAATTCTCGCTGACACCGTCGAGGCATTAATTGGTGGCGTATTCCTCGACAGTGATATTCAAACCGTCGAGAAATTAATCCTCAACTGGTATCAAACTCGTCTGGACGAAATTAGCCCAGGCGATAAACAAAAAGATCCGAAAACGCGTCTGCAGGAATATTTGCAGGGTCGCCATCTGCCGCTGCCAACTTATCTGGTAGTCCAGGTACGTGGCGAAGCGCACGATCAGGAATTTACTATCCACTGCCAGGTCAGCGGCCTGAGTGAACCGGTGGTTGGCACAGGTTCAAGCCGTCGTAAGGCTGAGCAGGCTGCCGCCGAACAGGCGTTGAAAAAACTGGAGCTGGAATGAGCATCGATAAAAGTTACTGCGGATTTGTTGCTATCGTCGGACGTCCGAACGTTGGCAAATCCACATTGTTGAACAAACTGCTGGGGCAGAAGATCTCCATCACCTCCCGCAAGGCGCAAACAACTCGTCACCGCATTGTGGGGATCCATACTGAAGGCGCGTATCAGGCGATCTACGTTGATACCCCTGGCCTGCATATGGAAGAAAAACGCGCCATTAACCGCCTGATGAACAAAGCGGCGAGCAGCTCTATCGGCGACGTTGAGCTGGTGATTTTTGTCGTAGAAGGCACCCGCTGGACGCCGGACGATGAAATGGTGCTCAACAAGCTGCGTGATGGCAAAGCGCCGGTAATCCTCGCGGTGAACAAAGTGGACAACGTGCAGGAAAAAGCCGATCTGCTGCCACACTTACAGTTCCTGGCAAGCCAGATGAACTTCCTCGATATCGTGCCGATCTCTGCCGAAACCGGGCTGAATGTCGACACTATCGCGGCAATCGTGCGTAAGCATCTGCCTGAAGCGACCCATCACTTCCCGGAAGATTACATCACCGATCGCTCACAGCGTTTTATGGCGTCTGAAATTATCCGCGAAAAACTGATGCGTTTTCTCGGCGCTGAACTGCCGTACTCCGTGACCGTGGAGATCGAACGTTTCGTCTCTAACGAACGCGGCGGTTATGACATCAACGGTTTGATTCTCGTTGAGCGTGAAGGGCAGAAGAAGATGGTCATTGGCAACAAAGGGGCCAAGATCAAAACCATCGGGATTGAAGCGCGTAAAGACATGCAGGAAATGTTCGAAGCGCCTGTTCACCTTGAGCTGTGGGTAAAAGTGAAATCCGGTTGGGCCGACGACGAACGCGCACTGCGCAGTCTCGGTTACGTTGACGATCTTTAAGAGTAACTCCGATGGAAGGCTGGCAGCGCGCATTTGTCCTGCATAGTCGCCCGTGGAGCGAAACCAGCCTGATGCTGGACGTCTTCACGGAGGAATCGGGTCGCGTGCGTCTGGTTGCCAAAGGCGCACGCTCTAAACGCTCTACTCTGAAAGGGGCATTACAGCCTTTCACCCCTCTCTTGCTACGTTTTGGCGGGCGTGGCGAAGTCAAAACGCTGCGCAGTGCTGAAGCTGTCTCGCTGGCGCTGCCATTAAGCGGTATCACGCTTTACAGCGGTCTGTACATCAACGAACTTCTCTCCCGCGTACTGGAATACGAGACGCGCTTCTCTGAACTCTTTTTCGATTACTTGCACTGCATTCAGTCACTTGCAGGTGCCACTGGTACGCCAGAACCCGCGCTGCGCCGCTTTGAACTGGCACTGCTCGGGCATCTGGGCTATGGCGTCAATTTTACCCATTGTGCGGGTAGCGGCGAGCCGGTAGATGACACCATGACGTATCGTTATCGCGAAGAAAAAGGGTTTATCGCAAGCGTCGTTATCGACAATAAAACGTTCACCGGAAGGCAGTTAAAAGCGTTAAACGCGCGGGAATTTCCTGACGCAGACACACTGCGCGCCGCGAAACGCTTTACCCGCATGGCGCTTAAGCCGTATCTTGGCGGTAAACCATTAAAGAGCAGGGAACTGTTCCGGCAGTTTATGCCTAAGCGAACGGTGAAAACACATTATGAATGATGAGGATTGTCATGGCTGAATTACTGTTAGGCGTCAACATTGACCATATTGCAACGCTGCGTAACGCACGCGGTACTGCTTACCCGGATCCGGTGCAGGCGGCGTTTATTGCTGAGCAGGCGGGAGCGGACGGCATTACCGTGCATTTACGTGAAGATCGCCGCCACATTACTGACCGTGATGTGCGCATCCTGCGTCAGACGCTGGATACCCGCATGAATCTGGAGATGGCGGTGACCGAAGAGATGCTGGCGATCGCTGTTGAGACGAAGCCACATTTTTGCTGCCTGGTACCGGAAAAGCGTCAGGAAGTCACAACCGAAGGCGGCCTGGACGTCGCAGGGCAGCGTGACAAAATGCGCGATGCCTGCAAACGTCTGGCGGAGGCCGGGATCCTGGTTTCTCTGTTTATCGACGCCGATGAAGATCAGATCAAAGCTGCGGCAGAGGTTGGCGCACCGTTTATCGAGATCCACACCGGTTGCTATGCTGATGCCAAAACTGACGCCGAACAGGCGCAAGAGTTGGCGCGTATCGCCAAAGCCGCGACCTTTGCCACTAGTCTCGGTCTGAAAGTTAACGCCGGACACGGTCTGACCTATCACAACGTGAAAGCCATTGCCGCCATCCCTGAGATGCATGAACTGAATATCGGTCATGCCATTATTGGTCGTGCAGTGATGACCGGACTGAAAGATGCGGTGGCAGAAATGAAGCGTCTGATGCTGGAAGCGCGTGGCTAATGGCAATATTAGGTTTAGGTACGGATATCGTAGAGATCGCTCGCATAGAAGCGGTGATCGCCCGGTCCGGTGAGCGCCTGGCACGCCGCGTATTAAGCGATAACGAATGGGAAATCTGGAAAACGCACCACCAGCCAGTGCGTTTTCTGGCGAAGCGTTTTGCTGTGAAAGAAGCGGCGGCAAAAGCATTTGGCACAGGGATCCGCAATGGTCTGGCGTTTAATCAGTTTGAAGTATTCAATGATGAGCTCGGCAAACCACGGCTACGGCTATGGGGTGAGGCATTAAAACTGGCGGAAAAGCTCGGCGTTGTAAATATGCATGTAACGCTTGCCGATGAGCGCCACTATGCTTGTGCCACGGTAATTATTGAAAGTTAAAATAATACCGTTCTCTTTATAAAGTAAAACCCCCGAACTGGTAAGGAACGGGGGTTTTACTTTTTAACTTTAATTTTGTGCAGCACACGATTCCAACGAAAATGATTATGGATCAATTTCGTTGACCTGTACAAGCAACTTGCAATCTCTGACATAAAAAACGCGAGCCTTTACGAAGAAATCGACATTGATGAAAAGATTAACGTGACCGCTTTTTGATAAGTACATTAAAATCGGTTTCGTTATTGGCAATTTTGCTGTGCTTTACACCATGCCACTGAATTCCCCCATTGAAACGAGTGGTGTCGTCAAAGCTCTGGTGTGGAGTGCAGCACTCGATTCCAATAACTCGCACGTTCAGTTTTGGGGAGATGTAAGGGCTAATCTGAACGGCTGCATTCCTTGTTTAAGGAAAAACGAATGACTGATTGCCGATACCTGATTAAACGGGTCATCAAAATCATCATTGCTGTTTTACAGCTGCTCCTTTTGTTCTTATAACACAAGGAAACGTACTTAAGGTGCGTCCGGTGAACCAATCGGACGCGCCTTTAATAACTATAAATAAGTGTCTGGGCAGATACTATATAAATTAACTTAGTGAATGATTATGCTAATGTCATCATTTAAATAAATATAATAGCGTTAATATTTTTCTATAAAATAATTAACACTCTACTTCCAGAGCAGAATATTAAATTTTATCCGCGTGGTGCATCAGCACAAATTTATCCCACAACTGTTCTTCCGTCTCGACATGTTGCGGATCTTTCACAATAGTATTGGGGATCGGACACACCTTCTGGCAGGTTGGTGTCTCGTAGTGCCCTACGCATTCGGTACACTTATCGCTGTTAATCTCGTAGATATGTTCACCCATCGAAATCGCCTCATTCGGGCATTCGGGTTCACACATATCACAATTGATGCATTTTTTAGTGATTAACAGCGCCATAAGGAAACTCTCAAAACAACACAAACCGGGCGGGCATTATACGCGCATTCTTTACTCAGACCAGTTTTTTCACCAGCGCTTCGCTATGACGAATACGTTCTGGTGCCAGTTCCAGATCCTGCTGAATCAGCGCAATGAACAGCAAATCCGTTAACATTCCCTGCGCGTGACAAGCAGAGATTGAAGCACTGTTTGTCGCTTGTTCTTCGGCAATGGTATACAGGCAATGAGAAGCACGCTGTTGCAGGGCATTGGGAGTAAAGCCGGTAATAGCCAGCACTTTTCCGCCCACTCGCAGCATCTCATCTGCCGCCAGGTTTAACTCGCGTCGTACACCGGTGTAGGAAATGGCTAATAACAGATCGTCAGGGGACGACGCCTGTACTGTAGCGAGTAGCGCATGCATATCGCGCACTGCGGCAGCATTGAAGCCAATCTTCATCAGCTTCCAGGCAAAGTTTTGCGCCACCAGACCCGAAGCGCCAATACCGGTCAGAATTATCCGCCGCGCAGAGCGCAACATTGTTACGCATTCATGCAGTTTCTCTTCAGTATTAACGTTTAGCGTTGCGTACATAGCGGCAGTATTTTCTTTAATCAGTTTTTCGCCGACCAGCCGTAACGGATCATCACCGCGGATTTGGTTATGAATGGGCACGGAGGGAGATTCCGGCTGGCTTGCCAGCGCTTCACTCAACGCCAACTTTAGTGCCGGAAAACCTTTATAGCCGAGTTTTTGCGCGAACTTCACGACGCTGGACTGACTGACTCCGGCTTCGTTGGCCAGTTGCTGAGAGCTTAAATGGCGCGCCGTATCAGGTTGTAGCAGCAGATAATCCGCCAGTTTTTTATCACTCTGGGCAAGCCCCTGGTAACGCTGACGGATACGAAGTAAGCCGTTCATATCTTTCCTCGCGATGAAATAATGGCGACAACAGGCAATATGAGACACACGCGAGTGAATTTTATATTCCATTGCCGCTAATTGCCATGAATTAAAAATTCCAGTTAGCCATGATGCGGTCGATTGTTGCCGGAAAAGTGATGATCTATCTGTTAGGCTATGTAGTAGCGAAAATTAATCAGGATGTTTCAGTCCAGAGGAGTATGGTTTGGCAACTCACGAGCGTCGTGTGGTGTTTTTTGACTTAGATGGAACATTGCATCAGCAGGATATGTTCGGCAGTTTTTTGCGTTATTTACTGCGTCGCCAACCGCTGAATGCGTTACTTGTTCTGCCGTTGTTGCCGATCATAGCCATTGCGTTATTGATAAAAGGTCGTGCGGCACGCTGGCCGATGAGTCTGCTTCTGTGGGGATGCACTTTTGGTCACAATGAAGCGCGTTTGCAGGCGTTGCAGGCCGATTTCGTACGCTGGTTTCGTGACAATGTTACCGCCTTTCCGCTGGTTCAGGAGCGATTAACCACCTACCTGTTAAGTTCCGATGCTGATATCTGGTTGATTACCGGCTCTCCGCAGCCGCTGGTTGAAGCGGTTTATTTCGATACGCCCTGGCTGCCGCGGGTTAATCTTATCGCCAGTCAGATTCAGCGTGGCTATGGTGGTTGGGTATTGACGATGCGTTGTCTGGGACATGAAAAGGTCGCGCAACTGGAGCGCAAAATCGGCACGCCGCTGCGGCTGTACAGTGGCTATAGCGACAGTAATCAGGACAACCCGCTGCTTTATTTCTGTCAGCATCGTTGGCGAGTAACTCCGCGCGGTGAACTCCAGCAACTGGAATAGAGTAAAGCATAGCGTCCGTGTATAATGCGCCGCGCTTTTATAACCGGAGTTTTCTTTTTGTCTGAAGTCGAATTTAGCCACGAATACTGGATGCGTCATGCAATGACGCTGGCGAAGCGTGCCTGGGATGAGCGGGAAGTACCGGTCGGCGCGGTATTAGTGCATAACAATCGTGTTATTGGCGAAGGCTGGAACCGTCCGATTGGTCGACATGATCCCACCGCACATGCAGAAATCATGGCCCTACGGCAGGGCGGTCTGGTGATGCAAAATTATCGTCTGATCGACGCCACGTTGTATGTCACGCTTGAACCCTGTGTAATGTGTGCCGGAGCGATGATCCACAGTCGCATTGGTCGCGTGGTCTTTGGTGCGCGTGACGCGAAAACTGGCGCTGCGGGATCTTTAATGGATGTGCTACATCATCCGGGTATGAATCACCGGGTGGAAATTACGGAAGGAATACTGGCGGATGAGTGCGCGGCGTTGCTCAGTGACTTCTTTCGCATGCGCCGCCAGGAAATTAAAGCGCAGAAAAAAGCCCAATCCTCGACAGATTAATTTTGTTTCTCTTCACTCCCTTTTCTGGAAAACAGCAGAGAGGGAGTGTGGGTCAAATAGTTTGATGACGACTGGGAAAGAAACGAGAGAAAAGGAAATTTCTCTTTGCCCAGCTCCGTAGGCGATACCGCCGGATAATCCTGCGCCAGTTGCATCGCCGCTTCTGTAGCCTGCTTCTCTTTCTCCTGCAGATAACCCACCAGGCTAATCTGATATTTACGAATATTTTCGACATAAGCGTAGGCTTCATGCCCACGAGCGTAGCCGTAAGTCAGCTTGCTGTAATAGGGTTTCTGGCTAAGTAAAGGCAGACGCTGTTTTACGTCAGCCCAACTGTCAGGATTACCTTTGGTTTTTGCCGTCAGGGCGCGGGCATCCAGCATATGCGCATAGCCCATATTGTACGCGGCGAGGGCAAACCAGATCCGTTCGTTCTCCGGCACACTTTCCGGCACTTTACTCATCATATCCTGCAAATAACGCACGCCGCCGCTGATGCTCTGTTCGGCATCGGTACGATCCGTAATGCCGAGGCTTTGCGCGGTGTTTTTGGTTAACATCATCATGCCGCGCACACCCGTCGGTGAAGTGGCCTGAGCATCCCAGTGCGATTCCTGATAAGCAATAGCGGCCAGCAAACGCCAGTCAATTTCTTCGGCGTATTTCTCAAACAGGGGCTTTAACTGCGGCAGTACCGCATCGACGGCGCGTAAAAATGTGCGCGTATCGACGTAATCAAAATCATCGCCATGCCCCAGGTATTTCTCTTCAATGCGTGCCAGTGTACCGTCTTCATTCATTTCGTTGAAGAAGTCGAGCAGGGCGGCGGAAAGGGTATTATCGCCATCTAACGGGCTAAACCAGGTCACCGGTTGTTCATCGGTGATATCGAGCGCTACGGCGAGTTCCGGGTGAACGCGCTGAAACAGGCTGATGGCGACAGAATCAGCAATGGTGTAATCGAGTTTTCCTTCGATGACATCTTCCATTAATTCCGCAGAGCCTTTTTTGTCGTCTACCTTCCAGCTTAATTCCGGGAATTTTGTGTCTTTCAGGGTCTGGAGATCGTTAACCACCACATGACCCGGTGCAACGGTGAGTTGCTCCGCCGTCAGGTTGCCCAGCGTACGTGGGCGATACTGACCCACTTTATAAACCAGTTGTTGTGACACGGAATAATAGGTAGGGCCAGGCTGATAATTTTTTACCCGCTCACTGTTATAGACCAGGCCTGCCGCCAGCAGGTCGGCGTTACCATTATCGAGGTCGTCAAACAGCTGGCTGATATTCTGCCGCACGGTCACTTTCAGTTTTACACCGAGGTAATCGGCAAACTGTTTCGCCAGTTCGTAATCCAGGCCAAAAGGTTTCCCGTTGATTTCGTTATAAGTCAGGGGAGTATGAATGGTGCTCACACGCAACTCTCCCCGCGCTTGAATGGCGGCGATACGGTTGTCGGCTTTACCAAACCAGGGAATGGATGGCCAGAGAGCGACCGCGAGCAGCAGTGCCAGAATGCCGATGAACAGATAATTAATCTTTAATTTTTTCAATTAGTTAATTCTCTGTGTCGTGCGCGTCCCAGCTTGAAAAAACGTAATAATAGTGAAAGGTTTACTCATAAATGAGCGGCATTTTGCGTAAACCTGCGCCAGATGGCAACTTATTACAGCCATTGGCGGCACGCGTTGCTAATTCACGATGGTGATTTTATTTCCACGCAAACGGTTTCGTCAGCGCATCAGATTCTTTATAATGACGCCCGTTTCCCCCCCTTGGGTACACCGAAAGCTTAGAAGACGAGAGACTTATGATGGAAATTCTGCGTGGTTCGCCTGCATTGTCGGCATTCCGAATCAACAAACTGCTGGCACGTTTTCAGGCTGCCAGGCTCCCGGTTCACACTATTTACGCCGAGTATGTCCATTTTGCTGACCTCAATGCGCCGTTAAACGATGATGAGCACGCACAACTTGAACGTCTGCTGAAATATGGCCCGGCACTCGCCAGCGACGCCCCGCAAGGCAAACTCCTGCTGGTGACCCCGCGTCCTGGCACCATCTCTCCCTGGTCTTCGAAGGCGACCGATATCGCCCATAATTGCGGTCTACAACAGGTAAACCGCCTTGAGCGCGGCGTGGCTTACTATATAGAAGCCGGTACGCTGACCAATGAACAATGGCAGCAGCTGACCGCTGAACTGCACGACCGCATGATGGAAACGGTCTTTTTTGCTTTAGATGATGCAGAGCAGTTGTTTGCACACCATCAACCGACTCCGGTCACCAGCGTAGATTTGCTGGGGCAGGGCCGTCAGGCGCTAATCGACGCTAACCTGCGTCTTGGCCTGGCACTGGCGGAAGATGAAATTGACTATCTGCAGGATGCGTTCACAAAGCTGGGTCGTAACCCGAACGACATCGAGCTGTATATGTTCGCGCAGGCGAACTCCGAGCACTGCCGTCACAAAATTTTTAACGCCGACTGGATTATCGACGGTGAACAGCAGCCGAAATCGCTGTTCAAGATGATCAAAAACACCTTCGAAACCACGCCAGACCACGTTCTCTCTGCTTATAAAGATAACGCCGCCGTAATGGAAGGTTCTGAAGTGGGTCGCTACTTTGCTGACCACGAAACGGGCCGCTACGATTTCCATCAGGAACCGGCGCATATTCTGATGAAAGTTGAAACCCACAACCACCCGACGGCGATTTCTCCGTGGCCGGGCGCGGCGACCGGTTCCGGCGGTGAAATCCGCGATGAAGGTGCCACCGGGCGTGGCGCAAAGCCGAAAGCCGGTCTGGTTGGTTTCTCCGTATCCAACTTGCGTATTCCGGGCTTTGAACAGCCGTGGGAAGAAGATTTCGGTAAGCCTGAGCGCATTGTCACCGCGCTGGACATCATGACCGAAGGCCCGCTGGGCGGCGCGGCGTTTAACAACGAATTTGGTCGCCCGGCACTGAACGGCTACTTCCGTACTTATGAAGAAAAAGTGAACAGCCACAATGGCGAAGAGCTGCGCGGTTATCACAAACCGATCATGCTGGCGGGTGGGATCGGCAACATTCGCGCCGATCACGTACAAAAAGGCGAGATCAACGTTGGTGCGAAGCTGGTCGTTCTCGGCGGCCCGGCAATGAACATCGGTCTTGGCGGCGGCGCGGCGTCTTCCATGGCATCTGGTCAGTCTGATGCCGACCTCGACTTTGCTTCCGTACAGCGCGACAACCCGGAGATGGAGCGTCGCTGCCAGGAAGTGATCGACCGTTGCTGGCAGCTTGGTGATGCCAACCCAATCCTGTTTATCCACGACGTTGGCGCAGGCGGTCTTTCTAACGCCATGCCGGAACTGGTGAGCGACGGCGGGCGCGGCGGTAAATTCGAACTGCGCGATATCCTGAGCGACGAACCGGGCATGAGCCCGCTGGAAATCTGGTGTAACGAATCCCAGGAACGCTACGTGCTGGCGGTTGCTGCCGATCAGTTACCGCTGTTTGACGAACTGTGTAAGCGTGAACGAGCACCCTACGCGGTGATTGGCGAGGCCACCGAAGAATTACATCTTTCTCTGCACGATCGTCATTTTGATAATCAACCCATCGATCTGCCGCTGGACGTGCTACTCGGCAAAACGCCGAAGATGACTCGCGATGTACAAACGCTGAAAGCGAAAGGCGACGCGCTGGCCCGTGAAGGGATCGCCATCGCTGACGCGGTGAAACGCGTGCTGCATCTGCCGACCGTGGCGGAGAAAACTTTCCTGGTGACCATCGGTGACCGCAGCGTAACCGGCATGGTAGCGCGCGATCAGATGGTGGGGCCGTGGCAGGTGCCGGTCGCTAACTGTGCGGTCACTACCGCCAGCCTCGACAGCTACTATGGCGAAGCGATGGCAATTGGCGAACGTGCGCCAGTTGCGCTGCTGGATTTCGCCGCTTCTGCCCGTCTGGCGGTCGGTGAAGCGTTAACCAACATCGCCGCAACGCAGATTGGCGATATCAAACGCATCAAACTTTCCGCCAACTGGATGGCGGCGGCAGGCCACCCTGGTGAAGATGCAGGCCTGTATGAAGCCGTTAAAGCCGTGGGTGAAGAACTTTGTCCGGCGCTGGGTCTGACGATCCCGGTGGGTAAAGACTCTATGTCGATGAAAACCCGCTGGCAGGAAGGTAACGAAGAGCGCGAAATGACGTCGCCGCTGTCGCTGGTGATTTCCGCATTTGCCCGCGTGGAAGATGTACGTCACACCATTACGCCGCAGCTTTCTACCGAAGATAACGCACTGTTGCTGATTGATTTGGGCAAAGGCAATAACGCGCTGGGCGCAACGGCGCTGGCGCAGGTTTATCGTCAGCTTGGCGACAAACCGGCAGATGTACGCGATGTTGCCCAACTGAAAGGCTTCTATGACGCGATTCAGGCGCTGGTTGCACAGCGTAAGCTGCTGGCGTATCACGACCGCTCTGATGGCGGCCTGCTGGTAACGCTGGCGGAAATGGCCTTTGCTGGTCATTGTGGCATTGACGCGGATATCGCCACTCTGGGTGACGATCGCCTGGCTGCATTGTTTAGCGAAGAACTGGGTGCGGTGATTCAGGTTCGAGCCGCTGACCGTGAAGCCGTTGAAGCGGTACTGGCACAGCATGGGCTTGCTGATTGCGTCCATTATGTTGGGCAGGCGGTTTCCGGTGACCGTTTTGTGATTACCGCCAACGGGCAGACTGTATTTAGCGAAAGCCGCACCACGTTGCGTGTCTGGTGGGCAGAAACTACCTGGCAGATGCAGCGTCTGCGTGACAACCCGGAGTGTGCTGACCAGGAGCACCAGGCGAAATCAAACGACGCCGATCCGGGCCTGAATGTGAAACTGTCGTTCGATATCAACGAAGATGTGGCAGCACCGTATATTGCCACCGGCACACGTCCGAAAGTTGCCGTATTGCGTGAGCAGGGTGTGAACTCCCATGTTGAAATGGCGGCAGCTTTCCACCGTGCGGGCTTCGATGCTATCGACGTGCATATGAGCGATCTGCTGGCTGGACGCACGGGCCTGGAGGGTTTCCACGCCCTGGTAGCGTGCGGTGGTTTCTCCTACGGTGATGTGCTGGGCGCTGGTGAAGGTTGGGCGAAGTCTATCCTGTTCAATGACCGTGTACGCGATGAGTTTGCAACCTTCTTCCATCGTCCGCAAACGCTGGCGCTGGGGGTATGTAACGGTTGCCAGATGATGTCTAACCTACGCGAACTGATCCCAGGCAGTGAGTTGTGGCCACGTTTTGTGCGTAACACCTCCGATCGCTTTGAAGCGCGTTTCAGCCTGGTAGAAGTGACCCAAAGCCCGTCTCTGCTGTTGCAAGGGATGGTGGGTTCGCATATGCCGATTGCTGTCTCTCACGGCGAAGGGCGCGTGGAAGTGCGCGATGCGGCGCATCTGGCGGCACTGGAAAGCAAAGGGCTGGTGGCACTGCGCTATGTCGATAACTTCGGCAAAGTCACTGAAACCTACCCGGCTAACCCGAACGGTTCTCCGAATGGTATTACGGCGGTCACGACTGAAAGTGGTCGAGTTACCATTATGATGCCGCACCCGGAACGAGTTTTCCGTACCGTCAGCAACTCCTGGCATCCGGAAAACTGGGGCGAGGATGGCCCATGGATGCGCATTTTCCGCAATGCACGTAAGCAGTTGGGGTAAGTCGTCAACCCATTGGTATTGCAGCCCGGATGAGACATTCACGCCGCATCCGGCATTAAGCACCAACCGCTATTATGAGCTCCCAACTTCGGGAGCTTTTTTGTGTCTGTAAATCACGACAATGGGTGGTTTGCCGTGTCGCTTTTTGGTGACACTTAACTCATTGATTTTAATATTATCTAATAAGTTTATCTTAAGTTGTCTCTTTTTAGCGACACAGTGGCTGATTTACATTCAAATAGTGGAGAAGCTATAAACCCCTCAAAGCAGTGTATAATCAGTACGTTACCAAGCTATTTTCTTTATTGGCACAGTTACTGCATAATAGTAAGCAGTGGCTCATTCACCGACTTATGTCAGCCCCTTCGGGACGTGCTACATAAAATTCGAATGACGCACAACAAGGTGCCTGCCGTCCAACTTCTGATATCAGCGTAGCTATATCAACCATCGGGCGAAACGTCGAGTTAGGCACCGCCTTATTCCATAACAAAGCCGGGTAATTCCCGGCTTTGTTGTATCTGAACTTCCCCTCGGTTAGCATCAGGCTATTCGCGTCTGACGAGAGTAACGCCTTGAAACGCTGGCCCGTTTTTCCCCGCTCATTACGACAACTGGTAATGCTGGCATTTTTGCTGATTCTGCTGCCCCTGTTGGTGCTGGCATGGCAAGCCTGGCAAAGCCTGAATGCACTTAGCGATCAGGCGGCGCTGGTTAACCGCACTACGCTTATTGATGCCCGGCGCAGTGAAGCGATGACCAACGCGGCACTGGAGATGGAGCGCAGCTATCGTCAGTACTGCGTGCTGGACGACCCTACGCTTGCGAAGGTTTATCAAAGCCAGCGCAAGCGTTACAGCGAAATGCTCGATGCCCACGCAGGCGTGCTGCCGGACGATAAACTCTACCAGGCATTACGTCAGGATTTGAATAGTCTGGCTCAACTTCAGTGTAACAACAGCGGTCCCGATGCTGCTGCCGCCGCGCGTCTGGAAGCCTTTGCCAGTGCCAATACCGAAATGGTGCAGGCCACGCGCACAGTGGTGTTCTCTCGTGGGCAGCAACTTCAGCGTGAAATCGCCGAACGTGGGCAATATTTTGGTTGGCAATCGCTGGTGCTATTTCTGGTGAGTCTGGTGATGGTACTGCTTTTCACGAGGATGATTATCGGTCCGGTGAAAAATATCGAGCGCATGATCAACCGGCTGGGGGAAGGGCGTTCTCTGGGCAATAGCGTCTCGTTCAGTGGACCGAGCGAGTTACGCTCGGTTGGGCAACGTATTCTTTGGTTAAGTGAGCGCCTGTCATGGCTGGAATCCCAACGCCATCAATTTTTAAGACATTTATCTCATGAATTAAAAACGCCACTGGCGAGTATGCGCGAGGGCACTGAATTACTGGCTGATCAGGTTGTCGGGCCGCTTACGCCAGAGCAAAAAGAGGTGGTGAGCATTCTTGATAGCAGCAGCCGCAATTTGCAAAAGCTGATCGAACAACTGCTTGATTACAACCGTAAACAGGCGGACAGTGCGGTGGAACTGGAGAATGTTGAGTTAGCACCGCTGGTGGAGACAGTGGTTTCTGCTCATAGCCTGCCCGCACGGGCTAAAATGATGCATACCGACGTTGATCTCAAAGCAACAGCTTGCCTGGCGGAGCCAATGCTGCTGATGAGCGTACTGGATAATCTTTACTCCAATGCGGTGCACTACGGGGCTGAATCCGGTAACATTTGCCTTCGCAGCAGTTTACATGGTGCGCGGGTTTATATTGATGTCATCAATACAGGCACGCCCATTCCGCAAGAGGAACGCGCCATGATCTTCGAACCCTTTTTTCAGGGAAGCCACCAGCGAAAAGGGGCGGTGAAGGGCAGCGGTCTGGGATTAAGCATTGCCAGGGATTGTATTCGCCGTATGCAAGGGGAACTGTATCTGGTCGACGAGAGCGGGCAAGACGTTTGTTTCCGCATTGAATTACCGTCGTCGAAAAACACGAAATAATGCTAACAGCCCATCCCATCAGGCTATTTTATTTGTCAGTTCGGCCCCGGGCAGTGCTCGAAATCTTCACGTACGACATGTACGCTCCGGTTTCTCCGCGCTGTCCATGTCCAAACTGCCTGCAACAATTACGCCCACTGGGATAGGCTTTAAGTCTGGTGAATATGCGACACATTTTTCAACGATTATTGCCCCGACGGCTGTGGCTGGCAGGGCTGCCATGTCTGGCATTGCTGGGTTGCGTGCAGAGTCACAATAAGCCAGCCATTGATACGCCAGCAGAAGAAAAAATTCCGGTTTATCAACTGGCTGACTATCTTTCTACTGAATGTAGCGACATCTGGGCGCTGCAAGGTAAATCAACCGAAACCAATCCGCTTTACTGGCTGCGGGCGATGGATTGTGCTGATCGTTTAATGCCTGCGCAGTCGCGTCAGCAAGCCCGCCAATATGACGACGGCAACTGGCAAAATACCTTTAAACAAGGGATTTTGCTCGCCGACGCCAAAATTACGCCGTATGAGCGCCGCCAGCTGGTCGCGCGCATTGATGCGCTAAGTACCGAGATCCCGGCACAGGTTCGCCCACTGTATCAACTTTGGCGCGACGGTCAGGCGCTGCAACTGCAACTGGCGGAAGAGCGCCAACGCTACAGCAAACTCCAGCAGTCCAGCGACAGCGAGCTGGATACTTTGCGCCAGCAACATCACGTTCTACAACAGCAACTGGAACTCACTACTCGCAAGCTGGAAAACCTGACCGATATTGAACGCCAGCTCTCGACCCGCAAACCGGCTGGAAATTTCTCGCCGGATACGCCGCACGAGAGTGAAAAGCCCGCGCCATCCACCGATGAGGTCACTCCTGATGAGCCATAAACCTGCGCATTTATTACTGGTCGATGATGATCCGGGATTGCTGAAACTGCTTGGCCTGCGCCTGACCAGCGAAGGCTACAGCGTGGTCACGGCGGAAAGTGGCGTTGAAGGATTACGGGTACTGAATCGCGAAAAAGTAGATTTAGTCATCAGCGACCTGCGGATGGATGAAATGGATGGTATGCAGCTATTTGCTGAAATTCAGAAAGTGCAGCCGGGAATGCCAGTAATTATTCTTACCGCGCATGGTTCTATTCCTGATGCCGTTGCTGCAACACAGCAGGGCGTGTTCAGTTTTCTCACCAAGCCTGTCGATAAAGATGCGCTATATCAGGCAATTGACGATGCGCTGGAACAATCCGCGCCAGCCACCGACGAACGTTGGCGCGAGGCGATTGTCACCCGCAGCCCGCTGATGCTGCGCTTGCTGGAACAGGCGCGGCTGGTGGCACAATCAGACGTTAGCGTTTTGATTAACGGCCAGAGCGGCACCGGGAAAGAGATTTTCGCCCAGGCTATCCACAACGCCAGCCCGCGCAACAGCAAGCCATTTATTGCTATTAACTGTGGCGCATTACCCGAGCAATTGCTGGAGTCGGAGCTGTTTGGTCATGCACGTGGCGCGTTTACTGGCGCTGTCAGCAATCGCGAAGGTTTATTCCAGGCGGCGGAAGGCGGTACGCTATTTCTCGATGAGATTGGCGATATGCCCGCACCGTTGCAGGTCAAACTGCTGCGCGTGTTGCAGGAGCGTAAAGTGCGCCCGCTGGGCAGTAACCGCGATATTGATATCGACGTGCGGATTATTTCTGCGACCCACCGCGACCTGCCAAAAGCGATGACGCGCGGGGAATTCCGTGAAGACCTCTATTACCGCCTCAACGTTGTCAGCCTGAAAATTCCGGCCCTGGCGGAGCGCACAGAAGACATTCCGCTACTGGCAAATCACCTGTTGCGCCAGGCGGCAGAGCGACATAAACCGTTTGTCCGCGCGTTCTCCACCGATGCAATGAAACGCCTGATGACTGCGAGCTGGCCGGGCAACGTGCGCCAGTTGGTCAACGTGATTGAACAGTGCGTGGCGCTGACATCATCTCCGGTAATTAGTGATGCGCTGGTGGAGCAGGCGCTGGAGGGCGAAAACACGGCGCTGCCAACCTTTGTTGAGGCGCGTAATCAGTTTGAACTCAACTATTTGCGTAAGCTGCTGCAAATCACCAAAGGCAACGTCACCCACGCGGCGAGAATGGCGGGGCGCAACCGGACAGAATTTTATAAACTGCTTTCCCGACACGAACTGGATGCAAACGATTTCAAGGAATGAATTGGCGTTATGTGTTACGTTTAGCAGATCAAAAGACAGGCGACCTTTTCAAGGAATAGCATGAAAAAGATTGATGCGATTATTAAACCCTTCAAGCTGGACGATGTCCGCGAAGCACTGGCTGAAGTCGGTATTACCGGCATGACGGTCACTGAGGTGAAAGGTTTTGGCCGCCAGAAAGGCCATACCGAGCTGTACCGCGGTGCGGAGTATATGGTGGATTTTCTGCCGAAAGTGAAAATTGAGATTGTCGTACCGGACGACATTGTCGATACCTGTGTCGATACCATTATTCGCACGGCGCAAACTGGCAAAATCGGTGACGGTAAAATCTTCGTCTTCGACGTGGCACGGGTCATTCGCATCCGTACCGGTGAAGAGGACGACGCGGCAATTTAAAACGCGTCAAGGGTTGCCGGATGTGTCCATCCGGCAACATCAAATCACAGCACCTTATGCGGGCCAAAGCATTCGTAATGAATGTTTTCCTGTTTCACGCCCAGATCCACTAACTGTTTCGCGGCAAACTGCATGAAGCCAACCGGGCCGCAGAGATAGAACTGCATTGTCGGATCGCTGAACGCACCTTCCAGTTTGCTCAAATCCATCAGACCTTCGCTATCAAACTGACCTTTAGCGCGATCGGCTTCGCTCGGCTGACGATACCAGGTGTGTGCGGTAAAGCGTGGCAGTGATTGACCCAGTTCCTTAACTTCATCGGCAAAGGCGTGAACATCGCCATTTTCTGCCGCATGGAACCAGTTCACTTGTGCTGTGTGGCCTGCTTTTGCCAGCGTGTCGAGCATTGCCAGCATTGGCGTTTGACCGACACCGGCAGAGATTAACGTCACTGGTGTGTCATCTGCGACAGCCATAAAGAAATCACCTGCCGGAGCGACCAGTTTCACGACATCGCCAACATTGGCGTGATTGTGCAGCCAGTTGGATACCTGCCCACCCTCTTCGCGTTTCACCGCAATACGATAGCCTTTGCCATCCGGTTTGCGAGTCAAAGAGTACTGACGAATTTCCTGATGCGGGAAACCTTCCGGCTTCAGCCAGACGCCGAGATATTGCCCCGGACGGTATTCTGCCACTGCGCCACCGTCGACCGGCTCCAGTTCGAAGCTGGTGATAAGTGCGCTGCGTGGTGTTTTAGCCACAATGCGGAAATCGCGAGTACCTTCCCAACCACCGGCTTTGCTGGCGTTTTCGTTATAGATTTCCGCCTCGCGATTGATAAATACATTAGCCAGGACGCCATAGGCTTTACCCCACGCGTCCAGCACTTCCTGCCCCGGGCTGAACATTTCGTCCAGCGTTGCCAACAGGTGTTCACCGACGATGTTGTACTGTTCCGGTTTGATCTGGAAACTGGTGTGCTTCTGCGCGATTTTTTCTACCGCTGGCAGCAGCGCAGGCAGGTTTTCAATATTGCTGGCGTAGGCGGCAATAGCGTTAAACAGGGCTTCACGTTGATCGCCATTACGCTGGTTACTCATGTTAAAAATTTCTTTGAGTTCTGGGTTATGAGTAAACATACGGTCGTAGAAATGGGCGGTTAACTTTGGTCCCGTTTCCACCAGTAAAGGGATGGTGGCTTTTACTGTAGCGATGGTTTGAGCGTCAAGCATATGGTCTTCCTTTTTTTTGCATCTTAATTGATGTATCTCAAATGCATCTTATAAAAAATAGCCCTGCAATGTAAATGGTTCTTTGGTGTTTTTCAGAAAGAATGTGATGAAGTGAAAAATTTGCATCACAAACCTGAAAAGAAATCCGTTTCCGGTTGCAAGCTCTTTATTCTCCAAAGCCTTGCGTAGCCTGAAGGTAATCGTTTGCGTAAATTCCTTTGTCAAGACCTGTTATCGCACAATGATTCGGTTATACTGTTCGCCGTTGTCCAACAGGACCGCCTATAAAGGCCAAAAATTTTATTGTTAGCTGAGTCAGGAGATGCGGATGTTAAAGCGTGAAATGAACATTGCCGATTATGATGCCGAACTGTGGCAGGCTATGGAGCAGGAAAAAGTACGTCAGGAAGAGCACATCGAACTGATCGCCTCCGAAAACTACACCAGCCCGCGCGTAATGCAGGCGCAGGGTTCTCAGCTGACCAACAAATATGCTGAAGGTTATCCGGGCAAACGCTACTACGGCGGTTGCGAGTATGTTGATATCGTTGAACAACTGGCGATCGATCGTGCGAAAGAACTGTTCGGCGCTGACTACGCTAACGTCCAGCCGCACTCCGGCTCCCAGGCTAACTTTGCGGTCTACACCGCGTTGCTGGAACCAGGCGATACCGTTCTGGGTATGAATCTGGCGCATGGCGGTCACCTGACTCACGGTTCTCCGGTTAACTTCTCCGGTAAACTGTACAACATCGTTCCTTACGGTATCGATGCTACCGGTCATATCGACTACGCCGATCTGGAAAAACAAGCCAAAGAACACAAACCGAAAATGATTATCGGTGGCTTCTCTGCATATTCCGGCGTGGTTGACTGGGCGAAAATGCGTGAAATCGCTGACAGCATCGGTGCTTACCTGTTCGTTGATATGGCGCACGTTGCGGGCCTGGTTGCTGCTGGCGTCTACCCGAACCCGGTTCCTCATGCTCATGTTGTTACTACCACCACTCACAAAACCCTGGCGGGTCCGCGCGGCGGCCTGATCCTGGCGAAAGGTGGTAGCGAAGAGCTGTACAAAAAACTGAACTCTGCCGTTTTCCCTGGTGGTCAGGGCGGTCCGTTGATGCACGTAATCGCCGGTAAAGCGGTTGCTCTGAAAGAAGCAATGGAACCTGAGTTCAAAACTTACCAGCAGCAGGTCGCGAAAAACGCCAAAGCGATGGTAGAAGTGTTCCTCGAACGCGGCTACAAAGTGGTTTCTGGTGGTACTGATAACCACCTGTTCCTGGTTGATCTGGTTGATAAAAACCTGACCGGTAAAGAAGCAGACGCCGCTCTGGGCCGTGCTAACATCACCGTGAACAAAAACAGCGTACCGAACGATCCGAAGAGCCCGTTTGTGACTTCCGGTATTCGTGTAGGTACTCCGGCGATTACCCGTCGTGGCTTTAAAGAAGCCGAAGCGAAAGAACTGGCTGGCTGGATGTGTGACGTGCTGGACAGCATCAATGATGAAGCCGTTATCGAGCGCATCAAAGGTAAAGTTCTCGACATCTGCGCACGTTACCCGGTTTACGCATAAGCGAAACGGTTAATCTGTTGAAAAAAGGCTTCCTTCGGGAAGCCTTTCTACGTTATCGCGCCATCAAATCTGCCGTAACTGCGCCTCAACATACAAATAGCCAATTCCCAGTACCTGTTGTGCGCGGCTTAATTGCCCAAAGCCAATCTGTGTCGCTTTCACGCTCGGTCCTTCGTCGCGGTCGAACGGGTTAAATCCCGTCTGGCGAATAATGGTATTAAGCCAGTTCTCACCAAAGGCACAACTGCGACCGTACAACCAAATCTGATTAATATTGAGGATGTTGAGGAAGTTATACAGACTCAAACCAATGGCGTTGGCAGAGCGATCAACCCAACTGGTGATCCACGGTTCTCCACTCTGCCAGGCAGCGATTAACTGCGCGGTAGTCAGTTTTTCAGGATCAAGCTGAGTATTAACCGGTTGTGATTTTAGCCATACCCGCGCCTGTTTTTTTAATGCGCTTAACGAGGCGACGGTTTCCAGGCAGCCATAACGTCCGCAGTCGCAGACGACGCCATCCGGATTAACGATGGTGTGACCAATCTGTCCGCTACCATACAAACTGCCGCGATAAATTTGCTCGTTAATCACGAACGACGAGCCAATGCCGTAATCAACGTTGATCACGCAGAAATCCCGGCCCTGCGAATTATTTTGCCATTTCTCCGCCAGCGCCAGCATCACGCAGTCATTATCGACCATCACCCGAATGCCGAGCTTCTCTTCCAGCAGATATTTTACCTCAACCGGCGTTGTCCACGGCGCTTGCGGCATGGTTTGCGACACGCCGGTCACCGGATCAACCTGACCGTGGATTGCCAGCGCTAGGTTGATGGTACGGTCCGGCCACAATTTACGGTGGCGATGCCAGCATTTTTCGATTTCGGACAGCAGCGCCTGCGGCGTCGGTGCATCAATCTGTAAATACTCAAATTCGCCTTTCGGACTTAAACAGGCATTAGCGACCTGACACTCAATGCTGGTGGGCGTCACGTTCAGACACAGCGTCCAGTCACCTTCCGGCGCAATCAGCCATGTACCGCTACTATGTCCGCGCGTCTGGCTTTCATCGTCGATATTCACCACCCGTTTTTCGCTTTCCAGTTCCTGCAAAATATTACTGACCGCCGGAATCGAAATTTGCGCCAGCCGGGCCAGCGTTGATTTATTGGCGCGCTTTTGCCGGTACAGCAGTTCCAGAATCACGCATTTGTTATGGTGGCGAATCTGTTGATTGTTAATGCAGGCTCTCATCTTCACTAAACCCTGTTTAGTTAATTGCGTGATTATTCCGCGAAAACAGTGCCAGATTGTTCAATACACTGCCACAAATCTTTTAATTCAGTATGTCTTGTTAATATTGAGGGCACCATGACTCCAGTAAAAGTGTGGCAAGAGCGCGTTGAGATCCCGACCTATGAAACCGGGCCGCAGGATATACATCCCATGTTCCTGGAAAATCGCGTTTATCAGGGATCGTCCGGCGCGGTTTATCCCTACGGCGTGACCGATACGCTGAGCGAGCAGAAAACCCTGAAATCTTGGCAGGCGGTGTGGCTGGAAAACGACTACATCAAAGTGATGATCCTGCCGGAACTGGGCGGTCGGGTGCATCGCGCGTGGGATAAAGTGAAACAGCGCGATTTTGTTTATCACAATGAAGTCATTAAACCGGCGCTGGTGGGACTGCTGGGGCCGTGGATCTCCGGCGGGATTGAGTTTAACTGGCCGCAACACCATCGCCCGACCACCTTTATGCCCGTTGATTTCACCCTCGAAGCCCATGACGACGGCGCACAGACGGTGTGGGTCGGCGAAACGGAGCCGATGCACGGTTTACAGGTGATGACAGGTTTCACCCTGCGCCCTGACCGGGCGGCGCTGGAAATCGCCAGTCGCGTCTATAACGGCAACGCCACGCCGCGTCATTTCTTGTGGTGGGCCAACCCGGCAGTGAAAGGGGGTGAAGGGCATCAGAGCGTTTTCCCACCGGATGTGACTGCGGTGTTTGATCACGGCAAACGGGCCGTCTCCGCTTTCCCCATCGCCACCGGCACTTACTACAAAGTGGACTACTCCGCCGGGGTGGACATTTCTCGCTATAAAAATGTGCCCGTTCCAACCTCATATATGGCTGAAAAATCACAGTACGATTTTGTTGGCGCGTGGTGTCACGATGAAGATGGTGGTTTGCTACACGTTGCCAACCACCATATTGCGCCAGGTAAAAAACAGTGGAGCTGGGGACACAGTGAATTTGGCCAGGCGTGGGATAAGAGCCTGACTGACAATAACGGCCCGTATATCGAACTGATGACCGGTATTTTTGCCGATAACCAGCCTGATTTTACCTGGCTTGATGCTTACGAGGAGAAGCGTTTCGAGCAGTATTTCCTGCCTTATCATTCTCTGGGCATGGTGCAAAATGCCTCCCGCGATGCGGTGATAAAACTCCAGCGTAGTGAGCGGGGGATTGAGTGGGGGCTGTATGCCATCTCTCCGTTGAACGGATACCGCCTGGCGATCCGCGAAATCGGCAAATGCAACGCGTTGCTCGATGATGCCGTGGCCCTGACACCAGCGACCGCCATCCAGGGCGTGTTGCACGGTATCAATCCTGAAAGGCTGACCATTGAGCTCTCCGATGCCGACGGCAATATTGTACTGAGTTATCATGAACATCAGCCGCAAGCGTTGCCGTTGCCGGACGTCGCCAAAGCGCCACTGGCAGCACAAGACATTACCAGTACAGATGAAGCCTGGTTTATCGGTCAACATCTGGAGCAATATCATCACGCGAGCCGTTCACCGTTCGATTACTACCTGCGCGGCGTGGCGCTGGATCCGCTGGATTATCGCTGTAACCTGGCGCTGGCGATGCTGGAATATAACCGTGCCGATTTCCCGCAAGCGGTGGCGTATGCCACTCAGGCGCTGAAACGCGCACATGCGCTGAACAAAAATCCGCAGTGCGGACAGGCGAGTTTGATTCGCGCCAGTGCTTACGAACGTCAGGGGCAATATCAACAAGCCGAAGAGGATTTCTGGCGTGCGGTCTGGAGCGGCAACAGTAAAGCAGGCGGCTATTATGGTCTGGCACGGCTGGCGGCGCGTAATGGTAACTTTGACGCTGGTCTGGATTTTTGCCAACAAAGTCTTCGCGCCTGCCCAACCAATCAGGAAGTGCTTTGCCTGCATAACCTGCTACTGGTGTTAAGTGGTCGTCAGGACAACGCGCGTTTGCAGCGCGAGAAACTGCTGCGTGATTATCCGCTGAACGCTACTCTGTGGTGGCTGAACTGGTTCGATGGTCGTAGCGAATCTGCCCTCGTACAGTGGCGAGGTCTTTGTCAGGGACGCGACGTTAACGCCCTGATGACCGCCGGGCAACTGATTAACTGGGGCATGCCCGCCCTGGCGGCAGATATGCTGAACGCACTGGACTGTCAGCGCACGCTACCGCTTTACCTGCAAGCCAGTTTGCTACCAAAAGCTGAACGCGGAGAACTGGTCGCAAAAGCTATTGATGCCTTCCCGCAGTTTGTCCGTTTCCCGAATACGCTGGAAGAAGTGGCGGCGCTGGAGAGTATCGAAGAGTGCTGGTTTGCCCGGCATTTACTGGCCTGCTTCTACTACAACAAGCGTAGCTACGGCAAAGCCATTGCCTTATGGCAGCGTTGCGTAGAGATGTCGCCGGAGTTTGCCGACGGCTGGCGCGGGTTGGCGATCCATGCGTGGAATAAGCAGCACGATTATGAGCTGGCCGCGCGTTATCTTGATAATGCTTATCAGCTTGCGCCGCAGGATGCACGTCTGCTTTTCGAACGGGATTTGCTGGATAAGTTAAGCGGTGTCACACCGGAGAAACGACTGGCGCGTCTGGAAAATAATCTGGAAATTGCGCTGAAACGCGACGACATGACCGCAGAACTGCTCAATTTGTGGCATCTCACTGGTCAGGCAGACAAAGCGGCGGACATTCTCGCCACGCGCAAATTCCACCCGTGGGAAGGTGGGGAAGGGAAGGTCACCAGCCAGTTTATCCTCAACCAGTTATTACGCGCCTGGCAGCATCTTGATGCCAGAGAGCCGCAGCAGGCCAGCGAACTGCTTCATGCCGCGCTGCATTATCCGGAGAATTTAAGCGAAGGCCGTTTACCGGGGCAAACTGACAACGACATCTGGTTCTGGCAGGCAGTATGCGCCAACGCGCAGGGCGATGAAACTGAAGCGATGCGTTGTTTACGTCTGGCGGCGACCGGCGATCGCACCATTAACATCCACAGTTATTACAACGATCAGCCGGTTGATTATCTCTTCTGGCAAGGAATGGCGCTGCGACTGCTGGGCGAACAACACACCGCACAGCAACTGTTTAGTGAAATGAAACAGTGGGCGAAAGAGATGGCGAAAACCAGTATCGAAGCGGATTTCTTTGCCGTCTCGCAGCCTGACTTGTTGTCGCTGTATAGCGATTTACAACAGCAGCATAAAGAAAAATGCCTGATGGTGGCGATGCTGGCGGCCGCGGGATTAGGGGAGGTTGCGCACTATGAATCTGCTCGCGCTGAATTGATGGCGATTAATCCAGCCTGGCCGAAAGCGGCATTATTCACCACCGTGATGCCTTTTATTTTTAGCTACGTTCACTAAACCCTATTAACTGTAATATTTGAGCGGCACGCGCTGCCGCTCACGCTCAAATAATTAAAATAAGCCGTTGTAAATAAAAACCCTACAGGAGGCACTATGCCTAAAAAAATGACAAGAACCCGTAATTTATTATTAATGGCTACGCTATTGGGTAGCGCACTATTTGCCAGGGCTTCTGATAAAGAAATGACTATTGGCGCAATATACCTTGATACCCAGGGATATTACGCCGGAGTGCGTCAGGGCGTTCAGGATGCGGCAAAAGATTCTTCAGTACAGGTACAATTAATTGAAACTAACGCTCAGGGCGATATTTCGAAAGAAAGTACCTTTGTTGATACCCTCGTGGCGCGTAATGTCGATGCCATTATTTTATCGGCAGTGTCTGAAAATGGCAGTAGCCGTACCGTTCGTCGCGCCAGTGAAGCGGGTATTCCGGTGATTTGCTACAACACCTGTATTAATCAAAAGGGTGTCGATAAATATGTCTCGGCATATCTGGTTGGTGACCCGCTGGAATTTGGTAAAAAACTGGGTAACGCAGCCGCCGATTATTTTATTGCCAACAAAATTGACCAGCCGAAAATTGCCGTCATCAATTGCGAAGCCTTTGAAGTTTGTGTGCAACGACGTAAAGGGTTTGAAGAAGTATTAAAAGCCCGCGTTCCCGGCGCGCAAATTGTCGCTAATCAGGAAGGGACTGTTTTAGATAAAGCGATTTCTGTCGGTGAAAAACTGATTATCTCCACGCCGGATCTCAACGCCATTATGGGGGAATCGGGCGGAGCGACACTCGGCGCGGTAAAAGCGGTACGTAATCAAAATCAGGCCGGAAAAATTGCTGTTTTCGGTTCTGATATGACCACTGAAATTGCTCAGGAGCTGGAAAACAACCAGGTGCTGAAAGCGGTGGTGGATATTTCCGGTAAGAAAATGGGCAATGCTGTTTTTACGCAAACATTGAAGGTTATCAATAAACAAGCCGACGGTGAAAAAGTGATTCAGGTGCCAATCGATCTCTATACCAAAACGGAAGACGGTAAACAGTGGCTGGCAACGCACGTTGATGGTCTGCCCTAATCGCTGATTCGCAGAGGTCCCTATGTTCACGGCAACAGAGGCAGTCCCGGTAGCAAAAGTGGTGGCAGGAAATAAGCGTTATCCCGGCGTCGTTGCGCTGGATAACGTTAACTTCACGCTCAATAAAGGCGAAGTTCGCGCGCTGTTAGGCAAAAACGGTGCGGGAAAATCGACCCTCATTCGAATGCTGACCGGTAGCGAACGTCCGGATAGCGGTGATATCTGGATTGGCGAGACGCGACTGGAAGGTGACGAAGCTACGCTGACTCGCCGTGCCGCTGAACTGGGGGTTCGTGCGGTTTATCAGGAGTTAAGTCTGGTGGAAGGGCTGACAGTGGCGGAAAACCTCTGCCTCGGTCAGTGGCCCCGCCGCAACGGCATGATTGATTACCTGCAAATGGCGCAGGACGCCCAACGTTGCTTACAGGCGTTGGGCGTTGACGTTAGTCCTGAACAACTTGTTTCAACACTAAGCCCGGCGCAAAAGCAACTGGTGGAAATTGCGCGGGTGATGAAGGGCGAGCCGCGCGTGGTCATTCTTGATGAACCCACCAGCTCGCTTGCCAGTGCGGAAGTTGAACTGGTGATCAGCGCGGTGAAAAAGATGTCGGCACTGGGCGTGGCGGTGATTTATGTCAGCCACCGGATGGAAGAAATTCGCCGCATTGCCTCCTGTGCCACCGTTATGCGCGATGGTCAGGTGGCGGGCGATGTGATGCTCGAAAACACCTCTACGCATCATATTGTGTCGCTAATGCTCGGGCGCGATCACGTTGATATTGCGCCGGTTGCCCCTCAGGAAATTGTGGATCAAGCCGTGCTGGAAGTCCGTGCGTTACGCCATAAGCCCAAGCTGGAGGATATCAGTTTTACGCTACGTCGTGGCGAAGTGCTCGGCATTGCTGGTCTGCTGGGGGCAGGGCGCAGTGAATTGCTGAAGGCGATTGTTGGGCTGGAGACGTATGAACAGGGCGAAATTGTTATCAACGGCGAGAAAATCACGCGCCCCGATTACGGCGACATGCTGAAACGCGGCATTGGCTATACGCCAGAAAACCGCAAAGAAGCGGGGATCATTCCCTGGTTGGGCGTTGACGAAAATACAGTGCTGACCAATCGGCAAAAAATCAGCGCCAACGGTGTGCTGCAATGGTCCACCATCCGCCGCCTGACCGAAGAGGTGATGCAGCGGATGACGGTCAAGGCCGCCAGTAGCGAAACGCCCATCGGCACGCTTTCTGGCGGCAATCAGCAAAAAGTGGTGATCGGTCGTTGGGTCTATGCCGCCAGCCAGATTTTGTTGCTCGACGAGCCAACGCGCGGCGTCGATATCGAAGCCAAACAGCAAATTTACCGTATTGTCCGCGAGCTGGCTGCCGAAGGAAAAAGCGTGGTGTTTATCTCCAGTGAAGTGGAGGAGTTGCCGCTGGTGTGTGACCGCATCCTGTTATTACAGCACGGCACGTTCTCGCAGGAGTTTCACTCTCCGGTCAATGTGGATGAGCTGATGTCCGCCATTCTGTCTGTGCACTGATGAATTTTACCGAGGAACCTGAAGATGTCTGCTTCGTCATTACCATTGCCGCAGGGCAAGAGCGTCTCGCTCAAACAATTTGTCAGTCGCCATATTAATGAGATCGGTTTGCTGGTGGTGATTGCCATTCTTTATCTGGTCTTCTCCCTGAATGCGCCTGGCTTTATCTCATTGAATAACCAAATGAACGTGCTGCGCGATGCCGCCACCATCGGGATCGCCGCCTGGGCGATGACGCTGATTATTATCTCCGGTGAAATTGATGTCAGCGTTGGGCCGATGGTGGCTTTTGTTTCAGTGTGCCTGGCGTTTTTGCTGCAATTTGACGTTCCGCTGGCGATTGCTTGTCTGCTGGTGTTGCTGTTAGGTGCGCTGATGGGAACGCTCGCCGGGGTGCTGCGCGGCGTGTTTAGCGTGCCAAGTTTTGTTGCCACGCTGGGTTTATGGAGCGCCCTGCGCGGAATGGGGCTGTTTATGACGAACGCCTTGCCAGTGCCAATTAACGAAAACGAAGTGCTGGATTGGCTGGGCGGACAATTTCTCGGTGTGCCGGTATCCGCGCTGATCATGATGGTGTTATTTGCGCTGTTTGTGTTCATTAGCCGCAAAACTGCCTTCGGGCGCTCGGTTTTTGCTGTTGGCGGTAATGCCACTGCAGCGCAGTTGTGCGGTATTAACGTTCGTCGGGTACGCATTCTTATTTTTACCCTTTCGGGATTATTAGCGGCGGTGACCGGCATTTTGTTGGCGGCCCGCCTCGGTTCCGGTAACGCAGGTGCCGCAAACGGTCTGGAGTTTGACGTCATCGCCGCGGTCGTTGTCGGCGGTACGGCGCTTTCCGGCGGTCGCGGCTCGTTGTTCGGTACGCTGCTTGGCGTACTGGTGATTACGCTAATCGGTAACGGTCTGGTGCTGCTCGGGATTAACTCCTTTTTCCAGCAGGTGGTGCGCGGCGTCATCATCGTGGTGGCGGTGCTGGCGAATATCTTGCTGACCCAGCGTAGCAGTAAAGCGAAACGCTAAACCTTAACGCCCCTGGCGCAGGTGCGGCAGGGATGAAAATTAATCGTATTGTTAATGAGGGATTTATGAAAACGATGCTGGCAGCTTATTTACCAGGAAATTCGACCGTCGATCTGCGGGAAGTTGCGGTGCCGACGCCGGGGATTAACCAGGTACTGATCAAAATGAAATCCTCCGGGATTTGCGGAAGCGATGTCCACTATATCTACCACCAGCACCGCGCTACGGCGGCGGCACCCGATAAACCGTTATACCAGGGATTTATCAACGGTCATGAACCGTGCGGGCAGATTGTGGCGATGGGGCAAGGCTGTCGCCATTTTAAAGAGGGCGACCGCGTGCTGGTGTATCACATTTCCGGTTGTGGCTTTTGCCCGAACTGCCGTCGCGGTTTTCCTATCTCCTGCACCGGTGAAGGAAAAGCCGCTTACGGCTGGCAGCGTGACGGCGGTCATGCCGAATACCTACTGGCGGAAGAAAAAGATCTGATCCTCCTGCCAGACGCGCTGAGTTACGAAGATGGCGCGTTTATCAGTTGCGGTGTTGGTACGGCGTATGAAGGGATTTTGCGCGGCGAGGTTTCCGGTAGCGATAACGTGGTGGTGGTTGGTCTGGGGCCGGTCGGCATGATGGCGATGATGCTGGCGAAAGGTCGCGGTGCAAAAAGGATCATCGGCGTTGATATGTTGCCGGAACGTCTGGCGATGGCGAAACAGTTAGGAGTGATGGATCACGGCTATTTAGCGACCACCGAAGGTCTGCCGCAGATAATCGCCGAACTCACTCACGGCGGCGCGGATGTTGCGCTTGATTGTTCCGGTAATGCCGCAGGTCGCTTACTGGCACTGCAATCCACCGCTGACTGGGGACGCGTGGTTTACATTGGTGAAACCGGAAAAGTCGAGTTCGAGGTTAGCGCTGACCTGATGCACCATCAACGGCGGATTATCGGCTCCTGGGTGACCAGTCTGTTCCATATGGAAAAATGCGCCCACGATTTAACGGACTGGAAACTGTGTCCGCGTAATGCCATTACCCACCGCTTCTCGCTGGAACAGGCGGGAGATGCTTATGCACTGATGGCAAGCGGCAAATGCGGGAAAGTTGTGATTAATTTCCCGGATTAAGGAGTCTGCGGATGACCATCTATACCTTATCTCACGGGCCGCTAAAGCTGGACGTTTCTGATCAGGGCGGCGTAATCGAAGGCTTCTGGCGCGATACGACGCCGCTGCTACGTCCTGGTAAAAAAAGCGGTGTGGCAACCGATGCCTCTTGTTTTCCGCTGGTACCATTTGCAAACCGGGTGAGCGGCAACCGTTTTGTCTGGCAGGGGCGTGAGTATCAACTGCAACCGAATGTTGAGTGGGATGCGCACTATCTACACGGCGATGGCTGGTTGGGCGAGTGGCAATGTGTCTCGCGCAGCGATGATAGCTTGTGTCTGGTGTATGAACATCTCAGCGGTGTTTATCACTATCGGGTAAGCCAGGCATTTCATTTAACGGCGGATACGCTGACGGTGACGCTCGCTGTCACCAATCAAGGGGCAGAGACGCTGCCATTTGGTACCGGCTGGCATCCTTATTTTCCGTTGTCGCCGCAAACGCGGATTCAGGCACAGGCGAGCTGTTACTGGCGGGAGCAGGAGCAGTGGCTGGCGGGTGAGTTTTGCGAGCAGCTACCGCAGGAACTGGATTTTAACCAGCTCACGCCGTTGCCGCGCCAGTGGGTAAACAATGGTTTTGCCGGATGGAATGGTCAGGCCCGCATCGAGCAGCCGCAGGAGGGTTATGCCATCATCATGGAAACGACGCCACCTGCACCGTGTTATTTCATCTTTGTTTCAGACCCTGCGTTTGATAAAGGATATGCGTTTGATTTCTTCTGTCTGGAACCGATGAGTCATGCGCCGGATGACCATCATCGTCCGGAAGGTGGTGACCTCATTGCGCTTGCACCAGGGGAATCAACAATTTCAGAGATGTCGTTGCGGGTTGCGTTGCTGTAATTTATAAAATGCCGGATGCACAGGCCTACGGGGTAATTTCGATTTTGTAGCACTCGGTGCACGATGCCTGATGCGACGCTTGCTGCGTCTTATCAGGCCTACAATCGGTGTTGGAGCGGTAGGCCGGATAAGGCGTTTACGCCGCATCCGGCATCTTTCCTAACGCCGATCGAGAGAAATTGCCCCCGGCCCGGTAATTGCCAGCAGCAGGAATGCGCCAGCAATGCTGATATTCTTCCAGAAATTAATCATATTTGGCCCAACCGCATCGCCAGTCATATCCCAGTAATGATGACCAATCACCGCAGTTCCCAGCGTGTAGAAAATAAACAGCACCGCCAGCGGACGGGTGAAAAAGCCAAGTATGATTAATATCGCGGCGGGCACTTCCATAACTACCGCAATAATCGCTGCCAGCATCGGCATTGGTGCGCCCAGCGAGGCCATATATTGGACCGTACCGTCAAAGCCCATCATTTTGGGAAAACCAAAAATAATGAAAATTAAGACCACGGCGATACGGGCAATTAATAACAAAACGGGGCGGGCAGTGCCAAAATCAAAATAACGTAGTGAGTTCATAACCAATCCCTTTGCAAGATGATGTGATTTAAACGTAATACACACTCTGGCACCTCGCCACGCCCAGGCGTTGAGATATTCGTTTCTGGTATAACGGCATAACGCAGATGGCTGACAATGTGCTTATTGTTTCCTGCCGGATGCGACATGCACGCCTTATCCGTCTCACATGAGTTTGTCAGTTCAATAAATTGCGATTTTCACCTGTTTCATCGTTCTTTTTTACATGTTGTGTTGTGGGCCGCTCTTTTTTGTCATTTCCTGATATGCAGGATAACCGTCAGGAAGCAGGCTCGAATATTCTTATTTTTCAACTTGCACCAACATTCGATTAACCTCAGACTAACGCCTCCTGACGGGAGGGACTCATGGTTTTGCAATCCACGCGCTGGTTGGCGCTCGGCTATTTCACATACTTTTTTAGTTACGGCATTTTTCTACCTTTCTGGAGCGTCTGGCTTAAAGGGATTGGTTTAACGCCAGAAACCATCGGCCTGTTATTGGGGGCGGGTCTGGTTGCCCGTTTCCTCGGGAGTTTGCTCATCGCGCCCCGCGTCAGCGATCCTTCCCGCCTGATTTCCGCCTTGCGCGTGCTGGCACTGCTGACACTTCTCTTTGCTGTCGCCTTCTGGGCGGGGGCGCACGTAGCGTGGCTGATGCTGGTGATGATTGGCTTTAACCTCTTTTTCTCACCGCTGGTACCGTTGACCGATGCACTGGCGAATACGTGGCAAAAGCAGTTCCCGCTTGATTACGGCAAAGTGAGACTGTGGGGCTCGGTGGCGTTTGTCATTGGCTCGGCGCTGACGGGCAAACTGGTCAGTATGTTTGATTATCGGGTGATCCTCGCGCTGTTGACGTTGGGCGTGGCATCCATGCTGCTCGGCTTTCTCATCCGTCCGACGATTCAGCCACAAGGGGCAAGCCGCCAGCAGGAGAGCACCGGCTGGTCTGCGTGGTTGGCGTTGGTTCGCCAGAACTGGCGCTTTCTGGCCTGCGTTTGTTTATTGCAGGGGGCACATGCGGCCTATTACGGTTTTAGCGCCATTTACTGGCAGGCAGCTGGCTACTCGGCCTCGGCGGTGGGGTATTTGTGGTCGCTGGGCGTGGTGGCGGAAGTCATTATCTTTGCGCTGAGTAATAAACTTTTCCGCCGTTGTAGTGCACGCGATATGCTGTTGATCTCGGCGATTTGCGGCGTAGTGCGCTGGGGCATTATGGGAGCAACGACGGCGTTGCCGTGGTTGATAGTGGTGCAAATTCTGCATTGCGGTACCTTCACGGTCTGCCACCTGGCTGCCATGCGCTATATTGCTGCTCGCCAGGGTAGCGAAGTCATCCGTTTACAGGCGGTTTACTCTGCCGTCGCGATGGGCGGCAGTATCGCCATCATGACCGTTTTCGCCGGTTTCCTGTATCAATATCTCGGCCACGGCGTGTTCTGGGTGATGGCGCTGGTGGCGCTTCCGGCAATGTTTTTGCGCCCGAAAGTTGTTCCCTCATGCTGATTCGAGCATTTTGCGGATCTGCTCCTGTTGATGTGTTGTCAATGTCAGGTCCGTATAGATCAGCGGTGGTGAAAAGAGCGGTAACGGCATGGTATAAGGAGCAATAATCAGTGCCGCGCCGCGCGGAGCGCCTGTCTGCAAAAATACCTTTACCGACATATGTTTAATGTTGAGCGGCAGTAACGTTAGTTCGCGTAGCTGCTGCTCAATCTGCGCTTCTCGCTCGCTATCATTCCCGGTCAGTAGAATAATCTGTTTCTCATGCAGGTCGTTTTCCTGCATTAGCCAGGCACCAAAAATCACCGCGACCAGACCGCTTTCCTCATCAGAAAGATGGACGCCGTATTCACTTTCAAATCCAGCCAGCGCCGCGCGGGTGGTGCGCACCAGGCGTGGATACAGGCGGGCGAACTCTTCCGGCAGGGTGTTATCAATACCGATGGCAAACAAACTGCGATTTAACGCCTGGGCGAGGTGGGTATAAAGCTGATCGCATAACCCCTGTTCATCATAAAAACGAACATTTCCCAGCTCACGAAAGTGGTTTACCAGACGTTTGATAGACTTACGCAGTTGCCTGTCCCGCTGATGCGCATCCCGCAGTGGATCGGGAACCCGCAACATGGAAAAAAGTAATGCCATAAACAGTGGCTCATCAGGCGGTACAGGCTGGAGCGCCCGACGCTGCCAGTGGCGTCCAATTTCCTGCGCTACCTGAAATTCAAGGCAGGATTCCGCCCAGCGACGTTGGAGCGGATTAAACTGAGGCGTAATTCCAGCGTGGTGTTGCAGCAAACAATATTGCAGATACAGACACAGGAAATGAATATCGCGCGTTTCAAAGCGTTTTTGCAGCCGTCGGGAGCAGAGATTCACTAACGCTTGTAGATTGGTATCGTCGTAAAAGTTACGCGCAATTCCGCGCCGCTTCAGTTCACTCTTCAGGGCGGGGGTGAAATGGCTGGTAATAAATGACGGACACAGACGGAAACCACGTCGTAGCCAGTGAAATAAACACAAACGTTGGTTAAGCACTGTACCTTCAACCCGGTAGCTACCGTCATAACCAGTAGTCAGTGTGAGTTGATGATAGCGCAGGATCTCCCGTCCTGTTTCGCTGATATCAAGACTGGCAATATCATCATCCACACCATTAAGCTCGCTGAAAGTTGCCGTGGTGGCGGTCAACCCCGGCTGAAAGAGCGTCAGCAAGATCTGGCAGCGGCGCTGGGGAGCCGAAAGGACAGATGGTGGAGCAAGCGTAGGCATCATCTGTAGATCTCCCATAAGCATAATTGATAAGAATAGCTAAAGTTTGCTCAGGGAAATGGCGAAGGGAATGCTAATCATCAGAAATGTTGGCAAGCATCACAGAATTTTTCTCATCTTAAACTGTTCTGACCAGTGGATTAGCATGTCTTAAGGTGGTTTTGTGAATGATTATCGTGCTAGCGATCATGGGTTAGTTCTGCGGATTCAATGCGCTAAGGATAAAATCCACCATCTGTTCGCGATAAACATCGCCGTGACGATCGGAAAAAGCATCAATGTGTTCGCCATCCGGGATTAGGATCAACCGTTTTGGTTCTTTTGCCAGGCTATACAACTTTTCACTGTGTTGCCATGGGATAACGTGATCAGCTTTACCGTGAATGAGTAAAAGCGGGATCGGGCTGACGCTGGCGATGTAATTTTCACCGCTGTAACTCTCATCAAGTAAGTAGCCACTGCCGGGGAGCATCTGGTTGGCGATGGTCGCATAAGAGGCAAAGGTGGAGTCGAGGATCACTGCACGTATGCCTTCACGATCACCCTGACCAATAACATCCAGAATATTCGCCCCGCCAATACTCTGCCCGAACAGCACCAGCCGTTGTGGGTTTACATCACTGCGATGGCGCACCACATTGATGGCACTTTGCGTATCGTCCAGCAATCCGGCTTGGGACGGCGTGCCTTTTGATTTACCAAACCCGCGATAATCAAACATAAAAACGTTGAAATTACGCTCGGGTAACCAACTGACCAGCGGCCAGTGGGCGGACATATTTCCGGCATTGCCGTGAGCATGAATGATGGTTGCGATGACGTTGTCAGCAGGGCCCGTCGAAGAAGGAATAAACCAGCCTTGCAGACGAGTACCGTCCTTAGCCGTAAATTCGACGGATTCCGCCGACCAGGGGTCGGGACCGTATATTTTATCGTCAGGATAATAGAAGAAGTTGATGGCGACGCGCGGCACTAAATAAACGCAGAAGGCAACAACAAAGAGAATAAACAGAATTTTGAGAACGCGTTTGTTCACTGGCAGCGCCATAACCTTTCCTTGCGACTTATTTATCATCCATTAATCGGGGAAAGATGGTGGGAGAGTGACGAAAGAAAGTAAAGCGGTGAGGAAGTATTTCGGAATAGCGCCTGAAAGGCGAGGGCGGGTGAGTGATATCACCCGCCTGAGTCATTAACGCTTCAGAGCATCGCTTAACTCGTCACGCATGTTCGCCAGCATGGCTTTAACAACGCGCGGGTTACCAGCAACGATGTTACCGGTCAGCATATAGTTATGACCACCGGTGAAGTCGCTGACGATGCCGCCTGCTTCACGAACCAGCAGCTCGCCTGCCGCGAAATCCCACGGGCGCAGACCGATTTCAAAGAAACCGTCAACACGACCCGCAGCGACGTAAGCCAGATCCAGCGCCGCAGAACCGGTACGACGGAAGTCTGCACATTCGTTGAACAGTTTGCCGACGATGTTGATGTAGGTAGTGGCGTACTGTTTTGCTTTGAACGGGAAGCCGGTCGCCAGAATAGTACCGTCGAGATCGCGAGCGGTGCTGCCGCGCAGACGGTAGCCGTTCAGCTGTGCGCCCTGACCGCGAGTGGCGGTGAACAGTTCGTTACGCATAGGATCGTATACCACAGCAACTTCGGTGCGGCCTTTGATACGAACGGCGATAGATACCGCGAAGTGCGGCAGACGTTTGATAAAGTTGGTAGTGCCATCCAGTGGATCGATAACCCATTGAACATCCTGATCAGTACCTTCAAGTTCACCGCTTTCTTCGGTGATGATGGTGTGCTGTGGGTAAGATTTACGAATCGTGTCGATAATCACCGCTTCGGCAGCTTTATCTACGTTGGTCACGAAATCGTTACTGCCTTTCTGGCTCGCTTCTACAGCGTCCGGGGTTTCATAGTTTTTGGCAATTAAATTACCCGCCTTGCGCGCTGCGCGCACGGCGATGTTCAGCATCGGATGCATCGGTCTCTCTCACTGGATGTTAAAGAACGGGAAAACGGCGCAGAGTATAGCAGCGAGATCGGCATCTGTCTTCGTTTTATGATAAGATGCGTGAATAATCTTTAGATGAAGAAAGACAATGCTGCAAAATATTCGAATTGTGCTGGTGGAGACGTCACACACCGGCAATATGGGTTCTGTTGCCCGTGCCATGAAAACAATGGGATTAACCAATCTGTGGCTGGTTAATCCACTAGTGAAACCTGACTCCCAGGCGATTGCCCTGGCAGCAGGGGCCAGCGATGTGATTGGTAATGCTCACATCGTCGATACGCTCGACGAAGCGTTAGCCGGTTGTAGTCTGGTGGTGGGCACCAGCGCTCGCTCCCGCACGCTGCCGTGGCCGATGCTCGACCCGCGCGAATGCGGTCTGAAAAGCGTCGCTGAAGCGGCAAATACCCCGGTGGCGCTGGTGTTTGGTCGCGAGCGCGTCGGCTTGACCAATGAAGAGTTGCAGAAATGCCATTATCATGTCGCGATTGCGGCTAACCCGGAATACAGTTCGCTGAACCTGGCGATGGCGGTTCAGGTTATTGCCTATGAAGTGCGCATGGCCTGGCTGGCAACTCAGGAAAATGGCGAGCAGGTCGAGCATGAAGAGACGCCGTATCCTCTGGTCGATGATCTGGAGCGTTTTTATGGTCATCTGGAGCAAACGCTGCTGGCAACCGGTTTTATCCGTGGAAACCATCCGGGGCAGGTGATGAATAAATTGCGCCGTCTGTTTACCCGTGCACGCCCGGAAAGCCAGGAATTGAATATCCTGCGCGGGATTCTGGCTTCTATTGAGCAGCAGAATAAAGGTAACAAGGCCGAATAACAGTGGTTGCCTGATGCGATGCTTAACGCGTCTTATCAGGCCTGTAAGTGCACGGAATCCCTGGTCGGATAAGGTGTTCACGTCGCATCCGACAACAGGTACAAACGCCACGATAAAAAAATGGCACTGAAGGTTAAATACCCGACTAAATCAGTCAAGTAAATAGTTGACCAATTTACTCGGGAATGTCAGACTTGACCCTGCTATGCAATACCCCCACTTTTACAATAAAAAACCCCGGGCAGGGGCGAGTTTGAGGTGAAGTAAGACATGAGACTGACATCTAAAGGGCGCTATGCCGTGACCGCAATGCTTGACGTTGCGCTCAACTCTGAAGCGGGCCCGGTACCGTTGGCTGATATTTCCGAACGTCAGGGAATTTCCCTTTCTTATCTGGAACAACTGTTTTCCCGTCTGCGTAAAAATGGTCTGGTTTCCAGCGTACGTGGACCAGGCGGTGGTTATCTGTTAGGCAAAGATGCCAGCAGCATCGCCGTTGGCGAAGTGATTAGCGCCGTTGACGAATCTGTAGATGCCACCCGTTGTCAGGGTAAAGGCGGCTGCCAGGGCGGCGATAAATGCCTGACCCACGCGCTGTGGCGTGATTTGAGCGACCGTCTTACCGGTTTTCTCAATAACATTACTTTAGGCGAACTGGTTAATAACCAGGAAGTGCTGGATGTGTCTGGTCGTCAGCATACTCACGACGCGCCACGCACCCGCACACAAGACGCGATCGACGTTAAGTTACGCGCTTAATAAAAAGAATTCAGAATCAGGCCGGAGTGCTAAACACTCCGTAAACACGGTCGTACATCCAGCCGGTAGCCTGGTTCCTTGCATTGAGTGATGTACGGAGTTTATAGAGCAATGAAATTACCGATTTATCTCGACTACTCCGCAACCACGCCGGTGGACCCGCGTGTTGCCGAGAAAATGATGCAGTTTATGACGATGGACGGAACCTTTGGTAACCCGGCCTCCCGTTCTCACCGTTTCGGCTGGCAGGCTGAAGAAGCGGTAGATATCGCCCGTAATCAGATTGCCGATCTGGTCGGCGCTGATCCGCGTGAAATCGTCTTTACCTCTGGTGCAACCGAATCTGACAACCTGGCGATCAAAGGTGCAGCCAACTTTTATCAGAAAAAAGGCAAGCACATCATCACCAGTAAAACCGAACATAAAGCGGTACTGGATACCTGCCGTCAGCTGGAGCGCGAAGGTTTTGAAGTCACTTACCTGGCACCGCAGCGTAATGGCATTATCGACCTGAAAGAACTCGAAGCAGCGATGCGTGACGACACCATCCTTGTTTCCATCATGCACGTAAATAACGAAATCGGCGTGGTGCAGGATATCGCGGCTATCGGCGAAATGTGCCGTGCTCGTGGCATTATCTATCACGTTGATGCAACCCAGAGCGTGGGCAAACTGCCGATCGATCTGAGCCAGTTGAAAGTTGACCTGATGTCTTTCTCCGGTCACAAAATCTATGGCCCGAAAGGTATTGGTGCGCTGTATGTGCGTCGTAAACCGCGCGTACGTATCGAAGCACAAATGCATGGCGGCGGTCACGAGCGCGGTATGCGTTCCGGCACTCTGCCTGTTCACCAGATCGTCGGTATGGGCGAAGCCTATCGCATCGCAAAAGAAGAGATGGCGACCGAGATGGAACGTCTGCGCGGCCTGCGTAACCGTCTGTGGAACGGCATCAAAGATATCGAAGAAGTTTACCTGAACGGTGACCTGGAACACGGTGCGCCGAACATTCTCAACGTCAGCTTCAACTACGTTGAAGGTGAGTCGCTGATTATGGCGCTGAAAGACCTCGCGGTTTCTTCAGGTTCCGCCTGTACGTCAGCAAGCCTCGAACCGTCCTACGTGCTGCGCGCGCTGGGGCTGAACGACGAGCTGGCACATAGCTCTATCCGTTTCTCTTTAGGTCGTTTTACTACTGAAGAAGAGATCGACTACACCATCGAGTTAGTTCGTAAATCCATCGGTCGTCTGCGTGACCTTTCTCCGCTGTGGGAAATGTACAAGCAGGGCGTGGATCTGAACAGCATCGAATGGGCTCATCATTAATCGGTATCGGAATCAGGAGAATTTATAATGGCTTACAGCGAAAAAGTTATCGACCATTACGAGAATCCGCGTAACGTGGGTTCCTTTGACAACAACGACGAGAACGTCGGCAGCGGCATGGTGGGTGCACCGGCCTGTGGCGACGTGATGAAGTTGCAGATTAAAGTCAACGATGAAGGTATCATTGAAGACGCGCGTTTTAAAACTTACGGCTGCGGTTCCGCTATCGCTTCCAGCTCCCTGGTCACCGAATGGGTGAAAGGGAAGTCTCTCGACGAAGCGCAGGCGATCAAAAACACCGATATTGCTGAAGAACTTGAACTGCCGCCGGTGAAAATTCACTGTTCTATTCTGGCAGAAGACGCGATCAAAGCCGCCATTGCGGACTATAAAAGCAAACGTGAAGCAAAATAAGAGTTGAGGTTTGGTTATGTCGATTACACTGAGCGACAGTGCAGCAGCGCGAGTAAATACCTTTCTGGCTAACCGCGGTAAAGGGTTTGGCCTGCGTCTGGGCGTGAGAACCTCCGGGTGTTCAGGTATGGCTTATGTACTGGAATTTGTTGACGAACCGACGCCGGAAGACATCGTGTTTGAAGACAAAGGCGTGAAAGTCGTGGTCGATGGCAAAAGCCTGCAATTTCTGGACGGTACGCAGCTGGACTTCGTCAAAGAAGGCCTTAACGAAGGGTTTAAATTCACCAACCCGAACGTCAAAGATGAGTGTGGTTGCGGCGAAAGCTTCCACGTTTGATGCGCATACCGATAACCCCACCGTGGTCGCCTGCGCGTGGGGTTTGTTTTACCTGATTCGCCGTTATCGCGGCGGATCGCAGCCCTGAGAATGTTATGGATTACTTCACCCTCTTTGGCTTGCCTGCCCGTTATCAACTCGATACCCAGGCGCTGAGCCTGCGTTTTCAGGATCTACAACGTCAGTATCATCCTGATAAATTCGCCAGCGGAAGCCAGGCGGAACAACTCGCCGCCGTACAGCAATCCGCGACCATTAACCAGGCCTGGCAAACGCTGCGTCATCCGTTAATGCGCGCGGAATATTTGCTTTCTTTGCACGGTTTTGATCTCGCCAGCGAGCAGCATACTGTGCGCGACACTGCGTTCCTGATGGAACAGCTGGAACTGCGCGAAGAACTGGACGAGATCGAACAGGCGAAAGATGAAGCGCGGCTGGAAAGCTTTATCAAACGTGTGAAAAAGATGTTTGATACCCGCCATCAGTTGATGGTTGAACAGTTAGACAACGAGACGTGGGACGCGGCGGCGGATACCGTGCGTAAGCTGCGTTTTCTCGATAAACTGCGGAGCAGTGCCGAACAACTCGAAGAAAAACTGCTCGATTTTTAATTTCTGGAAGCTAAACATGGCCTTATTACAAATTAGTGAACCTGGTTTGAGTGCTGCGCCGCATCAGCGTCGCCTGGCGGCCGGTATTGACCTGGGCACAACCAACTCGCTGGTGGCAACAGTGCGCAGCGGTCAGGCCGAAACGTTAGCTGACCATGAAGGCCGTCACCTGCTGCCATCTGTTGTTCACTATCAACAGCAAGGGCATTCGGTGGGTTATGACGCGCGTACTAACGCAGCGCTCGACACCGCCAACACCATTAGTTCTGTTAAACGCCTGATGGGGCGCTCGCTGGCTGATATCCAGCAACGCTATCCGCATCTGCCTTATCAATTCCAGGCCAGCGAAAATGGCCTGCCGATGATTGAAACGGCGGCGGGGCTGCTGAACCCGGTGCGCGTTTCTGCGGACATCCTCAAAGCACTGGCGGCGCGGGCAACTGAAGCCCTGGCAGGCGAGCTGGATGGTGTCGTTATCACCGTTCCAGCGTACTTTGACGATGCCCAGCGTCAGGGCACCAAAGACGCGGCGCGTCTGGCGGGGCTGCATGTTCTGCGCTTACTTAATGAACCGACCGCTGCGGCTATTGCCTACGGGCTGGATTCCGGCCAGGAAGGCGTGATCGCTGTTTATGACCTCGGCGGCGGGACGTTTGATATTTCCATTCTGCGCTTAAGTCGCGGCGTGTTTGAAGTGCTGGCGACCGGCGGTGATTCCGCGCTCGGCGGCGATGATTTCGACCATCTGCTGGCGGATTACATTCGCGAGCAGGCGGGCATTCCTGATCGTAGCGATAACCGCGTTCAGCGTGAACTGCTCGATGCTGCCATTGCGGCCAAAATCGCGCTGAGCGATGCGGTCTCCGTGACCGTTAACGTTGCGGGCTGGCAGGGCGAAATCAGCCGTGAACAATTCAATGAACTGATCGCGCCACTGGTAAAACGAACCTTACTGGCTTGTCGTCGCGCGCTGAAAGATGCGGGCGTAGAAGCTGATGAAGTGCTGGAAGTGGTGATGGTGGGCGGTTCTACTCGCGTGCCGCTGGTGCGTGAACGAGTAGGCGAATTTTTCGGTCGTCCACCGCTGACTTCTATCGACCCGGATAAAGTCGTCGCTATTGGCGCGGCGATTCAGGCGGATATTCTGGTGGGTAACAAGCCGGACAGCGAAATGCTGTTGCTGGATGTGATCCCGCTGTCGCTGGGCCTCGAAACGATGGGCGGCCTGGTGGAGAAAGTGATCCCGCGTAATACCACGATTCCGGTGGCCCGCGCCCAGGATTTCACCACCTTTAAAGATGGTCAGACGGCGATGTCTATCCATGTGATGCAGGGTGAGCGCGAACTGGTGCAGGACTGCCGCTCGCTGGCGCGTTTTGCGCTGCGAGGTATTCCGGCGCTACCGGCTGGCGGCGCGCATATTCGCGTGACGTTCCAGGTCGATGCCGACGGTCTTTTGAGCGTGACGGCGATGGAGAAATCCACCGGCGTTGAGGCGTCTATTCAGGTCAAACCGTCTTATGGCCTGACCGATAGCGAAATCGCCTCGATGATCAAAGACTCAATGAGCTATGCCGAGCAGGACGTAAAAGCCCGAATGCTGGCAGAACAAAAAGTAGAAGCGGCGCGTGTGCTGGAAAGTCTGCACGGTGCGCTGGCTGCTGATGCCGCGCTGTTAAGCGCCGCAGAACGTCAGGTCATTGACGATGCTGCTGCTCACCTGAGTGAAGTGGCGCAGGGCGATGATGTTGACGCCATCGAACAAGCGATTAAAAACGTAGACAAACAAACCCAGGATTTCGCCGCTCGCCGCATGGACCAGTCGGTTCGTCGTGCGCTGAAAGGCCATTCCGTGGACGAGGTTTAATATGCCAAAGATTGTTATTTTGCCTCATCAGGATCTCTGCCCTGATGGCGCTGTTCTGGAAGCGAATAGCGGTGAAACCATTCTCGACGTTGCGCTGCGTAACGGTATCGAGATTGAACACGCCTGTGAAAAATCCTGTGCTTGCACCACCTGCCACTGCATCGTTCGTGAAGGTTTTGACTCGCTGCCGGAAAGCTCAGAGCAGGAAGACGACATGCTGGACAAAGCCTGGGGACTGGAGCCGGAAAGCCGTTTAAGCTGCCAGGCGCGCGTCACCGACGAAGATTTAGTGGTTGAAATCCCGCGTTACACTATCAACCATGCGCGTGAGCATTAACAGAGGTTAGTATGGGACTTAAGTGGACCGATAGCCGCGAAATTGGCGAAGCACTGTACGATGCGTATCCTGATATTGATCCGAAAACGGTTCGATTCACCGATATGCATCAGTGGATTTGCGCTCTGGAAGATTTCGACGACGACCCGCAGGCATCGAACGAGAAAATCCTCGAAGCGATTTTGTTGGTCTGGCTGGACGAAGCCGAGTGAATGAACGGGCTGCCTGGGGGTAGCCCGTTTTGCTGTTAAACGAATAAGGATAACTAAAATGACAGAAGCGATGAAGATTACCCTCTCTCCCCAACCTGCCGACGCACGTTGGGGAGAAAAAGCGACTTACAGCATTAATAATGATGGCATTACCCTGCATTTGAACGGGACAGACGATCTGGGGTTGATCCAGCGTGCGGCGCGCAAGATTGACGGTCTGGGCATCAAGCATGTTCAGTTAAGCGGTGAAGGCTGGGATGCGGATCGCTGCTGGGCATTCTGGCAAGGTTACAAAGCCCCGAAAGGCATACGTAAAGTGGAGTGGCCGGATCTGGACGATGCCCAGCGTCAGGAACTGGATAACCGCCTGATGATCATCGACTGGGTGCGTGACACCATCAACGCACCGGCAGAAGAGCTGGGGCCATCGCAACTGGCACAGCGTGCTGTTGATCTGATCAGCAACGTCGCAGGGGATCGTGTGACTTACCGGATCACCAAAGGCGAAGATCTGCGTGAGCAAGGTTATATGGGGCTGTACACCGTCGGACGCGGTTCAGAACGTTCTCCGGTATTGCTGGCGCTGGATTACAACCCAACTGGCGATAAAGAAGCGCCAGTGTACGCGTGCCTGGTAGGTAAAGGCATCACCTTTGATTCCGGCGGCTACAGCATCAAACAGACCGCGTTTATGGACTCGATGAAGTCGGACATGGGCGGTGCGGCAACGGTTACCGGGGCGCTGGCATTTGCCATTACTCGTGGATTGAACAAGCGCGTGAAGCTGTTCCTCTGCTGTGCGGATAACCTGATCAGCGGCAATGCGTTCAAGCTGGGCGATATTATTACCTATCGCAACGGTAAAAAAGTTGAAGTGATGAACACTGATGCCGAAGGGCGTCTGGTGCTGGCCGATGGCCTGATTGATGCCAGTGCGCAGAAACCGGAACTGATTATTGATGTGGCGACCCTCACCGGGGCGGCGAAAACCGCGCTGGGTAATGATTATCACGCGCTGTTCAGTTTTGATGATGCGCTGGCAGGGCGCTTGCTGGCAAGTGCCTCACAAGAGAATGAACCGTTCTGGCGTCTGCCGCTGGCGGAGTTCCACCGCAGCCAGCTGCCGTCTAACTTTGCCGAACTGAACAACACCGGAAGCGCGGCGTATCCGGCAGGCGCGAGCACAGCGGCGGGCTTCCTGTCGCACTTTGTTGAGAACTATCAGCAAGGTTGGCTGCATATCGACTGCTCGGCGACTTACCGTAAAGCGCCGGTTGAACAGTGGTCTGCGGGTGCTACGGGACTTGGTGTGCGCACGATTGCTAATCTGTTAACGGCGTAAACTAATATGCCGGATGCGGCGTAAATGCCTTATCCGGCCTACAAAGTATTGCAAATTCAATATATTGCGGTTCCCTTGTAGGCCTGATAAGCGTAGCGCATCAGGCACTTACGCCCCGAACGTTGAATGAATTATGGTTCTTATGTCCGAAACAAAAAACGAACTTGAAGACCTGCTGGAAAAAGCAGCAACCGAACCGGCGCACCGCCCGGCCTTTTTCCGTACTCTACTGGAATCCACCGTCTGGGTGCCTGGTACGGCGGCACAGGGCGAGGCTGTGGTTGAAGATAGCGCACTTGATTTACAGCACTGGGAAAAAGAAGACGGCACCAGCGTCATTCCTTTTTTCACCTCGTTAGAAGCACTTCAACAGGCGGTTGAAGGCGAACAGGCATTTGTCGTAATGCCAGTTCGCACATTGTTTGAGATGACCCTTGGCGAAACGCTCTTCCTTAATGCCAAACTGCCAACCGGTAAAGAATTTATGCCGCGTGAAATCAGTTTGCTGATTGGTGAAGAAGGGAATCCGCTTAGCAGTCAGGAAGTACTGGAAGGCGGTGAATCGCTGATATTATCGGAGGTCGCAGAGCCGCCAGCGCAAATGATTGATTCACTTACCACCTTATTTAAAACCATTAAGTCGGTGAAGCGTGCTTTTATTTGTTCAATTAAAGAGAACGAAGAGGCACAGCCTAATTTACTTATTGGCATTGAAGCCGATGGTGATATCGAAGAAATTATTCAGGCGGCGGGAAGTGTAGCGACCGATACATTACCTGGCGATGAACCCATCGATATTTGTCAGGTGAAAAAAGGGGAAAAAGGTATTAGCCACTTTATTACCGAACATATTGCGCCATTCTATGAACGTCGCTGGGGTGGTTTTTTGCGTGACTTTAAACAGAACCGGATAATTTAAAACATGCCGCCCCAAAGGGCGGCATTCGGGCTTACTTGCTGTTCTGAAGGTTGTTAACCACCAGTAAATTGTTGCCGGAGAGACTCCGGTTATTATTTACCTCGGTTAACAGCGCACCAGAAACAATAAGTACGATACAAAAGCACCGTATATTCATTGTGCGGTCCATGCGAAGACCGCATCACGACAGCACCACTGGCGATATTGCCGCGATAGCAAGCGCTGAGACGCGCTTGCCCTAACGGTCGCGGAACATCCTTTCCTTAAGCCAGCGCCCGCTTGCGAGACGGCGGAAAGGGCCGCAGTGGATAATACACTAACAGAACAATAATAACTCTCTTTTACTTGACAAAAAGAGAGTTACTGGCGAGTATTGTGTCCGCTGAGACGCGCTTGCATTACTACGGTAATACAACCTGCTGGAAAGGCCGCGAACCAGACCAGCAATAAAAAACCGCCAGATTCGGCGGTTTTTTATTGCCTGTAAAAAGCTTATTTTACGGGCTCAACCGGTAAATCTGCCCGTGCGCCCCATTCACTCCATGCGCCGTCGTACAGTTTCACGTTTGTCACATCCAGCGTCGCAAGTGCCAACAAAACCACGGCTGCTGTTACACCAGAACCGCAGCTGACGATAATTGGTTTGTCGTAGCTGACACCGCGACCAAAAAATATCGCATCCAGTTCATCGGTCGTTTTTAGTTCGCCTTCACGTACCAGTTCCGTCCACGGAACGTTCAATGCACCGGGAATATGTCCGCGACGTAAACCTGGGCGAGGTTCATCAACTTCTGCGTTAAAACGTGTAGCCGGGCGGGCATCAATAATTTGCGCCGTATTTTCATGGCTTGCCAATAATACATCGGTTACTTTCACCACGGCTTCAGGATTAAACGCGGCGTTAAACTCTCCTTCCGGCAGCTCTACTGCGCCTTCCTCTAATAGCAGATCATCACGCTGCCAGCCTACAAGTCCACCACCCAGAATCGACACTTTCTCTACACCAAAGGTGCGCAGCATCCACCATGCTCGTGGGGCTGAGAAAAGATTACCTTCGTCATAGACAATCAGGTGCTTATCCTGGTTAACGCCTAATTCACGCATCGCCACGGCGAACGTTTCCGGGCGCGGCAGCATGTGCGGAAGCGGGGAAGTGTGATCAGAAAGCGCTTCGATATCAAAAAACACTGCGCCGGGAATATGTCCATTCAGATACTCCTGAGCAACGTTACGATCTTCCTGTCCAGGCGACGCCATGCGGGCATCAATAATCTGAATTTCCGGGTCATCAATATGTTCGGCGAGCCAGTCGGCTCCTACAAACCATGTCGTGGACATAGGCATCTCCATTTTTGCCGGGGTTAGGCTAAATTGTCGGATGTTTAGTGAAAAGCGACAAGCAAAAGAGACTGATTTGGCTGTCTGAGCCACAATTCTCACTAAAATTCGGATTGTATGGGCGTGATACTGAATTACATAACGTAAATTCTCACGCATAATAATTATTCGACGTTGCTAACGGGCCATTGTGGCAGGGATGAAAAATGAAAAAGTTACGCGTAGCCGCCTGCATGCTAATGCTGGCGCTGGCAGGGTGCGACAACAACGATAACGCGCCAACAACGGTGAAAAAAGATGCGCCTTCTGAAGTTACTAAAGCGGCCTCTTCAGAAAACGTGAGTTCAGCAAAACTTTCCGCGCCGGAGCGACAAAAACTGGCCCAACAGAGTGCCGGTAAGGCGCTGACATTGCTGGATCTCTCTGAAGTTCAACTCGATGGCGCAGCCACGCTGGTGCTGACGTTCTCCATCCCTCTCGACCCGGATCAGGATTTCTCACGCGTTATTCATGTCGTCGATAAAAAAAGCGGCAAAGTGGATGGTGCCTGGGAGCTGTCAGATAATCTTAAAGAGCTGCGTTTACGCCACCTCGAACCGAAACGTGATTTGATCGTCACTATTGGCAAGGAGGTCAAAGCGCTCAATAACGCAACCTTTAGTAAAGATGACGAAAAAACTATAACTACCCGCGATATCCAACCCAGCGTCGGTTTTGCCAGTCGTGGTTCGTTGCTTCCTGGTAAGGTCGTTGAAGGGCTGCCGGTAATGGCGCTTAACGTTAACAATGTCGATGTTAACTTCTTCCGTGTGAAACCAGAATCACTGCCCGCTTTCATTAGCCAGTGGGAATACCGCAATTCGCTGGCGAACTGGCAGTCAGATAAACTGCTGCAGATGGCGGATCTGGTCTACACCGGACGGTTTGATCTCAATCCTGCGCGTAACACCCGTGAAAAATTATTGCTGCCGCTGGGCGATATCAAACCGCTTCAGCAGGCGGGCGTGTATCTGGCTGTGATGAATCAGGCTGGACGTTACGATTACAGTAATCCCGCGACGCTGTTTACGTTAAGTGATATTGGCGTTTCAGCTCACCGTTATCACAATCGTCTGGATATCTTTACCCAAAGTCTGGAAAACGGCGCAGCCCAGCAAGGAATTGAAGTCTCTTTATTAAATGAGAAAGGGCAGACTCTGACTCAGGCAACCAGTGACGCTCAGGGGCATGTGCAGCTGGAAAATGATAAAAACGCGGCATTACTGCTGGCGCGTAAAAACGGTCAGACAACGCTGCTCGATTTAAAACTCCCGGCGCTGGACTTAGCGGAATTTAACATTGCTGGCGCGCCGGGCTATAGCAAACAGTTTTTCATGTTTGGCCCGCGCGATCTTTATCGCCCTGGTGAAACAGTCATCCTCAATGGTTTGCTGCGTGATGCAGACGGTAAAGCATTGCCCGATCAACCCATCAAGTTAGACGTGATTAAACCCGACGGGCAGGTACTCAGGAGCGTCGTTAGTCAGCCGGAGAATGGCCTCTACCACTTTACCTGGCCACTCGATAGCAATGCGGCAACCGGTATGTGGCATATTCGCGCTAACACGGGCGATAACCAGTATCGGATGTGGGATTTCCGCGTCGAAGATTTTATGCCAGAGCGTATGGCGCTGAATCTGACCGGTGAGAAAACCCCGCTAACGCCGAAAGATGAAGTGAAATTCTCCGTGGTGGGGTACTACCTGTATGGCGCACCTGCTAATGGTAATACTTTGCAAGGGCAACTTTTCCTGCGCCCACTGCGTGAAGCTGTGTCAGCCTTACCTGGTTTTGAATTCGGCGATATAGCTGCCGAAAATCTTTCCCGCACGCTGGATGAAGTTCAGTTGACGTTGGATGATAAAGGGCGCGGCGAAGTTTCTACAGAAAGCCAGTGGAAGGAAACGCATTCCCCATTACAGGTTATTTTCCAGGGTAGTTTGCTGGAATCGGGCGGTCGCCCGGTGACGCGCCGTGCTGAGCAGGCTATCTGGCCTGCTGATGCATTGCCGGGGATCCGTCCGCAGTTCGCCTCGAAATCGGTTTACGATTATCGCACCGACAGCACGGTGAAACAGCCCATTGTTGATGAAGGCAGTAACGCCGCTTTTGACATCGTTTATAGCGATGCGCAAGGCGTGAAAAAAGCCGTGTCGGGCTTGCAGGTGCGCCTGATTCGCGAACGCCGCGATTACTACTGGAACTGGTCGGAATATGAAGGCTGGCAGTCACAGTTTGATCAAAAAGATCTGATCGAAAATGAACAAACTCTGGATCTGAAAGCGGACGAAACCGGTAAGGTCAGTTTCCCGGTAGAGTGGGGCGCTTATCGTCTGGAAGTTAAAGCGCCGAATGAAGCGGTCAGTAGTGTGCGTTTCTGGGCTGGTTATAGCTGGCAGGATAACAGCGACGGGGGTGGTGCAGTGCGACCCGACCGTGTCACGCTGAAACTGGATAAAGCCAGCTATCGCCCTGGCGATACCATTAAGTTGCATATTGCCGCGCCAACGGCGGGTAAAGGTTATGCGATGGTCGAGTCCAGTGAAGGGCCGCTGTGGTGGCAAGAGATTGATGTTCCGGCTCAAGGGCTGGATCTGACGATTCCGGTCGATAAAACCTGGAATCGTCATGATCTGTATTTAAGTACGCTGGTGGTACGTCCTGGCGATAAATCTCGCTCCGCGACGCCAAAACGCGCGGTTGGGGTCTTGCATCTGCCGCTTGGTGATGAAAACCGTCGCCTCAATCTGGCGCTGGAAACCCCCACCAAAATGCGCCCCAATCAGCCATTAACCGTGAAAATTAAAGCCAGCAATAAAAATGGTGAGATGCCAAAACAGGTGAATGTGCTGGTGTCTGCCGTTGATAGCGGTGTGCTGAATATTACTGATTACGTCACGCCAGATCCGTGGCAGGCGTTCTTTGGTCAGAAACGCTATGGCGCAGACATTTACGATATTTACGGTCAGGTCATTGAAGGTCAGGGGCGTCTGGCAGCTCTGCGTTTTGGTGGTGATGGTGATGAGCTGAAACGTGGTGGTAAACCGCCGGTCAATCACGTCAATATTGTCGCGCAGCAGGCGCTGCCGGTAACGCTCAATGAACAGGGCGAAGGCTCGGTTACACTGCCAATTGGCGATTTTAACGGTGAATTGCGCGTCATGGCGCAAGCCTGGACGGCAGATGACTTCGGAAGCAACGAAAGCAAAGTGATTGTTGCCGCACCGGTGATTGCTGAACTGAACATGCCGCGCTTTATGGCGAGTGGCGATACCTCGCGCCTGACGCTGGATATCACTAATCTTACCGATAAACCGCAAAAACTTAATGTTGCTCTGACCGCCAGTGGCTTGCTTGAACTGGTGAGTAATTCCCCCGCACCTGTTGAATTAGCGCCAGGGGTGCGTACTACGCTGTTTATCCCGGTGCGTGCATTGCCGGGTTATGGCGATGGAGACATTCAGGCCACCATTAGCGGGTTAGCGTTACCGGGGGAAACCGTTGCCGATCAGCATAAGCAGTGGAAAATCGGCGTCCGTCCGGCATTCCCGGCACAAACGGTCAATTACGGTACGGCGTTACAGCCTGGTGAAACCTGGGCGCTCCCGGCTGATGGATTGCAAAACTTCTCGCCTGTTACGCTGGAAGGGCAATTGTTGTTGAGCGGCAAACCACCGCTGAACATCGCACGTTATATCAAAGAGTTAAAAGCGTATCCGTACGGCTGTCTCGAGCAAACCACCAGCGGCCTGTTCCCGTCACTTTATACCAATGCAGCCCAACTGCAGGCGTTGGGCATCAAAGGCGACAGTGATGAGAAACGCCGTGCATCGGTCGATATCGGCATTTCCCGTTTGCTGCAAATGCAACGTGATAACGGCGGCTTTGCGCTGTGGGATAAAAACGGTGACGAAGAGTACTGGCTGACGGCTTACGTGATGGATTTCCTGGTCCGCGCAGGCGAACAGGGTTACAGCGTGCCGACAGACGCCATTAACCGGGGTAATGAGCGTCTGCTGCGCTATTTACAAGATCCGGGCATGATGTCGATCCCGTACGCTGATAATCTCAAAGCCAGTAAATTCGCCGTACAGTCTTACGCTGCGCTGGTGTTGGCCCGTCAGCAAAAAGCACCACTGGGTGCGCTGCGTGAAATCTGGGAGCATCGTGCAGATGCCGCTTCTGGTTTACCGCTGCTGCAACTTGGCGTTGCGCTGAAAATCATGGGTGATGCGACGCGTGGTGAAGAAGCGATTGCGCTGGCGCTGAAAACGCCGCGTAATAGTGATGAGCGGATATGGCTGGGTGATTACGGTAGTCCACTGCGAGACAGCGCGTTGATGCTCTCATTGCTGGAAGAGAACAAACTGCTACCCGATGAGCAGTACTCCCTGTTAAACACACTTTCGCAGCAGGCGTTCGGTGAACGCTGGCTATCGACGCAGGAAAGTAACGCGTTGTTCCTGGCTGCCCGTACTCTTCAGGATTTACCGGGCAAATGGCAGGCGCAAACCACTTTCTCTGCTGAGCCGCTGACAGGCGAGAAAGCGCAAACCAGCAATCTGAATAGCGATCAACTTGCCACCTTGCAGGTGACCAACAGTGGCGATCAGCCGTTATGGCTGCGTGTGGATGCCAGCGGTTATCCGCAATCCGCACCTTTACCGGCGAGCAATGTGCTGCAAATTGAGCGTCATATTCTGGGTACTGACGGTAAGAGCAAATCGCTGGACTCGTTACGTAGCGGCGATCTGGTGCTGGTGTGGTTGCAGGTTAAAGCCAGTAACAGTGTACCGGATGCGTTAGTCGTGGATCTGTTGCCTGCGGGGCTGGAACTGGAAAACCAGAATCTGGCGAACGGCAGCGCCAGCCTGGAGCAAAGTGGTGGTGAAGTGCAGAACTTGCTGAACCAGATGCAGCAGGCGAGCATTAAGCACATAGAGTTCCGTGACGATCGCTTTGTGGCGGCGGTTGCCGTTGATGAATATCAACCGGTAACGCTGGTGTATCTGGCGCGGGCGGTGACGCCGGGAACGTATCAGGTGCCGCAGCCTATGGTGGAATCAATGTATGTTCCTCAATGGCGGGCGACTGGTGCGGCTGACGATCTGTTGATAGTCAGACCGTAAATGCCTCGCCTGTTAACCAAACGCGGCTGCTGGATAATGCTGGCAGCCGCGCCTTTTATCATCATTCTGGCAGCATGGGCAGCAGATAAACTCTGGCCTCTGCCATTGCAAGAAGTGAATCCTGCACGCGTGGTGGTGGCGCAGGATGGTACGCCACTCTGGCGTTTCGCCGATGCTGACGGCATCTGGCGTTATCCGGTAACAATCGAAGATGTTTCTCCACGTTACCTTGAAGCGCTGATCAATTATGAAGATCGCTGGTTCTGGAAGCATCCGGGGGTGAATCCGTTCTCGGTGGCGCGTGCAGCCTGGCAAGATCTCACGTCGGGTCGGGTCATTTCCGGCGGCAGCACGCTCACCATGCAGGTGGCGCGCCTGCTTGATCCTCACCCCAAAACGTTTGGCGGCAAAATTCGCCAGCTCTGGCGCGCGTTGCAACTGGAATGGCATCTGTCTAAACGTGAAATTCTGACCTTGTATCTTAACCGTGCCCCGTTTGGCGGTACGTTGCAGGGGATTGGTGCGGCAAGTTGGGCTTACCTCGGGAAATCGCCTGCGAATTTAAGCTATTCCGAGGCGGCGATGCTGGCGGTGTTGCCACAAGCGCCCAGCCGTCTTCGCCCGGATCGTTGGCCGGAGCGTGCCGAAGCCGCGCGTAATAAAGTGCTCGAACGGATGGCCGTGCAAGGTGTGTGGTCCCATGAGCGGGTAAAAGAGTCAAGGGAAGAACCCATCTGGCTGGCACCCCGACAAATGCCGCAACTGGCACCGCTGTTTTCGCGCATGATGCTCGGTAAAAGCAAAAGCGACAAAATCGTTACTACGCTGGATGCCGGTCTTCAACGACGTCTGGAAGAACTGGCGCAAAACTGGAAAGGACGATTGCCACCGCGCAGCTCACTGGCGATGATCGTGGTTGATCATACCGATATGCGTGTTCGCGGCTGGGTGGGTTCGGTTGATCTCAACGATGATTCACGCTTTGGTCATGTTGATATGGTCAATGCGATCCGATCGCCAGGATCGGTGCTCAAACCGTTTGTTTACGGTCTGGCGCTGGATGAAGGCTTGATCCACCCGGCATCGCTGTTGCAAGACGTCCCCCGGCGTACCGGTGATTACCGACCTGGCAACTTTGACAGCGGTTTTCATGGGCCGATCAGCATGAACGAGGCGCTGGTGCGCTCGCTGAATTTACCAGCTGTGCAGGTGCTGGAAGCCTATGGACCGAAACGGTTTGCGGCAAAATTACGCAATGTTGGATTGCCGTTGTATCTGCCCAACGGTGCTGCGCCGAATCTTTCGCTCATTCTCGGCGGCGCTGGTGCAAAACTGGAAGATATGGCGGCAGCGTATACCGCGTTTGCTCGCCACGGCAAGGCAGGTAAATTGCGCTTACAGCCTGACGATCCGCTGCTTGAACGGCCTTTAATGTCGTCGGGGGCTGCGTGGATCATTCGCCGGATTATGGCTGATGAAGCGCAACCCTTGCCGGATGGTGCCTTGCCGCGCGTCGCCCCACTGGCATGGAAAACGGGCACCAGCTATGGCTATCGTGATGCCTGGGCGATTGGGGTTAACGCTCGCTATGTCATTGGGATCTGGACTGGCAGACCGGACGGCACGCCCGTTGTTGGTCAGTTTGGCTTTGCCAGTGCCATACCGCTGTTGAATCAGGTTAATAATATCTTACTGTCGCGCAGTGTGAATTTGCCGGAAGACCCACGTCCTGACTCTGTAAGTCGTGGCGTTATCTGCTGGCCGGGCGGACAGTCTTTGCCGGAAGGTGACGGTAACTGTCGCCGCCGCCTGGCAACCTGGCTGCTGGACGGGAGCCAGCCGCCAACTCTATTACTGCCGGAGCAGGAAGGCATTAATGGCATTCGTTTCCCCATCTGGCTGGATGAAAACGGCAAACGTGTTGCCGCTGATTGCCCTCAGGCGCGACAAGAAATGATAAATGTCTGGCCGCTACCGCTGGAACCCTGGCTGCCCGCATCAGAACGTCGCGCTGTGCGCTTGCCACCGGCCTCGACAATTTGCCCGCCATACGGTCACGATGCACAACTCCCGCTGCAGCTAACAGGTGTGCGCGATGGCGCGATTATTAAACGTTTACCGGGCGCAGCGGAAGCGACTTTGCCGTTGCAATCAAGTGGAGGGGCAGGTGAACCCTGGTGGTTTCTGAATGGCGAACCGTTAACTGAACGTGGGCGCAACGTGACCCTGCATTTGACGGATAAAGGCGATTATCAATTGCTGGTGATGGATGACGTGGGGCAAATAGCGACAGTGAAATTTGTCATGCAATAGTCTGTTTTGTCCCTGATTGTTGCTTAAACTGGGTTTATTTTAAAAAAATGTTACCTTCATCAATAGTCAACGGCCCTGTTGCTCATTATAATCCGCGCCATCTCGTACGCTGGTACAGACAACAACAGAACAATTTACAGAGGTAAAAATGGCTATTGAACGTACTTTTTCCATCATCAAACCGAACGCGGTAGCAAAAAACGTGATTGGTAGTATCTTTGCGCGCTTTGAAGCTGCAGGGTTCAAAATTGTCGGCACCAAAATGCTGCACCTGACCGTTGAACAGGCTCGTGGCTTTTATGCTGAACACGATGGAAAACCGTTCTTTGATGGTCTGGTTGAATTCATGACTTCTGGCCCGATCGTTGTTTCCGTGCTGGAAGGTGAAAATGCTGTTCAGCGTCACCGCGATCTGCTGGGCGCGACCAATCCGGCAAACGCACTGGCCGGTACTCTGCGTGCTGATTACGCTGACAGCCTGACCGAAAATGGTACCCACGGTTCTGATTCCGTCGAATCTGCCGCTCGCGAAATCGCTTATTTCTTCGGCGAAGGCGAAGTGTGCCCGCGCACCCGTTAATAATTTCGTAAATGCCGCGTGCAAACGTGGCATCCGTGCGCCAGAATTTGTACAATGCAGCGCCCCCGGACGAGCAGCCGCTCACCGGGGCGTTTCTTTTTTCAACCCTCCAGGGGCCATAACGTGTAATAACGAGGCCGGAATAGCATATGTCTGAACAATTAGTCACACCTGAAAACGTCACCACGAAAGATGGAAAAATCAACCTGCTGGATCTCAACCGTCAGCAGATGCGGGAGTTTTTTAAAGATTTAGGTGAAAAACCCTTCCGCGCCGATCAGGTGATGAAGTGGATGTATCACTATTGCTGCGACAACTTTGATGAGATGACCGACATCAATAAAGTGTTGCGCGGCAAACTGAAAGAGGTGGCGGAAATCCGTGCACCGGAAGTGGTTGAAGAACAGCGTTCATCTGACGGCACCATTAAATGGGCGATCGCCGTTGGCGATCAGCGCGTTGAAACGGTATATATCCCGGAAGACGACCGTGCCACGCTCTGCGTCTCTTCGCAGGTGGGGTGTGCGCTGGAGTGTAAATTCTGTTCCACCGCCCAGCAGGGCTTTAACCGCAACCTGCGGGTATCGGAAATTATCGGCCAGGTGTGGCGTGCGGCGAAAATTGTCGGCGCAGCAAAAGTCACCGGTCAGCGCCCAATCACTAACGTAGTGATGATGGGTATGGGCGAGCCGCTGCTCAACCTGAACAACGTCGTTCCGGCGATGGAAATCATGCTTGATGATTTCGGTTTTGGCCTGTCAAAACGTCGCGTCACGCTTTCCACTTCCGGTGTGGTTCCGGCGCTGGATAAACTGGGCGATATGATCGACGTAGCGCTGGCAATTTCCCTGCACGCGCCGAACGACGAAATTCGTGACGAGATTGTGCCGATCAACAAAAAGTACAATATCGAAACGTTCCTTGCGGCGGTGCGCCGTTATCTGGAGAAATCCAACGCCAATCAGGGCCGAGTCACTATTGAATACGTGATGCTTGACCACGTTAACGACGGCACTGAACACGCGCACCAACTGGCGGAACTACTGAAAGATACGCCGTGTAAGATCAACCTGATCCCGTGGAACCCGTTCCCGGGCGCGCCGTATGGACGCAGTTCGAACAGCCGTATCGACCGTTTCTCAAAAGTGCTGATGAGCTACGGTTTCACCACTATTGTGCGTAAAACTCGTGGTGATGATATCGATGCTGCTTGTGGTCAGTTGGCGGGCGATGTTATCGACCGTACGAAACGTACTCTGCGTAAGCGGATGCAGGGTGAAGCCATCGACATTAAAGCGGTCTGATAGCCATTACGCCACGGTTACTTTATGTACCGTGGCGTAATCTTTTATGAATGAAGTATTAAGTTGCAATTGTCTGGTCAATATTAACGGTGCGTTTTTGCTGACTTTAAGGCAGTATGTAACGATGCAACAGTAAGTTAGCCTTAGCGAATGTGGGCTTTGTCACGAGCACACAGACGGTCTTATACTGTATGATAACGGTTAACTTAACGGATGTTTCGCGGTGTGGGTGGGCATGATGGTTCACCGGCATCTCAATTCTCATTTAAACGTACCTGCAGCGAATGAATACTGAAGCCACGCACGACCAAAATGAAACACTTACTACCGGCGCTCGCCTGCGTAATGCTCGCGAACAACTAGGACTTAGTCAACAGGCCGTTGCCGAGCGACTTTGCCTGAAGGTTTCCACGGTACGCGACATTGAAGAAGATAAGGCACCCGCCGATCTTGCTTCAACATTCCTGCGCGGATATATCCGCTCTTATGCGCGTCTGGTACATATTCCAGAAGAAGAACTGCTGCCAGGGCTGGAAAAGCAGGCTCCACTACGGGCTGCAAAAGTTGCGCCGATGCAGAGTTTTTCCCTCGGTAAACGCCGCAAAAAACGTGACGGCTGGCTGATGACCTTCACCTGGCTGGTATTGTTTGTGGTTATTGGCCTGAGCGGTGCCTGGTGGTGGCAAGACCACAAAGCTCAGCAGGAAGAGATCACCACTATGGCCGATCAATCTTCTGCGGAACTGAATAATAATCAAAGCCAGAGTGTACCGTTAGATACGTCGACAACCACAGATCAGGCTATGGCGACCACGCCGACATCACCTGTGGATACCACCGCAACCAACACGCAAACACCTGCCGTAACTGCGCCAGCACCAGCTGTTGATCCGCAACAGAATGCGGTTGTTCCACCTTCGCAGGCAAATGTTGATACCGCTGCGACTCCGGCACCAGCGGCAACAACAACACCAGATGGCGCTGCGCCGTTGCCAACCGATCAGGCTGGCGTGACCACGCCGGCGGTTGACCCGAATGCGCTGGTGATGAACTTTACTGCCGATTGCTGGCTGGAAGTCACCGATGCTACCGGTAAAAAACTGTTTAGCGGTATGCAGCGTAAAGACGGTAATTTGAACTTAACCGGCCAGGCACCGTACAAACTGAAAATTGGTGCGCCAGCCGCAGTACAGATCCAGTATCAAGGGAAACCTGTCGATCTGAGTCGTTTTATCAGAACTAACCAGGTTGCGCGTCTGACCCTCAATGCCGAACAATCACCGGCGCAGTAACAGACGGGTAACGCGGGAGATTTTTCATGCATAACCAGGCTCCAATTCAACGTAGAAAATCAACACGTATTTACGTTGGGAATGTGCCGATTGGCGATGGTGCTCCCATCGCCGTACAGTCCATGACCAATACGCGTACGACAGACGTCGAAGCAACGGTCAATCAAATCAAGGCGCTGGAACGTGTTGGCGCTGATATCGTCCGTGTCTCCGTACCGACGATGGACGCGGCAGAAGCGTTCAAACTCATCAAACAGCAGGTTAACGTGCCGCTGGTGGCTGACATCCACTTCGACTATCGCATTGCGCTGAAAGTAGCGGAATACGGCGTCGATTGTCTGCGTATTAACCCTGGCAATATCGGTAATGAAGAGCGTATTCGCATGGTGGTTGACTGTGCGCGCGATAAAAACATTCCGATCCGTATTGGCGTTAATGCCGGATCGTTGGAAAAAGATCTGCAAGAAAAGTATGGCGAACCGACGCCGCAGGCGTTGCTGGAATCTGCCATGCGTCATGTTGATCATCTCGATCGCCTGAACTTCGATCAGTTCAAAGTCAGCGTGAAAGCGTCTGACGTCTTCCTCGCTGTTGAGTCTTATCGTTTGCTGGCAAAACAAATCGATCAGCCGCTGCATCTGGGGATCACCGAAGCCGGTGGTGCGCGTAGCGGGGCAGTAAAATCCGCTATTGGTTTAGGTCTGCTGCTGTCTGAAGGCATCGGCGACACGCTGCGCGTATCGCTGGCGGCCGATCCGGTCGAAGAGATCAAAGTCGGTTTCGATATTTTGAAATCGCTGCGTATCCGTTCGCGCGGGATCAACTTCATCGCCTGCCCGACATGTTCGCGTCAGGAATTTGATGTTATCGGTACGGTTAACGCGCTGGAGCAACGCCTGGAAGATATCATCACTCCGATGGACGTTTCGATTATCGGCTGCGTGGTGAATGGCCCTGGTGAGGCGCTGGTTTCTACACTCGGCGTCACCGGCGGCAACAAGAAAAGCGGCCTCTATGAAGATGGCGTGCGCAAAGACCGTCTGGACAACAACGATATGATCGACCAGCTGGAAGCACGCATTCGTGCGAAAGCCAGTCAGCTGGACGAAGCGCGTCGAATTGACGTTCAGCAGGTTGAAAAATAATAACGTGATGGGAAGCGCCTCGCTTCCCGTGTATGATTGAACCCGCATGGCTCCCGAAACATTGAGGGAAGCGTTGAGGGTTCATTTTTATATTCAGAAAGAGAATAAACGTGGCAAAAAACATTCAAGCCATTCGCGGCATGAACGATTACCTGCCTGGCGAAACGGCCATCTGGCAGCGCATTGAAGGCACACTGAAAAACGTGCTCGGCAGCTACGGTTACAGTGAAATCCGCTTGCCGATTGTAGAGCAGACCCCGCTATTCAAACGTGCGATTGGTGAAGTCACCGACGTGGTTGAAAAAGAGATGTACACCTTTGAGGATCGCAATGGCGACAGCCTGACTCTGCGCCCTGAAGGGACGGCGGGCTGTGTACGCGCCGGCATCGAGCATGGTCTTCTGTACAATCAGGAACAGCGTCTGTGGTATATCGGGCCTATGTTCCGTCACGAGCGTCCGCAGAAAGGGCGTTATCGTCAGTTCCATCAGTTGGGCTGCGAAGTTTTCGGTCTGCAAGGTCCGGATATCGACGCCGAACTGATTATGCTCACTGCCCGCTGGTGGCGCGCGCTGGGTATTTCCGAGCACGTAACTCTTGAGCTGAACTCTATCGGTTCGCTGGAAGCTCGTGCGAATTACCGCGATGCGCTGGTGGCATTCCTTGAGCAGCATAAAGAAAAGCTGGACGAAGACTGCAAACGCCGCATGTACACTAACCCGTTGCGCGTACTGGATTCAAAAAATCCGGAAGTGCAGGCGCTTCTCAACGACGCTCCGGCATTAGGCGATTATCTGGACGAGGAATCTCGTGAGCACTTTGCCGGTCTGTGCAAACTGCTTGAGAGCGCGGGGATCGCTTACACCGTAAACCAGCGTCTGGTGCGCGGTCTGGATTACTATAACCGTACCGTTTTCGAGTGGGTGACTAACAGCCTCGGTTCCCAGGGCACCGTGTGTGCAGGTGGTCGTTATGACGGTCTGGTGGAACAACTGGGTGGTCGTGCAACACCGGCAGTCGGTTTTGCGATGGGCCTCGAACGTCTTGTATTGTTAGTTCAGGCCGTTAATCCGGAATTTAAAGCCGATCCTGTTGTCGATATATACCTGGTGGCTTCAGGTGCTGACACACAATCTGCGGCTATGGCATTAGCAGAGCGTCTGCGTGATGAATTACCGGGCGTGAAACTGATGACCAACCACGGCGGCGGCAACTTTAAGAAACAGTTTGCCCGTGCTGATAAATGGGGTGCCCGCGTTGCTGTGGTGCTGGGTGAGTCTGAAGTGGCTAACGGCACAGCAGTAGTGAAGGATTTGCGCTCTGGTGAGCAAACTGCAGTTGCGCAGGATAGCGTAGCCGCGCATTTGCGCACGTTACTGGGTTAAGGAAGGAGAAGGACAGCGTGGAAATTTACGAGAACGAAAACGACCAGGTTGAAGCGGTTAAACGCTTTTTTGCTGAAAATGGCAAAGCACTGGCTGTTGGGGTGATTTTGGGCGTTGGCGCACTGATTGGCTGGCGCTACTGGAACAGCCATCAGGTTGATTCTGCACGCTCCGCTTCTCTTGCCTATCAAAATGCGGTTACCGCAGTGAGCGAAGGCAAACCGGATAGCATCCCAGCGGCGGAAAAATTTGCTGCTGAAAATAAAAATACTTATGGTGCGCTGGCTTCTTTGGAACTTGCGCAGCAATTTGTTGACAAAAATGAACTAGAGAAAGCTGCCGCCCAGTTACAACAGGGGCTGGCAGACACGAGCGATGAAAATCTCAAAGCCGTGATAAATCTGCGTCTTGCTCGCGTTCAGGTACAGCTCAAGCAGGCTGATGCCGCGCTAAAAACCCTTGATGCTATCAAAGGTGAAGGGTGGGCTGCCATTGTTGCCGACCTGCGTGGTGAAGCATTGCTGAGCAAAGGTGATAAGCAAGGTGCGCGTAGTGCATGGGAAGCAGGCGTGAAAAGCGATGTTACCCCGGCACTGAGCGAAATGATGCAGATGAAAATTAATAATTTGTCCATCTGAGAGGGACCCGATGCAATTGCGTAAATTACTGCTGCCAGGACTGCTTTCCGTTACCCTTTTAAGCGGCTGTTCGCTGTTTAACAGCGAAGAAGATGTGGTAAAGATGTCCCCATTGCCAACCGTTGAAAACCAGTTTACGCCGACTACTGCGTGGAGCACTTCCGTTGGTAGCGGCATTGGCAACTTCTATTCCAATCTTCATCCGGCACTGGCGGACAACGTTGTCTATGCAGCGGACCGCGCTGGTTTAGTAAAAGCGCTGAATGCGGATGACGGCAAAGAAATCTGGTCTGTCAACCTGGCCGAGAAAGATGGCTGGTTCTCTAAAGATCCTGCATTACTTTCTGGCGGCGTGACCGTGTCTGGTGGGCATGTCTACATTGGCACCGAAAAGGCGCAGGTTTACGCGCTGAATACCAGCGATGGTACTGTGGCATGGCAAACTAAAGTCGCGGGTGAAGCACTTTCGCGCCCGGTGGTCAGCGACGGTCTGGTGTTAATCCACACCAGTAACGGTCAGTTACAAGCGCTGAACGAAGCTGACGGCGCTGTCAAATGGACAGTTAACCTCGATATGCCTTCGCTCTCTTTGCGTGGCGAGTCTGCGCCGGCAACGGCTTTTGGTGCGGCCGTCGTGGGTGGCGATAATGGTCGCGTCAGCGCAGTGCTGATGGAACAGGGCCAGATGATTTGGCAGCAGCGTATTTCCCAGGCGACCGGTTCTACCGAAATTGACCGTCTGAGCGATGTTGACACGACTCCCGTCGTTGTTAACGGCGTTGTTTTCGCGCTGGCCTATAATGGTAACCTGACGGCGCTTGATCTGCGCAGCGGTCAGATTATGTGGAAACGCGAACTGGGTTCGGTGAATGATTTCATCGTCGACGGCAATCGCATCTATCTGGTCGATCAAAATGACCGGGTGATGGCGTTGACCATTGATGGCGGCGTTACGCTGTGGACACAAAGCGATCTGCTGCATCGCCTGCTGACTTCTCCGGTGCTGTATAATGGCAACCTGGTGGTAGGTGACAGCGAAGGTTATCTGCACTGGATTAACGTCGAAGATGGTCGTTTCGTTGCCCAGCAAAAAGTTGATAGTTCCGGTTTCCAGACTGAACCGGTTGCCGCTGACGGCAAACTGCTGATCCAGGCAAAAGACGGAACCGTGTACTCTATTACACGTTAATCGTCTCTGTCGTTCACTTTGAAAACGGCTCCTGGACAGGGGCCGTTTTCCTGTTTTTAACAACGACACGAATATAGCGTGCGTTGTCTGATGATTTATAAAAATGAGGCTTTAAACATGGTACCTGTGGTCGCGCTTGTCGGGCGCCCTAACGTAGGAAAATCCACGTTATTTAACCGTCTAACTCGCACCCGAGATGCGCTGGTTGCGGATTTCCCGGGTCTGACTCGTGACCGTAAGTACGGTCGTGCGGAAATTGAAGGCCGTGAGTTTATCTGCATTGATACCGGCGGGATTGATGGCACAGAAGACGGTGTAGAAACCCGCATGGCGGAACAGTCGCTGCTGGCGATTGAAGAAGCGGACGTCGTACTGTTTATGGTGGATGCGCGCTCGGGCCTGATGCCGGCGGATGAAGCGATTGCTAAACATCTGCGCTCCCGTGAAAAACCGACCTTCCTGGTGGCAAACAAAACTGACGGTCTGGATCCCGATCAGGCAGTGGTTGATTTCTACGCGCTTGGTTTAGGTGAAATCTACCCGATCGCCGCGTCTCACGGTCGTGGCGTATTAAGTCTGCTGGAGCACGTGCTGCTGCCGTGGATGGAAGATCTCGCACCGCAAGAAGAAGTCGACGAAGACGCCGAATACTGGGCGCAATTTGAAGCGGAAGAGAACGGCGAAGAAGAAGAGGAAGACGACTTCGACCCGCAAAGTCTGCCGATCAAACTGGCGATTGTGGGTCGCCCGAACGTAGGTAAGTCTACACTCACTAACCGTATTCTTGGTGAAGAGCGCGTTGTTGTTTACGACATGCCTGGCACGACGCGTGACAGTATCTACATTCCAATGGAACGCGACGGACGTGAGTATGTGCTCATTGACACCGCTGGCGTACGTAAACGCGGCAAAATCACCGATGCGGTAGAGAAATTCTCGGTAATCAAAACGTTGCAGGCCATTGAAGATGCCAACGTGGTGATGTTGGTGATTGATGCGCGTGAAGGTATTTCCGATCAGGATCTCTCCTTGCTGGGCTTTATTCTCAATAGTGGGCGCTCACTTGTGATTGTAGTGAACAAGTGGGACGGCCTGAGCCAGGAAGTGAAAGAGCAGGTGAAAGAGACGCTGGACTTCCGTCTGGGCTTTATCGATTTTGCTCGTGTGCACTTTATCTCTGCCTTGCACGGCAGTGGTGTTGGTAACTTGTTTGAATCAGTACGTGAAGCGTATGACAGCTCCACCCGTCGTGTGGGGACCTCTATGCTGACGCGCATCATGACGATGGCTGTTGAAGATCACCAACCACCGCTGGTACGCGGTCGTCGTGTGAAGCTGAAATACGCCCACGCCGGGGGTTATAACCCGCCGATTGTGGTGATTCACGGCAATCAGGTGAAAGACCTGCCTGATTCCTACAAGCGTTACCTGATGAACTACTTCCGCAAATCGCTGGACGTAATGGGATCGCCGATTCGTATTCAGTTCAAAGAAGGGGAAAACCCGTATGCGAACAAGCGTAACACCCTGACGCCAACCCAGATGCGTAAACGTAAGCGTCTGATGAAGCATATCAAGAAAAGTAAGTAATCACTTATCTGGTTTCCCTTTCCACACGGAGAGGGAAGCCGAATAACACGCGAGGAGTATTTATGGCACTCAACTGTCCAACCTGCAAAACCCCTCTCGAACGCAATGGCGAGACTGCTCACTGTGCAACTTGCGACAAAGACTTTACCGTCCAGGCACTTTGCCCTGAGTGTCATCAGGCGTTACAAGTGTTAAAAGCTTGTGGTGCTGTGGATTATTTCTGCCAACATGGGCACGGTTTAATATCTAAAAAACGCGTTGAATTTGTTATTGCTTAATATCATGTGAATATATTGTTTTATCATTTATATTTAATATATGAATGGTAAACAATCTGTTATTAGTGGAATAACTAATGTATTTGAGTGAAATCACTAATTTAAACAATTAAGAATATATTTATTCTTTATGACATGCCTTTCTGAATAATCAGGGATACAATATTAAAGCTTATTTTTGACTGTATCATTGTCACAGGGAAAGTGCATGCTGCGATGGAAACGCTGTATTATTCTAACATTTATCTCTGGTGCTGCTTTCGCGGCGCCAGAGATAAATGTTAAGCAAAACGAATCGTTACCTGATTTAGGTAGCCAGGCAGCACAACAGGATGAACAAACCAACAAGGGTAAATCGCTGAAAGAGCGCGGAGCCGATTACGTCATCAACTCCGCCACGCAAGGGTTTGAAAACTTGACCCCTGAGGCGCTGGAATCTCAGGCCAGAAGCTATCTGCAAAGTCAAATCACCTCAACCGCACAATCTTATATTGAAGACACACTCTCTCCCTACGGTAAGGTCCGTTCGAACCTCTCCATTGGTCAGGGCGGCGATCTGGATGGCAGTTCCATCGATTATTTTGTTCCCTGGTACGATAATCAAACCACTGTTTATTTCAGCCAATTTTCTGCGCAACGAAAAGAAGATCGTACGATCGGGAATATTGGCCTTGGGGTAAGGTATAATTTTGATAAATATCTATTGGGTGGAAATATATTTTATGATTATGACTTTACCCGTGGACATCGCCGTTTAGGTTTAGGCGCCGAAGCCTGGACGGATTATTTAAAATTCTCAGGCAACTATTATCACCCACTTTCTGACTGGAAAGACTCTGAAGATTTCGACTTTTATGAAGAACGCCCTGCGCGCGGCTGGGATATTCGCGCTGAAGCCTGGCTACCCGCTTACCCGCAGCTTGGCGGAAAAATTGTCTTCGAACAATATTATGGGAATGAAGTCGCGCTTTTTGGTACCGATAGTCTGGAGAAAGATCCCTTCGCTGTCACGCTGGGTGTGAAATACCAGCCCGTTCCGCTCATTGTTGTCGGTACAGATTTCAAAGCTGGCACTGGCGATAATACCGATCTTTCTGTTAACGCAACGCTGAACTACCAGTTTGGCGTCCCGCTCAAAGACCAGCTTGATCCTGACAAAGTGAGCGCGGCTCACTCGCTCATGGGTAGCCGTCATGACTTTGTTGAACGTAACAACTTTATTGTTCTGGAATACAAAGAAAAAGATCCCCTCGACGTCATTTTGTGGCTGAAAGCAGACACCACGAATGAACATCCCGAGTGCGTGATTAAAGATACGCCTGAAGAAGCTATCGGGCTGGAAAAATGTAAGTGGACCATTAACGCACTCATTAATCATCATTACAAAATCGTTGCGGCCTCCTGGCAGGCGAAAAACAATGCCGCCCGCACGCTGGTGATGCCGGTTATCAAAGAGAATACTCTGACAGAGGGTAACAATAACCACTGGAACCTGGTGCTGCCTGCCTGGCAGTACAGTTCCGATCAAGCCGAACAAGAAAAACTCAATACCTGGCGAGTACGTCTGGCGCTGGAAGATGAAAAGGGCAACCGACAGAACTCTGGCGTGGTGGAAATCACCGTTCAGCAGGACCGTAAAATAGAGTTGATTGTTAATAACATCGCGAACGTGCCAGAAGAGAACAACCACAGCCACGAAGCCAGCGCACAGGCAGATGGCGTTGATGGTGTAGTGATGGATCTCGATGTAACCGACAGCTTTGGCGATAACACCGACCGCAACGGCGATGCGTTGCCGGAAGATAACCTTACGCCTCAGCTTTACGACGCGCAGGACAAACGAGTGACGTTAACCAACAAGCCCTGCTCGACCGATAACCCCTGCGTTTTTATTGCCAAACAAGATAAAGAAAAGGGCACTGTCACCCTCTCCAGTACCTTACCTGGCACCTATCGCTGGAAAGCAAAAGCCGCGCCCTACGATGACAGTAACTATGTGGATGTCACTTTCCTCGGGGCAGAAATTGGTGGGCTAAATGCTTTTATCTATCGTGTGGGGGCGGCTAAACCCAGCAACCTGATAGGTAAAGATAAAGAACCGTTGCCGCTCAACAACATTTATCGATTTGTTTTATGGCGCGACAACAATAAAGACGGTGTCTTCCAGCAGGTCGAAAAACTGACTGACGAAGAGATGGTGCAGTACGACTACAAGTGGGAATTTACCGGCAAGAGCATCAATGGTGAAGTGGGTGCACAGGCGAACACTTCCAATGAGGACATTGTGATTCCGGCCACTAACCGTGAAGCGGCGCAAACCTATGGCGCACAAGCGGGAGATGGCTTGCAGGGATACGGTTTACGCGTGCTGTATACCAAAAAATAAGATTGGCGTAAGGCCAGTCGGCCAGTCGCTGAAGGTTCATTAAGGAGAGCATCAATGAAGCAGGATAAAAGACGCGGTCTGACCCGGATCGCATTAGCGCTGGCACTTGCAGGTTATTGTGTGGCACCTGTGGCGCTGGCTGAAGACAGCGCCTGGGTCGACAGCGGTGAAACCAATATTTTCCAGGGGACCATTCCGTGGCTCTATTCGGAAGGGGGAAGTGCTACGACAGATGCCGACCGTGTAACGTTGACTTCTGATCTAAAAGGCGCTCGCCCGCAAGGCAGTGAAACGGACAAGCGTCTTTACTCGGGTGATAAATTAACCGTAAGTTGGGAAATTGGTGATACCGAAGGCGACGTGGATCTTGGGGGATTGGGCGATAACGCGAAAACTATCGATACTATCCGCTGGATGAGCTACAAGGATGCGCAGGGGGGTGATCCAAAAGAGCTGGTAACGAAGGTGACCAGTTACACTCTTACCGATGCCGACCGTGGTCGTTATATCGGTATTGAAATTACGCCAACCACGCAGACCGGTACGCCAAACGTCGGGACTGCGCTGCATCTTTATGACGTTTCTACTGCCAGCGGCGGCGGAAGCGACAGCGATAACGTTGCACCGGGGCCGGTGGTTAACCAGAACCTGAAAGTCGCTATCTTTGTTGATGGTACCAGTATCAACCTTATCAACGGTAGCACGCCAATCGAACTTGGCAAAACCTACGTGGCCAAACTGTACTCGGATGAGAACAAAAATGGCAAGTTTGATGCGGGTACCGATGCTGACGTCACCGCCAATTATGACTTCCGTTGGGTACTTTCTGGCAGCAGCCAACAGCTTGGCACTTCGGGTGGCATCGTTAACTCAAGCTTCGATAATAACAATTTGGTCATCCCTGCGACCAACGACGAAGCCAGAACCAACCTTAACGGCCCTGCGCGCGATGGAAAAGAGGCACTTTCCATCCCGACCAACGGCGACGGGGTACAGGGTTACAAACTTCACATTATTTACAAACACAAATAACGCGTACTCAGCAGCATTCCCGCAAGGGAATGCTGTTTCCGCATATTTTGCTTAATCCCGGATTAAGCAAAATATGTTGATGCGACAAGTGTCCGTTTAACAACCGGTGGAGTTTCTGTCATGTCCCTGACCCTGAATAAAATCCTTGTGTTATGCGCATTGCTGATAAGCGCAATGCTGCCTGGGTGGTCATGGGCAGAATCTGCATGGCAAGACTCTTCAGATACGGTCGGCGAATTTAACGGTACCGTGCCCACCGCCGACAGCGCCAGCATACCCGTCTACCAGGGCAGTGTCTTTCTGGATCCTACAAAGACGCATGAGGTAGCGTTTACCGCTAAACCGAGTGAATTCAACGCGGATGTTAGCGTCTCTAAATTGCTCGTCACCAACCCGCAAGACAGAGAAGGCGATATCATTGCCACCCCACGTTGGGAAAACCAAACGCCACCGGCTGTATCTTTAGTTTGGGCGGATGCCGCCACGCCGGACACCTTACTGGACCCACAGCCAGTCGCAGATCGCTCGTTTTGTGCACAGGGACTTGCCGGGCGTTCGCTGGTCGCCTGGGCGCAGCCTGATCCCCAGCAGACCATGCCGCTGTTATATTTACTCACCTCGACGGGCTATCCCTATGAAAGTGTTCTGACGCTCGCCGATCAGAAAGTGACGCTGAAGATTGCGCCCGCGCAGGGTGACCTTATTTCCGTCAGCGCTGCGGGCTATGACGAATCCTCAGGTGCGGCGAAAATGACGGTTGGGGGCAGTATCACGTTAACGGTCACCACCAAAGATTGCGTCGGTAATGTTGTGGGGAATATTCCTTTTGTTATCAAACGCAAAGATGCTGAAAACCGCCAGGGTGTGGTGAACAATACTGCGCCTGTAAAACTGGGCACGACCGAATTAACCACCACCGCGACGGAATATCGTGGTACTACCGATGCGAATGGTGTTGCCACGGTTACGGTCACCCAGGCCAACGGCCCTGGTGTAAAAACGCCGTTGGTCGCGAGCCTCGCGGGTATTGCTCAGGCCAGTGAAACGGCAGTGATCTTTACCGTCCTCACCAGCCCGGATGTTCCGCAGGCTACAATGTGGGGTCATATGCCCGATACGCTGAAGGCCCGTGATTACACTTTTAGTCGACCAAAACTGGCGGCGGAAGTCGATAATGAAGGCGGTACGGTTAACGATCACAATGAAACCTGGTCCACCTTTACCTGGAGCGGCGCGGATAAACATTGCGACATTTTGCCCGGAATGCGTCAGTTCGGTGCGCTGGCGACGGTGGTGCCAACGTCAGTGCAGGATGTGGCTGGTTGGCCGATGCAGGGTAATTTCTACTGGTCATCACTGGCGGGGATGAGCGGCCAGCACCATGCGGCGGATGTTTCGAACCGCAGCGAAGCGCAAAAACCGGACGATACGACGTTTATTGTGAGCTGTGTCGATAAAGAAGCGCCCGATGTTGAACCGAAGCTGGTACTGACGCCGGGCAGCTATGATTCGACGATAAAAGCGATGAAAGTAAAGGTGGGGGAAGAGGCTTCTTTACGTCTGACGATTACCGATAGCAAGAACAACGATCAGCCGCTGGCTTACTACTACTTTTCGCTGCATCTGGATGACGGCATTAACCGTAAGAATCAAACTGACGCCGCGTGGGAGACGCATCCGGTACAAATTGATGGCGGCAGTAACGTTCGCAAAGTTGACGCCCATACCTATGAAGGGATCACTGATGCTAACGGAGAGGCCACTCTGACGCTGACCCAGCCAGGCGGCGTGGGGGTGAAAACTCACATCACCGCGAGAATGCGCAGTGATTTTACTGCCTCGGATGAGAAAGACGTTATTTTTACGGTGATCACCAGCCCCGATACCGACAAAGCGCGGATGTGGGGCCATATGTTGGGCATTATTGAAGCGAACAATATCTTTAAACGCCCACGGCTGGCGGATGAAACCGACAACGAACTGGGATCGGTGCGGGAAAATAACGAAGACTGGGCGCTGTTTGATCAGAATAGCAGTATGCAGGCTGAGTGTGGTTTAGGTCATATTCCGAGCCAAAGTTCATTGCACAGTTTGTTTGCCGCTCATCCAGCCAATGCCATCGGCACCGAATATGGCTGGCCAACGTTGCAAAAAGCGTATCTTAGTGCGGTGGAAGAGACGTCGCACGCGTCGGTAAACCTGGCCACGGGCAACATCGACACCTATTCCGGCTTTAAGCAAAACTATCTCTCTTGTTCGGGCAATGAGATGGTCGCCAAGATTGCCGCGACCACCGATCGTGATGTTTCCGCAGGCAGCAGAGCGCAGGCCAAAGTGGGTGACACGATCACCATGACGGTACGCACCTTTAATGCCTTGAATAATGCACCCGTGCCGTATACCGCGTTCACCATCACTAAAGATATGGGGAAAAATCGTCAGGGGCAGACTACAGGTTTTGATGATCCAACCCGCGGCGCAATCGAGATGAATGGCACACTCTACGGAACATCGCAACCGTCTTTAGTCTATGCCGGTACTACGGATGCGCAGGGTTTTGCGACTGTGGAAATTAAGCAATCGCAAGGTGTGGGCTTATCGACGCCGCTAAATATTGTGCCTGTGAACTCCTATATTCCCAATACTGTTAATTACAATGTGATTTTCACTACGCTCACCAGTCCGGATGCGGTTGGCGCGCAGATGTGGGGGCATATGGATGAGACGATTACCGTCGATGCTTTAACCTTTGCCCGCCCCCGACTGGCTGCGGAAGTGTTCAGTCCGGACGGCACATTAACGGAAAATAACGAAGTCTGGTCGCGAGTCAGCCAGGCCAACGCCTCCAGCACCAGTAAAGGTGGCTGTGGCGCCAATATGCTCCCACGCCGTTCTCAGCTTAGCGCGCTCTATGATGCCAATAACGGTGACGGTGTACAGACAGTACACGGCTGGCCAACGCAGCGTCAGCCCTACTGGAGCAGTTCGCCCGCAGATCAGGTACCGCATTATTACACCATAGCCCTCAACGATGGGGCGCGGACCGTTGGCGGTAGCACGGCGGTTTATGTCAGTTGCCTGACGACGGCTAACAATCCTGCCAGTAGCATTACGCTGGAAGTGGTGGATCCGGCGCAGTGGAACGCGGCTGCAAATGCGGCGAAGCTGAAAAAAGGCGAAACGCTACAGGTAAAGGTGACGGTAAAAGATGCGCAGGGCAATCCATTGGGTGATATACCCTTTACCCTGAAACGTGGCGATGGTTATACCCGCTCAGAGGAAAAACACGTTGCTGGTAGCAGTGATGCGCTGGTTGCGCCGGTTGTGGTCAATGGTGGCCTGGCGGACGAAACTTCGCTTAATAATACCGCTGCAGCATACAGCGCCATGACCGGCAGCGACGGAACTAAAATTCTCACTATTACCCGCCCGGATACCCATGGCACGAAAACGTCGCTGACCGCTAGGCTCTATTCAGATACAACGAAAAAAGCGACCCTAGATACCATTTTTACCGTTGTAACCAGTCCGGACAGCGATAAGGCGAAAATGTGGGGGCATATGCCTGAAACAGTGACGGCTGCAGATGGAGCGGTCTTTAAACGCCCATTATTGTTGAAAGAGTTATCCAGTACGTCGGGGCGAACAGCGATTGCAGAAGAGAATGAAGACTGGGCGCAATTTACCCAAGCTCAGGCTATAAGCACATCCTCTAATGGTTGTGGTAGTGAATATGTTCCCTCTCAGGCCGGGCTGGAGTCATTGTATGAAGCCAACCGCGGAAATGCGATGAAAACGGTTCAGGGCTGGCCCGTCGCCTCAAGTTACCTTTCCAGCACGACAGGTAGTAGTAGCCTGGAACAGCGTGACTTCAAGGCCGTCAATCTCAGTTCAGGCACCAGTTCGATAATTCCATCTGCCACAAAAGAACTGCTTACCTGCCAGACGACGCCGATTGTTAAGGCAAGCCAAATCGTTCTTGAAGCTGCAGACCTCACAAAATTTGACCGTATGAATAATGTTGTCAAAGTGAAAAAGGGTGAAGAAGCCGTATTACGAGTGACCACTAAAGATGCGCAGGGTAAGCCTGTGGGAAATACCGCATTTACCCTCAAACGAAACACCAGCGTGAACAGGGCCAATGTGTCAACTACGACGTCGATTGCTTCACTGGCGGTAACGGATGCCTGGGGAAATACTCAAAATGATTTTCTTTCAACGACCCTGGTTATTTATGGCGTGACGGGGGCTGATGGCACCACCACTTTCACATTGAAGCAAGACCAGACTACCGGGCTAAAAACAGAACTCACGGCAGCGTTGGATTCCTCCAGCAGCACTAAATCGACGCTTCCCGTTGTCTTTACGGTGCTTACCAGCCCGGATTCGCCAAAAGCCAAATTCTGGGGGCATATGGCTGAAACGGCGACAGGCGATGACGGTCTTATTTATCGAAGGCCTTTGCTGAGGGACGAGAATAGTGCTACCACCAGTATCGGTACCCTGGTGGAAGAGGGGGAGGCCTGGTCTACGTTCCCGTCGGGCCAGGCTAACGATACCTCGATAAATGGTTGTGGCGCGGAGTATGTTCCAACTGACAATGAACTTAGGGCCATTTATGCGCACCAGGGGAGTAGCGCATTACATGATGCTATTGGCTGGCCAGTGTCGAGGTTCTATATCTCGAATACCGTTGCAGATACGTTCACTCAAACCTTTACGTATGATGTCGTTTCGCTGAAGACAGGAGATGAAACGCAGATGCCCTCATCTGGTGGTGCATTACTGAGCTGCCGGACCACGCCTGTCGCCGTTGCCAGTCAGATCATTGTTGAGGCGAATGATACGGCGCAATTTGTCAAAGTTGACGACACCTTGAGTGCGTTGAAAGTGAAAAAAGGCGAAGACGCGGTGATTCGCGTGGTGACTAAAAATGCGCAGGGAAATAGCGTGCCCAATGTCCCCTTTATTCTCAGACGTGAAGGCTCGAAGAACCGTCAAAATGCCGAGATGATAAATAAGTCGATTACGGTAATTAACGCGGCAGGCGCTTCTGCGAGGATGAATAGTTCTTCAAGCCTGCTTTATGGGGTGACTGGCGCGGACGGGACTACCTCCTTTACGGTAAAACAAGATGATTCTATGGGCCTGGTAACCAATATGTACGCCCAGTTGTATCAGCTGACGATAGAATCCAACAAATTACCGGTCATGTTTACCGTCATAACCAGCCCGGATACGCCACTGGCAAGTTACTGGGGGCATATGCCTGAAACGTTTACTACCCGGTCGGGAATTGCCTTTAAGCGGCCATTGCTTACTGCCGAGCATCCAGCGGGGCAGTCAACCATGGCTAATAATGAATCATGGCTTTCTTTGAATACGGCAGCAAAAAATGATGTCAGCAAATCAGACTGCGGCGAACCTTATCAACCGTTATTAAGCGAATTTCAAGAGTTATACAGTGAACATCCTAATGGTGCGATAGGGACCGATTTAGGCCTTCCGCTGACTAACACCTGGTGGGCTTACGATAAAATTGCCTACGCGAACGTCTGGTACGATCAGTCTATTAATTTATCGAATGGATCAAGCTCCAGGGCATTATCAAACACCGTGGCATTTGTGTCCTGTCTGGTAAACCCTCATGCAGTGGCAGCTTCTATAGAGATGACCTCCACGGCACTGGATGCGGAGAAAACGGCCAGCAACGATGGTCGCCCTAGTGCAACGGCGGCGAAAGGTACGGCGATCCGGATGACGGTGATTGTGCGGGATAGCGCAGGAAATCTGTTGCCAGGCGCAAACTTTAATCTCATACGCGGGACTGCGTTGGATCGTGCAAAAAACAGGCTAGATTCTACGTATGATGATCTTACTATCGTGCCGGTCACCCCTGCCGGAGTAAACATGTCACTCTATAATAATGGGGCACAGGCACTTCTGACGACAGGAAGTGATGGTAAAGCGACTTTTGATGTGACGCAAAACGAGACTTATGGGCTGGCAACTCCGCTCACTGCAACATTGATGCGCGACACCACAAAAAGTGCCACGATGGATGTTATTTTCACTGTGATAACCAGTCCGAACTCACCGAAAGCAAAATACTGGGGTCATATGCCCGACACGTTTACCAGTAGGGCGGGGGTGACCTTTAAACGACCGCTACTGGCAGCAGAAGCGACCTTGGGGTCCTCGGTAAGTAATAATAATGAGTCGTGGTCATACCTTTTTTATACCAATAAAGTTACGCCGGATTGCCCGGTTGAGTATCAGCCGCGTCTCAATGAGTTACAGAGGCTATATAATGATCATCCAGGCGGGACAATACTGACAGATTTGGGGTTGCCTATAACTGCCGGAAGTGGAAATTGGTGGACTTATGAAATGAGTACCACTGACGCGTTGACGTGGTATTACGGCGCCATTAATTTGAAAACGGGACAATCGACGACGACTATAAATGGATACGCTTTAATGCTCTGTCTGACGCAGCCACATTCGGCACCAGCAAGCCTTACGCTGTCATCGACTGCCTATGATGAGGGCCGAACTGCCAGTAATGGTGGTACCCCCACGTCATCTGTGAAAAAAGGTGAGATGCTTCCCATCGTGGTGACGATCAAAGATGCCAATGGTAATCCTGTTGGTGGCGAAGGTGTTACGCTCAAGCGCGTGCAGGCGAAAAGCCGTTCAGGGATCTCTGTATCCTCCAATACCGTAGATGATCTCATTTTAGATGAAGTCACCCCGACATCGGCGCGTATCTCCTTCAACCAGAATACGTCGGCATGGAGCGGCTTCACCGGCAGTGATGGCACGATAACGTTCAACGTTACCCAAAATAACACCGTTGGTCTGGTAACGCCGTTTACAGCTTCATTGGCGCGAAATCCGCAGGTTACGGCTAATCAGGACCTGATATTCACGGTAGTGACCAGCCCGGATTCTGCGAAGGCTAACTACTGGGGGCATATGCCAGCAACCTTGACGGCAGTGAATGGTGCGGTATTTGAACGCCCGAAATTGTGGAGTGAACTGACATCGACTTCTGGCGTCGGCAAGATCAATAACAATAATGAAGACTGGCCGTACTTTACCCCAACACAGAAATCAGATGCGAGTGTGAGCCCTTGTGAAGTAGCAAGGCAGCCACTATTCAATGATTTAAGTTCGTTGTCTGCGCGTTATCCGAATAACACGTTTGTCACTGAAACTGGCTGGCCTGCGTATTACACCTGGTGGGCAGAGGATAAATCCGCCGATGGTAAAGACCAGTCGGTTGATTTGAGAAATGGCACGCTGTATACGGGTTCAACAAAATCATTTCAGCCTTGCCTGGCTAACGTGCGTTCAACGGTTTCCAGCGTCACACTTACCTCAACAGCGTTTGATGCAGCCACTCAGGCGGCGAAAGTGAAAAAAGGCGAAGCCATGTCCGTTACCGTGACGGTGAAAGACAGCGCCGGGAATACGGTGCCGAATGTTGAATTTACTTTGAAACGTGGTGAGGCATCGCCGCGTAACGCTGGGGCAACGTTGTATGGCAATGTAGTGGCGATGGACGATCTCGTCGTTCAGCCGTTATCAGGTTCGGCTATTACGCTGAGTGAAAGCGGTAATACCATTAGTGGCATGACAGGCGCGGATGGGACGGCAAGTTTTTCGCTCCGCCAGGATAATACCCCTGGTTATAAAATGCCACTGACGGTTACTCTGGCTAATTACGCTTCCGCGACAGACACGCTGGACGCTATTTTTACGGTGCCAACCAGCCCAAATGTTTCATCGGCGCACTTTTGGGGACATATGGCAGACACGGTAGTGGTGAATAGTAAATCGCTACATCGACCGTTGTTAACGACGGAATTGCCGTCCGGGGCTAATCCCGTATCCTCACCGATTATTAACTACGAAAACTGGGCTTCTGCACATATCATTGATGCCAGTAAATGGGATATCGCAAGGCAGTGTGGCAGCATAGAAAATGCACCGACATACAATGAATTAGAGTTGTTGCATACTGTTTTTAATTCACTGGGATGGCCGTCTTCACCCAGTTTTCCTTATTTGTCCTCTCAACAGTGTGGGATGGACGAAGGTACTGGAGCACAGGATTGTAGTATCACGCTAATAAATAAACCGGGTCTGGTGACCTGCTTCCAGTAACCAGCATGGCGGATCTGGCGTAGCCTGGGAGTTATTGCCGGATGCGATGCTGGCGCCTCTTATCCGGTCTACGGATTAGACGTTTTTTTACGTGATTTGCGGGTTTTTGTTACGGCGCTGACTTCACTAATCACCACACCATCTCCCAGTCGTGTGGTCAGTGTCTCACCCACTTTCACTTGCTTAACCTGTTTTAACACCGCGCCATCAGCGGCGCTGGTGACGCTATAACCGCGCGCCAGCGTTGACAGTGGGCTTACGGCTTCGAGGTGTGTTACTGCATTACCGAAACGTTCACGCGTGGCGCTAAGCTGTGCGCGCAGGGTTTCTGCTAAACGATATTCCAGTTGCTGAATGTGCGTTTGCGCGCGATGAATACGCGACTGCGGATTTTGCTGGACGAGTTGCCGTGTTAATCGCTGCTGTTGCTGACCCGCGCGTTTAAGCTGATTCTCCAGCGCAAAGCTCATCCGCTTTTGCAGACGTTCGAGCATAGTTTGCTGGCGTGCCAGCCGGAGCTGCGGATGCTGTTGCTGCAAGCGATGATGAATCTGCGTAAAACGACGCGTGCGGTTGGCGAGATAATAATCCATCGCCATTTCCAGCCGTTGATGGGTCGATTGCACCTGACGTAGCAATTCTTGCTGATTTCGGCTCACCACTTCAGCGGCGGCTGACGGCGTTGGCGCACGCAGATCAGCAACAAAGTCGGCAATCGTCACATCCGTCTCATGCCCGACGGCGCTGACTATCGGAATGCGACTGGCAAAAATCGCCCGCGCCACACGCTCATCATTAAAACTCCATAAATCTTCCAGCGAACCACCGCCACGGCCAACGATCAACACGTCACACTCGTTGCGCTTATTCGCCAGTTCAATGGCACGAACGATTTGCCCCGGCGCATCATCCCCCTGTACGGCGGTGGGATAAATAATCACTGGCAGAGAAGGATCGCGACGTTTTAACACATGCAAAATATCATGTAGCGCAGCACCGGTTTTTGAGGTGATCACACCAACGCAATGCGCAGGGGAGGGGAGTGATTTTTTGTATTGCAGATCGAACAAACCTTCAGCCTGCAACTTCGCTTTAAGCTGTTCGTACTTCTGTTGCAGCAATCCTTCACCGGCCGGCTGCATACTTTCGACGATAATTTGATAATCGCCGCGCGGCTCGTAGAGTGTAATATTGGCGCGAACTAAAACCTGTTGCCCGTGCTGTGGGCGGAAGGTGACCCGGCGGTTGCTGTTGCGGAACATCGCACAGCGCACCTGCGCGGTATCGTCTTTAAGCGTAAAGTACCAGTGACCGGAGGCTGGTTGTGTAAAATTAGAGATTTCACCGCTGATCCACACCTGCCCCATCTCATGCTCAAGCAGCAGACGAACCGTTTGATTCAGGCGGCTAACGGTAAAAATTGCAGGGGATTGAGAAGGTAACATGTGAGCGAGATCAAATTCTAAATCAGCAGGTTATTCAGTCGATAGTAACCCGCCCTCCGGGGATAGCAAGCATTTTTTGCAAAAAGGGGTAGATGCAATCGGTTACGCTCTGTATAATGCCGCGGCAATATTTATTAACCACTCTGGTCGAGATATTGCCCATGCTACGTATCGCTAAAGAAGCTCTGACGTTTGACGACGTTCTCCTCGTTCCTGCTCATTCTACCGTTCTGCCGAATACTGCTGACCTCAGCACTCAGCTGACGAAAACTATTCGTCTGAATATCCCTATGCTTTCCGCAGCAATGGATACCGTAACGGAAGCGCGCCTGGCTATTGCTCTGGCTCAGGAAGGCGGTATCGGCTTTATCCACAAAAACATGTCCATTGAACGCCAGGCAGAAGAAGTTCGCCGTGTGAAAAAACACGAATCTGGCGTAGTAACTGACCCGCAGACTGTTTTGCCAACCACGACGCTGCGCGAAGTGAAAGAACTGACTGAACGTAACGGCTTTGCGGGTTACCCGGTCGTTACCGAAGAAAACGAACTGGTCGGCATCATCACCGGTCGTGACGTGCGTTTTGTGACCGATCTGAATCAACCGGTTAGCGTTTACATGACGCCGAAAGAGCGTCTGGTAACTGTGCGTGAAGGCGAAGCCCGTGAAGTGGTGCTGGCAAAAATGCACGAAAAACGCGTTGAAAAGGCGCTGGTGGTTGATGACGAATTCCACCTGATCGGCATGATCACCGTGAAAGACTTCCAGAAAGCGGAACGTAAACCGAACGCCTGTAAAGACGAACAAGGCCGTCTGCGTGTAGGTGCAGCGGTTGGCGCGGGCGCTGGTAACGAAGAGCGTGTTGATGCGCTGGTTGCCGCAGGCGTTGACGTTCTGCTGATCGACTCCTCTCACGGTCACTCTGAAGGTGTTCTGCAGCGTATCCGTGAAACTCGCGCTAAATATCCTGACCTGCAAATCATCGGCGGCAACGTGGCAACTGCTGCAGGTGCCCGCGCGCTGGCAGAAGCCGGTTGCAGTGCCGTTAAAGTGGGTATCGGCCCTGGTTCTATCTGTACGACGCGTATCGTGACTGGTGTCGGTGTTCCGCAGATCACCGCCGTTGCTGATGCAGTAGAAGCCCTGGAAGGTACCGGCATTCCGGTTATCGCTGACGGCGGTATCCGTTTCTCAGGCGATATCGCTAAAGCTATCGCCGCTGGCGCAAGCGCGGTGATGGTAGGTTCCATGCTGGCGGGTACTGAAGAATCTCCGGGTGAAATCGAACTCTACCAGGGCCGTTCTTACAAATCTTACCGTGGTATGGGTTCCCTGGGCGCGATGTCCAAAGGTTCTTCTGACCGTTACTTCCAGAGCGACAACGCTGCCGACAAACTGGTGCCGGAAGGTATCGAAGGCCGCGTAGCCTATAAAGGTCGCCTGAAAGAGATCATTCACCAGCAGATGGGCGGCCTGCGCTCCTGTATGGGCCTGACCGGCTGTGGTACTATCGACGAACTGCGTACTAAAGCGGAGTTTGTACGTATCAGCGGTGCGGGCATTCAGGAAAGCCACGTTCACGACGTGACCATTACTAAAGAGTCCCCGAACTACCGTCTGGGCTCCTGATTCTCTTCGCCCGACTTCATGTCGGGCGATTTATATTATCTGTTTCACTTGCCTCGGAATAAGCGTCAATGACGGAAAACATTCATAAGCATCGCATCCTCATTCTGGACTTCGGTTCCCAGTATACTCAACTGGTTGCGCGCCGCGTGCGTGAGCTGGGCGTTTACTGCGAACTGTGGGCGTGGGATGTGACAGAAGCACAAATTCGTGACTTCAATCCAAGCGGCATTATTCTTTCCGGCGGCCCGGAAAGTACTACTGAAGAAAACAGCCCGCGTGCGCCGCAGTATGTCTTTGAAGCAGGCGTACCGGTATTCGGCGTTTGCTATGGTATGCAGACCATGGCGATGCAGTTGGGCGGTCACGTTGAGGCTTCTAATGAACGTGAATTTGGCTACGCGCAGGTTGAAGTCGTAAACGACAGCGCACTGGTTCGCGGTATCGAAGATGCGCTGACCGCAGATGGTAAACCGCTGCTGGACGTCTGGATGAGCCACGGCGATAAAGTTACCGCTATCCCGTCCGACTTCGTCACCGTAGCCAGCACCGAAAGCTGCCCGTTTGCCATCATGGCCAACGAAGAAAAACGCTTCTATGGCGTACAGTTCCACCCGGAAGTGACTCACACCCGCCAGGGTATGCGCATGCTGGAGCGTTTTGTGCGTGATATCTGCCAGTGTGAAGCCCTGTGGACGCCAGCGAAAATTATCGACGACGCTGTAGCCCGCATCCGCGAGCAAGTGGGCGACGATAAAGTCATCCTCGGCCTCTCTGGTGGCGTGGATTCCTCCGTAACCGCAATGCTGTTGCACCGCGCTATCGGTAAAAACCTGACTTGCGTATTCGTCGACAACGGCCTGCTGCGTCTCAACGAAGCAGAGCAGGTTCTGGATATGTTTGGCGATCACTTTGGTCTGAACATTGTTCACGTACCGGCAGAAGATCGCTTCTTGTCAGCGCTGGCTGGCGAAAATGATCCGGAAGCAAAACGTAAAATCATCGGGCGCGTTTTCGTTGAAGTATTCGATGAAGAAGCGCTGAAACTGGAAGACGTGAAGTGGCTGGCGCAGGGCACCATCTACCCTGACGTTATCGAATCTGCTGCTTCTGCAACCGGTAAAGCACACGTCATCAAATCTCACCACAACGTGGGTGGCCTGCCGAAAGAGATGAAGATGGGCCTGGTTGAACCGCTGAAAGAGCTGTTCAAAGACGAAGTGCGTAAGATTGGTCTGGAGCTGGGCCTACCGTATGACATGTTGTACCGTCACCCGTTCCCGGGACCAGGCCTTGGCGTTCGTGTTCTGGGAGAAGTGAAGAAAGAGTATTGTGACCTGCTGCGCCGTGCTGACGCCATCTTCATTGAAGAACTGCGTAAAGCGGACCTGTACGACAAAGTCAGCCAGGCGTTCACCGTCTTCCTGCCAGTACGTTCCGTTGGCGTAATGGGCGATGGTCGTAAGTATGACTGGGTTGTCTCTCTGCGTGCTGTCGAAACCATCGACTTTATGACCGCACACTGGGCACATCTGCCGTACGATTTCCTCGGTCGCGTTTCCAACCGCATTATCAATGAAGTGAATGGTATTTCCCGCGTGGTGTATGACATCAGCGGCAAGCCACCAGCGACTATTGAGTGGGAATGATTTGACTCTGCACTATGAATGAACAAAACCCTCTGTTACTACAGAGGGTTTTTTATACTCACGAATCATAGGATTGAAGTTACTAACATCGATTAATTAAACCAGCTATCTGATTTATTCTCTTCTGCTTTGCCCACGCTTTTCATCAGATCGCGACCGCCTTCAGTCATATTTCTGTTTGCGTCAGCTTCAGATTGCACCACATCGGTTTGCGCAGCTTTGTGCTTCAGTTCCTGATCGATAAATTCGTTTTCGCGCTTAACGCGGGCTTCTTCTTTCGCCAGCGCCAGTTTTTGTTTCTGAATCTCTAAGCTGCGTAGCTCATCTTCATAACTTTGATCGCGTTTTTTGTCCGCAGTGGCTTCGGCGTCCAGTTTATCCTGACGAGCTTTCTTATTCGCTGCTGCCGTTGCCGCTCTTTTATTAGCCGCGGCCTGGGCGTTTGCGCGACGTTGCTTCTCTTGCTGGATTTCCCTGTTGCGCTCCGCGACCCATTCGTCATGCTGCCTTTGCTCTTCGTTTTTACCTTGCTGTTCCGCTTCTGCGACAGCCGATAGTTGATCCTGCAATGATGAGGCGATAGCCGGATAGCTTAAGGAGGCTAAGATGGCGCAAAGAAAAACTTTCTTCATGACTCCTCCTGATTATTAGCTCTTTTCAGGACATTTGGTATTTGGCTGAATACGCGTTTCGTTATACGTCGTGGTAATAACAACGGCTAAACCTGTCGTAAACTGGCACTCTTTACCCACCTGGGTGGAGGTATACACTTTGGTGCCTTCCTTATATGTTAAAGAAACACCTTCCACTAAGGTTTTATCATTCACCATAGAACCCGCTGCCGCGCCTACAGCTCCGCCGCCAACTGCACCTGCCGTCGTTCCGGAATTGCTGCCAGACCCGACGTTGTGGCCGATAACACCGCCAGCGACAGCGCCAATAAGCGCGCCGAAGGCTTGTGCGTTCCGTTTATTTTGGGCGTTGTCTACGGCAACTTTTGCGGGAAGAATGGAAATAATATTAACGGTTTTAGTTTCTTGTTTGGTATTCAGTTGATCGGTTTGATAAACATCGGCGGCATGATCATCAGCATTTGACTGGCATCCTGCCAGAGTGAATGACGCTAACATTGCCACAGGCAGAAGACATTTTTTAAATTTCATCACTATTCCTTGTTATACACATTACGAAAAATAAGACATTTAAGATCATCAAAAGAGGAAAGTAAATGTATTGCGTATAAAGGAATAGATTAAATTTATTAAAATTCATGCGGGAAATAATTTATAAAAATACATCATCACAACATATGTATTAATGATGTATTTATTTCGCAGTCGAACAGGATAAACATCAGTCAGGACAAAAACGTAAAATTTAAGATGAAAAAATATCTGCCGCTTTGATAATCCCAAAGAGCAAAAGCATCCGACAGCGAGGTGCCGTTATGTTCTGTGAGAGTGGAGAAGGTAACCGCTAACGTTGTACCGGTGATTCGACGGAGAGTGTGGATTGCTGAGCTTCTTTTTTGCTCTGATGGTGCTGCCAGGCACCGACGGACGAGTAGATAAAACGGCCAAAGAAGAAGATAAAGCTGATGAGCAGTACGATACGGGTCATGCGACTGTTAAATCGGTGTCGTTTTCGCATACTGGTTGCCTGACTCACAAAAGGTTCCTTGAAGTATGTCCCACGCCGTGGACGGTACTTACATTAAGGCACAACAGGACAAAATGGTCAATTCTTCGTTATGTAAAAAAGCGTCAGTGGATACATATTTTAATGTTATGGAAGTTAATTTAATTATTTACAATGATGATGTAATAATGATGAGTTAACATGATAAACGTAATAATTCATTAATCAGGGTTATTTTGTTTGATATATATCAATTGGAACTTTCATATGACACTTAGAATCATTGCTCTCTATAGTGATGAATAATCATCATTCGAAGTCAGGTGGGATGCCTGTCTGAATACACCTCCTTCAGGATGTGGGGGATTCTGCTGAGCATCTATGAAACTGAATGCAACTTATATAAAAATACGTGATAAATGGTGGGGGCTTCCGCTGTTCCTGCCTTCTTTAATCTTGCCCATTTTCGCCCACATTAATACTTTCGCGCATATTTCTTCCGGTGAAGTTTTTCTCTTTTATCTGCCACTGGCACTGATGATCAGCATGATGATGTTTTTCAGCTGGGCGGCATTGCCAGGGATCGCCTTAGGGATTTTTGTTCGCAAATATGCAGAGCTGGGTTTTTACGAAACGCTCTCATTAACGGCTAATTTTATTATCATTATCATTCTCTGTTGGGGCGGTTACAGGGTTTTTACTCCCCGGCGTAACAACGTTTCACATGGTGATAGCCGTTTAATTTCCCAGCGACTATTCTGGCAGATTGTGTTTCCTGCAACGCTGTTTCTGATACTTTTCCAGTTTGCTGCGTTTGTTGGATTACTGGCGAGCAGAGAAAATCTGGTCGGCGTCATGCCCTTTAACCTCGGGACCTTAATCAATTATCAGGCCTTGCTGGTGGGTAATCTGATTGGTGTCCCGCTGTGCTACTTCATCATTCGGGTGGTGCGAAATCCGTTTTATTTACGTAGCTATTATTCGCAATTAAAACAGCAGGTTGATGCCAAAGTTACCAAAAAAGAGTTCGCAATCTGGCTACTGGCATTAGGTGCTTTACTATTGCTGTTATGCATGCCGTTAAATGAAAAAAGCACGATTTTTAGCACCAATTACACCTTGTCATTATTGCTGCCCCTGATGATGTGGGGAGCGATGCGTTATGGTTATAAGCTGATTTCATTGCTCTGGGCGGTCGTGTTGATGATCAGCATCCACAGCTATCAAAATTACATTCCCATTTATCCTGGCTATACCACGCAGCTGACCATAACCTCCTCCAGTTATCTAGTATTCTCTTTTATTGTCAATTATATGGCTGTACTGGCAACCCGTCAGCGAGCGGTAGTCAGACGCATTCAGCGGCTTGCGTATGTGGACCCGGTGGTTCATTTGCCAAATGTTCGCGCCCTGAATCGCGCGTTACGTGATGCCCCCTGGTCTGCGCTTTGTTATTTACGCATCCCTGGCATGGAAATGCTGGTTAAGAATTATGGCATCATGCTGCGTATTCAATACAAGCAAAAACTTTCTCACTGGCTGTCACCATTGCTGGAACCGGGTGAAGATGTTTATCAGCTTTCGGGTAACGATCTCGCGCTGCGGCTGAATACAGAATCGCACCAGGAGCGCATTACCGCACTGGATAGCCATCTCAAGCAATTTCGTTTCTTTTGGGATGGAATGCCGATGCAACCGCAGATTGGCGTCAGTTACTGCTATGTGCGCTCGCCAGTGAATCATATCTACCTGCTGCTGGGAGAGCTAAATACAGTGGCCGAACTTTCCATCGTGACCAACGCCCCGGAAAATATGCAGCGTCGCGGAGCAATGTATTTGCAACGCGAATTGAAAGATAAAGTCGCGATGATGAATCGGCTACAGCGGGCGCTGGAACACAACCATTTTTTCCTGATGGCCCAGCCGATTACCGGTATGCGTGGTGATGTCTACCATGAAATTCTTCTGCGCATGAAAGGTGAGAATGATGAACTGATCAGCCCCGATAGCTTCTTACCGGTCGCGCACGAATTTGGTTTATCGTCGAGTATCGACATGTGGGTCATTGAGCATACGCTGCAATTTATGGCTGAAAACAGAGCGAAGATGCCCGCTCACCGTTTTGCTATTAATCTGTCTCCAACCTCGGTATGTCAGGCTCGTTTTCCTGTTGAAGTCAGTCAGCTGCTGGCTAAATATCAGATTGAAGCGTGGCAACTTATTTTTGAAGTCACCGAAAGTAATGCTCTGACCAATGTTAAGCAGGCGCAAATCACCTTGCAGCATCTTCAGGAATTAGGCTGCCAGATTGCGATTGATGATTTCGGCACCGGCTACGCCAGCTATGCGCGGCTTAAAAATGTGAATGCCGATCTGCTTAAAATTGACGGCAGTTTTATCCGCAATATTGTGTCAAATAGTCTGGATTATCAGATAGTGGCGTCGATTTGCCACCTGGCGCGAATGAAGAAAATGCGGGTAGTGGCAGAGTACGTTGAAAACGAAGAGATCCGCGAGGCGGTGCTCTCTTTGGGGATCGATTATATGCAGGGTTATCTTATTGGTAAGCCGCAACCGTTAATTGATACGCTGAATGAAATCGAACCCATTCGCGAAAGTGCCTGAATAATGCGGGCCGACATTTCTCGTCGGCCCGCAAAGCATTAAGCGGCGATTTCTGGTGTACTTTCTTCTTCAATTTTCAACCGCCAGCCAGCCACGCCTTCCCAGTATTCTTGCTCCTTTTCCAGATCAAGCAGTACCAGCGCATTCTGACTAAACCAGTCATGCGGGAAACGCAGTGTCCAGTGACTGTCATCAGTAATCAGCGTCAATGTTGGCGGTGTGGTGGTTGCCTGACGTTGATTATTGAGTAATACGCCAAGGCGCAATAGCTGAATCAGTGGCAGGAACTGTTTCTTCTTAAACAAGGTAAAGCGCGGCAGATCGTCGAGTTTAATCGCTTTACGGTGATAGCGCACCAGTGTCGCCATCATCAGCTGCTGTTCCTGATTAAAACCCGGCAAGTCGCTGTTTTGCAGAATATAAGCGGAGTGGCGATGCAAACCGCTGTGGTTGATATTCAACCCGACCTCATGCAGCATGGCGGCCCATCGCAGTAGCGCCTCCAGTTGTGGGTGCGCCAGCTTCGGTTGCTGTTCCCGCCACTGTTCGTACATTTGCATAGTGGTATCCAGCACCCGTCGGGCCTGTTCGCTGTCGATGTGATACTGGTTGGCGAGGCTGCTGGCAGTGCGACTACGCACATCCTGATGACGGAAACGTCCTTCCATTTCATACAGTACGCCTTCGCGTAACGCCCCGTCAGAAAGGCGCAGTTCACGGATGGCTAAAGCATCAAACACACCGCATAAAATCGCCAGTCCAGGAACGAAGACTGTTTTCCGCTCTTCGGAAAGACCTGGTAAACTCAGCGATGCGAAATTACGGTGCCGTAAAACTTCTTTTACCAGTTTTTCCAGACGTTCCGGGGTAATTATCCCGTCTTTCTCGCCCATTTCCATTAACACTTCATGGGCGGCTTTTATGGTACCGGAAGCGCCCATTGCCACGTTCCAGCCCTGAATTCGAAATTGCCAGGTTAACGTTTCCAGTTTTTGTGCTGCCGCCATGCGAGCGCGCTGAAAATTCTCTTTATTGATGACCCCGCCAGGGAAATAAAGCTGGGCAAAGCTGACACAACCCATCCGGCGGCTTTCAACGAGAATCGGTTCGAAATTTTCACCAATCACCAGTTCTGTAGAACCGCCGCCAATATCAATAACCAGTTTGCGACCTTTTTCCGGTTGGGTATGTTCCACGCCCATAAAAATCAGACGGGCTTCTTCATTACCGGAAATAATTTCGATCGGGTAGGGAATGACTTTTTCCGCGCGTTTCAGAAAGTCAGTGGCGTTCAGCGCCTGACGCAGCGTATGGGTACCAACTATACAGACGCTGGCAGGAGAAAACCCTTGTAGCCTTTCGGCAAATAGCGACAGACAGTTCAAACCGCGCGTCATTGCCTCTTCACTCAACATATTATCTGGCCCCAGGCCGTCCGCCAGATGCACCCGCTGTTTCAGGCGGCCAATAATCTGCATGGCACCATCTACCACACGGGCTATGACCATGTGAAAACTGTTTGAACCAAGATCGACCGCAGCAAACTCCTGCGGACGAGGGGATTTATCGTGTATTGGCATAGGGTTATTCAGATTGTTCGAGTGATTTGATGTAGTCGTAAATCGCCAACTGCGCCCGTACTTTGCGGCGATTGCCGCGGGGAACGTAGCGATTACTGAGTTCTTTATCGATATAACGTGCTTTGACCGTATCGCTGAACAATATGTCGATGATGTCCAGCACCCGCTGCTTCAGGCGCGGATCGAGCAGCGGCGTTGCCACTTCAATACGATAATCAATATTGCGCGTCATCCAGTCGGCGGAAGAAAGGTAGACCTTTTTATCGCCGCCATTTTCAAAAATATAAACCCGGTCATGTTCAAGGTAACGGTCAACAATACTGATGGCACGAATGTTGTCGCTAATGCCTTCCAGATTGGGGATCAGAGAACACATTCCGCGCACCAGCAGATTAACCGGTACGCCGGAGCTGGAGGCCGCATACAGACGATCAACCAGGCCTTTATCGACAAGGTTATTTAGCTTCAGGGTGATACCACTGGGCAGCCCTTGCTGCGCGTTGGCGATCTCGCGGTCCACCATTTCATACAACAGACGGCGAGAGTTTTGCGGCGACACCATTAAATAATCAAATGTCACCGGACGGTATGGGTTTTCAATAAAGTTGAACACCCGCCGTACTTCGTTGGTGATGCGCGCATCGGCGGTCAGCAACGAATAGTCAGTATAAAGACGCGCGGTTTTTTCGTTAAAATTTCCGGTCCCGATGTGTGCGTAACGCACCACTTCACCGTTTTCTTTACGTGAAATCAGGAACAGTTTGGCGTGAATTTTCAGCCCCGGCGCAGAGAAGATAACGTGCACGCCTGCTTCGGTCAGGCGCTTCGCCCAGTGAATGTTGGCTTCTTCGTCGAAACGCGCCTGTAACTCAACCACCACGGTGACTTTCTTACCGTTGTGTGCGGCGTGGATCATCGAGTCGATGATGCGTGAATCTTTCGCCACGCGGTAAATGTTAATTTTAATCGCCAGTACGCTCGGGTCGAACGAAGCCTGACGCAGCAGTTCCAGTACATGCTCAAAGGTATGATAAGGATAATAGAGCAACACATCGCGTTCGCGAATAGCATCAAAACCATTGCGGAACTGGGCTTTATCAAACCAAATGTGGCGTAAACGTGGCAGTGGTTTGTTCACCAGATTGGCTTTGCCGACATTGGGGAAATTAATAAAGTCTTTAAAATTATGATAACGACCACCAGGGACGATGGAGTCGTAGCGGGAAATAGTCAGTTTTTCGCGTAACACTTCAACCAGCGCATTGGGCATATCGCGCTGATAAACAAAACGCACCGGCTCAGCAGTTAAACGCTGCTTGAGACTGGAAGACATCAACTCCATCAGGCTGGCTTCCATCTCATGCACTAAATCGTATTCGGCATCGCGGGTCATCTTCATTGAATAGGCATTCAGCGCGTCATAATCAAAGAAGCCTTTGAAAATATCATCAAGGCAGTAACGCAGAATGTTATCCAGAAGAATCATCGGCTTGCGTCGACGCGGCGCTTCTGGCGGTAAATTCACAAAGCGCGGCACTTTATCTGATGGGATCTCCAGCAGCGCGTAACGGATGGTATCGCCACGGATAATTTCCACCGCCAGATAGGTGTAATCATCTTTCAGGAACTGCACTAAATCAGTGTCAGGATTGATTAAAATCGGCGTAATGTGCTGACGCAGATACTGCTTAAAATAATGACGCAGCCAGTTTTGTTGATTGACGGAGAGCTGGCGTTCATTAATCAGGAAGATCTGGTTGCGCGCCATCTCCAGCAACAGCTCGTTGTAGAGGCCGTCGAATTCCTGATCGGCTTTCAGCACCCGGGACTGAATTTTGCCCAGTAAATGGCGGGAATGAGAGTTGGAACCTTGTTCTTCGCTAATAATGATGCGTCGCTTCAGTTCAGCGAAGCGGACTTTATAGAACTCATCAAGGTTATTGGAATAGATCCCCAGGAAACGCATCCTTTCAATCAGCGGGTTAGATTTGTCCGCCGCTTCCTGAAGCACGCGTTCATTGAACGATAACCAACTGAGCTCTTTTTCGATGTATAGCTTTTCCTGACCCATTACCACTTTTACTCCGTTTTATTCACGGGACACTGCCTGGATATTATGGCGAGCAATATTGGCAGATGTCCAACTATGCCAGAAAAGGGGGAAAAAAACTGCTGGAGCTTGCGATTTACAGGTGAATTGAAAAACGCCAGCGGCAGAGCTGGCGCTTTAACTACGGGGGCATTACTCGTCGGCAGCGTAGCCCTGCGGCGGCAGACGTTGACCATCCAGCCACGCGGCGTTTTCGTGCATTTTCAGACGACCATCGGCAAACCAGCTAATCACCAGTGGATAAATAGCGTGTTCCTGGGTTTGCACGCGGGCGGTGATGTCATCTTCCGTATCACCAGCAAATACCGGGACTTTCGCCTGTAAAATAACCGGGCCACCGTCCAGTTCATCGGTGACGAAATGCACCGATGTACCGTGCTCCTCATCGCCATTTTCCAGCGCCTGACGATGGGTGTGTAATCCGGGATATTTCGGCAGCAGAGAAGGGTGAATGTTCAGCAAACGCCCGGCATAATGGGAGACAAACGCCGGGCTGAGAATGCGCATAAAACCAGCCAGCACGACCACATCGGGTGCGTACATGTCGATTTCATGAATCAACTCCCGGTCATAGGCTTCACGACTGTCAAACGCGCTGGTGATGAGCGTATGCGTTGCAATACCCGCCTGGCGGGCGCGTTCAAGGCCGAACGCGTCGGCCTTATTGCTGAAAACTGCCCGTACGGTGCCTTTAATTTTGTTGGTTTTGCAGGCGTCAATAATTGCCTGCAAATTACTTCCGTTGCCGGAAATAAGCACCACAATATTCATTATTCGATAACCACGCGTTGTTCGGAATCAGAGGCTTTGATGATACCGATTTTCCACGCGTTTTCACCGTTGGCATTGAGCAGGGCGAGGGCTTTGTCCACTTCCGGAGCAGGCAGGGCAATAATCATACCGACGCCGCAGTTGAAGGTGCGATACATTTCATGGCGCTCAACGTTACCTGCCGTTTGCAGCCAGTTAAACACTTCCGGCCACTGCCAGGAAGATTCATCAATCACTGCCTGGGTATTATCTGGCAATACGCGCGGAATGTTTTCCCAGAAACCGCCGCCGGTCAGGTGCGCAATGGCATGCACATCGACCTTTTCAATCAACTTCAGCACTGACTTCACGTAAATGCGGGTCGGTGCCAGCAGATGATCGGCTAATGGCTTACCATCAAGTTCGGTGGTTTGCGGATCACAACCGCTGACTTCAAGAATTTTGCGCACCAGCGAATAGCCGTTCGAGTGCGGACCGCTGGAGCCGAGTGCAATCAGCACATCGCCATCGCTGACTTTAGAGCCGTCGATGATTTCTGATTTTTCTACCACGCCAACGCAGAAACCAGCGACATCGTAATCTTCACCGTGATACATCCCCGGCATTTCTGCCGTTTCGCCACCCACCAGTGAACAGCCCGATTGCAGACAACCTTCCGCAATGCCGCTGATCACCGCTGAAGCGGTATCAACATCCAGTTTTCCGGTTGCGTAATAGTCGAGGAAAAACAGCGGTTCCGCACCTTGCACCACCAGGTCATTAACGCACATGGCGACCAGATCAATACCAATGGTGTCGTGACGTTTTAAGTCCATCGCCAGACGCAGCTTGGTACCTACGCCGTCAGTGCCGGAAACCAGCACAGGTTCACGATATTTTTGCGGCAATGCACACAGTGCACCGAAGCCGCCCAGACCGCCCATCACTTCCGGACGACGCGTTTTCTTCACTACGCCTTTGATTCTTCCAACCAGAGCATTACCCGCGTCAATATCAACACCGGCATCTTTGTAGCTAAGAGAGGTTTTATCGGTCACTGCTTGGGTCCCCACGCGTTACTTGCGGTAGAAAAATAAAATTCGGCGCAATTCTAACAGGGAAAGCAAACGTTTGCGAGACTGCTTTACACAACCTTTTTGCACGTCTTTTCCCCAGGCGCGCGGCGAAAGAATACTTGTACCAGGGCAAAGGATCGTTTTCGGATGGAATAATCTTCTTTCATAACCATTTGAATATAAAATAACTTTATCTCAAACCGTTATCATTTTGACTAAAGTCAACGAAAATAATATTGCCGCCTTGAAGAAAGGAGGTATAATCCGTCGATTTTTTTGTGGCTGCCCCTCAAAGGAGAAAGAGTATGAAGATCGTGGAAGTCAAACACCCACTCGTCAAACACAAGCTGGGACTGATGCGTGAGCAAGATATCAGCACCAAGCGCTTTCGCGAACTCGCTTCCGAAGTGGGTAGCCTGCTGACTTACGAAGCGACCGCCGACCTCGAAACGGAAAAAGTCACTATCGAAGGCTGGAACGGCCCGGTAGAAATCGACCAGATCAAAGGTAAGAAAATTACCGTTGTGCCAATTCTGCGTGCGGGTCTTGGGATGATGGACGGTGTGCTGGAAAACGTTCCGAGTGCGCGCATCAGTGTCGTCGGTATGTACCGTAATGAAGAAACGCTGGAGCCGGTACCGTACTTCCAGAAACTGGTTTCTAACATCGATGAGCGTATGGCGCTGATCGTTGACCCAATGCTGGCAACCGGTGGTTCCGTTATCGCGACCATCGACCTGCTGAAAAAAGCGGGCTGCAGCAGCATCAAAGTTCTGGTGCTGGTAGCTGCACCAGAAGGTATCGCTGCGCTGGAAAAAGCGCACCCGGACGTCGAACTGTATACTGCATCGATTGACCAGGGACTGAACGAGCACGGATACATTATTCCGGGCCTCGGCGATGCCGGTGACAAAATCTTTGGTACGAAATAAAGAATAAAAATAATTAAAGCCGACTTTAAGAGTCGGCTTTTTTTTGAGTAAAGCGCCTATAACACATAATACAGAGGATAATACTATGACGCGCCGTGCTATCGGGGTGAGTGAAAGACCGCCACTTTTACAGACAATCCCGCTTAGTTTGCAACATTTGTTCGCCATGTTTGGTGCAACCGTCCTGGTGCCCGTCTTATTTCATATTAACCCGGCGACTGTACTGTTATTTAACGGTATAGGAACACTGCTGTATCTCTTCATCTGTAAAGGGAAAATTCCGGCTTATCTTGGTTCCAGCTTTGCCTTTATTTCACCGGTATTGTTACTGTTGCCGTTGGGGTATGAAGTTGCGCTGGGCGGCTTTATTATGTGCGGCGTGCTGTTCTGCCTGGTTTCTTTTATCGTGAAGAAAGCGGGGACCGGCTGGCTGGACGTGCTGTTTCCACCTGCGGCAATGGGCGCAATCGTTGCCGTCATCGGTCTGGAGCTGGCGGGCGTAGCTGCCGGTATGGCGGGTTTACTCCCGGCTGAAGGGCAAACGCCAGACTCCAAAACCATCATCATCTCTATTACCACCCTGGCGGTCACGGTTTTAGGTTCCGTGCTGTTTCGTGGTTTCCTGGCAATTATCCCGATTTTAATTGGCGTGCTGGTGGGGTACGCGCTCTCTTTCGCAATGGGAATTGTCGATACCACGCCGATTATTAATGCTCACTGGTTTGCGCTGCCGACCCTCTATACGCCGCGCTTCGAGTGGTTTGCCATTCTGACTATTCTGCCAGCGGCGTTAGTGGTTATTGCCGAACACGTAGGGCACCTGGTAGTAACGGCTAATATCGTCAAAAAAGATCTGCTGCGCGATCCAGGTCTGCACCGTTCGATGTTTGCTAACGGCTTGTCGACCGTGATCTCCGGCTTCTTTGGCTCCACGCCAAACACCACTTACGGAGAAAACATTGGCGTGATGGCGATCACCCGTGTTTACAGTACCTGGGTTATCGGCGGTGCGGCGATTTTCGCTATCCTGCTTTCCTGCGTCGGTAAACTGGCTGCTGCTATCCAGATGATTCCATTGCCGGTGATGGGCGGCGTTTCGCTGCTGCTTTACGGTGTCATCGGTGCTTCCGGTATTCGTGTGTTGATCGAATCGAAAGTGGATTACAACAAAGCACAGAACCTGATCCTGACTTCCGTTATTTTGATCATCGGCGTCAGTGGCGCGAAGGTAAACATTGGCGCGGCGGAGCTGAAAGGTATGGCGCTGGCGACCATCGTCGGTATCGGCTTAAGTTTGATCTTCAAACTGATTAGTATGCTGCGCCCTGAAGAAGTGGTGCTGGACGCAGAAGACGCGGATATAACAGACAAATAATGTACCGACCGGGCAGTGTTGCTGCCCGGTTCAAACATCATGGGATTCTGTGGTAAACTTCTCGCGATTTTGTGAAATCCTGGTTGAGGTATCTCTGAACACACCGGCACAGCTCTCTTTGCCACTTTATCTTCCTGACGACGAAACCTTTGCAAGTTTCTGGCCGGGGGATAACTCCTCTTTACTGGCCGCGCTGCAAAACGTGCTGCGTCAGGAACATAGCGGTTACATCTATCTCTGGGCACGCGAAGGCGCGGGGCGCAGCCATCTGCTGCACGCGGCTTGCGCGGAATTGTCGCAGCGTGGCGATGCGGTGGGCTATGTCCCGCTGGATAAACGCACCTGGTTTGTTCCGGAAGTGCTCGACGGTATGGAGCATTTGTCGCTGGTCTGTATTGACAACATTGAGTGTATTGCCGGCGATGAGTTGTGGGAGATGGCGATTTTCGATCTCTACAATCGAATTCTGGAATCGGGCAAAACACGGTTGTTGATCACCGGCGATCGTCCACCGCGGCAGTTGAATCTGGGATTACCGGATCTCGCGTCGCGTCTCGACTGGGGGCAGATCTACAAATTGCAGCCACTTTCTGATGAAGATAAGTTGCAGGCGCTACAGTTACGCGCGCGTTTGCGTGGTTTTGAACTGCCGGAAGATGTGGGGCGTTTCTTGCTGAAGCGGCTCGACAGAGAAATGCGCACGTTGTTTATGACGCTGGATCAGCTGGATCGTGCGTCGATTACCGCGCAACGCAAGCTGACCATTCCGTTTGTGAAAGAAATTCTGAAGTTGTAGATAAGGTGTTTATTGTCGGATGCGGCGCGAACGCCTTATCCGACCTACGCGAAGTTAATCCATAGTATTCGTAGGCCGGATAAGACGCGGCAAGCGTCGCATCCGGCAATGTGCTTCAACTAGCGATGGAGCACATCTTAACCCACGATTTCCAGTACCTGCTCCGGTGGACGACCAATCCGCGCTTTGCCATTCGCGACCACAATCGGGCGTTCCATTAGCTTCGGATTATCCACCATCGCCTGAATCAGCGCCTCTTCGCTAAGTGAACTGTCAGCCAGGTTCAGTTCTTTATAAAGATCCTCTTTTTGGCGCATCAATTCACGAGCGCTATTCATCCCCAGCATTTTCAGCAAATCACGCAGCGTTGCCGCATCGGCGGGTGTCTCAAGGTAGAGCACCACTTCTGGCTCCACGCCGTTTTCTTTCAGCAGGTTCAGCGTTTCCCGGCTCTTTGAACAGCGTGGGTTATGGTAGATTTTTACCTGTTTGGTCATTGTTCTTCCTTTAATGCGAATTACATCTTGGTATAAGGCTTAAAGCGTTCCTGCAGCTGGCGCAACTGGTCGATGCGCGCATCGTAACGCGCTTGTTGCAGGCTGCCTAATTTCACCTGAGAACTGGCGCTACTCAACAAGGAAATAGCCTGATCGAGTCGCCCGGCGAGCGCATAACCTTCTGCTCGCGCAGCCAGTTCCTGATCGCGGTTATTTAGTGCGGCTTCCGCCTGTGCCAGTAAATCCCAGCCGTTGCTGTCATCTTTATTGTTAAAAGTGTAGCGATTCAGAATATTGGCCGCTTCCTGTGGTTGCCCCCCTTGCAGATAAGCGTTCGCCAGGTTGAGCTGCAACACCGGATTGGTGCGCAAATCGCGGGCATTTTTCAGGCGATTGATAGCGTCATTGGCTTTGTTTTGCCCAAGATCGATATCGGTAGCCAGATCGAGATACCATGCGTTGCCAGGTTCTGCCGCCAGTAACGGTTGCAGCGTTTTACGCGCCTCGTCGTATTTATTGGCTTCCATCGCCTGTAAAGCACGACCATATTGCGCCGCTCGTTGCTGACGAACGTTTCCTTTCGCCCATTCATCCAGCAAATCACTGGTGAGTTGGTTACGCCCTGAATTGTACATCCCCAGTGTGCGCACTTTTGCCAGATAGAAATCTTCTGACGATTGCACCACTATCGGGCGCATCTGATTGGCACGGTTACGGGCATCAGCCAGACGGCTTTCCGGTAGTGGGTGAGTGAGCAGAATTTCTGGTGGGCGCGAAGAGTAACGCGCCTGATCGAGTAATTTTTCGAGGAAGGTCGGCATCGCCTGCGGATCGAATCCCGAGCGTTGCAGCACCTGAATACCAATGCGGTCCGCTTCCTGTTCATTTTGCTGGGTGAAACTGATCATCCCCTGGCGCGTTCCCGCCAGTGTACCGGTCAGCGCCGCCATCCCCGCCTGCGGACTGGCCATCGCCAGTAAAATAGAACCTAACGCGCCGACCCAGGTCAGCGGCGCGCTGCGCTGCTGATCTTCCATCGCTCGCGCCAGGTGACGTTGGGTGACGTGGGAGATTTCGTGCGCCATAACTGAAGCCAGTTGACTTTCGTTATCGGAATAACGGAACAGGGCAGAGTGCAGCACCACGTTGCCGCCAAAGAAAGCAAAGGCGTTAATTTCATCGTTGTTGATCAGAAAGAAATGAAACGGTGTCTTAACCGAATTGGCATGCGAAACCAGACGCATTCCTAGCGAATTAATGTATTGCGTTAACAGCGGATCATTAATTAACGGCGCGCTGCCGCGTAACTGGCGGACATAATAGTCGCCCATCTGCATTTCCTGACCAATGGAAAGTGTGCTTCCTGCGGAGGTTCCCATATCCGGCAAGGTGTCTGCGCTGTCGGCAAACGCCGGGGCTACCTGACCAATGGTCATAGCAGCAATGAGGGTTGCAACCAGGTTTTTTTTCAACTGCCTGAACATAACCTCTATCCTGTATTTCTGGAGATAGTCATTTGACCGATACTGTGAAATATCGTTCCCACCGCGCCGCCTTTGAGTGTAACGGCGAAGATTAGCCCACTCAAATGACTTTTCAGTTTCCTGAATCCGTCATAAAAAGCGAAGTCTTTTTTGTGACATTTCGATACAATTGCGGATCGCAATCCCGCTCTTGAGGTTCAGGGAAGGTCTGTATGCTCGAAATGTTGATGCAATGGTATCGCCGCCGTTTTAGCGACCCGGAAGCGATTGCCTTGCTGGTTATTTTGGTTGCTGGTTTTGGCATTATCTTTTTCTTTAGCGGCCTACTCGCGCCGTTGCTGGTGGCTATTGTGCTGGCCTATTTACTGGAATGGCCGACTGTCCGCCTGCAGTCTATTGGCTGTTCCCGCCCTTGGGCGACATCTATCGTGCTGATCCTGTTTGTGGGCATCCTGCTACTGATGGCGTTCGTGGTACTGCCTATCGCCTGGCAGCAGGGCATCTACTTAATCCGCGATATGCCGGGGATGCTCAATAAGCTTTCTGACTTTGCCGCCACGTTGCCGCGCCGCTATCCGGCGTTAATGGATGCGGGCATTATTGATGCAATGGCTGAAAATATGCGCAGTCGGATGCTGACCATGGGCGATTCGGTGGTGAAAATTTCCCTCGCCTCGTTGGTTGGTTTGCTGACCATTGCCGTCTATCTGGTGCTGGTGCCATTGATGGTCTTCTTCCTGCTGAAAGACAAAGAGCAGATGCTGAACGCCGTTCGCCGGGTGCTGCCGCGCAACCGTGGACTGGCAGGACAGGTGTGGAAGGAGATGAATCAACAAATCACCAACTATATCCGCGGCAAAGTGCTGGAGATGATCGTGGTAGGGATCGCCACCTGGCTGGGGTTCTTGCTCTTTGGGCTGAACTATTCGCTGCTGCTGGCGGTGCTGGTCGGCTTCTCGGTACTTATTCCGTACATTGGCGCATTTGTGGTGACCATTCCGGTGGTTGGCGTGGCGCTATTCCAGTTTGGTGCTGGCACGGAATTCTGGAGCTGCTTCGCGGTGTATCTGATTATTCAGGCGCTGGACGGCAACCTGTTAGTACCGGTGTTGTTCTCCGAAGCGGTTAACCTGCATCCTCTGGTGATTATTTTATCGGTGGTGATCTTCGGTGGTTTGTGGGGATTCTGGGGCGTATTCTTCGCTATTCCATTGGCGACGCTGATCAAAGCCGTGATTCACGCCTGGCCTGATGGGCAAATCGCGCAAGACTGACCTTCAGCGAAAAAATTTTAAACGAGTGTTGCAGGGCAGTGAGAAGATTTGAGATGTGCTGGCCGCAAGCGCAGCCAGCACGGAATGGAGCAAAGTAATCAGGCGTGTTCTTTCAGCCAGTTCAGCACAACGTCGTGGTGATTGCTGGTTTTGAAATCGTCAAAGACATGTTCGATTTTGCCATCAGCGTCAATCAGGAAGCTGATGCGATGAATACCATCGTAGGTTTTGCCCATGAAGGACTTTTCACCCCAGACGCCGAATTGTTCGCACACCTGGTGGTCCTCATCAGACAGGAGCGTAAAGTTAAGCAGCTCTTTTTCCGCAAAACGGGAGAGTTTTTCGGGTTTATCGGTGCTGATACCCAGCACATCAACGCCCGCTTTTTTCAACTCATCCATGTTATCGCGTAAGCCGCAGGCCTGTACGGTACAGCCGGGGGTCATGGCTTTCGGGTAGAAATAAACCAGAACACGCTGTCCCTGGAAGTCGGTCAAATTAACTTGTTCTCCGTCTTGATCCGGCAAGCTAAATTTCGGTGCGATATCACCGGCTTTCAGTGGATTCATTACTTAACTCCATCCTGTTCATCATGTTGGGAATAATTGACGACGTTAATACTGCCTTGTGCATTGAGTTCTGTACATAGGGCTTTGAACGCTTGCTCAATATTTGCTGCGTCCGCAGATGCGGGGCTGTGGGCAGTTATCTGAATATGCAACTGCGCAGCCCTTTCATTTTCAGCAGGTTGCGTGCGCGACACCAGCTCCGCAATGTTCATATGATGCGCGTCGAAAAGTGCTGTGAAGCGTTCAATTAAATGCGGGGAGTCTGCCACATCGACCTGAACCCAGACAGATGCTGGCATTGGCGGACGCGGACGCGCCGTCGTGCGCTTCATCACGATTAAAAGATCCAGCTCGGCACCTTTCAACGGTAACGTTGATTCAATCAGAGTAATGGCATTCCATGAACCGGAAAGCAGCATGATAAACGTGAACTCTTCTCCCAGCATCGCCAGGCGACTGTCTTCAATATTACAGCCGCAACTACTGACATGACGGGTGATGGTGTTCACTATTCCAGGGCGATCGGCACCCAACGCAGTGATCACCAGATAATGTTGCGATGACAGTGTCAAACTGGTTATTCCTTCAAGGGGTGAGTTGTTCTTAAGGAAAGCATAAAAAAAACATGCATACAACAATCAGAACGGTTCTGTCTGCTTGCTTTTAATGCCATACCAAACGTACCATTGAGACACTTGTTTGCACAGAGGATGGCCCATGTTCACGGGAAGTATTGTCGCGATTGTTACTCCGATGGATGAAAAAGGTAATGTCTGTCGGGCTAGCTTGAAAAAACTGATTGATTATCATGTCGCCAGCGGTACTTCGGCGATCGTTTCTGTTGGCACCACTGGCGAGTCCGCTACCTTAAATCATGACGAACATGCTGATGTGGTGATGATGACGCTGGAGCTGGCTGACGGGCGCATTCCGGTGATTGCCGGGACCGGTGCTAACGCTACTGCGGAAGCCATTAGCCTGACGCAGCGCTTCAATGACAGCGGTATCGTCGGCTGCCTGACGGTAACCCCTTACTACAATCGTCCGTCGCAAGAAGGTTTGTATCAGCATTTCAAAGCCATCGCTGAACATACTGACCTGCCGCAAATTCTGTATAATGTGCCGTCCCGTACTGGCTGCGATCTGCTCCCGGAAACGGTGGGCCGTCTGGCGAAAGTAAAAAATATTATCGGAATCAAAGAGGCAACAGGGAACTTAACGCGTGTAAACCAGATCAAAGAGCTGGTTTCAGATGATTTTGTTCTGCTGAGCGGCGATGATGCGAGCGCGCTGGACTTCATGCAATTAGGCGGTCATGGGGTTATTTCCGTTACGGCTAACGTCGCAGCGCGTGATATGGCCCAGATGTGCAAACTGGCAGCAGAAGGGCATTTTGCCGAGGCACGCGTTATTAATCAGCGTCTGATGCCATTACACAACAAACTATTTGTCGAACCCAATCCAATCCCGGTGAAATGGGCATGTAAGGAACTGGGTCTTGTGGCGACCGATACGCTGCGCCTGCCAATGACACCAATCACCGACAGTGGTCGTGAGACGGTCAGAGCGGCGCTTAAGCATGCCGGTTTGCTGTAAAGTTTAGGGAGATTTGATGGCTTACTCTGTTCAAAAGTCGCGCCTGGCAAAGGTTGCGGGTGTTTCGCTTGTTTTATTACTCGCTGCCTGTAGTTCTGACTCACGCTATAAGCGTCAGGTCAGTGGTGATGAAGCCTACCTGGAAGCGGCACCGCTTGCGGAGCTTCATGCCCCGGCTGGAATGATCTTGCCGGTGACCTCCGGCGATTATGCAATCCCGGTAACCAACGGTAGTGGTGCCGTCGGTAAGGCGCTGGACATTCGTCCACCAGCCCAGCCGCTGGCACTGGTTTCTGGCGCGCGTACCCAGTTCACGGGCGATACCGCTTCATTGCTGGTGGAAAATGGTCGTGGCAATACCCTGTGGCCGCAGGTGGTTAGCGTGCTGCAGGCGAAAAACTACACCATCACCCAACGTGATGATGCTGGTCAGACACTGACCACCGATTGGGTACAATGGAACCGTCTGGACGAAGACGAGCAGTATCGTGGTCGTTATCAAATCTCTGTTAAGCCGCAGGGTTATCAGCAGGCGGTTACGGTTAAACTGCTGAACCTGGAACAGGCGGGCAAACCGGTTGCAGACGCGGCTTCCATGCAGCGTTACAGCACGGAGATGATGAACGTTATTTCCGCCGGTCTGGATAAATCTGCCACTGACGCCGCGAACGCTGCGCAAAATCGTGCCTCCACCACTATGGACGTACAAAGTGCAGCTGATGACACCGGTTTACCAATGCTGGTCGTACGCGGGCCGTTCAATGTGGTTTGGCAACGTCTGCCAGCTGCGCTGGAAAAAGTGGGCATGAAAGTGACCGACAGCACCCGTTCGCAGGGCAACATGGCCGTAACTTATAAGCCGCTGTCTGACAGCGAATGGCACGAACTGGGCGCGAGCGATCCAGGTCTGGCATCCGGTGACTATAAACTGCAGGTTGGCGATTTAGATAACCGCAGCAGCCTACAGTTCATCGATCCGAAAGGTCATACTCTGACTCAGAGTCAGAACGACGCGCTGGTAGCTGTCTTCCAGGCTGCATTTAGCAAGTAAAAATACAGGGCTGGAGTCATCCGGCCCTTTTTTCTGATATGATACGCAAACGTGTGCGTCGACAGAAAAACGCGATTTTAGCGGTAATTCGCACGAAATTTGTTTGTCGGACGTAGGTCGGATAAGGCGTTCACGCCGCATCCGATAAAACATCCGGCACACCAGACAGCAAAAGATTTTAAAACGTTAATTCACACCCAGGAGTGATAAAGATGCAAAAGCAAGCTGAGTTGTATCGTGGTAAAGCGAAAACCGTATACAGCACGGAAAACCCGGACCTGTTGGTGCTCGAATTCCGCAATGATACGTCAGCAGGGGATGGCGCGCGCATTGAGCAGTTTGATCGCAAAGGTATGGTGAACAACAAGTTCAACTACTTCATTATGAGCAAACTGGCTGAAGCGGGTATCCCGACTCAAATGGAGCGTCTGCTCTCCGATACCGAATGTCTGGTGAAAAAGCTGGATATGGTGCCGGTTGAGTGTGTCGTGCGTAACCGTGCTGCTGGCTCTCTGGTGAAACGTCTTGGAATCGAAGAAGGTATTGAGCTGAACCCGCCACTGTTCGATCTGTTCCTGAAAAACGACGCCATGCACGATCCGATGGTCAACGAATCTTACTGCGAAACCTTTGGCTGGGTGAGCAAAGAGAATCTGGCGCGTATGAAAGAGCTGACCTACAAAGCGAACGACGTGCTGAAAAAACTGTTCGATGATGCAGGTCTGATTCTGGTCGACTTCAAGCTGGAGTTTGGTCTGTACAAAGGCGAAGTGGTTCTGGGCGATGAGTTCTCCCCGGACGGCAGCCGCCTGTGGGACAAAGAAACGCTGGAGAAAATGGATAAAGACCGTTTCCGCCAGAGCCTCGGTGGCCTGATCGAAGCCTATGAAGCCGTTGCCCGCCGCCTGGGTGTACAGCTGGACTGATTTTTCTATTCATCATCTTGCCGTGCTGCTGGCACGGCAAGACAACCGCTCTCATAAGATGAGTATTGAACGCTCATTCCTCCGCCATTTCATCCCGCTTTCCTGTGGTAATCTTCCTCTGAACCACCTACGATCATTTCTATAATGAATATAATGTTGAGGTATCTATGCGTTGGCAAGGGCGACGTGAAAGTGACAATGTTGAAGACAGGCGCAATAGCTCCGGCGGTCCGTCAATGGGCGGTCCCGGTTTTCGCCTGCCAAGCGGTAAAGGCGGGCTGATTTTACTGATAGTCGTGCTGGTTGCAGGCTACTATGGCGTTGATTTAACCGGGTTGATGACCGGACAGCCGGTTTCCCAACAGCAATCAACGCGGTCAATTAGCCCTAATGAAGACGAAGCCGCAAAATTCACCTCGGTGATTCTGGCAACCACGGAAGACACCTGGGGACAGCAATTCGAGAAGATGGGTAAAACCTATCAGCAACCGAAGCTGGTCATGTACCGTGGAATGACGCGTACCGGCTGCGGGGCGGGCCAGTCCATAATGGGGCCATTCTATTGCCCGGCGGATGGCACAGTTTATATCGATCTCTCCTTCTATGATGACATGAAAGACAAACTTGGCGCGGATGGCGATTTTGCCCAGGGGTACGTTATCGCTCATGAAGTCGGTCATCATGTGCAGAAACTGTTAGGCATCGAGCCGAAAGTTCGTCAACTGCAACAAAACGCGACGCAGGCGGAAGTAAACCGCTTATCTGTGCGTATGGAACTCCAGGCCGACTGTTTTGCCGGTGTCTGGGGGCATAGTATGCAGCAGCAAGGTGTTCTGGAAACCGGCGATCTGGAAGAGGCGCTGAACGCGGCGCAGGCCATCGGCGATGACCGTTTACAACAGCAAAGTCAGGGGCGAGTAGTACCAGACAGTTTCACTCATGGCACTTCTCAGCAACGCTATAGCTGGTTTAAACGTGGTTTCGACAGCGGCGATCCGGCACAATGCAATACTTTTGGTAAAAGCATTTAACTTCCGGGGCAGGGATGGCTGAACTGACTGCGCTTCACACATTAACAGCGCAAATGAAACTTGAAGGGATCCGCCGCTTGCTGGTGTTGAGCGGGGAAGAGCGTTGGTGTTTTGATCATGCGCTTAAGTTGCGTGATGCCTTACCTGGCGACTGGCTGTGGATTTCGCCGCAGCCAGATGCTGAAAACCACTGTTCTCCCTCGGCACTACAAACTTTACTTGGGCGCGAGTTCCGGCATGCGGTATTCGACGCCCGCTACGGCTTTGATGCCGCTGCCTTTGCGGCACTTAGCGGAACGTTGAAAGCGGGAAGCTGGCTGGTGTTGTTACTCCCTGTATGGGATGAGTGGGAAAACCAACCTGATGCCGACTCGCTGCGCTGGAGTGATTGCCCTGACCCTATTGCGACGCCGCATTTTGTCCTGCACCTCAAACGTGTACTTACGGCGAATAACGACGCTATCCTCTGGCGGCAAAACCAGCCGTTCTCGTTGGCGCATTTTACTCCCCGTACTGACTGGCACCCCGCTACCGGCGCACCACAACCAGAACAACAGCAACTCTTACAGCAGCTACTGACCATGCCGCCGGGCGTGGCAGCGGTAACGGCTGCGCGTGGGCGCGGTAAATCGGCGCTGGCAGGGCAACTCATTTCTCGTATTGCGGGTAGTGCGATTGTCACCGCGCCCGCAAAAGCGGCAACGGATGTACTGGCACAATTTGCGGGCGAGAAGTTTCGCTTTATTGCACCGGATGCCTTGTTAGCCAGCGATGAACAAGCCGACTGGCTGGTGGTCGATGAAGCCGCAGCCATACCTGCGCCGTTGTTGCATCAACTGGTATCGCGTTTTCCTCGAACGTTGTTAACCACTACGGTGCAGGGCTACGAAGGCACCGGACGTGGTTTTTTGCTGAAATTTTGCGCTCGCTTTCCGCATTTACACCGTTTTGAACTACAACAGCCGATCCGTTGGGCGCAGGGATGCCCGCTGGAAAAAATGGTTAGTGAGGCACTGGTGTTTGACGATGAAAACTTCACCCATACACCACAAGGCAATATCGTTATTTCCGCATTTGAACAGACGTTATGGCGAAGCGAGCCAGAAACGCCGTTAAAGGTTTATCAATTATTGTCTGGTGCGCACTACCGGACTTCGCCGCTGGATTTACGCCGCATGATGGATGCACCAGGTCAACATTTTTTACAGGCGGCTGGCGAAAACGAGATTGCCGGAGCGCTGTGGCTGGTGGATGAGGGTGGATTATCTCAAGAACTCAGTCAGGCGGTATGGGCGGGTTATCGTCGTCCACGGGGCAATCTGGTGGCTCAATCGCTGGCGGCGCACGGCAGCAATCCACTGGCGGCGACATTGCGCGGACGGCGGGTCAGCCGGATAGCAGTTCATCCGGCGCGTCAGCGGGAAGGCACAGGGCGGCAACTTATTGCTGGTGCTTTGCAATATACGCAGGACCTCGACTATCTTTCGGTGAGTTTTGGTTACACCGGGGAATTATGGCGTTTCTGGCAACGCTGCGGTTTTGTGCTGGTGCGAATGGGTAATCATCGTGAAGCCAGCAGCGGTTGCTATACGGCGATGGCACTGTTACCGATGAGTGATGCGGGTAAACAGCTGGCTGAACGTGAGCATTACCATTTACGTCGCGATGCGCAAGCTCTCGCGCAGTGGAATGGCGAAATGCTTCCTGTTGATCCACTAAACGATGCCGTCCTTTCTGACGACGACTGGCTTGAACTGGCCGGTTTTGCTTTCGCTCATCGTCCGCTATTAACGTCGTTAGGTTGCTTAATGCGTCTGTTACAAACCAGCGAACTGGCATTACCGGCGCTGCGTGGGCGTTTACAGAAAAACGCCAGTGACGCGCAGTTATGTACCACACTTAAACTTTCAGGCCGTAAGCTGTTACTGGTTCGCCAGCGGGAAGAGGCCGCGCAGGCGCTATTCGCACTTGATGATGTTCGCACTGAGCGTCTGCGCGATCGCATAACGCAATGGCAATTTTTTCACTGACTCCTTCAATTTTCTCCCATGGTCATTGTGAGTCAGCGGCGTAAAATTAATGACATCAGTTAAGGAGTTCGCCATGAAACATGACCATTTTGTTGTTCAAAGCCCGGATAAACCAGCACAACAGTTGTTACTGCTTTTCCACGGTGTCGGGGATAACCCGGTGGCAATGGGGGAAATAGGCAGCTGGTTTGCGCCGCTGTTTCCTGATGCGCTGGTGGTGAGTGTCGGTGGCGCGGAGCCGAGCGGTAATCCGGCGGGGCGTCAGTGGTTTTCGGTGCAGGGTATTACGGAAGATAATCGCCAGGCGCGTGTGGATGCCATCATGCCGACGTTTATTGAGACGGTGCGCTACTGGCAGAAACAAAGCGGAGTAGGGGCTAACGCCACGGCGCTAATCGGTTTCTCACAAGGCGCGATTATGGCGCTGGAGAGCATTAAAGCCGAACCGGGCCTTGCTTCGCGCGTCATTGCCTTCAACGGACGCTACGCGAGCCTGCCGGAAACCGCGTCTACAGCCACAACAATTCACTTGATTCATGGCGGTGAAGATCCGGTTATCGATCTGGCGCATGCGGTTGCGGCGCAGGAAGCGTTAATCAGTGCCGGTGGCGATGTGACGCTGGATATCGTGGAGGATTTAGGCCATGCGATCGACAATCGCAGTATGCAATTAGCCCTGGATCACTTGCGTTATACCATTCCGAAACATTATTTCGACGAAGCGCTAAGCGGCGGTAAGCCTGGCGATGATGATGTGATTGAAATGATGTAATAATAGCCGGGTAGGTCTGATAAGACTGTATCAGGCATCATGGCCGGATGCGGCGTTAACGCCTTATCCGGCCACTTAGCTTACTTCTTCGGTTGATCCTTTTTCGGCCAGTCGTCGTCATCGTCCCACTTATCGTTGAAATCACGATGCGGGGGAAGCTCCGGCTTGTTGGCGAGAAATTTCTTATGGTCGACGCGCTTGAGATCTTTAATCACGTTCAGCAGGACGCCTACCAAAAAGACAATCACCAGAATCCACCAATATTTAGCCAGCCAGTCCATGCTTATTTCCTCTTGCAGAACCACTCATCAGGCGACGAGCTGTTCCATGATACGTTGATACATACGGGCAAGTAGCTGCAGGTCGGCAGCGTTCACACATTCATTAATTTTATGAATCGTGGCATTGACCGGCCCGAGTTCCACCACCTGCGCCCCCATGCGGGCAATAAAGCGCCCGTCGGACGTTCCGCCTGTGGTCAGTAGCTGCGGTTTAATTTCATTATAGTGCTCAACCGCGTTAACGACCGCATCCACCAGTTTACCGCGCGCGGTCAAAAATGGCTGCCCGGAAAGCCACCAATCCACCGTATAGCGCAGTTGATATTTTTCAAGCAGGGCAAGCACCTGCGCTTTGATCATCTCATCCGTCAGTTCGGTGCTAAAGCGGAAGTTAAACTGCACAAACAGTTCACCTGGAATAACGTTGTTACTGCCCGTTCCCGCCTGAATATTGGCAATCTGCATACTGGTCGCCGGGAAGAATTCATTACCCTGATCCCACTCAATAGCCACTAATTCATTAATGAAAGGTGCTGCGCGATGTACCGGATTGTCAGCCAGATGTGGGTAGGCAACATGCCCCTGAACGCCATGAATGGTAAGGTTGCAGGTTAACGATCCGCGACGACCATTTTTCACCACATCACCTACCACTTCGATACTCGACGGTTCGCCAACCAGACAGTAATCGAGACGCTCATTACGCGCCATTAACGCTTCGACGACTTTTACCGTACCATTGTGGGCACTAGCTTCTTCATCAGAGGTGATCAGAAATGCCAGTCGCCCCGTATGGTTGGGATGTTGTGCGACAAAGCGTTCTGCCGCTACCACCATCGCCGCCAGCGAGCCTTTCATATCTGCCGCACCGCGCCCGAATAACATGCCGTCACGAATGGTTGGTTCAAACGGTGGATTGATCCAACGGTCGGCGTCGCCAGGCGGCACCACGTCGGTATGCCCGGCAAAGGCTAACGTTTCACCCTGTCCACGCCATGCCCAAAAATTCTGCGTATCGGCAAAGTCCATGCGTTCAACGGTAAAACCGATCGCCTGCAAACGTTCAATCAACAAAGCCTGGCATCCTGCGTCATCAGGACTCAGGGAAGGGCGGCGAATAAGCTGTTGTGTCAGCTCAATAACCGGGCACGACATAGACTACACCTCATGGAAAAATTGCTGATAACTGGATTCACTGAAACCCAGCAGCATAGGCTTACCAGGCGCGCAGAGCAATGGACGTTTGATAATTGCAGGCATTTCAGTCATTAATGTCGCCGCAGAGGCCGCATCGGTGATTTTATTGCGGGTGGTTTCGTCCAGTTTACGCCAGGTTGTACCACGGGTGTTGAGTAACGCTTCCCAGCCTAATTCGTTGATAAAACCGTTCAATAATTCGCTGTCCAATCCATCGACGCGGTAATCATGAAAACGATAGTCGATGTTATTGGCTTCCAGCCAACGGCGAGCCTTTTTAATGGTGTCACAATTTTTGATGCCGTAAAGTGTAACCATAATGAATCCTTTTTCGATTTATGAGAATAAATACTCATTTAAGGGTGAAAACATTTTGCCTGCAAATGATCATCAGGAAATATAACATTATCGAAGTGTTCAAATTAACAACTATTAAATAATATTAAACATTTTTAACGTAAACATTAAGAATATTCATCTTGTTATCTGTCTGTATTTTAACCAGAATTAAATCAGTATTAGATGCCGTATGAATATCTCGAAATGTTGCTGTGTATCACATACAAATCATCACTGCAGGACCATAGTATTTACATAAGGTTTGTCCCCCGGAGGTAGTCATCGCAGCAATCGAGTAAATTAGCTTCACCACGGTATATTGTTTCCGTAGAATACCCATAATTATAAGAGAGGTTGTTATGATTGAACGTGAACTGGGGAACTGGAAAGACTTTATCGAAGTTATGCTTCGTAAGTAATTCCTGAGACAAAGTACAAACAGCAAGAACCCGCTGAGCAGGTTCTTAATCGGAAAGTTGAAAAAGGCGACACATTGGCATGTCGCCTTTTTTATTGCTTATTCCGGGCGCGGCTTCAGCGGGAATCGGCGGCGCACCAGCACAAAGAACAGCGGCACGAAGTAAATAGCCAGAATAGTGGCCGAAATCATCCCGCCCATTACGCCAGTACCCACCGCATGCTGACCACCGGAACCGGCACCCGTGCTGGTTGCCATTGGCAATACGCCGAAGATAAATGCCAGCGAGGTCATCAGAATCGGGCGTAAACGCTGACGGCAGGCGTGGAGCGTCGCTTCAAACAGGTCGTGGCCTTTTTGGTTCATCTCGTTAGCAAACTCGACGATCAGGATGGCGTTTTTCGCCGATAAACCAATGACCGTTAACAGGCCCACCTGGAAGTAAACGTCGTTTTCCAGCCCGCGCATCCAGGTTGCCAGCAGCGCGCCGATAACCCCCAGCGGCACGACCAGCATTACCGAGAACGGCACCGACCAGCTTTCATACAATGCCGCCAGACACAGGAATACCACCAGCAAGGAAATGGCGTACAGCGCCGGAGCCTGCGCGCCGGAAAGCCGCTCCTGATACGACATCGCCGTCCACTCCAGACCAAAGCCGTTTGGCAACTGCTTCACTAACGATTCCATAATATCCATCGCCGTACCGGTACTGACCCCCGGTGCGGCTTCCCCAACAATCTCAACCGCAGAATAACCATTATAGCGTTCCAGACGCGGTGAGCCTGTCTCCCAGCGTGAGGTCGCGAAAGCAGAGAAGGGCACCATGCCGCCATCTTTATTTCGGACATACCAGAGATTGATGTCATCTGGCAGCATGCGATACGGCGCAGCTGCCTGCACATAGACTTTCTTCACGCGACCGCGATCCATAAAGTCATTCACATAGCTCGAACCCCAGGCGGTTTGCAGTGTGTCGTTAATATCGTCGATAGCAACGCCCAGCGCCTGAGCTTTACGCTGGTCGATATCAATCTGCAACTGCGGACTGTCGTCGAGGCCGTTATGGCGCACACGGGTTAGCTCCGGGTTTTCCGCTGCCAGCGCCAGCAACTGGTTTCGTGCTGCCATCAGCGCATCGTGACCCGCTCCAGCGTGGTCCTGCAACTCCATATCAAAACCCGCAGAACTACCAAGACCGCTAATTGCTGGCGGGCTGCTGGCGATAACGCGAGCTTCTTTAATCTTGTTAAACGCCTTCGTTGCACGCTCGATAATGGCAAACGAGGTGCCGGTCTTACTGTCGCGTTCGCTCCAGTCTTTCAGGCGGATAAACATTCGCGCCACGTTTTGCCCGTTCCCCCCAGGGCCAGAACCCACGGTGGCAAACACCGACATGATGTTGTCTTTTTCATGGGTGAAGTAATATTTCTCGATTTGCTCAACGACTTTCAGGGTCTGTTGCTGGGTTGAACCGCTGGGCAACTGTACCGAGGTAGTAAACATGCCACGGTCTTCCAGCGGTAAGAACGACGTCGGCAAACGCAGGAACAGGAACACCATGCCGCCAAGCAGCAGGACATAAATCACAATCCAGCGCAGGCTACGGTGGAGAATTTTCGCCACCCCTTTTTCGTAGCGTTCGGCGTTGCGGTTAAACATCTGGTTAAACCAGGCAAAAAAGCCTTTTTGCCCGTGATGCTCACCTTTTTTCAGTGGCTTAAGTAGCGTGGCACACAGAGCAGGAGTGAGGATCATCGCTACCAGTACTGACAGCACCATCGCCGCAACAATGGTAATAGAGAACTGGCGATAGATGGCACCGGTGGTGCCGCCGAAGAAGGCCATTGGCACAAATACCGCCGAAAGCACCATCGCAATCCCGACCAGTGCCCCCTGGATCTGCCCCATCGATTTACGTGTGGCTTCGCGAGGAGTGAGTCCTTCCTCACTCATAATACGTTCGACGTTTTCCACCACCACGATGGCATCATCCACCAGCAGACCGATCGCCAGCACCATCGCGAACATGGTTAAGGTGTTGACACTGTAACCGAAGGCGTAAAGCACGGAGAAGGTTCCCATCAACACCACCGGCACGGCTATAGTGGGTATCAGCGTGGCGCGGAAGTTTTGCAGGAACAGATACATAACGAGGAAAACCAGGGCGATAGCTTCCAGAAGCGTTTTCACCACGTCTTCAATGGAGGCTTTAACAAACGAGGTGGTTTCATACGCCACCTTGTATTCCAGTCCGTGTGGAAAATACTGCGCCAGCTCGTCGAGACGATTGAGCACCAGCTCCGCTGTCGCCATTTCGTTCGCGCCGGAGGCCAGTTTAACCCCCAGCCCGGAGGCTGGCTTACCATTGAAGCGGCTAAGATAATCGTATTTCTCCGCCCCCATTTCGACGGTGGTGACATCGCCCAGCCTTACCTCTGAGCCGTCCTGATTCACCCGCAAGGTGATATCGCGGAACTGTTCTGGTGTTTGCAGCAGTGACTGGGCGTTAATGGTGGCGTTGAGCGCCTGCTTATCGACGGAAGGCGTACCACCAAGTTGCCCAACCGCAATCTGCGCGTTCTGTGATTCAATGGCATCGGTGACATCTTTAGCCGTCATCTGGAAACTGTTGAGTTTCGCCGGGTCCAGCCAGATACGCATGGAATATTGCGAACCATAGGCATCGATATCCCCGACGCCATTCACGCGGCTTAACGGGTCCTGAATATTACTGGCAACATAATCGGCAATATCCTGCTTATCCATCGAACCATCGGTAGAGACGAAGGCAATGGTCAGAATGTTGGTATCGCCGGTTTTACGCACCGTCACGCCCTGATTTTGCACCGCCTGCGGTAACTTTCGCATGGCTGATTGCAGCTGGTTTTGTACTTGCTGCACGGCTTCGTCCGGATCGGTGCCTGCTTTAAAACTTAACGTGACAGATGCCTGACCGGTGCCGCTGCTCTGAGATGACATATACATCAGATTATCGAGGCCCGTCATATTTTGCTCGATAACCTGGGTCACGGTGTTTTCCAGCGTCTGGGCCGATGCGCCGGGATAGTTAGCGGTCACTCGCACATTCGGTGGCGCGAGATCGGGGTATTGTTCAACGGGCAATGAAAAAATCGCCAGGGTACCTGTCAGACACAACAGGATTGCCAGCACCCAGGCAAAAATGGGGCGATCAATAAAGAAATTCGCCATTAAAAGAGGACCTCGTGTTTCTGCGTATCGTTGTAGGCTTGGCTTGCTTCACTGTAGCGGCAAGGTACGAGCCAATCGTGGAGAAAAAAAGGAGTTAATGTAAATTATCATGCCCTTTTATACTGAACCTTAAGTGCCACTATTCTTTGGTCAATAAGAGGCATTACATCAGCTGACTTTCCTCACCCTCCGCAGAGCGAAAGCTAATACTCACTAACGTGCCGCCGCCGGAAGGTTGTGAAAAAGTCAGCGTCCCACCCAATCTTTCCGCGCGTTCGCGCATGATATTCAGACCATAATGGCCTTCGGGTTCTTTCGGTTCACCGATGCCAATCCCGTTGTCGCGAATATAGACTGTGTGATTGCCATCCGGCGCGGTGACGCAGCTAACGGCGATTTCGCTGGCGTTGGCGTGCTTCATCGCATTCAGCACCGCTTCGCGAATAATTTGCAACAAATGCACCTGCATTTGCGCATCCAGCGCCAGGGTTGGCAGACGGCAGTCGAGGGTCAGTTTGGCGCTGGTTTGATTTTGTAACGTATCCAGCATTTCCCTCAACGCGGAGGGGAGATCCGCCTGCTGCAGCGTCAGGCGGAAAGTAGTCAACAGCTCGCGTAACTGCCGATAAGCATCATTCAACGCCTGGGAAAAATCGGCCATGATACTTTGTGCGGTGGCGTTATCTTCCGGTATCGAACGCTTCAGTAACGTCAACTGGATACGTAAGTAAGAAAGTACCTGAGCCAGCGAGTCGTGCAATTCGCGGGCGATGGTCGCACGTTCTTCCATCAACAATAACTGCTGAAAATGCTTCTGCGCCTGATTAAAGTACAAACCGCGTCCCAGCATCGACGAAACGCTGTTAAGCAGCGGTTCTGATGATGAAACGTGACTATTTTGCCAGTGCAGTTCGCCGTAAACCGTCTCTTGCATTGTCACCGGTAAAATCTGCATCGGCAATTCCGGGTTTGGCTGCCCTTCGCTAATCCGCCAGTTGTCACCGACATTTAACTCCAGATATTCAGCCGCTTCATTGTCGCGAACAATCTGCAAAATATGGCGGAAACAATGCACATCAATCTGGCTGGTGTTTAGCGCCTGCGAACACTGATACAACACCTCCAGACGACGCTTGGCCTCGTGGAGATCGCGGGTCTTTTCTTCTACTGACGCCTCCAGCGAACGGTACAATTTATGCAGCTCGCTCGACATCTGGTTAAAGGTTTTTGCAAGCAGGCCAAGCTCATTCGGCAGGCTGGTATCCAGCGGCGGCGAGTCGAACTGCCCGTGTTCAATACGCTGACTGGCGGTAACCAGCTGATTCAGCGGGGCAACCACCTGATGGCGTATGCGGCGCAAAGTAAAAAAGACCAGCGTGAAAATACCGATGCCGCCAGCCAGGGAAATTGCCACCACCAGCAGCATTTTGCGTTCAGCGTAGTGCTGTAAAGCCAGCACGAACAGGTCTATCTGATTAACATAATTATTAATATTGGCCTGATACCACGGCAAGTCGCCCTTGCTGAGCCGATTATTCATCTCCAGCCAGTTGGCATTCAGATGCGCATAGCGGGTTTTTACTGCCTCTGGCACATACCAGACGTTGAGATTGGTTAATACCGGTGAATGCAGTGCCTGCTGAAATAACTGGCGATGTGCATTGAGTTGTGGACTGCCACTTTGCAAGTCGTAGCCCAGGCGGTAACTCTGCATACGCAGCGATCCGGCAATATTGATAGCCTCAGCGTCGCGTAAACTGCTCGCCAGCGTTAGCAGAGCGATACCCGTGGAAAGAATCGACAGCAGCACAATGTAAAAAAAGGCCCGGGCCAGACTGGCCGAGACGGGTCGTTTAACAATCACACGCGTCTTCTCCACAAAAAATCATTAATGTTCCAGTTCGCTGAAACGAAATTTAGTCAGTGATGGGATTATTTGATCTGCCACAGTTTATAGCGAAATAGTTACTTATTCTGGGCACATGAACATTGCCGATTCCCCTGTAAGTCGGGTAATAACAACACTCATATAAAGAATAAGGTTTTTACAACCAAAAAAGAAGGTCGTTATGAATCGTTTTATTATGGCCAACAGTCAGCAATGTCTGGGTTGTCATGCTTGTGAAATCGCCTGTGTCATGGCTCACAATGACGAGCAACATGTCCTGAGCCAACACCATTTTCATCCCCGAATTACGGTTATCAAACATCAGCAGCAACGTAGTGCAGTGACCTGTCACCATTGTGAAGATGCGCCCTGCGCCCGTAGCTGCCCTAATGGCGCAATCAGCCACGTTGATGACAGCATTCAGGTCAATCAGCAAAAGTGTATTGGCTGTAAATCCTGCGTGGTGGCCTGTCCATTTGGTACGATGCAAATCGTTCTGACACCCGTTGCGGTAGGAAAAGTAAAAGCCACGGCGCATAAATGCGACCTTTGTGCAGGGCGCGAAAACGGTCCTGCCTGTGTCGAAAATTGCCCGGCGGACGCGCTGCAACTGGTCACTGACGCCGCACTCTCCGGCATGGCGAAATCCCGCCGCTTGCGCACCGCACGTCAGGAACATCAACCGTGGCATGCCAGTACCGCGGCGCAAGAAATGCCGGTAATGAGTAAAGTCGAGCAAATGCAGGCAACGCCCGCGCGTGGCGAGCCAGATAAACTGGCGATTGAAGCGCGCAAAACCGGTTTTGATGAAATTTATCTGCCATTCCGTGCCGATCAGGCACAACGGGAAGCCTCGCGCTGCCTTAAGTGCGGCGAGCACAGCGTTTGTGAATGGACCTGCCCGCTGCATAACCATATACCGCAGTGGATTGAACTGGTGAAAGCCGGAAACATCGACGCCGCCGTCGAGCTTTCTCACCAGACCAACACCCTGCCGGAAATTACCGGACGCGTTTGCCCGCAAGACCGTTTGTGTGAAGGTGCCTGTACTATTCGCGATGAGCACGGCGCAGTAACTATCGGTAACATTGAACGCTACATTTCAGATCAGGCGTTGGCGAAAGGTTGGCGTCCTGACTTAAGCCATGTCACCAAAGTGGACAAGCGGGTGGCGATTATCGGTGCGGGTCCGGCAGGGCTGGCCTGTGCAGATGTTCTCACCCGCAATGGCGTGGCGGTGACGGTGTACGATCGCCATCCAGAAATCGGTGGCTTGCTCACTTTCGGCATTCCTTCTTTCAAACTGGATAAATCCCTGCTGGCACGCCGTCGGGAAATCTTCAGCGCGATGGGGATTCACTTCGAACTCAATTGTGAAGTGGGTAAAGATGTCTCTTTGAATTCGCTTTTGGAACAATACGACGCGGTCTTCGTTGGCGTAGGCACTTACCGTTCCATGAAAGCGGGTTTACCCAATGAAGATGCGCCGGGCGTTTATGACGCGCTGCCGTTCCTCATCGCCAATACTAAACAGGTGATGGGACTCGAAGAGCTACCGGAAGAGCCGTTTATCAATACTGCCGGACTTAACGTCGTGGTACTGGGCGGCGGCGACACCGCGATGGACTGTGTGCGTACTGCGCTGCGCCACGGCGCGAGTAACGTCACCTGCGCTTATCGTCGTGATGAAGCTAACATGCCAGGCTCGAAGAAAGAGGTGAAGAACGCCCGTGAAGAGGGGGCCAACTTCGAATTTAACGTCCAGCCGGTGGCGCTTGAACTGAATGAACAAGGTCACGTCTGCAGGATTCGTTTCCTGCGCACGCGTCTTGGCGAGCCGGACGCCCAGGGACGTCGGCGTCCAGTGCCGGTGGAAGGCAGTGAATTTGTCATGCCAGCCGATGCGGTGATTATGGCGTTTGGCTTCAATCCGCACGGGATGCCGTGGCTGGAGTCGCACGGTGTAACGGTAGACAAATGGGGCCGCATCATCGCGGATGTGGAAAGCCAGTACCGTTACCAGACCACGAATCCGAAAATCTTCGCCGGTGGTGACGCCGTGCGTGGTGCGGATCTGGTGGTTACCGCAATGGCAGAAGGACGTCATGCGGCACAGGGGATCATTGACTGGCTGGGCGTAAAATCAGTCAAATCTCACTGATAGCCTGCGCAGACAAACCCGACTTCACAGCGTAAGATAATTGTTCATTTCGCGCTGTGGAGTCGGTATGACGCAACAAATCACCCTCGTTAAAGACAAAATTCTCTCCGATAACTATTTCACCCTGCACAACATTACTTACGATCTCACGCGCAAAGATGGCGAAGTTATCCGCCATAAACGTGAAGTTTACGATCGCGGTAATGGTGCGACGATCCTCCTGTACAACGCGAAGAAAAAGACCGTGGTTCTGATTCGCCAGTTCCGCGTCGCTACCTGGGTTAATGGCAATGAAAGCGGGCAACTGATTGAAACCTGCGCCGGGCTGCTGGATAACGACGAACCGGAAGTGTGCATTCGCAAGGAAGCGATTGAAGAGACGGGCTATGAAGTTGGCGAAGTCCGCAAATTATTTGAACTGTATATGTCGCCAGGCGGTGTGACTGAGCTAATCCACTTTTTTATCGCCGAATACAGTGACAGCCAGCGCGCTAACGCCGGTGGTGGTGTCGAAGATGAAGATATTGAAGTGCTTGAGCTGCCGTTCAGCCAGGCGCTGGAGATGATTAAAACCGGCGAGATACGTGACGGTAAGACGGTGTTATTGCTTAACTATTTGCAAATGTCACATTTAATGGACTGAAAAATAACAATAATATTTCGTTGTTTATTATTGGCTCAATCCGACAAATCCGATTGAGCCGCGCTACCTGCGCAACGAAGATACGACTTGTGCTGTTTGTTTGAACTTCTGGGGTCGTACCGTCCATGCGATATCGCATTTTCCTTCTCTTTTTTTTCGTTTTGTTGCCGATGTCTTTGGTGTGGGCGGCACCAGCGCAACGGGCGTTTTCCGACTGGCAGGTCACCTGTAATAATCAAAATTTCTGTGTAGCGCGCAATACGGGCGATCATAATGGACTGGTGATGACCCTGAGCCGCAGCGCCGGGGCGCATACCGATGCCGTTTTACGTATTGAGCGCGGCGGGTTGAAGTCGCCGGATGCGTCAGAAGGGGAGATAGCGCCACGGCTGCTGTTAGATGGTGAGCCGTTGGCGTTAAGTGGTGACAAGTGGCGGATTTCACCATGGTTATTAGTAACCGATGATACGGCAACCATCACCGCGTTTTTGCAGATGATTCAGGAAGGGAGGGCGATCACCTTACGCGACGGCAATCAGACTATTTCTCTGAGTGGCTTAAAAGCGGCGTTGTTGTTTATTGATGCCCAGCAAAAGCGCGTTGGCAGTGAGACCGCGTGGATAAAGAAAGGGGACGAACCGCCGCTCAGCGTACCGCCAGCGCCTGCGCTGAAAGAGGTCGCGGTGGTTAACCCAACGCCGACGCCACTCTCACGCGAAGAACGTAACGATTTGCTGGATTATGGAAACTGGCGGATGAATGGTCTGCGCTGTTCGCTTGATCCGTTACGTCGTGAGGTGAATGTCACTGCGCTGACCGATGATAAAGCGCTGATGATGATTAGCTGTGAGGCTGGGGCCTATAACACCATTGATTTGGCATGGATTGTGTCGCGTAAAAAGCCGCTGGCCTCGCGCCCGGTACGGTTGCGTTTGCCGTTCAACAACGGTCAGGAGACCAATGAACTGGAACTGATGAACGCAACATTCGATGAAAAATCGCGTGAACTGGTGACCTTAGCAAAAGGGCGCGGATTAAGCGATTGTGGCATTCAGGCGCGCTGGCGCTTTGACGGTCAGCGTTTTCGCCTGGTGCGTTACGCCGCAGAACCCACCTGCGATAACTGGCATGGGCCAGACGCCTGGCCCACGTTGTGGATCACCCGTTAAACAAAATCCCAGATGCGCCCCTAAAAAGCGCACGGACCGTCCCCTCGCCCCTCTGGGGAGAGGGTTAGGGTGAGGGGAACATACAGCATCCGGCGATCACCATCAGGCACCTTTCACTCCCAGTACCTTATGCGCTTTTGCCACAATATTCTCGGCGGTAAAGCCAAAGAACGGGAACAGCTTATCCGCCGGAGCTGATTCCCCATAACCTGTCATCCCGACAATTGCCCCTTTCAGGCCAACATATTTGTACCAGTAATCGGCAATACCCGCTTCTACTGCCACGCGGGCAGAAACATTTGAAGGCAGTACCGACTCCCGATATTTCTCATCCTGGGCATCGAAAATATCGGTCGAGGGCAGGGAAACTACGCGAACATTGCGACCTTCTCCCGCTAATTTCTCTGCCGCTTGCAGGGTGATTTCCATCTCTGAACCGGTGGCAATCAGAATAATATCTGGCTTACCGCCGCTGTCTTTCAGCACATAACCGCCACGAGCAATCTCTTTAACCTGATCCGGTGTTCGTTCTACCTGTGCCAGATTCTGCCTTGAGAGGATCAGTGCTGTCGGTCCGTTGTGGCGCTCAACCGCCAGCTTCCAGCCAACCGCCGCTTCCACCTGATCGCACGGTCGCCAGGTGCTGAAATTTGGCGTTAAGCGCAGACTAGCCAGTTGCTCAACAGCCTGGTGCGTCGGACCATCTTCGCCCAGACCAATTGAGTCGTGGGTATAAACCATAATCTGCCGCGCTTTCATCAGTGCCGCCATCCGCGCGGCGTTACGGGCGTATTCAACAAACATCAGGAACGTCGCGGTATACGGCACAAAGCCGCCGTGGTGCGCGATGCCGTTGGCGATAGCGGTCATACCAAATTCACGCACCCCGTAGTGAATGTAGTTGCCCGCCGGATCTTCCTTCAGCGAAACAGAACCTTTCCAGATGGTCAGGTTGCTGGGAGCCAGATCCGCCGAACCGCCGAGCAACTCAGGCAGCATCGGCCCGTAAGCGTTAAGCGTATTTTGCGAAGCCTTACGGGTAGCGATTTTCGCCGGATTCGCCTGCAACTCATTGATATATTTCTGAGTCGTTTTCTCCCAGTCCTTCGGCAAACCGCCGCTCATTCGACGGGTAAACTCTTCTGCCAGTTGCGGATGAGCCTTTTTATAGGCGGCAAACTTCTCATTCCAGCTCTGCTGCGCTTTTTCGCCTTTTTCACGGGCATCCCAGGCGTGATAAATCTCTTTAGGGATCTCAAATGGCGGATGGTGCCAGCCCAGTTTTTGCCGTGCCAGAGCTACTTCTTCTTCCCCCAGCGGTGCGCCGTGCGCCTCTTCCTTACCTGCTTTATTCGGCGAACCAAAGCCAATCACCGTACGGCAGATAATCAGCGACGGCTTATCTTTCACGCTTTGCGCTTCAAGGATCGCTTCCTTCACCGCCTGCGGATCGTGGCCGTCGATTTCATGGATCACATGCCAGTGATAGGCTTCAAAACGTTTTGCCGTATCGTCGGTAAACCAGCCTTCGGTTTCACCGTCGATGGAAATACCGTTGTGATCGTAAAAACCAATCAGCTTGCCCAGCCCCAGCGTGCCCGCCAGCGAACAGACTTCGTGAGAGATACCTTCCATCAGGCAGCCGTCGCCCATAAACACATAGGTGAAGTGATCGACAATTTCATGATCCGGCTGATTAAATTGCGCCGCCAGCGTACGCTCTGCTATCGCCAGCCCGACGGCGTTCGCCAAACCTTGTCCAAGAGGACCGGTGGTGGTTTCAACACCTGGCGTATAGCCGATTTCCGGGTGACCAGGGGTTTTCGAATGCAACTGACGGAAGTTCTTCAGTTCTTCCAGTGGCAGGTCGTAACCGGTCAGATGCAGCAAACTGTAGAGCAGCATCGACGCGTGACCGTTGGAAAGAATAAAGCGGTCACGGTCATACCAGGTTGGGTCGGTGGGGTTATGTTTAAGAAAATCGTTCCACAGCACTTCGGCAATATCAGCCATGCCCATCGGCGCGCCGGGATGACCAGAATTGGCTTTTTGTACCGCATCCATACTGAGTGCGCGAATCGCATTGGCAAGGTCTTTTCGGGACATATAACACTCCGTGGCTGGTTTATAGTTTGGCGGCAAGAAGATCTTCCAGTTTGCGTTGATCAACGGCGAACAGACGAATGCCTTCAGACAGTTTTTCTACCGCCATCGCATCCTGATTGTGCTCCCAACGGAACTCCGCTTCGCTCATGGGAGCTGGGCGTGGGAACGTCTGAGAAGGTGGGATTAATTTACGTACCACTGGCGAAACTTTTTCCTGTAGCTCCTTCAGCAAATTCGGTGCGATAGTCAGTCGGTCGCAGCCGGTTAAGGCGAGGATTTGTTCGGTGCGACGGAAGCTAGCGCCCATCACAATGGTTTCATAGTGGTGTTGCTTATAGTAGTCGTAGATATTGCGTACTGATTTAACGCCTGGATCTTCTTCCACCACATACGGGTCCATCGGCTTGCGTGCCTGATACCAGTCATAAATACGCCCGACAAACGGCGAAATCAGAAAAACGCCTGCTTCTGCACAGGCCCGCGCCTGTGCAAAAGAAAACAGCAGCGTCAGGTTGCAGTTAATACCTTCTTTTTCCAGCTCTTCTGCCGCGCGAATTCCTTCCCAGGTCGAAGCCAGCTTGATCAGAATGCGTGATTTCTCAACGCCTTGTTGCTGATACAAGTCCACCAGATGGCGCGCCTTCTCAATACTCTTTTCTTTATCAAAAGAGAGGCGTGCATCAACTTCTGTTGACACGCGACCGGGTACGATTTTGAGAATTTCAGCACCGAAATTGACCGCCAGTTTGTCACACGCTGCGACCACCTGTTGCTCCTGGGTCTTGCCATTTTTTTTACCCCAGGCGATAGCATCGTCTATTAAATGCTCATATTGTGATAATCCGGCAGCCTTGAGTAACAGCGAAGGATTGGTGGTGGCATCCTGGGGATGATAATGGCGAATGGACTCAATATCGCCGCTGTCTGCCACGACAGTGGTGAACTGTTTGATGCCGTCTAACTCGTTCATAGGAAATACTCCTTGAAAAGTAAAGTGTTAGATGAGTGCGTTAATTCACACTTCTGAGAAATTTCGCTAAACGCATCAAAAAAGCATAGCAGACAGGCATGGTATTGCTGGATTAAGCAGGTAACATCAGTGTTATAGGATTATTACCAAAACATTATATTAATGGTGAGAGTTTGGACTTGCTCAAAGTCTGTAGACTCCGGCAGGGTAATAATGTGCGCCACGTTGTGGACAGGGGCTGTTGCCCACACACTTTATTTGTGAACGTTACGTGAAAGGAACAACCAAATGGATGACCAGTTAAAACAAAGTGCACTTGATTTCCATGAATTTCCAGTTCCAGGGAAAATCCAGGTTTCTCCAACCAAGCCTCTGGCAACGCAGCGCGATCTGGCGCTGGCCTACTCACCAGGCGTTGCCGCACCTTGTCTTGAAATCGAAAAAGACCCGTTAAAAGCCTACAAATATACCGCGCGCGGTAACCTGGTTGCGGTGATCTCTAACGGTACGGCGGTGCTGGGGTTAGGCAACATTGGCGCGCTGGCAGGCAAACCGGTGATGGAAGGCAAGGGCGTTCTGTTTAAGAAATTCGCCGGGATTGATGTATTTGACATAGAAGTTGATGAACTCGACCCGGACAAATTTATTGAAGTCGTCGCTGCGCTCGAACCGACCTTTGGCGGCATCAACCTCGAAGACATTAAAGCGCCAGAATGTTTCTATATTGAACAGAAACTGCGCGAGCGGATGAATATTCCGGTATTCCACGACGATCAGCACGGCACGGCAATTATCAGCACTGCCGCCATCCTCAACGGCTTGCGCGTGGTGGAGAAAAACATCTCCGACGTGCGGATGGTGGTTTCTGGCGCGGGTGCCGCAGCAATCGCCTGTATGAACCTGCTGGTAGCGCTGGGTCTGCAAAAACATAACATCGTGGTTTGCGATTCAAAAGGCGTTATCTATCAGGGCCGTGAGCCAAACATGGCGGAAACCAAAGCCGCATACGCGGTGGTGGATGACGGTAAACGTACCCTCGATGATGTGATTGAAGGCGCGGATATTTTCCTCGGCTGTTCCGGCCCGAAAGTGCTGACCCAGGAAATGGTGAAGAAAATGGCCCGTGCGCCAATGATCCTGGCGCTGGCGAACCCGGAACCGGAAATTCTGCCGCCGCTGGCGAAAGAAGTGCGTCCGGATGCCATCATCTGTACCGGCCGTTCCGACTACCCGAACCAGGTGAACAACGTCCTTTGCTTCCCGTTTATCTTCCGTGGCGCGCTGGACGTTGGCGCAACCGCCATCAACGAAGAGATGAAACTGGCGGCGGTACGCGCGATTGCAGAACTGGCCCATGCGGAACAGAGTGAAGTGGTGGCTTCAGCGTATGGCGATCAGGATCTGAGCTTTGGTCCGGAATACATCATTCCAAAACCGTTTGATCCGCGCTTGATCGTTAAGATCGCTCCTGCGGTGGCGAAAGCGGCGATGGAGTCGGGCGTGGCGACGCGTCCGATTGCTGATTTCGACGTCTACATCGACAAGCTGACAGAGTTCGTTTACAAAACCAACCTGTTTATGAAGCCGATTTTCTCCCAGGCTCGCAAAGCGCCGAAGCGCGTAGTTCTGCCGGAAGGGGAAGAGGCGCGCGTTCTGCATGCCACTCAGGAACTGGTAACGCTGGGACTGGCGAAACCGATCCTTATTGGTCGTCCGAACGTGATCGAAATGCGCATTCAGAAACTGGGCTTGCAGATCAAGGCGGGCGTTGATTTTGAGATCGTCAATAACGAATCCGATCCGCGCTTTAAAGAGTACTGGACCGAATACTTCCAGATCATGAAGCGTCGCGGTGTCACTCAGGAGCAGGCGCAGCGTGCGCTGATCAGTAACCCGACAGTGATCGGCGCGATCATGGTTCAGCGTGGCGAAGCCGATGCAATGATTTGCGGTACGGTGGGCGATTATCATGAACACTTTAGCGTGGTGAAAAATGTCTTTGGTTATCGCGATGGCGTTCACACCGCAGGTGCAATGAACGCGCTGCTGTTGCCGAGTGGTAACACCTTTATTGCCGATACCTACGTCAATGATGAGCCTGATGCAGAAGAGCTGGCGGAGATCACCTTGATGGCGGCAGAAACTGTTCGTCGTTTTGGTATTGAGCCGCGTGTGGCTCTGTTGTCGCACTCCAACTTTGGTTCTTCTGACTGCCCGTCGTCGAGCAAAATGCGTCAGGCGCTGGAACTGGTCAGGGAACGTGCGCCAGAACTGATGATTGATGGTGAAATGCACGGCGATGCAGCGCTGGTGGAAGCGATTCGCAACGACCGTATGCCGGACAGCCCTTTGAAAGGTTCCGCTAATATTCTGGTGATGCCGAACATGGAAGCTGCCCGCATTAGTTACAACTTACTGCGCGTTTCCAGCTCGGAAGGTGTGACTGTCGGTCCGGTGCTGATGGGCGTGGCGAAACCGGTTCACGTGTTAACGCCGATCGCATCGGTACGTCGTATCGTCAACATGGTGGCGCTGGCCGTGGTTGAAGCGCAAACCCAACCGCTGTAATTCTTTTTTAACTCTCACGCTTACCCTGAATATTCAGGGTAAGCGGTTTAGCTGCAATATATTAGTAAAGTTTATTACTGAGTTTGCGAATAATAAAAAAAGCAGTATATAAAATATCTCGATATTATTTTATTTATATTCATGCGTTGCATATGAAAGTTTATGCACCACAGCAAATATCTCTCCATTCTTAGTGATCTACCTCACCTTTTAAACGCGCTTGCCGAATTTTGTTATTTACTCTGACGAAAAATTGTCACGATACACGAAAGTTTTTCACAGGCGGCGACTCATGGATAAAGAACGCATCATTCAGGAATTTGTGCCCGGTAAACAGGTCACACTGGCGCATCTCATCGCGCATCCCGGCGAGGAACTGGCGAAGAAAATCGGCGTTCCGGATGCGGGCGCAATCGGCATTATGACGCTAACTCCCGGAGAAACGGCGATGATCGCCGGTGATTTAGCGTTGAAAGCCGCCGATGTGCATATCGGTTTTCTCGATCGTTTTAGTGGCGCGCTGGTGATTTATGGCTCGGTGGGCGCAGTAGAAGAAGCGTTATCACAAACCGTCAGTGGTTTAGGACGCTTATTAAATTATACGCTTTGTGAAATGACCAAAAGTTAATACGAGGCATTCATGAAACGAATTGCGTTTGTGGGGACCGTCGGGGCAGGAAAAACAACGTTATTTAATGCGTTGCAGGGGAATTATACCCTCGCAAGAAAAACACAGGCCGTGGAATTTAATGATAATGGCGATATTGATACGCCGGGTGAATATTTTAGCCATCCCCGCTGGTATCACGCCTTAATTACCACGCTACAGGATGTGGACATGCTGATCTATGTCCACGGCGCGAATGACCCGGAAAGTCGGTTGCCTGCCGGGTTGCTGGATATTGGCGTCAGCAAACGGCAAATCGCCGTCATCAGTAAAACGGACATGCCAGATGCTGACGTCGCCGCAACGCGAAAGTTATTGCTTGAGACGGGCTTCGAAGAGCCGATTTTCGAGCTAAACAGCCACGACCCGCAAAGCGTGCAGCAACTGGTGGATTATCTGGCATCTCTCACCAAACAGGAGGAAGCAGGTGAAAAAACTCATCACAGCGAATGATATTCGTGAAGCACACGCGCGCGGCAAACTGGCAATGTCCGTGGTTCTGCGCGCCAGCATTATTACCCCGGAAGCCCGTGAAGTGGCTGATCTGTTGGGTTTTACCATCACCGAATGTGATGAATCGATCCCGGTAACGGCGTCTGTTCCCGCCAGCGCATCAGCCGATAAAACCGAAAGCCAGCGCATCCGTGAAACCATTATCGCCCAACTGCCGGAAGGTCAGTTTACCGAAAGCCTGGTCGCGCAGCTGATGGAAAAAGTGATGAAGGAAAAACAGTCGCTGGAACAGGGTGCACTGCAGCCGAGCTTTAAATCGGTGACCGGCAAAGGCGGCATCAAAGTTATTGATGGCAGCAGCGTCAAGTTTGGTCGTTTCGACGGCGCACAACCGCACTGCGTAGGCTTGACTGATCTCGTGACCGGAGACGACGGCAGCAGTATGGCCGCTGGTTTCATGCAGTGGGAGAACGCCTTCTTTCCGTGGACCCTGAACTACGACGAAATCGACATGGTGCTGGAAGGGGAGCTGCATGTTCGCCACGAAGGCGAAACTATGATCGCCAAAGCGGGCGATGTGATGTTTATCCCGAAAGGCTCCAGCATCGAATTTGGTACGACATCCAGCGTGAAATTCCTGTATGTCGCCTGGCCGGCTAACTGGCAATCCCTATGAAAGATTTCATCACCGAAGCATGGCTAAGAGCGAACCATACGCTCAGCGAAGGCGCAGAGATCCATCTCCCTGCGGACAGTCGCCTGACGCCCTCTGCCCGGGAGTTACTGGAAAGCCGCCATCTGCGCATCAAGTTTATTGACGAGCAGGGCCGCCTGTTTGTTGACGATGAACAGCAGCAGCCGCAGCCCGTTCACGGGCTGACCAGTAGCGATGAACATCCGCAGGCGTGCTGCGAACTGTGCCGCCAGCCGGTAGCAAAAAAGCCGGATACGCTGACTCACCTGTCGGCGGAAAAAATGGTCGCCAAAAGCGATCCGCGTCTGGGTTTTCGCGCTGTTCTCGACAGCACCATTGCGCTGGCAGTGTGGCTGCAAATTGAACTGGCGGAACCGTGGCAGCCGTGGCTGGCGGATATCCGTTCGCGTCTTGGCAACATTATGCGTGCCGATGCGCTGGGGGAACCGTTGGGCTGTCAGGCGATTGTCGGGCTTTCTGACGAAGATCTGCATCGGCTTTCTCACCAGCCGCTGCGTTATCTCGACCACGATCATCTGGTGCCGGAAGCCAGCCACGGGCGCGATGCGGCGTTGCTGAATCTGTTACGCACCAAAGTGCGGGAAACCGAAACCGTAGCGGCGCAGGTCTTTATCACCCGCAGCTTTGAAGTATTACGCCCGGACATTTTGCAGGCGCTGAACCGCCTTTCCAGCACGGTCTACGTGATGATGATCCTGAGCGTAACGAAGCAGCCGCTAACGGTGAAGCAGATCCAACAACGACTGGGGGAAACGCAATGATTATTAAACGTTGTCGTGAACTGGCGTTGCGAGCGCCCGCCAGAGTAGTTTTTCCGGATGCGTTAGATCAACGTGTGCTGAAAGCTGCGCAATATTTACATCAACAAGGTCTGGCAACGCCCATTCTGGTCGCCAATCCGTTTGAACTTCGTCAGTTTGCGCTCAGTCACGGCGTGGCGATGGACGGGCTACAGGTGATAGATCCGCATGGCAACCTCGCAATGCGGGAAGAATTTGCTCATCGCTGGCTGGCCCGCGCGGGCGAAAAAACGCCGCCGGATGCGCTGGAAAAACTTACCGATCCGCTGATGTTCGCCGCCGCAATGGTCAGCGCCGGTAAAGCGGATGTCTGTATCGCGGGCAACCTCTCTTCCACGGCGAATGTGCTGCGTGCCGGATTACGCATTATCGGCTTGCAGCCAGGCTGTAAAACGCTCTCATCCATTTTCCTGATGCTGCCACAGTACAGCGGTCCGGCGTTGGGCTTTGCCGATTGCAGCGTGGTGCCGCAGCCGACGGCGGCACAACTGGCGGATATCGCGCTTGCCAGCGCCGAAACCTGGCGCGCCATCACCGGAGAAGAACCGCGCGTGGCGATGCTGTCGTTTTCCAGTAACGGTAGTGCCCGTCACCCCTGCGTTGCCAACGTCCAGCAGGCGACAGAAATCGTCCGTGAGCGCGCACCAAAGCTGGTTGTCGATGGCGAGTTGCAGTTTGACGCCGCCTTCGTGCCGGAAGTGGCGGCGCAAAAAGCGCCTGCCAGCCCGTTACAGGGCAAAGCTAATGTGATGGTTTTTCCGTCGCTGGAAGCCGGAAATATTGGCTACAAAATCGCACAACGACTTGGCGGATATCGTGCCGTCGGGCCATTGATACAAGGACTTGCCGCGCCGATGCACGATCTCTCTCGTGGTTGTAGCGTGCAGGAAATTATCGAACTGGCGCTGGTGGCAGCTGTGCCGCGTCAGACAGAAGTGAACCGCGAAAGCAGTTTACAAACACTGGTTGAATGAACGGTCCCGTTCTGGACCCTGATAAAGAGGAAAGCACAATGGAAGCATTAGGAATGATCGAAACCCGGGGCCTGGTTGCACTGATTGAGGCTTCTGACGCGATGGTTAAAGCTGCGCGCGTCAAGCTGGTTGGTGTTAAGCAGATTGGCGGCGGCCTGTGTACTGCCATGGTTCGTGGTGATGTTGCAGCCTGTAAAGCCGCGACCGATGCCGGTGCCGCAGCGGCACAGCGTATCGGCGAGCTGGTATCTGTACACGTTATCCCGCGTCCGCACGGCGACCTGGAAGAAGTCTTCCCGATCGGCCTGAAAGGCGATAGCAGCAACCTGTAATCACCTTGTGTGACGTCGATTCGGGCGTCACGCTCTCTCCTTTTTCATTTTACCTTCTGCGGAGGGTAGGGAGAGCTTTTACCTGAAATACGCCACGGAGGCGGGTATGAAACTGGCAGTCGTCACTGGACAAATTGTTTGTACCGTACGCCATCACGGACTGGCGCATGACAAATTGCTGATGGTGGAAATGATTGATCCACAAGGTAATCCTGACGGGCAATGCGCCGTCGCCATCGACAATATTGGCGCGGGAACCGGGGAGTGGGTGTTACTGGTGAGTGGCAGTTCCGCCCGCCAGGCGCATAAAAGCGAAACGTCACCGGTCGATCTGTGCGTGATTGGCATCGTCGATGAGGTGGTGTCTGGCGGTCAGGTCATTTTCCACAAATAAGGCAGAACATCATGAATCAACAGGATATTGAACAGGTGGTGAAAGCGGTACTGCTGAAAATGCAAAGCAGTGACACGCCGCCCGCCGCCGTTCATGAGATGGGCGTTTTCGCGTCCCTGGATGACGCCGTTGCGGCAGCCAAAGTCGCCCAGCAAGGGTTAAAAAGCGTGGCAATGCGCCAGTTAGCCATTGCTGCCATTCGTGAAGCAGGCGAAAAACACGCCAGAGATTTAGCGGAACTTGCCGTCAGTGAAACCGGCATGGGGCGCGTTGAAGATAAATTTGCCAAAAACGTCGCTCAGGCGCGCGGCACACCAGGCGTTGAGTGCCTCTCTCCACAGGTGCTGACTGGCGACAACGGCCTGACTTTAATTGAAAACGCGCCCTGGGGCGTAGTGGCTTCGGTGACGCCTTCCACTAACCCGGCGGCAACCGTCATTAATAACGCCATCAGCCTGATTGCCGCGGGCAACAGCGTCATTTTTGCCCCGCATCCGGCGGCGAAAAAAGTCTCCCAGCGGGCGATCACGCTGCTCAACCAGGCGATTGTTGCCGCAGGCGGGCCGGAAAACTTACTGGTTACCGTAGCAAATCCGGATATCGAAACCGCGCAACGCTTATTCAAGTTTCCGGGTATCGGCCTGCTGGTGGTGACCGGCGGCGAAGCGGTAGTGGAAGCGGCGCGCAAACACACCAATAAACGCCTGATTGCGGCAGGTGCCGGTAACCCGCCGGTAGTGGTGGATGAAACCGCCGACCTCGCCCGTGCTGCTCAGTCCATCGTCAAAGGCGCTTCTTTCGATAACAACATCATTTGTGCCGACGAAAAGGTACTGATTGTTGTTGATAGCGTAGCCGATGAACTGATGCGTCTGATGGAAGGCCAGCATGCGGTGAAACTGACCGCAGAGCAGGCGCAGCAACTGCAATCGGTGTTGCTGAAAAATATCGACGAGCGCGGAAAAGGCACCGTCAGCCGTGACTGGGTTGGTCGCGATGCGGCGAAAATCGCGGCGGCAATCGGCCTGAACGTCCCGTCAGAAACGCGACTGCTGTTTGTAGAAACCACCGCAGAACATCCGTTTGCCGTGACCGAACTGATGATGCCGGTGCTGCCCGTCGTGCGCGTCGCCAACGTGGCGGATGCCATTGCGCTGGCGGTGAAACTGGAAGGCGGTTGCCACCACACGGCGGCAATGCACTCGCGCAATATCGAAAACATGAACCAGATGGCGAACGCCATTGATACCAGCATTTTCGTTAAGAACGGACCGTGCATTGCCGGGCTGGGGCTGGGCGGGGAAGGCTGGACCACCATGACCATCACCACGCCAACCGGTGAAGGGGTAACCAGCGCGCGGACGTTTGTCCGTCTGCGTCGCTGTGTATTAGTCGATGCGTTTCGCATTGTTTAAGGAGTAACCGATGGCGCACGACGAACAATGGCTCACCCCACGTCTGCAAACGGCGGCAACGCTGTGTAACCAGACGCCTGCCGCGACGGAATCTCCGCTGTGGCTGGGGGTGGATCTGGGCACTTGCGATGTGGTGTCGATGGTTGTCGACCGCGACGGTCAGCCGGTGGCGGTATGCCTCGACTGGGCCGATGTGGTCCGCGACGGCATCGTCTGGGATTTCTTCGGTGCGGTCACCATTGTTCGTCGCCATCTCGACACCCTTGAGCAGCAATTCGGTCGCCGTTTTAGCCATGCGGCGACCTCATTTCCTCCTGGTACGGACCCGCGTATTTCCATCAACGTGCTGGAGTCTGCCGGACTGGAAGTGAGCCATGTGCTGGATGAGCCAACCGCAGTTGCGGATCTGCTGCAACTGGACAACGCCGGTGTAGTGGATATCGGCGGCGGCACTACCGGCATTGCCATCGTGAAAAAGGGCAAAGTGACGTACTCGGCGGATGAAGCCACCGGCGGACATCACATCTCTCTGACTCTCGCCGGAAATCGCCGTATTTCGCTGGAAGAGGCAGAGCAGTACAAACGCGGTCACGGTGACGAGATTTGGCCCGCGGTGAAACCGGTGTACGAAAAAATGGCGGACATTGTGGTCCGGCATATTGAAGGGCAGGGCATTACGGATTTATGGCTGGCGGGCGGTTCCTGTATGCAACCGGGCGTAGCGGCGCTGTTTTGCAAACAATTTCCGGCGTTACAGGTGCATTTACCGCAGCACAGTTTGTTTATGACCCCGCTGGCAATCGCCAGTAGTGGGCGAGAGAAAGCGGAGGGGATCTATGCAAAGTGAATTGCAAACGGCGCTTTTTCAGGCGTTCGATACCCTGAATCTGCAACGGGTAAAAACATTTAGCGTTCCACCGGTGACGCTTTGCGGTCCGGGCGCGGTGAGCAGTTGCGGGCAGCAAGCGCAAACGCGTGGGTTGAAACATCTGTTCGTGATGGCAGACAGCTTTTTGCATCAGGCAGGGATGACCGCCGGGCTGACACGTAGCCTGGCCGTTAAAGGTATCGCCATGACGCTCTGGCCATGTCCGGTGGGCGAACCGTGCATCACCGACGTGTGTGCAGCCGTGGCGCAGTTGCGTGAATCAGGTTGTGACGGGGTGATCGCGTTTGGCGGCGGCTCGGTGCTGGATGCGGCGAAAGCCGTGGCGTTGCTGGTGACGAACCCGGATAGCACGCTGGCAGAAATGTCAGAAACCAGCGTTCTGCAACCGCGCCTGCCGTTGATTGCCATTCCAACGACCGCCGGAACCGGCTCTGAAACGACTAACGTGACGGTGATTATCGATGCGGTAAGCGGGCGCAAACAGGTGTTAGCCCATGCCTCGCTGATGCCGGATGTGGCGATTCTCGACGCCGCGTTGACCGAAGGCGTGCCGTCGCATGTCACGGCGATGACTGGCATTGATGCGTTAACCCATGCCATTGAAGCGTACAGCGCGCTGAACGCTACACCGTTTACCGACAGCCTGGCGATTGGTGCCATTGCGATGATTGGCAAATCGCTGCCGAAAGCGGTGGGCTACGGTCACGACCTTGTCGCCCGCGAGAGCATGTTGCTGGCTTCATGTATGGCGGGAATGGCGTTTTCCAGCGCCGGGCTTGGGTTATGCCACGCGATGGCGCATCAGCCAGGGGCGGCGCTGCATATTCCGCACGGTCTGGCGAACGCCATGTTGCTGCCAACGGTGATGGAGTTCAACCGGATGGTCTGTCGTGAACGCTTTAGTCAGGTTGGTCGGGCGCTGCGAACTAAAAAATCCGACGATCGTGACGCTATTAATGCGGTAAGTGAGCTGATAGCGGAAGTTGGGATTGGTAAACGAATGGGCGATGTTGGTGCGACATCTGCGCATTACGGCGCATGGGCACAGGCCGCGCTGGAAGATATTTGTCTGCGCAGTAACCCGCGTACCGCCAGCCTCGAGCAGATTGTCGGCCTGTACGCAGCGGCGCAATAAATGCCGGATGCGACGCTTGCCGCGTCTTATCCGGCCGACGGGATTGCACATGTAGGGCGGATAAGGCGTTCACGCCGCATCCGCCAGTGGCGCGGTGCAATTGCCGGATGCGATGCTTTCCGCGTCTTATCCGGCCGACGGGATTGCACATGTAGGGCGGATAAGGCGTTCACGCCGCATCCGCCAGTGGCGCGGTGCAATTGCCGGATGCGACGCTTGCCGCGTCTTATCTGGCCTTCGGGATTGCACATGTAGGGCGGATAAGGCGTTCACGCCGCATCCGCCAATAAATAACAACTAACAGGGAGTAAAGGCGATGGGAATTAACGAAATCATCATGTACATCATGATGTTCTTTATGCTGATAGCTGCCGTAGACAGGATCCTGTCGCAGTTCGGCGGTTCTGCTCGTTTCCTCGGTAAGTTCGGCAAAAGTATCGAAGGGGCCGGCGGCCAGTTTGAAGAAGGCTTTATGGCAATGGGCGCACTGGGCCTGGCGATGGTCGGTATGACCGCGCTGGCACCGGTACTGGCCCACGTACTCGGGCCGGTGATTATCCCGGTTTACGAAATGCTCGGCGCAAACCCGTCAATGTTCGCCGGAACACTGCTGGCGTGCGATATGGGCGGCTTCTTCCTCGCCAAAGAGCTGGCGGGCGGTGACGTAGCAGCGTGGCTATACTCTGGGTTAATTCTCGGGTCGATGATGGGGCCAACGATTGTGTTTTCCATTCCGGTGGCGCTCGGCATTATCGAACCTTCTGACCGTCGTTATCTGGCGCTCGGCGTGCTGGCGGGCATAGTGACCATTCCGATTGGCTGTATCGCTGGTGGTCTGGTAGCGATGTACTCCGGTGTGCAGATCAACGGCCAGCCTGTTGAATTCACCTTTGCGCTGATCCTGATGAACATGATCCCGGTACTTATCGTTGCGGTGCTGGTGGCGCTGGGGCTGAAATTCATCCCGGAAAAAATGATCAACGGCTTCCAGATCTTCGCCAAATTCCTCGTTGCATTGATCACCCTCGGTCTTGCCGCTGCGGTAGTGAAATTCCTCCTTGGCTGGGAACTGATCCCGGGTCTTGATCCTATCTTTATGGCCCCTGGCGATAAACCCGGTGAAGTGATGCGCGCCATTGAAGTTATCGGCTCGATCTCCTGCGTTCTGTTAGGGGCGTATCCGATGGTACTGCTGCTGACTCGCTGGTTTGAAAAACCGCTGATGAGTGTCGGTAAAGTGCTGAATATGAACAATATCGCGGCAGCCGGCATGGTGGCAACGCTTGCCAACAACATTCCGATGTTTGGCATGATGAAGCAGATGGATACCCGCGGCAAAGTCATCAACTGCGCCTTCGCCGTTTCCGCTGCTTTCGCCCTGGGCGACCATTTAGGCTTCGCCGCTGCCAACATGAACGCCATGATCTTCCCGATGATTGTCGGCAAATTGATCGGCGGCGTAACGGCAATTGGCGTGGCGATGATGCTGGTGCCAAAAGAAGACGCGACCGCGGCTAAAACTGAAGCGGAGGCGCAATCGTGAACACTCGCCAGCTACTGAGCGTCGGTATCGATATCGGCACCACCACCACCCAGGTGATCTTCTCCCACCTGGAGCTGGTTAACCGTGCGGCGGTGTCGCAGGTGCCGCGCTACGAATTCATCAAACGCGAAATTAGCTGGCAAAGCCCGGTGTTCTTTACCCCTGTCGATAAACAGGGTGGTTTAAAAGAAGCGGAACTGAAAACCTTAATCCTCGAGCAATATCAGGCTGCGGGCATTGCGCCGGAAAGCGTTGATTCTGGTGCCATCATTATCACCGGTGAAAGCGCAAAAACCCGCAACGCTCGCCCGGCGGTGATGGCGCTCTCCCGGTCGCTGGGCGATTTTGTCGTCGCCAGCGCCGGGCCGCATCTTGAATCCGTGATCGCCGGACACGGTGCCGGGGCGCAAACCCTTTCTGAACAACGGCTGTGTCGGGTCCTGAATATCGATATCGGGGGTGGCACCGCGAACTACGCCCTGTTCGATGCCGGAAAAATCAGCGGCACTGCCTGCCTCAACGTCGGCGGTCGCCTGCTGGAAACCGACAGCCAGGGGCGCGTGGTTTACGCTCATAAACCGGGGCAGATGATTGTGGATGAGTGCTTCGGTGCCGGTACTGACGCCCGTTCGCTGACCGGCGCGCAGCTGGTGCAGGTTACTCGCCGGATGGCAGAGCTGATTGTCGAAGTGATTGACGGAACGCTCTCGCCGCTCGCGCAGGCATTGATGCAAACCGGTTTGCTGCCCGCAGGTGTTACGCCCGAAATCATTACGCTTTCTGGCGGCGTGGGCGAATGTTATCGCCACCAGCCCGCCGACCCGTTCTGTTTTGCCGATATAGGCCCGCTTCTGGCAACGGCGCTGCATGACCATCCGCGTCTGCGTGAGATGAACGTGCAGTTTCCGGCGCAAACCGTGCGCGCCACGGTGATTGGCGCGGGTGCTCATACCCTTTCGCTCTCTGGCAGCACAATCTGGCTGGAGGGCGTACAACTGCCGCTGCGCAATTTGCCGGTGGCGATCCCGATTGATGAAACGGATCTGGTCAGTGCCTGGCAACAGGCGCTGATTCAACTGGATCTTTGCCCCAAAACTGACGCGTATGTGCTGGCGCTTCCCGCCTCGCTGCCTGTGCGTTACGCCGCGGTACTGACGGTCATCAACGCGCTGGTCGATTTCGTCGCGCGTTTTCCGAATCCGCATCCCCTGCTGGTGGTGGCCGGGCAGGACTTTGGTAAAGCTCTGGGCATGTTGTTGCGCCCACAGCTACAACAACTCCCGTTGGCAGTCATTGACGAAGTGATTGTCCGCGCGGGGGACTATATCGACATTGGTACGCCTCTTTTTGGCGGATCGGTTGTGCCGGTGACGGTGAAATCACTCGCATTTCCTTCCTGAGGGAACGACTTATGAAACTAAAGACCACATTGTTCGGCAATGTATATCAGTTTAAGGATGTAAAAGAGGTGCTGGCTAAAGCCAACGAACTGCGTTCGGGGGATGTGCTGGCGGGCGTTGCTGCGGCAAGCTCACAGGAGCGCGTGGCGGCAAAGCAGGTGTTGTCGGAAATGACCGTAGCGGACATCCGCAATAATCCGGTGATTGCCTATGAAGATGACTGCGTGACGCGGCTGATTCAGGACGACGTTAACGAAACGGCCTACAACCAGATTAAAAACTGGAGCATCAGCGAACTGCGTGAGTATGTGCTGAGCGATGAAACCAGCGTGGACGACATTGCCTTTACCCGCAAAGGGCTGACCTCGGAAGTGGTGGCGGCGGTAGCGAAGATTTGCTCCAACGCGGACCTGATCTACGGCGCGAAGAAAATGCCGGTGATCAAAAAGGCCAATACCACCATTGGTATTCCGGGCACCTTTAGCGCCCGTTTGCAGCCGAATGATACCCGTGACGACGTGCAAAGTATCGCCGCGCAAATCTACGAAGGGCTTTCCTTCGGGGTGGGCGATGCGGTGATCGGCGTTAACCCGGTGACTGACGACGTGGAAAACTTAAGCCGCGTGTTGGATACCATCTATGGCGTGATCGACAAATTCAACATCCCAACTCAGGGCTGCGTACTGGCGCACGTCACCACCCAGATCGAAGCGATCCGTCGTGGCGCACCAGGCGGGCTGATTTTCCAGAGTATCTGCGGCAGCGAAAAAGGGCTGAAAGAGTTTGGCGTAGAGCTGGCGATGCTCGATGAAGCACGCGCAGTGGGCGCGGAGTTCAACCGTATCGCCGGGGAAAACTGTCTCTACTTCGAAACCGGACAAGGCTCGGCGCTATCCGCTGGCGCTAACTTCGGCGCAGACCAGGTGACGATGGAAGCGCGTAACTATGGGCTGGCGCGTCATTACGATCCGTTTATCGTCAACACCGTGGTCGGTTTTATTGGGCCGGAGTATCTCTACAACGACCGCCAGATTATCCGCGCAGGCTTAGAAGATCACTTTATGGGTAAGCTGAGCGGCATCTCTATGGGCTGTGACTGCTGCTACACCAACCACGCTGACGCTGACCAGAACCTCAACGAAAACCTGATGATCCTGCTCGCCACCGCAGGCTGCAACTACATCATGGGGATGCCGCTGGGCGATGACATCATGCTCAACTATCAGACCACCGCATTCCACGACACAGCCACTGTGCGTCAGTTACTCAACCTGCGCCCGTCACCGGAGTTTGAACGCTGGCTGGAAAGCATGGGCATTATGGCAAACGGTCGCCTGACCAAACGGGCGGGCGATCCGTCACTGTTCTTCTGATGACGCGGAGATAACACATCATGGATCAAAAACAGATTGAAGAAATTGTACGCAGCGTGATGGCGTCAATGGGACAAGCGGCCCCCGCGCCGTCAGAAGCAAAGTGCGCCACCACCAACTGTGCGGCACCGGTGACCTCGGAAAGCTGCGCGCTGGATTTAGGTTCTGCGGAAGCAAAAGCGTGGATTGGTGTTGAAAACCCGCATCGCGCAGACGTATTAACAGAACTGCGTCGCAGCACCGTGGCCCGCGTTTGTACCGGTCGTGCCGGTCCGCGTCCGCGCACCCAGGCGTTGCTGCGTTTCCTGGCCGATCACTCTCGTTCGAAAGATACCGTTCTGAAAGAAGTACCGGAAGAGTGGGTGAAAGCGCAGGGCTTGCTGGAAGTCCGCTCCGAAATCAGCGACAAAAATCTCTACCTGACTCGTCCGGATATGGGCCGCCGCCTGTGTGCAGAAGCTGTTGAAGCGCTGAAAGCACAGTGTGTTGCTAATCCGGACGTGCAGGTCGTTATTTCTGATGGCCTGTCAACTGATGCGATCACCGTGAACTACGAAGAGATCCTGCCGCCGCTGATGGCGGGCCTGAAGCAAGCCGGGCTGAAAGTCGGTACGCCATTCTTTGTACGTTATGGTCGCGTGAAGATTGAAGATCAGATCGGTGAGATCCTAGGCGCGAAAGTAGTGATCCTGCTGGTGGGCGAACGTCCGGGGTTGGGGCAGTCAGAAAGCCTCTCCTGCTACGCCGTTTACTCGCCGCGTATGGCGACCACCGTTGAGGCCGATCGCACCTGTATATCTAATATTCACCAGGGCGGCACGCCGCCGGTTGAAGCCGCAGCCGTCATTGTGGATTTGGCGAAACGTATGCTGGAGCAGAAAGCATCCGGCATCAACATGACCCGATAAGGAGGCATCATGCCAGCTTTAGATTTGATTCGACCGTCGGTAACCGCCATGCGGGTGATTGCCTCCGTTAACGCCGAATTTGCACGTGAACTGAAATTGCCGCCGCATATTCGTAGCCTCGGGCTGATTTCTGCTGATTCAGATGACGTCACCTACATTGCGGCTGACGAAGCGACCAAGCAGGCGATGGTCGAAGTGGTATATGGTCGCTCGCTGTATGCGGGCGCTGCACACGGCCCGTCACCGACTGCCGGTGAGGTGCTGATTATGCTTGGTGGACCAAACCCGGCGGAAGTGCGTGCTGGTCTGGATGCGATGGTTGCGAATATTGAAAATGGCGCTGCTTTCCAGTGGGCAAACGACGCAGAAAACACAGCCTTCCTGGCACATGTAGTTTCGCGTACCGGTTCTTATCTCTCATCAACCGCCGGGATCACGCTTGGCGATCCGATGGCGTATCTGGTGGCACCGCCGCTGGAAGCGACCTACGGCATTGATGCAGCGTTGAAATCTGCCGACGTGCAGTTGGTGACCTATGTCCCGCCACCGTCTGAAACCAACTACTCGGCAGCATTTTTAACCGGTAGCCAGGCCGCGTGTAAAGCAGCCTGTAACGCCTTTACCGATGCAGTGCTGGAAATCGCGCGTAATCCAATCCAGCGTGCGTAACGGAGGTTGCCGATGATCAATGCACTGGGATTGCTGGAAGTGGACGGCATGGTCGCCGCGATAGATGCAGCTGATGCCATGCTCAAAGCAGCTAACGTTCGTCTGCTCAGTCACGAAGTGCTTGACCCTGGTCGCCTAACGCTGGTGGTGGAAGGCGATCTGGCGGCGTGTCGTGCGGCGCTGGACGCAGGTTGTGCTGCCGCGATGCGTACCGGGCGTGTCATCAGCCGTAAGGAGATCGGTCGGCCAGACGATGACACCCAGTGGCTGGTTACTGGCTTTAACCGCCAGCCGAAGCAACCCGTAAAGGAACCCGACGCGCCAGTTATCGTCGCGGAATCTGCTGACGAGTTGTTGGCGCTGTTAACATCAGTACGTCAGGGAATGACGGCAGGAGAAGTGGCTGCCCACTTTGGCTGGCCGCTGGAAAAAGCCAGAAATGCGCTCGAACAGCTCTTTTCTGCCGGGACGTTACGTAAACGCAGTAGTCGTTACCGTCTCAAGCCCCATTAACCTGTCGGAGGTGCCGGGTGTCCTACAACACCCGGCATTAACATCATGAAAAAGACCCGTACAGCCAATTTGCACCATCTTTATCATGAACCCTTACCCGAAAACCTGAAGCTCACGCCGAAGGTCGAAGTGGATAATGTTCATCAACGACAGACAACGGACGTCTATGAACATGCTTTGACAATTACCGCCTGGCAGCAGATTTACGATCAACTGCATCCGGGCAAGTTTCATGGTGAATTTACGGAAATTCTACTCGATGATATTCAGGTTTTTCGTGAATACACTGGTCTGGCGCTGCGTCAGTCGTGCCTGGTCTGGCCGAACTCGTTCTGGTTTGGCATTCCGGCGACGCGCGGTGAGCAGGGATTTATCGGTTCGCAATGTCTGGGAAGCGCAGAAATTGCGACGCGCCCTGGTGGAACCGAGTTTGAATTAAGTACGCCGGACGATTACACGATCCTTGGCGTAGTGCTTTCTGAAGATGTCATCACTCGTCAGGCTAACTTTTTGCATAATCCGGATCGGGTATTACATATGCTGCGTAGCCAGTCGGCGCTGGAAGTGAAAGAGCAGCATAAAGCCGCTCTGTGGGGCTTTGTCCAACAGGCGCTGGCGACGTTTTGCGAAAACCCGGAAAATCTCCATCAGCCTGCAGTGCGAAAAGTGCTGGGGGATAATTTGCTAATGGCGATGGGGGCGATGCTGGAAGAAGCGCAGCCAATGGTGACGGCGGAAAGCATCAGTCATCAGAGTTACCGTCGATTGCTTTCCCGCGCCCGTGAATATGTGCTGGAAAACATGTCCGAACCGGTGACGGTGCTGGACTTGTGTAATCAACTGCATGTCAGCCGCCGCACGCTACAAAACGCGTTTCACGCCATTTTGGGCATTGGTCCGAACGCGTGGCTGAAACGTATTCGCCTGAACGCCGTGCGCCGCGAACTCATAAGTCCGTGGTCACAAAGCACAACGGTAAAAGACGCCGCCATGCAGTGGGGATTCTGGCATCTTGGGCAATTTGCCACGGATTATCAGCAACTGTTTGCCGAGAAGCCGTCACTGACGCTGCATCAGCGGATGCGAGAGTGGGGGTGAGGGAGTTACACCCAATCCCTGACCTTAATAAACTCACTTAAAGCCGCTTCCGGGCTGCCATCTTTTGGCTGATAATCATACTCCCAGCGTACCAGTGGCGGCATTGACATCAGGATCGACTCGGTGCGCCCGCCAGTTTGCAGGCCAAACAGCGTGCCGCGATCCCAGACCAGATTGAACTCGACATAACGACCGCGACGGTAGAGCTGAAAATTGCGCTCGCGCTCGCCGTAGGCCATCGCTTTTCGTCGCTCTACAATTGGTAAATAAGCGTCGGTGTAGCCTTTGCCTACCGCCTGCATAAAGGCAAAACAGTGGTCGAAATCTGGCGTGTTCAGATCATCAAAGAACAGCCCGCCAATGCCGCGCTGTTCGTTACGATGTTTGAGGTAGAAGTATTCGTCGCACCACTTTTTGTAACGCGGATAAACGTCTTCGCCAAATGGCAGGCACAGGTCACGGGCGGTGCGGTGCCAGTGAATGGCGTCTTCTTCAAAACCATAGAAAGGGGTTAAATCGAAGCCGCCGCCAAACCACCAGACGGGCTCTGCACCCGGCTTTTCGGCAATAAAAAAGCGCACATTCGCGTGGCTGGTGGGGACATACGGATTATGCGGATGCACTACCAGTGAAACGCCCATCGCCTCGAAACTGCGCCCGGCAAGTTCCGGACGATGAGCGGTGGCGGAAGCAGGCATCGCCTCACCGTGGACATGTGAAAAGTTGACGCCTGCCTGTTCGAAAACACCACCATTACGCAAAACCCGACTACGCCCGCCGCCGCCAGCTTCGCGCTGCCAGCTATCTTCGACAAATTCTGCGCCATCGACGGCGCTCAACTGCTGACAAATCGTATCCTGAAGGTTGAGCAGAAACTGTTTAACCTGGTGTGCGTCGGGTTTCATCACTTACCGCTTTCTCGAGTGTGCTTTCTGGTTGTCAAACCAGTGGAAATAACTGATCACGCCTTCGGCAATCGCTGTGGCGATTTTCTGGCGAAACGCTGCAGTGCCTAACAGCCGCTCTTCTTCCGGGTTGGTGATAAACGAGGTTTCCACCAGCACCGACGGAACCGACGGCGATTTCAACACCACAAACGCGGCTTGTTCGGTATTGCGGCTGTGCAGTTTATGCACCGGCTTAATCTTTTTCAGAATATGCGAGCCGAGCGTCAGGCTGTTTTTAATAGTATCGGTTTGCACCAGATCAAACAGCACTTGCTGCAATAGGTGATCCTTGTCAGTCGCTTTTTTACCGGCAACTTCATCGGCGCGGTTTTCGCGTTCAGACAGGTATTTCGCCATTGCGCTACTTGCCCCACGGTTAGAGAGGGCAAATACCGAAGCACCGGCAGCTTTCGGGTTGGTAAAACCGTCGGCGTGAATTGACATAAACAGGTCTGCGCCGTGTTTATGGGCGATTTCAACGCGATCGTACAGTGGGATAAACGTATCGCCAGAACGCGTTAAACGCGCATCAATGCCATGATTACGCAATATGGAACGGACATTCTTGGCAATTGCCAGCACCACATGTTTTTCTTTCGAACCGTTGCGTCCGATCGCTCCGGTATCAATCCCGCCGTGGCCTGGATCGAGAACAACGACACGTCTGCCGCCGCTTTTTTTTGCTTTCGGCTTGCTGTGTCCGTTACTGGTTTTTAACGGTTCTTCTTTGGCGATGGCTTGCGACATTCCTGACAACGTCAGGGCAGCCAAACCGGCTTTCAGCACCTGGCGGCGCGAAGTGAGTGTTTTTAGTGGTTTAAAAGTGCTCATACGGCCTGAGTTGTAATAATAAAGTTCCAGATGTTATATCGTATCGCGTAATCCGTTACGACGGTTTGCTGTTGAGAATTGTTTTACTTTTCATTTCAATAGTTGACAACTCCCCATTATGCCACTTTTTCAACCGATTTTCGTCAGATATTGGCTAATTCGACCGTTCACGCCATAATCAGCCTTTTAACCCGCAAAAAGGTAACGAATACCATGGAGATACGCGTATTTCGCCAGGAAGATTTCGAAGAGGTCATCACCCTTTGGGAGCGTTGCGACTTGCTGCGTCCGTGGAACGATCCGGAAATGGACATCGAGCGTAAGATGAACCATGACGTCAGTTTGTTTCTGGTCGCTGAGGTGAACGGTGAAGTGGTCGGAACGGTGATGGGCGGTTATGACGGGCATCGCGGGTCTGCTTATTATCTTGGCGTGCATCCCGAGTTTCGTGGGCGTGGGATTGCTAATGCGTTGCTTAATCGGTTGGAGAAAAAGCTGATTGCTCGCGGCTGTCCGAAAATTCAGATCAACGTGCCGGAAGATAACGACATGGTGCTCGGAATGTATGAACGCCTGGGATATGAACACGCCGACGTGCTGAGTCTGGGTAAGCGTTTGATTGAAGATGAAGAGTACTGAGTTTTATCCTGTCCATTATGATGCGCACGGTCGCCTGCGTTTACCCTTGCTCTTCTGGCTTGTGCTATTGCTTCAGGCGCGAACCTGGGTGCTGTTTGTCATTGCCGGAGCGTCGCGCGAGCAGGGTACTGCGCTGCTAAATCTGTTTTATCCCGATCACGATAATTTCTGGCTGGGGTTGATTCCCGGTATTCCGGCGGTGCTGGCATTTTTGCTGAGTGGTCGGCGGGCTTCATTTCCCCGTATCTGGCATGTGCTCTATTTTCTGTTGCTGTTGGCGCAAGTGGTTTTACTTTGTTGGCAACCGTGGCTGTGGCTGAACGGTGAATCCGTTAGCGGTATCGGTCTGGCACTGGTAGTGGCGGATATCGTGGCGTTAATCTGGCTGCTGACCAATCGACGTTTACGCGCTTGTTTTAATGAAGAAAAAGAATAACGGCACTTTTTGGTGAATTTGCACTCCAAGCAACGTTATTGAATAACCAAAGGAAGTGACATGAAATCGCTGCGTTTAATGTTATGCGCTATGCCGTTGATGCTGACCGGCTGTTCCACGATGTCGTCAGTTAACTGGTCGGCCGCTAACCCGTGGAACTGGTTTGGATCATCCACCAAAGTGAGCGAGCAGGGCGTGGGTGAATTAACGGCGTCCACACCACTGCAAGAACAAGCCATTGCTGATGCGCTTGATGGCGATTATCGCCTGCGCAGCGGAATGAAAACCGCGAACGGCAACGTGGTGCGCTTTTTTGAAGTGATGAAAGGCGACAACGTGGCGATGGTGATTAACGGTGATCAAGGCACGATCAGCCGCATTGATGTGCTGGATAGCGATATTCCTGCTGACACCGGTGTTAAAATCGGTACACCGTTTAGTGACCTTTACAGCAAAGCATTTGGCAATTGCCAAAAGGCCGACAGTGATGATAATCGTGCCGTCGAATGTAAAGCCGAAGGCAGTCAACATATTAGCTACCAGTTCAGCGGGGAATGGAGTGGTCCTGAAGGGTTAATGCCTTCGGACGATACCCTGAAAAACTGGAAAGTCAGTAAAATTATCTGGCGGCGTTAATTTGCGTCTGAACAAACCGCCGCCGCGAAAAAACACGTAAAATAGCGCCCAACAATGCCACGGATTGCGTGGCATTATTATTTTCAGGAGGAACAATGTCTCAGGTTCAGAGTGGCATTTTGCCAGAACATTGCCGCGCGGCGATTTGGATCGAAGCCAACGTGAAAGGGGAAGTTGACGCCCTGCGTGCGGCCAGTAAAACATTTGCCGACAAACTGGCAACTTTTGAAGCGAAATTCCCGGACGCGCATCTTGGTGCGGTGGTTGCCTTTGGTAACAATACCTGGCGCGCTCTGAGCGGCGGCGTTGGGGCCGAAGAGCTGAAAGATTTTCCGGGCTACGGTAAAGGTCTTGCACCGACGACCCAGTTCGATGTGTTGATCCACATTCTTTCTCTGCGTCACGACGTGAACTTCTCTGTCGCTCAGGCGGCGATGGAAGCCTTTGGTGACTGCATTGAAGTGAAAGAAGAGATCCACGGCTTCCGTTGGGTTGAAGAGCGTGACCTGAGCGGCTTTGTTGACGGTACAGAAAACCCGGCGGGTGAAGAGACGCGCCGCGAAGTGGCTGTTATCAAAGACGGCGTGGATGCGGGCGGCAGCTATGTGTTTGTGCAGCGTTGGGAGCACAACCTGAAACAGCTCAATCGGATGAGCGTTCACGATCAAGAGATGATGATCGGGCGCACCAAAGAGGCCAACGAAGAGATTGACGGCGACGAACGTCCGGAAACCTCTCACCTGACCCGCGTTGATCTGAAAGAAGATGGCAAAGGGCTGAAGATTGTTCGTCAGAGCCTGCCGTACGGCACCGCCAGTGGCACTCACGGTCTGTACTTCTGCGCCTACTGCGCGCGTCTGCATAACATTGAGCAGCAACTGCTGAGCATGTTTGGCGATACTGATGGTAAGCGTGATGCGATGTTGCGTTTCACCAAACCGGTCACTGGCGGCTATTACTTCGCACCGTCGCTGGACAAGCTGATGGCGCTGTAAGCGTTTCTGATTCATTGATTAAAGGCCAGCCAGTAACACAACTGACTGGCCTTTTTATTACTGCTTTAACGCCTCATACACTTGATCAACTACTTTCTGTCAGAACAGGGTATTTTGCGGCGCTGACGCTACAGCTAATAGCCAGCAGAGAAAGATAGAGCATTGTCCGTTTCATAATCAGTCCAGATTGACGTTACGGCAGCCAAAGAGTGTGGTGAAAATAAACCCACTAACCCATGCCACCAGAATACCGCCAGCGTAAACCGCCATTGCCGGAAGGATGCCTTGCGCGGAAGTCATCAGCGGCAGCGCCACCAGACCAGACGGCCCGAAGGCGCTGTTTAAGCCCATCGGCAGACCCCACCAGGCTATCAGGCCGATAAACAAACCGCCCGCCGCGCCGCCTAAACAGGCGGTAACAAACGGTTTCATGCGGGGCAGGGTGACACCGTAAATCAGCGGTTCGCCAACGCCAAGCAGACCGGGAATAATCGCCCCGCGGACCTGACTGCGTAATGCACTGTGCGGTTGCGCCCGCCAGTAGAGCGCCAGCGCCGCGCCCACCTGGCCTGCGCCTGCCATTGAAAGGATGGGAAATAAGCTGTTGAATCCCTGGCTGTCCATTAACGCCAGATAAACAGGAATAAAGCCCTGATGCACGCCAAATACCACGGCGATCAGGAACAGCCCGGCTAAAACCGCACAACCGAGCGGATTACTGTTCAGGTGCATAAACAGCCACGACATGCCTTCAAACAGCCAGCCGCCCAGCGGCATAATGATCAGGTACGCAAGCGTAGCGGTGATCAGCAGGGTGATTAACGAGGTCAGCAGCATGTCGAGATCGTCGGGCATAAAGCGGCGCACCATGCCTTCGATGCGGGCGCAGGCCCACGCGGCGATCAACACGCCGATAATATTGCCGCGCGGATCGATGGGCAGACCAAAGAAATCGTGAAATCCGGCGTAGTAACCCGTGGTTGCAGTTGGGTTATAACCAAGCAAAAAGAGCGCAGCGATAATTGCGCCATTTACGCCCGTGCCACCAAATGCCTGGGCCGCGTTATAGCCCACCAGAATTACCAGGAAGGTGAACAGGCCTTTGCTGAACACCTTCATAAAATTCAGCGCATCGGGTAGCGTGCCCTGAGCATCTGCCGTAACGTGCATCACCGTGGCAATTAACGTCGCTATCCCCAGCAGCAGACCGGCGGCAATAAAACCGGGGATCAGCGGCGTGAAGATGGTGGCGAATTTGGCGAGAAATTGTTGCACGCCGGAAGTTTGTCTGGCTTTTAACTGGCGTTTATTCTGGGCGGCGATTTCTGCGGCATCCTGTACCGGTGCCTCGCCCAGCAGCTCGCTCATGGCTTTTGCGGCACGATGCGCTTTGCCTGGCCCAAAAACCACCTGCACCTGATCGCTGGTCAAAATGACGCCCTTCACGCCTTCCAGCGTTTTGATATCGGGATCAACCAATGAACTGTCATGTACACCCAGACGCAGGCGCGTCATACAGTTACCACAACTGGCGATATTTCCCGGTCCGCCGACCCGGGTAAGAATGGTGTTCAGAAGTTCACTGCTGATCTCTTTAGCCATGGGTTATTCCTTTTCCAGAGCCTTGCGAATAAAACCGCCGTGTTGATCCAGGCATTTTTTAGCTTCATCGGCATCGAGATTTTTCAGTACCATCACAATGGCCGTTTTACAGTTGCGCTCGCAAGCAATTAACGCCGCTTCCGCTTGTTCGGCATTACATCCGGTAGCGTTTTTGACGATATTGACCTGGCGCACATGCAGTTTTTCGTTGGTGGCGACCACATCGACCATCAGGTTGCCGAACACTTTGCCGGATTTAATCATCAGCCCGGTGGAGAGCATGTTGAGCACCAGTTTCTGCGCCGTGCCTGCTTTCATTCGCGAAGAACCGGTAACAACTTCGGCACCAACTACCGGCGTAATAGCAAACTCTGCGGTGGATGAAACGGCACTCCCCGGATTACAGGAAATGCCCACTGTACGGCAGCCGAGTTGGCGCGCGTATTCCAGCCCGGCAATCACATAAGGCGTGCGTCCGCTGGCCGCAATACCAACCACCACATCCTGCGCGGTTAAATTAATATTTTTCAGATCATTAACACCACCTTCCCGGCTATCTTCTGCGCCTTCCACCGCGTGCTGAATGGCATATTCGCCGCCAGCAATCAAACCAACTACCAGGCCCGGTTTCACGCCGTAGGTCGGCGGACATTCGCTGGCATCCAGAATCCCCAGACGACCGGATGTTCCCGCACCGAGATAAATCAGACGGCCGCCGCCGCTTACCTGGGTGTGGATAACATCGATCGCCGCGGCGATATCCGGCAGTACGCGCTCAACGGCGAGTGGTACGGTTTTATCTTCATCGTTGATAATCCGGCACATTTCCAGCGTTGATACGCGGTCAATTTCAGCCGAGGCGGCGTTCGAGCCTTCGGTAATCATCTTTTCAAGTTGCATCGGTGGTGACCTTAATATTTGCGATCAAATAATTGCAGATAAATGGGATCATATATCCCGATTTGATAGACACAAAGGAATCATTAAGTCCGAATATTACTCATGTGATGTCACTGAAAATGATTGCGCGCTGACGTAACGCTTGAGGTGCTGCATAAAGCAGCGACTAAATTGAGATTTTCCTGAATTAGTGAGCTGATCCGCAGCAATATTTTGTTTATCCTGTATTTTCAGAGGGAATGGAGTGTAACGCTCTGTATTAACAAGGAGAGCATTAAAATGGGTAAACTCACGGGCAAGACAGCACTGATTACGGGCGCATTGCAGGGAATTGGCGAAGGAATTGCCAGAACTTTTGCGCGTCATGGCGCAAACCTAATCTTGCTGGATATCTCCCCTGAGATCGAAAAGCTGGCGGACGAACTGTGTGGCCGTGGTCATCGCTGTACGGCGGTTGTCGCCGATGTGCGTGACCCGGCGTCGGTAGCCGCAGCTATTAAGCGCGCTAAGGAAAAAGAAGGGCGCATTGATATTCTGGTGAATAACGCAGGCGTTTGTCGTCTGGGCAGTTTCCTTGATATGAGCGATGAAGATCGCGATTTCCATATTGATATCAATATAAAAGGCGTATGGAACGTCACGAAGGCGGTGCTGCCGGAGATGATTGCCCGCAAAGATGGCCGGATTGTGATGATGTCTTCAGTCACTGGCGATATGGTGGCAGACCCGGGCGAAACGGCGTACGCCTTAACGAAAGCGGCGATTGTTGGCCTGACTAAATCGCTGGCGGTGGAGTACGCGCAGTCTGGTATTCGCGTTAACGCCATCTGCCCTGGATACGTTCGCACGCCAATGGCGGAAAGCATTGCCCGCCAGTCGAACCCGGAAGATCCAGAATCGGTGCTGACTGAAATGGCGAAAGCAATCCCGATGCGTCGCCTCGCCGATCCGCTGGAAGTCGGCGAACTGGCGGCCTTCCTCGCATCGGATGAATCCAGCTATTTAACCGGTACACAGAATGTGATTGATGGCGGCAGCACACTGCCGGAGACGGTTAGCGTCGGCATCTGATTCACCTCTGTTTCCTCCCTGCATTTGTGGGGAGGATTTCGTCTTATTCCCTTTTCAACTTCCAAATCACCAAACGGTATATAAAACCGTTACTCCTTTCACGTCCGTTATAAATATGATGGCTATTAGAAAGTCATTAAATTTATAAGGGTGCGCAATGGCCGTTAACTTACTGAAAAAGAACTCACTCGTGCTGGTTGCTTCTCTGCTACTGGCGGGCCATGTACAGGCAACGGAACTGCTGAACAGTTCTTATGACGTCTCCCGCGAGCTGTTTGCCGCCCTGAACCCGCCGTTTGAGCAACAATGGGCAAAAGATAACGGTGGCGACAAACTGACGATTAAACAATCTCATGCCGGATCATCAAAACAGGCGCTGGCAATTTTGCAGGGTTTAAAAGCCGACGTTGTCACTTATAACCAGGTGACCGACGTACAAATCCTGCACGATAAAGGCAAGCTGATCCCAGCGGACTGGCAGTCGCGCCTGCCGAATAATAGCTCGCCGTTCTACTCCACCATGGGCTTCCTGGTGCGTAAGGGCAACCCGAAGAATATCCACGACTGGAACGACCTGGTACGCTCTGACGTGAAGCTGATTTTCCCGAACCCGAAAACGTCGGGTAACGCGCGTTATACCTACCTTGCGGCATGGGGCGCAGCGGACAAAGCCGACGGTGGTGATAAAGCCAAAACCGAACAGTTTATGACCCAGTTCCTGAAAAACGTTGAAGTGTTCGATACTGGCGGTCGTGGCGCGACCACCACTTTTGCCGAGCGCGGCCTGGGCGATGTGCTGATCAGCTTCGAGTCGGAAGTGAACAACATCCGTAAACAGTATGAAGCGCAGGGCTTTGAAGTGGTGATTCCGAAAACCAACATTCTGGCGGAATTCCCGGTGGCGTGGGTCGATAAAAATGTGCAGGCCAACGGCACGGAAAAAGCGGCAAAAGCCTACCTGAACTGGCTCTACAGCCCGCAGGCGCAAACCATCATCACCGACTATTACTACCGCGTAAATAACCCGGAAGTCATGGACAAACTGAAAGATAAATTCCCGCAGACCGAGCTGTTCCGCGTGGAAGACAAATTTGGCTCCTGGCCGGAAGTGATGAAAACCCACTTCACCAGCGGCGGCGAGTTAGACAAGCTGTTAGCGGCGGGGCGTAAGTAATGTTTGCCGTTTCTTCAAGACGCGTGCTGCCGGGCTTTACCTTAAGCCTCGGCACCAGTCTGCTGTTTGTGTGCCTGATTTTGCTGCTGCCGCTCTCCGCGCTGGTGATGCAACTGGCCCAGATGAGCTGGGCGCAGTACTGGGAGGTGATCACCAACCCGCAGGTGGTCGCAGCCTATAAAGTGACGCTGCTGTCGGCGTTTGTGGCATCGATTTTTAACGGCGTTTTCGGTCTGCTGATGGCGTGGATCTTAACCCGCTATCGCTTTCCGGGTCGCACGCTGCTTGATGCGCTGATGGATTTACCCTTTGCGCTGCCAACGGCAGTCGCCGGTTTAACGCTGGCCTCGCTCTTTTCCGTGAACGGTTTTTACGGTGAATGGCTGGCGAAGTTTGATATCAAAGTCACCTATACCTGGCTGGGGATTGCGGTGGCGATGGCCTTTACCAGCATTCCGTTTGTGGTGCGCACCGTGCAGCCGGTGCTGGAAGAGTTAGGCCCGGAATATGAAGAGGCGGCAGAAACGCTCGGCGCAACACGCTGGCAGAGTTTTCGCAAAGTGGTGCTGCCGGAACTATCTCCGGCGCTGGTGGCGGGTGTGGCGCTGTCATTTACCCGCAGCCTCGGTGAGTTTGGCGCGGTGATTTTTATCGCCGGGAATATCGCCTGGAAAACAGAAGTGACGTCGCTGATGATCTTTGTTCGCTTACAGGAGTTTGATTACCCGGCGGCGAGCGCGATTGCCTCGGTGATCCTCGCGGCATCGCTGCTGTTGCTGTTCTCAATTAACACTCTGCAAAGTCGCTTTGGTCGGCGTGTGGTAGGTCATTAATGGCGGAAGTGACACAATTGAAGCGTTATGACGCGCGCCCGATTAACTGGGGCAAATGGTTTCTGATTGGCATCGGGATGCTGGTATCGGCGTTCATCCTGCTGGTACCGATGATTTATATCTTCGTACAGGCGTTCAGCAAAGGACTGATGCCGGTGTTACAAAATCTGGCCGATCCGGACATGCTGCACGCCATCTGGCTGACGGTGATGATCGCGCTGATTGCCGTACCGGTAAACCTGGTGTTCGGTATTCTGCTGGCCTGGCTGGTGACGCGCTTTAACTTCCCCGGACGCCAGCTATTGCTGACGCTGCTGGACATTCCGTTTGCCGTGTCGCCGGTGGTTGCTGGTCTGGTGTATCTGCTGTTCTACGGCTCTAACGGCCCGCTGGGCGGCTGGCTGGATGAACATAATCTGCAAATTATGTTCTCCTGGCCGGGTATGGTGCTGGTCACCATCTTCGTGACGTGTCCGTTTGTGGTGCGCGAACTGGTACCGGTAATGTTAAGTCAGGGCAGCCAGGAAGACGAAGCGGCGATTTTGCTGGGCGCGTCCGGCTGGCAGATGTTCCGTCGCGTCACGCTGCCGAACATCCGCTGGGCGCTGCTTTACGGCGTGGTGCTGACCAACGCCCGCGCGATTGGCGAGTTTGGCGCGGTGTCGGTGGTTTCTGGCTCGATTCGCGGCGAAACACTTTCGCTGCCGTTACAGATTGAATTGCTGGAGCAGGACTACAACACCGTTGGCTCCTTTACCGCCGCGGCGCTGTTGACGCTGATGGCGATTATCACCCTGTTTTTAAAGAGTATGTTGCAGTGGCGCCTGGAGAACCAGGAAAAACGCGCGCAGCAGGAGGAACATCATGAGCATTGAGATTGCCAATATTAAGAAGTCGTTTGGTCGCACCCAGGTGCTGAACGATATCTCACTGGATATTCCTTCTGGTCAGATGGTCGCGTTGCTGGGGCCGTCCGGTTCCGGAAAAACCACGCTGCTGCGCATTATTGCCGGGCTGGAGCATCAAACCAGCGGGCATATTCGCTTTCACGGTACCGACGTGAGCCGTCTGCACGCGCGGGACCGTAAAGTCGGTTTCGTGTTCCAGCATTACGCGCTGTTTCGCCATATGACGGTGTTTGACAATATCGCTTTTGGCCTGACGGTGTTGCCACGGCGTGAACGCCCGAATGCGGCGGCGATCAAAGCGAAAGTGACAAAATTGCTGGAGATGGTGCAGCTCGCGCATCTGGCGGATCGTTATCCGGCGCAGCTTTCCGGCGGCCAGAAACAGCGTGTGGCGCTTGCACGCGCGCTGGCTGTGGAACCGCAAATTTTGCTGCTTGATGAACCGTTTGGCGCGCTGGATGCGCAGGTGCGTAAAGAGCTGCGTCGCTGGCTGCGTCAACTGCATGAAGAACTGAAATTCACCAGCGTGTTCGTGACCCACGACCAGGAAGAGGCGACCGAAGTAGCCGATCGTGTAGTGGTGATGAGTCAGGGCAATATTGAACAAGCTGACGCACCGGATCAGGTATGGCGTGAACCGGCGACTCGTTTTGTGCTGGAGTTTATGGGCGAGGTAAACCGCCTGCAGGGAACCATTCGCGGCGGGCAGTTCCACGTTGGCGCACATCGCTGGCCGCTGGGATACACCCCCGCGTATCAGGGGCCGGTGGATCTCTTCCTGCGCCCGTGGGAAGTGGATATCAGCCGCCGTACCAGCCTCGATTCGCCGCTACCCGTACAGGTACTGGAAGCCAGCCCGAAAGGTCACTACACCCAATTAGTGGTGCAGCCGCTGGGGTGGTACAACGAACCGCTGACGGTCGTGATGCATGGCGACGATGCCCCGCAGCGTGGCGATCGTTTATACGTTGGTCTGCAACATGCGCGGCTGTATAACGGCGATGAGCGTATTGAAACCCGCGATGAGGAACTTGCTCTCGCACAAAGCGCCTGATAGGTTGAGTGAATGTTAAACGCCCGGAGGCGCTTCCCGCGATCCGGGCTTTTTAATGGCAAGGTTTTGTAACCTGTAGGTCTGATAAGACGCGTAAGCGTCGCATCAGGCAACACCACGTATGGACAGAGATCGTGAGTACATTAGAACAAACAATAGGCAATACGCCTCTGGTGAAGTTGCAGCGAATGGCGCCGGATAACGGCAGTGAAGTGTGGTTAAAACTGGAAGGCAATAACCCGGCGGGATCGGTAAAAGACCGTGCGGCGCTTTCGATGATTGTCGAGGCGGAAAAGCGCGGCGAGATTAAACCGGGTGATGTGCTGATCGAAGCCACCAGTGGTAACACCGGCATTGCGCTGGCAATGATTGCGGCGCTTAAAGGCTATCGCATGAAATTGCTGATGCCCGACAACATGAGCCAGGAACGCCGTGCGGCGATGCGTGCCTACGGTGCAGAACTGATTCTGGTCACCAAAGAACAGGGCATGGAAGGCGCACGCGATCTGGCGCTTGAAATGGCGAATCGCGGCGAAGGAAAGTTGCTCGATCAGTTCAATAATCCCGATAACCCTTACGCCCATTACACCACTACCGGGCCAGAAATCTGGCAGCAAACTGGCGGGCGTATTACCCATTTTGTCTCCAGCATGGGAACAACCGGCACTATCACCGGCGTGTCACGCTTTATGCGCGAACAATCCAAACCGGTGACCATTGTTGGCCTGCAGCCGGAAGAAGGCAGCAGTATTCCCGGCATTCGCCGCTGGCCTGCGGAATATCTGCCGGGGATTTTCAATGCTTCTCTGGTGGATGAGGTGCTGGATATTCATCAGCGCGATGCGGAAAACACCATGCGCGAACTGGCAGTGCGGGAAGGGATTTTCTGCGGCGTAAGCTCCGGCGGCGCGGTTGCCGGAGCACTGCGGGTGGCAAAAGCTAACCCTGGCGCGGTGGTGGTGGCGATCATCTGCGATCGTGGCGATCGCTACCTTTCTACCGGGGTGTTTGGGGAAGAGCATTTTAGCCAGGGGGCGGGGATTTAAGATTATTGCGCAGGCACCGTTTTATCCGTCTGCGCAATTAACGCATGTAAAAAAGGCTGTGCGTTCTCATCGCTCTTACCGGGCATCTTCACGATATACGGCTTCCCGGTAATCGATGACGACGAGGCCACCTTGTCAATAAACTGCTCGGCTGTATCAATGCGATTACGGGTATTGCCCAGCTTCAGGCGCAGATGAGAAACCGCTTCATCGCAGGTATGTTCATCACCGTTGCGCACAAATATCAAATCCTTTTTCTGTGCTAATCCCTCCAGCATGGCGTTGATACGGGCTTCTTCATGGGCCGTTAACTTCGCATAAGCGGGGAGTGTCATTAGCAGCGTAACGACCAGACAAATGATTTTCTTCACTGAATTACCTTATCCTTGTTTTGTAATAGCCGATTTGACTGCCAGAATCAGGTAAAGTTTCGGCTGGAATACGATGAGGATCATCGGCAAGGAGAAAAAATTAAATGAGTAGTTTGTTGTTGTTTAACGATAAGAGCAGGGCACTGCAGGCGGATATCGTTGCCGTGCAGTCGCAGGTAGTGTACGGCAGCGTAGGCAACAGCATTGCGGTGCCTGCTATCAAACAGAACGGCCTGAATGTCTTTGCCGTGCCGACGGTATTGCTGAGCAATACGCCGCATTATGACACTTTCTACGGTGGTGCGATTCCGGATGAATGGTTTAGCGGTTATTTGCGTGCGCTTCAGGAGCGTGATGCGCTGCGCCAACTTCGTGCTGTAACCACGGGCTATATGGGAACGGCATCGCAAATCAAAATCCTTGCCGAGTGGCTGACTGCGCTACGCAAAGACCATCCTGACCTATTGATCATGGTCGATCCGGTGATTGGCGATATTGATAGCGGAATTTATGTCAAACCTGACCTTCCCGAAGCGTATCGACAATATTTACTGCCGCTGGCACAGGGAATTACCCCCAATATCTTTGAGCTGGAAATCCTGACCGGTAAAGATTGCCGCGATCTCGACAGTGCCATTGCTGCCGCAAAAAGTCTGCTTTCAGACACATTAAAGTGGGTGGTGATTACCAGCGCCTCCGGCAATGAAGAAAATCAGGAGATGCAGGTGGTGGTGGTCAGTGCCGACAGCGTGAATGTCATTTCCCATTCCCGGGTTAAAACTGACCTGAAAGGGACTGGCGACCTGTTTTGTGCTCAGCTTATCAGTGGTTTGCTGAAAGGGAAGGCGTTAACCGATGCGGTACACCGCGCGGGGTTGCGCGTACTGGAAGTGATGCGCTATACCCAGCAGCATGAGAGCGATGAATTGATTTTGCCGCCTCTGGCTGAAGCATAAAAAAATGGCGCCGATGGGCGCCATTTTTCACTGCAGCAAGAATTACTTCTTGATGCGGATAACCGGGGTTTCACCCACGGTTACGCTACCGGACAGTTTGATCAGTTCTTTGATTTCGTCCATGTTGGAGATAACAACCGGAGTCAGGGTTGACTTGGCTTTCTCTTCCAGCAGCGGCAGATCAAATTCAATGACAGTATCACCAACTTTCACGCGCTGACCTTCTTCAGCAATACGCTTGAAGCCTTCGCCTTTCAGTTCAACGGTGTCGATACCGAAGTGGACGAACAGCTCAACGCCGCTATCAGATTCGATAGAGAACGCATGGTTGGTTTCAAAGATTTTACCAATGGTGCCGTCTACAGGCGCGACCATTTTGTTACCCGTTGGTTTGATAGCAATGCCATCACCAACGATTTTTTCCGCAAAAACGACATCCGGCACGTCTTCGATATTGACGATCTCGCCAGAGAGCGGAGCAATGATCTCAATAGTTCCGGTATCCTTCTTGTCGTCGGAAACCAGAGATTTCAGTTTATCGAACAAACCCATGATCTTCTCCTAAGCAGTAAATTGGGCCGCATCTCGTGGATTAGCAGATTGTTTTTTCTTCAATGAACTTGTTAACCAGCGTCATTAACTCGTCCGTTGTCGGTTGAGCAAGAGCCTGCTCTGCTAACACCTTCGCATCTTCGAAGTTCGTGTTACGGATAATCTTCTTAATGCGCGGGATAGAAATGGCGCTCATAGAGAATTCGTCCAGACCCATCCCCAGCAACAGAAGTGTAGCACGTTCATCGCCAGCAAGCTCACCACACATGCCAGTCCATTTGCCTTCAGCATGAGAAGCATCAATAACTTGCTTGATCAAGTTCAGCACGGACGGTGACATTGGCTGGTAAAGGTGTGAAATCATATCATTACCACGGTCAACTGCCAGAGTGTACTGCGTTAAATCATTGGTGCCGATACTAAAGAAATCAACTTCTTTGGCTAAATGACGTGCAATTGTTGCGGCAGCCGGTGTTTCCACCATTACGCCGATTTCAATTGACTCGTCAAACGCTTTACCTTCGTCGCGCAGTTCCTGTTTGTAGATTTCGATCTCTTTGCGCAGTGCACGCACTTCTTCAACAGAGATGATCATCGGGAACATGATGCGCAATTTACCGAAAGCAGAGGCACGCAGGATAGCGCGGAGCTGATCGCGCAGGATCTCTTTACGATCCATCGCGATACGGATAGCGCGCCAGCCGAGGAACGGGTTCTCTTCTTTCGGGAAGTTCATGTATGGCAGCTCTTTGTCGCCGCCGATGTCCATGGTACGAACGATAACCGCCTGAGAGCCACACGCTTCAGCCACTGCTTTGTAAGCAGCAAACTGTTCTTCTTCAGTGGGCAGCGCGTCGCGGTCCATGAACAGGAACTCAGTACGATACAGACCAACGCCTTCAGCGCCGTTACGCTCTGCACCTTCAACGTCACGAACCGTACCAATGTTAGCGCACACTTCTACCTGGTGACCGTCCAGCGTAATAGCTGGCAGATCTTTCAGTTTAGCAAGCTCTGCTTTTTCAGAAGCCACTTGCTCCTGAACAGCGCGCATTTTATCAATAACTTCGTTGGTTGGATTGACGTAAACCTGATTATTTACGGCATCCAGAATCAGATAGTCGTCATTTTTCACCTGAGAGGTGACGCTACCGGTACCCACGATAGCAGGCAGTTCCAGAGAACGCGCCATGATAGAGGTGTGGGAAGTACGGCCACCCGCGTCGGTGATGAAACCCAGCACCTTCTTCAGGTTCAGCTGTGCGGTTTCGGACGGCGTCAGGTCAGCGGCAACCAGAATGACTTCATCCTGAATGGCGCTCAGGTCGATAATCTTCAGGCCCAGGATGTTGCGCAGCAGGCGCTTACCGATATCACGTACGTCAGCCGCACGTTCTTTCAGGTATTCATCATCCAGCTCTTCCAGGGCAGAAGCCTGACCTTCGATAACTTCATGAGCAGCTGCGTCAGCTGTCATGTGCTTATCTTTAATCAGGGCTATGATTTCCTGCTCCAGCTCCTCATCTTCGAGCAGCATAATATGCCCTTCAAAGATGGCTTCTTTTTCTTCACCGAACGTTTCACCAGCTTTCGTTTTGATCGTTTCCAGCTGGGCTGATGCCTTGGCACGACCGCTCAGAAAACGTTCAACTTCCTGATCAACCTGGTCGGCAGAAATTTTTTTCCGGTCAATGACAATTTCGTCTTCTTTCAGAAGCAGAGCTTTACCGAAAGCGATACCCGGGGATGCTAAAATGCCTGAAATCATAACCCTACCTTACTTGTGACTGATTTTTAAAAGAACCCGGGAAATTACTCGAGTTCCGCCATCAGTTTAACCAGATGTTCAACCGCTTTCTGCTCGTCTTCGCCTTCTGCGGAGATAGTCACAACGGTACCTTGAGTCAGGCCCAGAGTCTGCAGTTTAAACAGGCTTTTCGCGCTGGCGCTTTTGCCGTTGGAAGTCACAGTAATTTCAGAAGTGAAGCCCTTAGCTTCTTTTACAAACTGGGCAGCAGGGCGGGTGTGCAGACCGTTCGGAGCGGTAATGGTAACTTCTTGCTGGAACATTGTATTTCCCCAACTTATAGGTTTAGTGTTGTGGAACTAAAGTCTAGCCTGGCGGTTCGACTTTAGCCTGTATTGTTAGCGCCAGTTTTTAACAGACGCGACGCACGAAGAGCGTAATACAGTCCATTGCTGGCGGGTGTTGACCGCTGACGTTTCGTACGTCATTAAACATTATGCCGCTAAAGGAAGAATTGAACCAAATCATAAAATCGATTCAGCTTTGGCTTTTCCTGTAACGATTAATTTCGCGCATCAAAATAATTAGTCTGGTTAAATACCAGTTCCGACAGGCTGAATCAATGCCAGGAGGGGCGAAAGTTTGAAGCAGGCCACAAAAAAGCACCTAAAAAGGTGCTTTTTTACGCATTTTTTACAAGCTGGCATTACTGTTGCAGTTCTTTCTCAGTGAAAAGATCGGCAAACAATGCAGTGCTTAAATAACGCTCACCCGATGACGGCAGAATAACCACAATATTCTTATTGGTAAAGCTTTCATCTTCTTGTAGTTTCAACGCCGCAGCAACAGCTGCTCCAGAAGAGATACCAGCAAGAATGCCTTCTTCTTCCATCAGACGACGTGCGGTAGAAATGGCTTCTTCATTGGTGATGCCAATGACTTTGTCGACCAGCTTGAGATCAAGGTTAGCCGGGATAAAACCAGCGCCAATACCCTGAATTTTATGCGGACCAGGTTTAATCTCTTCACCTGCCAGCGCCTGGGCGATAACTGGAGAATCGGTTGGCTCAACGGCGACAGAGATAAGATCGGTCTTGCCTTTGGTGCCTTTAATGTAGCGGCTGACGCCAGTCAGCGTACCGCCAGTCCCAACGCCAGCAATAAATACATCAACCTGACCGTCGGTATCTTCCCAGATCTCCGGACCGGTGGTTTTTTCATGAATTTCAGGGTTTGCCGGATTGCTGAATTGTTGCAGCAGCAGGTATTTCTCTGGATTGCTGGCGACAATTTCTTCTGCTTTTTGGATTGCGCCTTTCATGCCTTTAGCACCTTCGGTCAGCACCAGGTTTGCACCTAACGCTTTCAGCAGCTTGCGGCGTTCAATACTCATGGTTTCTGGCATGGTCAGGGTAAGTTTGTAACCGCGAGCGGCAGCTACATAGGCCAGTGCAATCCCGGTATTACCGCTGGTTGGTTCAACCAGTTCAACGCCTGGTTTCAGCACGCCGCGCTTTTCGGCATCCCAAATCATGTTAGCACCGATACGGCACTTAACGCTGAAGCTGGGGTTACGAGATTCCACCTTCGCCAGAATGCGTCCGTTACCGATGCGATTCAGGCGAACCAGCGGCGTGTGACCGATAGTCAGCGAGTTATCTTCAAAAATCTTACTCATGGCCTGTCCTTAACTGTATGAAATTGGGATACAACAGGTAGCATACCCGCTCAGAGAATATGCGGAAGTAAGGATTTAGCATATCTATATGCAGAAGGGAAATAATGACATGCAAGATGGAATAAGGGGCGGCATAAGCCACCCCTGTTTCACACAAGCGCTTTACAAAATAACCGGTAGATTGTTACCGCCACATCGCGTGCTTATCGCGATAGCAATCGACCCACATCGCCGTCGCGCCACAAACGGCAACGGGCATGATGAACAGATTAAGCAACGGGATCATCGTAAACAGGCTGGTTAAAGCACCAAACTGCATATTGGTGATTTTGCGTGTGCGCAGGGCGGTGCGCATCTCTTTAAACGGCACTTTGTGGTTATCGAAGGGGTAATCGCAATACTGGATGGCTAACATCCAGGCGCTAAACAGGAACCACAGTACCGGCGCGACGGTTTGCCCAATACCAGGGATGAAGTAAAGAATTAGCAATACAATTGCGCGCGGCAGATACCAGGCAAATTTTTGCCATTCGCGTTTCATGATTCGCGGCACATCTTTCATGATACCGAAAATTCCGGTATCTGGCGGTGTAGCGCCAGTCAATCGTGCTTCCAGTTGTTCAGCCAATAAACCGTTGAACGGAGCAGCAATCCAGTTAGCAATCGTTGAGAAGAAATAGCCAAACACTAACAGCACAGAGATGACAGCCAGGGGCCACAACAGATAGCTCAGCCATTGTAACCAGTCCGGAACATAACTCATGAGCGTCGGGATCCAGACATCGAGTTGCGTAAAGAGCCACCAGAATGCGCCCCCCATCAACAAAATATTGACCAGCAGCGGTAAAATAACGAAACGCCGAATCCCAGGTTGCAAGACGAGCTTCCAGCCTTGCGCAAAATAGTAAAAACCGCTGCGTGGGGCAGATGTGAATGATGAAACCATAATCAGGATGAGCTCCTTTTGACCAATCCCAGGAAAATTCTGCGTATTTTACCGGGTAATTGCGCAATGGACAGTTAGGATATGTTCGAAAAAACAGCAAAAAGCACGATTTCATCTATCTTTGTGCTGTGAAAGTTAATAGTGCACTTGCACTTGAGGTAATCGGCAAATACTCTTAGTGAGTAAATGTTTGCCGTGGTGGCAAGGTGTTAGAACAACAGAGAATATAATGATGCAGGATTTGCGTCTGATATTAATCATTGTTGGCGCGATCGCCATAATCGCTTTACTGGTACATGGTTTCTGGACCAGCCGTAAAGAACGATCTTCTATGTTCCGCGATCGGCCATTAAAACGAATGAAGTCAAAACGTGACGACGATTCTTATGACGAGGATGTCGAAGATGATGAGGGCGTTGGTGAGGTTCGTGTTCACCGCGTGAATCATGCCCCGGCTAACGCCCAGGAGCATGAGGCTGCTCGTCCGTCGCCGCAACACCAGTACCAACCGCCTTATGCGTCTGCGCAGCCGCGTCAACCGGTCCAGCAGCCGCCTGAAGCGCAGGTACCGCCGCAACATGCTCCGCGTCCAACGCAGCCGGTGCAGCAACCTGTGCAGCAGCCTGCCTATCAGCCGCAGCCTGAACAGCCGTTGCAGCAGCCTGTTTCGCCACAGGTCGCGTCAGCGCCGCAGCCAGTGCATTCAGCACCGCAACCGGCACAACAGGCTTTCCAGCCTGCAGAACCCGTAGCGGCACCACAGCCTGAGCCTGTAGCGGAACCGGCTCCAGTTACGGATAAACCGAAGCGCAAAGAGGCGGTGATTATCATGAACGTCGCGGCGCATCACGGTAGCGAGTTAAACGGTGAACTGCTTCTTAACAGCATTCAACAAGCGGGCTTCATTTTTGGCGATATGAACATTTACCATCGTCATCTTAGCCCGGATGGCAGCGGCCCGGCGTTATTCAGCCTGGCGAATATGGTGAAACCGGGAACCTTTGATCCTGAAATGAAGGATTTCACTACTCCGGGTGTCACTATCTTTATGCAGGTACCGTCTTACGGTGACGAGCTGCAGAACTTTAAGCTGATGCTGCAATCTGCGCAGCATATTGCCGATGAAGTGGGCGGTGTAGTGCTTGACGATCAGCGCCGTATGATGACTCCGCAGAAATTGCGCGAGTACCAGGACATCATCCGCGAAGTCAAAGACGCCAACGCCTGATACACTTAAGGCAAATTAACTCCTCTTCGAACCCCCGCTTGTCGGGGGTTTTTAGCATTGATGGTGCGATATGGAATCAATCGAACAACAACTGACAGAACTGCGAACGACGCTTCGCCATCATGAATATCTTTATCATGTGATGGATGCGCCGGAAATTCCCGACGCTGAATACGACAGGCTGATGCGCGAACTGCGCGAGCTGGAAACCAAACATCCAGAACTGATTACGCCTGATTCGCCTACCCAACGTGTAGGTGCAGCGCCGCTGGCGGCTTTCAGCCAGATCCGCCATGAAGTGCCAATGCTGTCGCTGGATAACGTTTTTGATGAAGAAAGCTTTCTTGCTTTCAACAAACGTGTGCAGGACCGTCTGAAAAGCAACGAGAAAGTCACCTGGTGCTGTGAGCTGAAGCTGGATGGTCTTGCCGTCAGTATTCTGTATGAAAATGGCGTTTTAGTCAGTGCCGCGACGCGTGGCGATGGCACCACCGGGGAAGATATTACGTCTAATGTGCGTACTATTCGCGCCATTCCGCTGAAGCTACACGGAGAGAATATCCCGGCGCGTCTGGAAGTGCGTGGTGAAGTGTTCCTGCCGCAGGCGGGGTTCGAAAAGATTAACGAAGATGCGCGACGCACGGGCGGGAAAGTGTTTGCTAACCCACGTAATGCGGCAGCTGGTTCACTGCGTCAGCTTGATCCGCGTATTACAGCGAAGCGACCGCTCACTTTCTTCTGCTACGGCGTCGGTGTTCTGGAAGGTGGCGAGCTGCCGGATACTCATCTTGGCCGTTTACTGCAATTTAAAAAGTGGGGTTTGCCGGTCAGCGATCGGGTAACGCTTTGTGAATCGGCGGAAGAAGTGCTGGCGTTCTACCACAAAGTAGAAGAAGACCGTCCGACGCTGGGCTTTGATATCGACGGCGTGGTGATTAAGGTCAACTCACTGGCACAGCAGGAGCAGCTTGGCTTTGTCGCGCGTGCCCCGCGCTGGGCGGTAGCGTTTAAATTCCCGGCGCAGGAACAGATGACCTTTGTGCGTGACGTCGAGTTTCAGGTTGGGCGTACTGGCGCGATTACGCCTGTTGCGCGTCTGGAACCTGTCCATGTTGCTGGCGTGTTGGTGAGTAACGCTACACTGCATAATGCTGACGAAATCGAACGTCTTGGTTTACGCATTGGCGATAAAGTGGTGATTCGCCGCGCAGGCGATGTGATCCCGCAGGTGGTTAACGTCGTGCTTTCTGAACGCCCGGAAGATACCCGTGAGGTTGTATTCCCGACGCATTGTCCGGTATGTGGTTCTGACGTCGAGCGTGTGGAAGGTGAAGCGGTTGCCCGCTGTACCGGTGGCCTGATTTGCGGTGCGCAGCGTAAAGAGTCTCTGAAACACTTTGTTTCCCGCCGTGCGATGGATGTTGACGGAATGGGCGACAAAATCATCGATCAACTGGTTGAAAAAGAATATGTCCACACTCCGGCGGATCTGTTCAAACTCACCGCAGGCAAACTGACCGGACTGGAGCGTATGGGGCCGAAATCGGCACAAAACGTGGTTAACGCGCTGGAAAAAGCGAAAGAAACCACCTTTGCCCGCTTCCTCTATGCACTTGGCATCCGTGAAGTCGGCGAGGCTACCGCAGCAGGTCTGGCGGCATATTTCGGCACGCTGGAAGCGCTGGAAGCCGCGTCGATTGAAGAGCTGCAAAAGGTGCCTGATGTTGGAATTGTCGTTGCCTCCCACGTTCACAACTTCTTTGCCGAAGAAAGCAACCGCAATGTCATCAGCGAGCTGTTGGCGGAAGGTGTTCACTGGCCTGAGCCGATCGTTATCAATGCGGAAGAGATTGACAGTCCGTTTGCTGGTAAAACCGTGGTGCTTACGGGCAGCTTAAGCCAGATGTCGCGTGATGACGCTAAAGCTCGACTGGTCGAACTGGGGGCGAAAGTCGCGGGCAGCGTGTCGAAGAAAACCGATCTGGTGATAGCGGGTGAAGCTGCAGGATCTAAACTGGCGAAGGCGCAGGAACTGGGCATTGAAGTCATCGACGAAACGGAAATGCTGCGTTTGCTGGGTAGCTGAGATGGAAAAAGAGCAGCTGATTGAAATAGCCAATACGATAATGCCGTTTGGCAAGTACAAAGGGCGTCGCTTAATCGACCTGCCGGAGGAGTATCTGCTGTGGTTTGCCCGCAAAGATGAGTTCCCTGCAGGGAAGCTCGGTGAGCTAATGCAAATCACGCTGCTGATTAAAAACGAGGGGCTGACGCAACTGGTCCAGCCCCTGAAGCGTCCGCTTTAAGCTTTATCGGCGCTGCTTTCCTGCTGCGCCTGTAACTGTTCGGTCTGGCGTTTGTATCGACGCGCCAGCACCGCACAGACCATCAATTGGATCTGATGGAAAATCATCAGGGGCAGCACCATCATACCGATCACCGATGTGGGGAACAGAATGTTTGCCATCGGGATGCCATTTGCCAGACTCTTTTTCGAACCACAAAAGACGATAGTAATTTCATCTGCCTTATTGAAGCCCAGTCGGCGTGCCATAAAGACGTTAACTACAATCACGATAGCCAGAAGAACGCAACTGACCACCACGATAAACAGCAATGATCCCCAGCCAACTTTGTGCCAGATACCGTTAACGACGGCTTCGCTGAATGCCGTATAAACCACCAACAGAATGGACGTCTGGTCAGTTTTCGCAATCCATTTTTTATTACGCGACACCCAGTCACCAATCCACGGCCGGGAAAGATGCCCCAACACAAATGGCAGCAACAGTTGCAGCATAATTTTACCGACCTGCTCAAGGCTGCCCCCTGCACCGTGAACATTCATCACCAGACCAACCAGCAATGGTGAAAGGAAAATCCCCAGCAGGCTGGATGCTGACGCAGAACAAACCGCCGCCGCGACGTTACCGCCCGCCATTGACGTGAAGGCGATTGCAGACTGCACGGTCGCGGGGAGAATGCACAAGTAGAGAAAACCGGAGTAGAGCATCGGGTCGACATTTACCGGTTTCCACCAGGCAAACAGCACGCCCAGAATCGGAAACAGCACGAAGGTGCTGCACATTACCCACAAATGCAGTCGCCAGTGACCACCGCCAGCAATAATTGCCTCACGCGACAACTTCGCGCCGTGCATAAAGAACAGCAGAGCAATCGCTGCAGTGGTCAGATTTTCAAAGAAGGGGACGAAATCGCCTCTGGCCGGAAAGAAAGATGCCAGCAACACCACCGTGATCAGGGTTAAGGTGAAAGGATCGAGGATACGAAAAAGTTTCATAAAGACTCCAGATGATCGATGGTTCTATTGTGCTTCTTCCAGTTTGAGAAATAAAATTGATTTATTGCATCCATTCATGAAAAAAACAGATGAATTATTCTTTAAAGCAATTAAAGGTTTTCGTCACAGTAGCGCAGGAGAAAAGTTTTAGTCGTGCAGGAGAGCGTATCGGCCTGAGCCAGTCGGCAGTGAGTCACAGTGTGAAGGAGCTGGAAAATCATACTGGTGTTCGCCTGCTGGACAGAACCACGCGTGAAGTGGTGCTTACAGATGCAGGGCAGCAGTTGGCTTTGCGTCTTGAGCGACTGCTGGATGAACTTAACAGCACGTTGCGCGATACCGGGCGTATGGGGCAACAACTGAGCGGAAAAGTTCGGGTCGCTGCCAGCCAGACCATTTCCGCGCATCTTATTCCGCAATGCATTGCTGAAAGCCATCGCCGCTATCCAGATATTCAGTTTGTCCTGCACGATCGTCCGCAGCAGTGGGTGATGGAAAGTATTCGCCAGGGAGATGTCGATTTTGGCATCGTCATCGATCCAGGCCCAGTGGGCGATCTGCAATGTGAAGCGATTCTTTCCGAGCCTTTCTTTCTGCTTTGCCATCGCGATAGCGCTTTGGCCGTGGAAGATTATGTCCCCTGGCAGGCATTACAGGGAGCGAAATTGGTGTTGCAGGATTACGCGTCAGGCAGCCGACCGCTGATTGACGCAGCGCTGGCGCGCAACGGTATTCAGGCGAATATTGTGCAGGAGATTGGTCATCCGGCGACGCTGTTCCCGATGGTAGCCGCAGGCATCGGCATCAGTATTCTTCCCGCACTGGCGCTACCATTGCCTGAAGGTAGCCCACTGGTGGTAAAGCGCATTACGCCAGTGGTTGAACGCCAGTTGATGCTGGTGCGCAGGAAGAACCGTTCACTTTCCACCGCCGCACAAGCGTTATGGGACGTAGTACGAGACCAGGGCAATGCGCTAATGGCTGGGCGGGAAGGGGATCCGTTGTATCAGATATAGAGTGAATTCATACTGCCGGGAGCTCCGGCAGTAATCAATCAGAAATTAAATTTGATGGAGTAGATTATCGCATCCTGGTAAAAATCTTCGCCCAGTTTGTCATCCGCATAACGATACTGAATCCCTGTGGTGATGTGTGAAGTTGCATTCCACCAAAGTGCGACGGCACCGTTCAGACCTTCTTTGCCGCCATTACCTGCCGCGTAGGTGGCATCACGATCAAACTCGTACTCGTTCCAGTTGGTGAGGGTGAATTTCTCACTGCCCAGCATAAAGCTGTAACCTGCAACCCAACCGGCGACATAACCGTTATCGCCGGTATAATAGGTTTGGTCTGTATAGCGTTTTGCAAAGAACGGTTTGAACCACCAACCGCTGCCGGTGAAATTGTAGCCGATCCCGTAAAGGAACATATCGTCATGGAAATTCACACGATTCGCAGAACCGTAGGTGCCATACGCATGCAAGTAGAGATTAAATCCGGTGTCACCCAGGTAAATACGGTTGGTATTTTTAAATGTATAACGCTGCTCGCTACCCGGTTTATCATGACGATCATTATAAAAGTTTTCCCAGTCGAAGAACCCGTACATTTCTCCCCAACTAAAGTTAGCGCCGCCTTCCAGTTCCAGATATCCAAAATCATCTTTGTGTGATTTGGTCGACGATTTCTCAGTGGTTCTGCTAGTCCAGTCAAGATAATGAATACCTATATCAGCAAAACCGCCTTTAAATTCTGCATGGGATACTGCTGGTATCGCCAATACAGAAGAGAGTGTCAGAGTAAAAAGATGTTTTTTCATAGCATAATTCCCTATGCCGATCGTTATTAGTTGATTGCTTAATAAAAGGTTGATTAAAAGCGGCATATTGTTAATGCAAGGGAAAGGAGAGTACCAATACAGTTTTTTCAGCCTATTAATAGTGAAAAAATATAAATATATCGATATCGAATAACTATCGGATACATGAAAAAAGTGTATTGGTATGAGGTAGGGCAATCTCGTTATAAAAAGGCGTTAGATTCCACCCTACAAAAAAAGGATATATATGTATCAGGCTCAGTTTTCTCATAACCCACTGTATTGCGTAGATATTATCAAGACTTATAAACCTGATTTCACGCCACGAGTGGCCTTTATTTTAGGTTCCGGGCTGGGCGCGCTGGCCGATCAGATTGAGAACGCGGTCGCAATTTCCTACGAAAAGCTGCCTGGGTTCCCGGTAAGTACCGTACACGGTCATGCGGGTGAGCTGGTGCTGGGTTATCTCCAGGGGGTGCCAGTGGCGTGTATGAAAGGTCGCGGACATTTCTACGAAGGTCGTGGGATGACCATCATGACGGATGCAATCCGTACCTTTAAGTTGCTGGGCTGCGAGTTGCTGTTCTGCACCAATGCGGCTGGCTCACTGCGCCCTGAAGTGGGGGCCGGCAGTCTGGTCGCATTGAAAGATCACATCAACACCATGCCGGGAACGCCGATGGTGGGTCTTAATGATGAACGTTTTGGTGAGCGCTTCTTCTCGCTGGCGAATGCCTACGATGCGGAATACCGCGCACTGTTACAAAAAGTGGCGAAAGAAGAGGGGTTCCCTCTGACGGAGGGCGTGTTCGTCTCATATCCGGGGCCGAATTTCGAGACTGCGGCGGAAATTCGCATGATGCAAATTATTGGTGGGGATGTTGTTGGTATGTCTGTGGTGCCTGAGGTTATTTCAGCTCGCCATTGCGAACTTAAAGTCGTTGCGGTCTCTGCGATTACCAACATGGCGGAAGGTCTGAGTGACGTGAAGCTTTCTCATGCCCAAACGCTGGCAGCAGCGGAACTCTCAAAGCAAAACTTTATTAATCTTATTTGCGGCTTTCTGCGCAAAATTGCCTGAGTAAAACAACAATAAACGGCCTCACTGAGTGAGGCCATATGATGCGACAAGGAAACGATTATGAGCATCGCTTTGCGCTTAAAGGTAATGTCCTTTTTGCAATATTTTATCTGGGGGAGCTGGCTGGTTACCCTCGGTTCTTACATGATTAATACCCTTCATTTTACCGGCGCAAATGTCGGTATGGTCTATAGCTCCAAAGGGATTGCTGCGATTATTATGCCTGGCATTATGGGGATTATCGCGGATAAATGGCTGCGTGCGGAACGTGCATACATGCTGTGTCACCTGGTGTGTGCGGGCGTACTTTTTTATGCGGCATCCGTAACTGATCCGGATATGATGTTTTGGGTGATGTTAGTCAATGCGATGGCGTTTATGCCGACTATTGCGTTATCGAACAGCGTCTCTTATTCCTGTCTTGCCCAGGCAGGGCTTGACCCGGTGACCGCTTTCCCGCCCATTCGCGTTTTTGGTACGGTGGGGTTCATTGTCGCCATGTGGGCAGTAAGCCTGCTGCATCTGGAATTGAGTAGTCTGCAACTGTATATCGCGTCCGGTGCGTCATTGCTGCTGTCGGCTTATGCGTTGACTTTGCCGAAGATTCCGGTTGCGGAGAAAAAAGCGACTACATCGCTTGCCAGCAAGCTGGGTCTGGATGCCTTCGTGCTGTTTAAAAATCCACGCATGGCTATCTTTTTCCTCTTCGCCATGATGCTGGGCGCGGTGCTGCAAATTACCAACGTTTTTGGCAACCCATTCCTGCATGATTTCGCCCGTAATCCTGAGTTTGCTGATAGCTTCGTGGTGAAATACCCGTCCATTTTACTGTCAGTTTCACAGATGGCTGAAGTCGGTTTCATTCTGACGATACCGTTCTTTTTGAAGCGTTTCGGTATTAAAACCGTCATGCTGATGAGTATGGTGGCGTGGACGCTGCGCTTTGGCTTCTTTGCCTATGGCGATCCATCACCAACCGGGTTTATTTTGCTGTTGCTGTCGATGATTGTTTACGGTTGTGCATTCGATTTCTTCAATATTTCTGGTTCGGTCTTTGTCGAACAGGAAGTTGATTCCAGCATTCGTGCCAGCGCCCAGGGCCTTTTTATGACGATGGTAAATGGCGTCGGCGCATGGGTTGGCTCGATTCTGAGCGGTATGGCAGTGGATTACTTCTCGGTGGATGGCGTAAAAGATTGGCATACCATTTGGCTGATGTTTGCAGGGTATGCTCTTTTCCTCGCAGTGATATTTTTCTTTGGGTTTAAATATAACCATGACCCTGAAAAGATAACGCATCGTTCAGTTATACATTAAAAGGATTCGCAGCTCTGTTCCTTGGGGCTGCTTTTATGATAAAGGTTAATTAGTGAAAGATATTTTATTTTCTTCTGGCGTTGGTTTTGGCATTGGTGCTTTGTTTACAATCGTGCGATTACCTATTCCTGTTCCAAATGTATTGCCGGGTATATTATCCATCGTGTTTATGTATGTCGGATATCTGGTGGTGAAATACTTTATGCCATGATAATTTAATACGATATATTTTTTATATGGAGCACTTAATTATGGAACGCGTATATAGAACAGATCTTAAGTTGCTCCGTTATTTTCTTGCCGTAGCGGAAGAGTTGCATTTTGGTCGCGCAGCAGCGCGTTTAAATATGTCTCAGCCTCCGCTCAGTATTCATATTAAAGAGCTGGAAAATCAACTCGGCACGCAGCTTTTTATTCGCCATTCGCGCAGCGTCGTACTGACACACGCGGGCAAAATCTTGATGGAAGAATCGCGTCGATTGCTGGTGAATGCAAATAATGTATTGGCTCGGGTTGAACAAATAGGTCGGGGAGAAGCAGGGCGGATTGAACTCGGGGTTGTGGGAACTGCAATGTGGGGACGGATGCGCCCGGTTATGCGGCGATTCCTTAGAGAAAATCCTAACGTTGAAGTTCTGTTTCGCGAAAAGATGCCTGCGATGCAAATGGCCTTGCTGGAACGCCGCGAACTTGATGCCGGGATCTGGCGAATGGCGACAGAACCACCGACTGGTTTTACCAGCTTACGGTTGCATGAATCGGCGTTTCTGGTGGCGATGCCTGAAGAGCATCATCTCTCATCATTTTCCACCGTCCCGCTGGAAGCGCTACGTGACGAGTATTTCGTTACAATGCCGCCCGTGTACACTGACTGGGATTTTTTGCAGCGAGTTTGCCAGCAGGTGGGATTTTCACCGGTTGTTATTCGCGAAGTTAATGAACCGCAAACGGTACTCGCCATGGTCAGTATGGGTATTGGTATCACATTGATAGCGGACAGCTACGCGCAGATGAACTGGCCCGGTGTCATATTCCGTCCGCTCAAAGAACGCATCCCGGCAGACTTATATATTGTTTATGAAACGCAGCAGGTGACGCCCGCGCTGGTTAAACTGCTGGCGGCGTTGGCGCAGTAGATGAGAGGCACGGGAACTGCCGGACATAGTTGGTCTGATAAGCGAAGCGCATCAGGCAATTTCGCAAATTGCAGATAGCAAAAAAGCGCCTTTAGGGCGCTTTTTTACATTGGTGGGTCGTGCAGGATTCGAACCTGCGACCAATTGATTAAAAGTCAACTGCTCTACCAACTGAGCTAACGACCCGAAGTGGTGGGTGATGACGGGATCGAACCGCCGACCCCCTCCTTGTAAGGGAGGTGCTCTCCCAGCTGAGCTAATCACCCACTTCGGTACTTCACATTGTTACAAGAAATCTAGCTGGCGAGAAAGTGGTGGGTGATGACGGGATCGAACCGCCGACCCCCTCCTTGTAAGGGAGGTGCTCTCCCAGCTGAGCTAATCACCCACTTCTCAATTTCTTGCTACACGGCGGAGCCTACATAAAGTAGTTGGTGGGTGATGACGGGATCGAACCGCCGACCCCCTCCTTGTAAGGGAGGTGCTCTCCCAGCTGAGCTAATCACCCCCGCTGTGTGGAGTCGCATTATAGGGAGAGTTCAAAATGAGTCAACGCATTTTCTAAAGAAATTGTTCGTTCGTCGTAAATTTAAGCAAGATGATCGCAAAACAGACCGTGTTGCGCAATTTGTCAACGAAAACAATAATGCGTAAGGTTGCAACCCGAACTACATTGAGGAATCAGGCGGGAGTGATAGAATATCGCCCACTCAATTTTTCCAGGATTTGCCGGTTGTCGGCATCTTTCTAAACGTAAGGCCATTTCATGAAAATCAAAACTCGCTTCGCGCCAAGCCCAACAGGCTATCTGCACGTTGGCGGCGCGCGTACTGCTCTTTACTCCTGGCTTTTTGCACGTAACCACGGCGGTGAGTTCGTGCTGCGTATTGAAGACACCGATCTTGAGCGTTCCACGCCGGAAGCTATCGAAGCCATTATGGATGGCATGAACTGGCTGAACCTGGAGTGGGATGAAGGTCCGTACTACCAGACCAAACGTTTTGATCGCTACAACGCGGTGATCGATCAGATGCTGGAAGAGGGCACAGCTTATAAATGCTATTGCTCTAAAGAGCGCCTGGAAGCGCTGCGCGAAGAGCAAATGGCGAAAGGTGAGAAGCCGCGTTATGACGGTCGCTGCCGCCACAGTCATGAGCATCACGCTGATGATGAGCCGTGTGTCGTACGTTTTGCTAACCCGCAGGAAGGTTCTGTTGTTTTTGACGATCAGATCCGTGGTCCGATCGAGTTCAGCAACCAGGAGCTGGATGATCTGATTATCCGCCGTACCGATGGTTCCCCAACCTATAACTTCTGTGTGGTTGTCGATGACTGGGATATGGAAATCACCCACGTTATCCGTGGCGAAGACCATATCAACAACACACCGCGCCAGATTAACATTCTTAAGGCTCTGAAAGCGCCGGTACCGGTTTACGCGCACGTTTCTATGATCAACGGCGATGACGGTAAAAAACTGTCCAAACGTCACGGGGCGGTCAGCGTAATGCAGTATCGTGATGATGGTTATCTGCCAGAAGCACTGCTGAACTATCTGGTGCGTCTGGGCTGGTCCCACGGCGATCAGGAAATCTTCACTCGTGAAGAGATGATTAAATACTTCACTCTGAATGCCGTCAGCAAATCTGCCAGTGCGTTCAACACCGACAAGCTGCTGTGGCTGAACCATCACTACATTAACGCGTTGCCGCCGGAGTATGTTGCTACTCACTTACAGTGGCACATTGAGCAGGAAAATATCGATACCCGTAACGGCCCGCAGCTGGCTGATCTGGTGAAACTGCTGGGCGAACGCTGCAAGACGCTGAAAGAGATGGCACAGAGCTGCCGTTATTTCTACGAAGATTTTGCTGAGTTCGATGCCGACGCCGCGAAAAAACATCTGCGTCCGGTAGCGCGTCAGCCGCTGGAAGTAGTTCGTGACAAACTGACTGCGATTACTGACTGGACCGCTGAAAACGTTCATCACGCTATTCAGGCGACGGCGGATGAGCTGGAAGTGGGTATGGGTAAAGTTGGTATGCCGCTGCGTGTCGCCGTAACCGGTGCGGGGCAGTCTCCGGCGCTGGATGTTACCGTTCACGCAATCGGTAAGACCCGCAGTATCGAGCGTATCAACAAAGCGCTGGCTTTTATTGCTGAACGCGAAAATCAGCAGTAATTAGCGCATAAAAGATAAACGGCAGGAGAGATACCCCTGCCGTTTTTTATTTATGCTGATTCATCTATGTCGAGACGAGCAAGAAAATTACGAATTCCTTCGCGTGACAAAAATTGCGCAACTTTTTCTTGCTCACTGTGAGTCATGTTGTCTATTGCGCTGATGATTTGCCGATAAGCAGGAGTGCGAATACCCGGTGCGTATTCGGCAAGGGGTTCTTCGGCTTCCAGAAGCATCGGTGTGTTATGGAAGGCTGGCGTGTTCTGAATAAACTCGCAAACTTGCGTATCGACCAGAATAAGTCTGGCACGACCGCCTTTCACGCCGGGAAATTTTTCCGTTTTCCAGCCTTTTTCTCTGATCCAACGGTTAACAGTTTGTTTAGCCACGCCGAGGCATTCAGCCAGTTCTTCGGTGGTCATTTTATTGCGTAATCTTTTCATATTATTTGCTATCGCGAATCCCTAAGCGTTGTAACAATCCGATAATCCCTTCCCGCAGAAGCAAGGATGTAAACTGTTTTTGTTCAACTGGCGTCATCTCTTTCGCCAGTGTCACCAGCAACACTTCAAGCGGCGCATCACCAGAAAGGGCTGGCGCTTCTCCCTGACCTTCTGGACGTTCAGCATTGCGAATATATTCACGAACCTGTTCATTGACGTGAACCAGTCGAGCTTTGCCACCCTGGACGCCTGGTTTTGGTGACGTTGTCCAGCCTTCCTTGCGTACCCATTTATTAATGGTCTGGCGGCTATAGCCGGTCAGTCTGGCAAGTTCATCTGGCGTCATCCTCTCCTTGAACATAACAATTCCCTGAATGTATGTGGGTCTATTAGTAGTTCATTTTATAACACCACTTTACAGGAAACCGTGACATGAATAACTACTGAATGCGAGCGGTTTTCCAAAATTGTTCATTTGCCTGATTTTTCAGCGATTGAAACTACACGTGGCAATTTGCCGTTGACACATTCGGGCGGAATTCATATGATGCCGCCCGTCAACTCGACAAGCTTTACGTGATGGGGCTATAGCTCAGCTGGGAGAGCGCTTGCATGGCATGCAAGAGGTCAGCGGTTCGATCCCGCTTAGCTCCACCAAATTTTGCACCCAGCAAATTTGGTACGTAAACGACTCGTGGGGCTATAGCTCAGCTGGGAGAGCGCTTGCATGGCATGCAAGAGGTCAGCGGTTCGATCCCGCTTAGCTCCACCAAATTTCAAACCCTCGCTGCAAAGCGGGGGTTTTTTGTCTCTGCCTTTTGCCGCTTTTGTAATACAGTCTATATCCTGGCAGTGCCGTGTGGTGAATGCATCACTGACTGAAAAAACAGCAACAGGCTGGCCCCTGTTTGCTTCGCGATGCGAATAAACTTATTATTTGTGTGCCTGAAAACCCCGATCAGTGAGAGTAGTGTACTCATGTTTGTGGAGCATAACCTGATAAAAAATATCAAGATATTCACACTAGCGTTTACGCTCACCGTGGTACTTATTCAGCTATCCCGTTTAATTTCGCCACTTGCTGTTATCCATTCCAATTATATCTTTCTGGCGTGGATGCCACTGTGCGTAATGCTGTCAATCTTGTTTATCTTTGGCTGGCGTGGTGTCGTTCCCATTTTATGCGGGATGTTTTGCACCAATCTGTGGAACCTGCATCTCTCTTTTTTACAGACCGCCGTCATGATCGGCAGCCAGGCGTTTGCAGTCCTGTGTGCCTGTGCAATATTACGCTGGCAATTGGGGACGCGTTGGCGTTATGGATTGACCAGCCGATACGTCTGGCAACGTCTGTTCTGGCTTGGTTTGGTGGCGCCGATTGGCATCAAATGCAGCATGTATCTTGTGGGAAATTTCTTTGATTTTCCGCTAAAGATATCTACCTTTTTCGGCGATGCGGATGCCATTTTCACGGTCGTTGATTTGCTAAGCCTTTTCACCGCAGTGCTGATTTACAACATGCTTTTTTACTATCTCACCCGCATGATTGTAAGTCCCCACTTTGCACAGATATTGTGGCGTAGGGATATCGCTCCGTCGTTGAGCAAAGAGAAACGCGCATTTACCTTAAGCTGGCTGGCAGCTCTTAGCGTGCTGCTACTTCTGATGTGCACACCGTATGAAAATGACTTTATTGCCGGTTACCTGGTACCTGTTTTCTTTATCATCTTTACCCTCGGTGTCGGTAAGATTCGCTATCCGTTTTTAAATCTCACCTGGGCTGTTTCAACGCTTTGCCTTCTGAATTACAACCAGAACTTTTTGCAAGGGGTACTAACCGAATATTCGCTGGCATTTATTCTCGCAGTACTGATTTCCTTTAGTGTTTGCCTGCTCTATATGGTGCGTATTTATCATCGTAGTGAATGGCTTAACCGCCGCTGGCATTTGCAGGCGCTGACCGATCCGTTAACGCTTCTACCCAACTTTCGTGCGTTGGAGCAAGCGCCGGAGCAAGAGGCGGGCAAGAGTTTTTGCTGCCTGCGCATTGATAATCTTGAGTTTATGAGTCGTCATTACGGCTTAATAATGCGCGTTCACTGTATCCGCTCAATTTACCGTACGCTGCTGCCGTTGATGCAGGAAAACGAAAAGTTGTATCAATTGCCGGGTAGTGAACTGCTGTTAGTGCTGAGCGGGCCGGAAACGGAAGGGCGACTCCAGCATATGGTTAACATCCTGAATAGTCGGCAAATTCACTGGAACAATACCGGGCTGGATATGGGCTATGGTGCTGCCTGGGGGCGTTTTGATGGAAATCAGGAAACCCTGCAACCCTTGTTGGGGCAGTTAAGCTGGCTGGCGGAGCAATCCTGCGCACATCATCATGTGCTGGCGCTGGATAGCAGAGAGGAGATGGTTTCCGGGCAAACCACTAAACAGGTGCTATTGCTGAATACCATTCGCACGGCGTTAGATCAGGGTGATTTGCTGCTCTACGCCCAGCCAATTCGCAACAAAGAGGGTGAAGGTTATGATGAGATCCTCGCGCGACTGAAGTATGACGGCGGCATTATGACCCCGGATAAGTTTCTGCCCCTTATTGCTCAGTTTAACCTTAGCGCGCGTTTTGATTTGCAAGTGCTGGAATCCTTGTTGAAGTGGCTGGCAACACACCCTTGCGACAAAAAAGGTCCACGCTTTTCAGTCAATTTAATGCCGCTCACGCTGCTGCAAAAGAATATTGCCGGGCGGATTATTCGTCTGTTTAAGCGTTATTACATCTCCCCGCAGGCGGTCATTCTTGAGATCACCGAGGAGCAGGCGTTTTCTAACGCAGAAAGCAGCATGTACAACATCGAGCAGCTGCATAAGTTTGGTTTCCGGATTGCAATTGATGACTTTGGCACCGGATATGCCAACTACGAACGGTTAAAGCGTTTGCAGGCTGATATCATCAAAATTGATGGCGTCTTTGTGAAAGATATCGTCACGAACACGCTGGATGCGATGATTGTGAGATCAATTACCGATCTGGCGAAAGCGAAGTCATTGAGTGTGGTCGCGGAGTTTGTCGAGACGCCACAGCAGCAGGCGCTATTGCATAAACTTGGGGTGCAATATCTGCAAGGATATTTAATTGGTCGTCCGCAGCCATTAGCTGATTAACAGGCGTAAAAAAGCCGGGGAATTACCCCGGCTTTTTTATGTATGGTCTTACAGCACCAGTGCTGCGATTGACGCAGACAGCACACTCACCAGGGTAGAGCCGTAAACCAGTTTCAGACCGAAGCGAGAAACCACGTTACCTTGCTCTTCATTCAGGCCTTTAACCGCACCCGCGATAATCCCGATTGAAGAGAAGTTAGCGAAGGAAACCAGGAACACAGAGATGATGCCTTCCGCACGCGGAGAGAGCGTGGAAGCAATTTTCTGCAGATCCATCATCGCAACGAACTCGTTGGAAACCAGTTTGGTCGCCATGATACTGCCCACTTGCAGTGCTTCACTGGAAGGAACACCCATCACCCATGCAATCGGATAGAAGATGTAGCCCAGGATGCCCTGGAAGGAGATGCTGTAGCCAAACCAGCCAGTCACGGTGGCAAACAGTGCGTTCAGCGCGGCGATCAGGGCGATAAAGCCGATCAGCATCGCGGCAACGATAATGGCAACCTTGAAACCTGCCAGAATGTATTCACCCAGCATTTCGAAGAAGCTCTGACCTTCGTGCAGGTTGGACATCTGAATATTTTCTTCACTGGCATCAACACGGTAAGGGTTGATCAGCGACAGCACGATAAAGGTGCTGAACATGTTCAGTACCAGCGCCGCAACGACGTATTTCGGCTCCAGCATGGTCATGTATGCACCAACGATGGACATCGACACGGTGGACATCGCCGTTGCTGCCATGGTGTACATACGATTGCGGGAGATTTTGCCGAGGATATCTTTATAGGCGATAAAGTTTTCAGACTGACCCAGAATCAGGGAGCTGACGGCGTTAAAGGATTCCAGTTTGCCCATGCCGTTGACTTTGGAGAGCAGGAAACCAATTGCGCGGATAATCACCGGCAATACGCGAATATGCTGGAGAATACCGATCAGCGCAGAGATAAAGACGATTGGGCACAGCACTTTCAGGAAGAAGAATGCCAGGCCTTGATCATTCATGCTACCAAAGACGAAGTTAGTCCCTTCGTTGGCAAAACCGAGCAGTTTTTCGAACATTTCGGAGAAGCCTTTCACGAAGCCCAGACCAACGTCGGAGTTCAGGAAGAACCACGCCAGTAACACTTCGATAACAAGCAGTTGAATAACATAACGGATACGAATTTTTTTGCGGTCGCTGCTTACCAGCAGTGCGAGAATCGCAACAACGGCAAGTGCCAGTACAAAATGAAGGACGCGGTCCATATTTGCTCCAAATATGAGGCAGGTTAAATTTCCGTGCACATTCTATGTAACATGGTTAAGGAAAACGAGATCTGACACACACTATAATGACGTCCTGTGACAAGCTTCAAAAATAGTGATCTGTCATACATTTCTGCTATGTTGTGTATGGAAGCGGAAGGTTATGTAAATGTGCTAATATTAAACATAACCATAACATTCGAGTCATCTATCTTTTCGTAGTCATAATCCTGGTCTATCAGAGAAATCATCACAACCCATTTAAATGAATTTGATAATCATTCTCATTTAACGTAGCATGAAACATAGCAAAGGCTATGTTTTAGAGGCACAAGATGACGAACTATCGCGTTGAGAGTAGCAGCGGACGGGCGGCGCGCAAGATGAGGCTCGCATTAATGGGACCTGCGTTCATTGCGGCGATTGGTTATATCGATCCCGGTAACTTTGCGACCAATATTCAGGCGGGTGCCAGCTTCGGCTATCAGTTATTGTGGGTTGTCGTTTGGGCTAACCTGATGGCGATGCTGATTCAAATCCTCTCGGCCAAACTGGGGATTGCCACCGGTAAAAATCTGGCGGAGCAGATTCGCGATCACTACCCGCGTCCCGTCGTGTGGTTCTATTGGGTTCAGGCAGAAATTATTGCGATGGCAACCGACCTGGCGGAATTTATTGGTGCGGCGATCGGTTTTAAACTCATTCTTGGTGTTTCGTTGTTGCAGGGCGCGGTGCTGACGGGTATCGCGACATTCCTGATTTTAATGCTGCAACGTCGCGGGCAAAAACCGCTGGAGAAAGTGATAGGCGGGTTACTGTTGTTTGTTGCCGCGGCTTACATTGTCGAGTTGATTTTCTCCCAGCCTAACCTGGCGCAGCTGGGTAAAGGAATGGTGATCCCGAGTTTACCTACTTCGGAAGCGGTCTTCCTGGCAGCAGGCGTGTTAGGGGCGACGATTATGCCGCACGTGATTTATTTGCACTCTTCGCTGACTCAGCATTTACATGGTGGTTCGCGTCAACAACGTTATTCCGCCACCAAATGGGATGTGGCTATCGCCATGACGATTGCCGGTTTTGTCAATCTGGCGATGATGGCTACAGCTGCGGCGGCGTTCCACTTTTCTGGTCATACTGGTGTTGCCGATCTTGATGAGGCTTATCTGACGCTGCAACCGCTGTTAAGCCATGCTGCGGCAACGGTCTTTGGATTAAGCCTGGTTGCTGCCGGACTGTCTTCAACGGTGGTGGGGACGCTGGCGGGGCAGGTAGTGATGCAGGGCTTCATTCGCTTTCATATCCCGCTGTGGGTGCGTCGTACAGTCACCATGCTGCCGTCATTTATCGTCATTCTGATGGGATTAGATCCGACACGGATTCTGGTTATGAGTCAGGTGCTGTTAAGTTTTGGTATCGCCCTGGCGCTGGTTCCACTGTTGATTTTCACCAGTGACAGCAAGTTGATGGGCGATCTGGTGAACAGTAAACGCGTAAAACAGACAGGCTGGGTGATTGTGGTGCTGGTAGTGGCGCTGAATATCTGGTTACTGGTAGGAACGGCACTGGGATTGTAGTTGAATGAGCGTCGCATTTGGCACCATTGGCGGATGCGGCGTAAATGCTTTATCCGCCCTACGCGTTAAAGAGCTGGTTTGTAGGCCTGATAAGACGCGCTAGCGTCGCATCAGGCATTGTGCTCCATTGACGGATGCGTTTAATGGCGGTGTCCATGTCCGCGGCCTTTTCCACGATGATCGTCACGATCGCGCCAGCCTTCACGATAGCCACGCTCATACGCTTTACGCTTATCCCAGCCACGATGGTAGCCATTATCATGACGCCACCAGCGGTTTTTACGCCATTCATAATTGCGGTGCCAGTAGTCACGGTCGCGCCAGTGACCACCGTCCCAGTAATTACCGTAATGATCGCGATCGCCAATTTGTAATTTGATTGATGGCAGTAGGGTGATTTCACTTGCGTTTGCCGCAAGCGGGGTAAATGCCATCAGGGCGGCCGCCAGAAACAGTGACCTGAACATTGTTATTCTCCTTCACGATCGAAGCCGTCAGCGGCCTGTTAACGCAATATTACGGGGAGGTAAAGCGCCGTATCATCGCCATAACTCTTAAATCATAAAGGAGAGCATTTTTTGCTAAACGTTATCGTGGGGTGGCTGTTGCTTCTGACGATTGACCATCATCATCGGCTTACCTGCTAATAACAGCCATGCCGGGAGCATGACGATACAGAGCAGCGGTAGCAATGTGGTATTGGGTACAACGACTGCCGCCATAAAAAGACTTAACCAGCCATCGCGTGTTACCACCAGCACGATGCCGAGTATAGCGCAGGAAACGGTTATTGCCGCTGGAACGGCGGGAACGTGCTCATGAAGCATCAACCCTAATGCCACGCCGACAAACACTGCCGGGAAGATTCGCCCACCGCGAAAGCCACTGGCGGCAGCAACGACCAGGGCGGCAAGTTTTATCACCGCCAGCAAAAAGTAATCGCTGGTGCTGAAAGCCTGATTTGCCACCATCTGCTGCATCTCATCCAGCCCTTTAAACAGCGAAACCGGTCCACCAATAACCCCCAGAATACCGAGAATAAATCCGCCAATACCCAGCACGAACACCGGATTTTTCATTTGATGCATCATCGCGTGCAACCGTGGTAAGCACCATACGGCGACCATCCCTGCTGCGATGGCAATCGCCGCGACAATTGCACCGCTGAGAATATCGGTCATTTCCATCTGTCCGTAATGCGCAATGGGCAGTGAAAAATGAGGATGGAAAAATAATCCGGTAGTAAGTGCACCAGCTGCTGCCGCCATTAACAGCGCAAAGAGACGATCCCATAGCGGAACTTCATTACTGCCATTTAAGGTTTGCGAAAATATCAATGCCGCCGCAACAGGTGTGCCAAACAGCGCGCCGATGGTTCCGGCAGAGGCTAAAATAGTCCACTCCATTCGGTTGACGCGCGGTAACAGACGAGCGCCAATGGCGACGGCAAGGGCGATATTGACGGTTATGATCGGATGTTCCGGCCCCAGGCTGACGCCGCCAGCAAGACCGAGAATTAATGCTACGATAAGTCCTGGTAGCGCAGAGGGCGGAATCGGTGCGCCGATAAGCGGTTCACAGGCGGGATCTGGTCCGGCATGACCCTGGCTGAAACGGATAACCAACCCCACCGCAATACCCGTTAGCGTTAATACACCGATGATCCAGAGAGGTGAATCCTGGGCTATCCCCAGAGTTCCCGGCAGTCGTTGCCAGAGCAAATTCTGTAATACCGAGGCGATTTTCATCACCATAATCAGAATAAGACTGGACGCAATCCCAATTGCCACGGCGGGGAGCGATAATAACAACATGGTTCTGGCTCGCGGATGGAGCATGTTCTATTCCTTATGCGGGGTCAGATACTTAGTTTGCCCAGCTTGCAAAAAGGCATCGCTGCAATTGGTGCTGAAACGATAAAGTAATTGTGTGACCCAGATCGATATTTACAGGGAGCCTGCCTTTCCGGCGTTGTTGTTATGCCCCCAGGTATTTACAGTGTGAGAAAGAATTATTTTGACTTTAGCGGAGCAGTTGAAGAATGACAAAGTATGCATTAGTCGGTGATGTGGGCGGCACCAACGCACGTCTTGCTCTGTGTGATATTGCCAGTGGTGAAATCTCGCAGGCTAAGACCTATTCAGGGCTTGATTACCCCAGCCTCGAAGCGGTCATTCGCGTTTATCTTGAAGAACATAAGGTCGAGGTGAAAGACGGCTGTATTGCCATCGCTTGCCCAATTACCGGTGACTGGGTGGCAATGACCAACCATACCTGGGCGTTCTCAATTGCCGAAATGAAAAAGAATCTCGGTTTTAGCCATCTGGAAATTATTAACGATTTTACTGCTGTATCGATGGCGATCCCGATGCTGAAAAAAGAGCATCTGATTCAGTTTGGTGGCGCAGAACCGGTAGAAGGTAAGCCTATTGCGGTTTACGGTGCCGGAACAGGGCTTGGGGTTGCGCATCTGGTCCATGTCGATAAGCGTTGGGTAAGCTTGCCAGGAGAAGGCGGTCACGTTGATTTTGCGCCGAATAGTGAAGAAGAGGGCATTATCCTCGAAATATTGCGTGCGGAAATTGGTCATGTTTCGGCGGAACGCGTGCTTTCTGGCCCTGGACTGGTGAATTTGTATCGCGCAATTGTTAAAGCCGACAACCGCCTGCCAGAAAATCTCAAGCCAAAAGATATTACCGAACGCGCGCTGGCTGACAGCTGCACCGATTGCCGCCGCGCGTTGTCGCTGTTTTGCGTCATTATGGGCCGTTTTGGCGGCAATCTGGCGCTCAATCTCGGGACATTTGGCGGCGTGTTTATTGCGGGTGGTATCGTGCCGCGCTTCCTTGAGTTCTTCAAAGCCTCTGGTTTCCGCGCCGCATTTGAAGATAAAGGGCGCTTTAAAGAATATGTCCATGATATTCCGGTGTATCTCATCGTCCATGACAATCCGGGCCTTCTCGGTTCCGGTGCACATTTACGCCAGACCTTAGGTCACATTCTCTAAATCCTTCCTGTTATATCGGGAGGTAACTCTCCCGATAATCTTTTAAATCATACAGTTAATTAAATTTTCTTTGTGTCCCCCTCACAAGGCCGACCTGCGTCACACTTCCGTACAGCGGGATTAATTCTCCAGTAAATGCATTATTTGTCTGGTAACGGCGATTTGTTTTGCACGTTCATAATTTCACTCGTCAACTATCACTGAACGAGGAATTAACGATGAGTAAGAAACTGATTGCCTTATGTGCCTGCCCAATGGGCCTGGCTCACACTTTTATGGCCGCTCAGGCGCTGGAAGAAGCGGCGGTAGAAGCCGGTTATGAAGTGAAAATTGAAACCCAGGGCGCGGACGGTATCCAGAATCGCCTGACGGCGCAGGATATCGCCGAAGCGACCATCATCATCCACTCCGTGGCAGTTACCCCGGAAGATAACGAACGTTTCGAATCACGCGACGTTTATGAAATCACTTTGCAGGACGCAATTAAAAACGCTGCGGGAATCATCAAAGAAATCGAAGAGATGATTGCCTCTGAACAACAGTAATATTCGACAGGGATAATTGTTATGGCCATTAAAAAACGCAGTGCAACCGTTGTGCATGGCGCATCCGGTGCGGCAGCGGCAGTTAAGAATCCGCAGGCCTCTAAATCCAGCTTCTGGGGTGAACTCCCGCAGCATGTGATGTCAGGGATTTCACGCATGGTGCCGACCTTAATTATGGGCGGTGTGATCCTCGCTTTCAGTCAGCTGATTGCTTATAGCTGGCTTAAAATTCCTGCTGATATCGGCATCATGGATGCTCTTAATAGCGGGAAATTCTCCGGTTTCGACCTCTCCTTACTTAAATTTGCCTGGCTGTCGCAGTCCTTCGGCGGCGTGTTGTTTGGTTTTGCCATTCCGATGTTTGCTGCTTTTGTGGCGAACTCTATCGGTGGCAAACTGGCGTTCCCGGCTGGTTTTATCGGCGGCTTGATGTCTACCCAGCCGACGCAACTGCTGAACTTCGATCCCAGCACGATGCAATGGGCGACCTCTTCGCCGGTGCCGTCCACCTTCATTGGTGCGCTGATTATTTCTATCGTTGCCGGTTACCTTGTGAAATGGATGAACCAGAAAATCCAGTTACCGGATTTCCTGTTAGCGTTCAAAACCACATTTTTGCTACCGATTCTTTCCGCCATTTTTGTCATGCTGGCGATGTACTACGTCATCACCCCCTTTGGTGGCTGGATCAACGGCGGTATCCGTACCGTGCTGACCGCTGCAGGTGAGAAGGGCGCGCTGATGTACGCAATGGGGATCGCCGCGGCGACAGCAATCGACCTTGGTGGCCCGATCAACAAAGCGGCAGGTTTCGTTGCCTTCAGCTTTACCACTGACCACGTATTACCGGTCACTGCACGTTCTATCGCTATCGTTATTCCGCCGATTGGTCTGGGTCTGGCGACCATTATCGATCGTCGCTTAACTGGCAAACGCTTGTTCAACGCCCAGCTTTATCCGCAGGGTAAAACCGCGATGTTCCTGGCGTTTATGGGGATCAGTGAGGGTGCGATTCCGTTTGCACTGGAAAGCCCTATCACCGCCATTCCGTCGTATATGGTCGGCGCGATTGTCGGTTCCACCGCCGCTGTCTGGCTGGGCGCAGTGCAATGGTTCCCGGAGTCCGCTATCTGGGCGTGGCCGCTGGTCACTAATCTGGGTGTCTATATGGCGGGGATCGCGCTGGGAGCAATCATTACTGCGCTGATGGTGGTGTTCTTGCGTCTGATGATGTTCCGCAAAGGTAAATTGTTAATCGAGAGCCTGTAAGAAGGAAAAATCCAGATGACATTACTCGCTTCGCTGCGCGACTGGCTTAAGGCACAACAACTGGATGCGGTGCTTCTCTCCTCACGGCAGAACAAACAGCCGCATCTGGGGATCTCCACCGGATCAGGCTATGTGGTGATTAGCCGTGAAAGTGCGCACATTCTGGTGGATTCGCGCTATTACGCGGATGTTGAAGCCCGCACGCAAGGTTACCAGCTGCATTTGCTCGACGCGATGCACACGCTTGCCACCATCGTCAGACAAATCATTGCCGATGAGCAGTTGCAAACGCTCGGTTTTGAAGGCCAGCAGGTGAGTTGGGAAACCGCGCACCGCTGGCAGTCCGAACTCAATGCGAAACTGGTTAGCGCCACGCCGGATGTGCTGCGGCAAATCAAAACGCCAGAAGAGGTGGAGAAAATCCGCCTTGCCTGCGGGATTGCCGATCGTGGCGCAGAGCATATTCGCCGCTTTATTCAGGCGGGGATGAGCGAATGCGAGATAGCCGCTGAACTGGAGTGGTTTATGCGCCGGCAGGGCGCAGAAAAAGCCTCTTTCGATACCATTGTCGCCAGTGGCTGGCGTGGGGCGCTGCCGCACGGTAAAGCCAGCGACAAGATTGTTGCAGCGGGCGAGTTTGTCACTCTCGATTTCGGTGCGCTCTATCAGGGCTACTGCTCTGATATGACGCGCACCTTGCTGGTGAATGGCGAAGGGGTGAGCGCCGAATCTCACCCGCTGTTTAACGTCTATCAGATTGTCCTGCAGGCACAGCTCGCGGCAATCTCTGTAATTCGCCCCGGCGTGCGCTGCCAGCAGGTTGACGATGCCGCGCGCCGCGTGATTACCGAGGCCGGTTATGGCAAGTTTTTCGGCCATAACACCGGTCATGCTATCGGTATTGAAGTCCATGAAGAACCGCGTTTTTCACCGCGGGACACCACGACGCTACAGCCAGGTATGTTACTGACCGTGGAGCCAGGGATTTATTTTCCAGGGCAAGGGGGCGTGCGCATTGAAGATGTCGTGCTGGTCACCCCGCAAGGCGCAGAAGTGCTCTACGCCATGCCGAAAACAGTGTTGCTCACGGGAGAGGCATAATGGATTTATCGCTCTTAAAAGCGTTGAGCGAGGCAGATGCGATCGCCTCCTCGGAACAGGAAGTACGGCAGATCCTGCTGGATGAAGCGGATCGCCAGCAAAAAGAGGTCCGTTTTGACGGCCTGGGATCGGTGCTGATCCGACTCAATGAGTCGACAGGTCCGAAGGTGATGATCTGTGCGCATATGGACGAAGTGGGATTTATGGTGCGCAGCATCTCCCGCGAAGGGGCGATCGATGTGTTGCCGGTTGGCAATGTACGCATGGCTGCCCGCCAGCTTCAGTCGGTGCGTATCACTACCCGTGAAGAGTGCAAAATTCCAGGCCTGCTTGACGGCGACCGGCAGGGGAATGACGTCAGCGCCATGCGCGTGGACATTGGCGCGCGCTCCTGTGACGAAGTGATGCAGGCAGGAATTCGTCCAGGCGATCGCGTCACCTTCGATACCACTTTTCAGGTTCTCCCTCACCAGCGGGTGATGGGGAAAGCCTTTGATGACCGCCTCGGTTGCTATCTGCTGGTGACGTTACTGCGTGAGCTGCACGACGCCGAACTGCCTGCGGAAGTGTGGCTGGTGGCAAGTTCCAGCGAAGAGGTGGGATTACGCGGCGGGCAAACTGCCACCCGCGCGGTGTCGCCGGATGTCGCCATTGTGCTTGATACTGCCTGCTGGGCGAAAAACTTTGATTATGGCGCAGCTAACCATCGCCAGATTGGTAACGGGCCGATGCTGGTGTTAAGCGACAAGTCACTGATTGCGCCGCCAAAACTTACCGCCTGGATCGAAACCGTGGCGGCAGAAATTGGCGTACCGTTGCAGTCAGATATGTTCAGCAATGGCGGCACGGACGGTGGGGCGGTGCACTTAACCGGCACTGGCGTACCCACAGTGGTGATGGGGCCTGCAACCCGCCACGGACATTGCGCCGCATCGATTGCCGACTGCCGTGACATTTTGCAGATGGAGCAACTTTTATCTGCCCTTATTCAACGTCTTACGCGTGAGACGGTTGTTCAACTGACGGATTTCAGATGATCTCCTGATTAACCCGGAGCGGTTATGTTAACGATTCAATTTCTCTGTCCTTTGCCTAACGGTCTACATGCTCGTCCGGCGTGGGAACTTAAAGAGCAGTGCAGCCAGTGGCAAAGCGAAATCACTTTTATTAACCATCGCCAGAACGCAAAGGCCGATGCGAAAAGCTCGCTGGCGCTGATTGGCACTGGCACTTTATTTAATGACAGTTGCAGCCTGAACATTAGCGGTAGCGATGAAGAGCAGGCGCGGCGAGTGCTGGAAGAGTATATCCAGGTGCGCTTTATCGACAGCGATAGCGTCCAGCCGACGCTGGCAGAACTGACGGCGCATCCGCTGCCGCGTTCATTAAGCCGCCTGAACCCGGATTTACTGTACGGCAACGTGCTGGCAAGCGGCGTTGGCGTGGGTACACTGACCCTGTTACAGAGCGACAGCCTCGACAGTTATCGGGTGATCCCTGCGAGTGCGCAAGATTCCACCCTACTGGAGCACAGTCTGGCAACGCTTGCCGAGCAACTGAACCAGCAATTGCGTGAGCGTGACGGCGAAAGCAAAACTATCCTCAGCGCCCATTTGTCGCTGATTCAGGATGATGAATTTGCAGGCAATATCCGTCACCTGATGGCAGAACAGCATCAGGGGCTGGGGGCGGCGATCATCAGCAATATGGAGCAGATTTGTGCCAAACTTTCTGCTTCTGCCAGCGATTATCTGCGCGAGCGGGTCAGCGACATTCGCGATATCAGCGAACAGTTGCTGCATATCACCTGGCCGGAACTAAAACCGCGCAATAATCTGGTGCTTGAAAAACCGACCATTCTGGTGGCTGAAGATTTAACCCCAAGCCAGTTTTTGAGCCTCGATTTAAAAAATCTTGCGGGCATGATTCTGGAGAAAACCGGGCGCACCTCGCATACCCTGATTCTGGCCCGCGCTTCGGCGATCCCGGTACTGAGCGGCCTGCCGCTGGATGCGATTGCCCGTTATGCCGGGCAACCTGCAGTGCTTGATGCCCAGTGCGGCGTACTGGCAATTAATCCCAACGATGCGGTGAGCGGTTATTACCAGGTGGCGCAGACGCTGGCGGATAAACGCCAAAAACAACAGGCGCAAGCTGCCGCGCAGCTGGCCTATTCCCGTGATAAAAAGCGTATTGATATTGCGGCGAATATTGGCACAGCTCTGGAAGCCCCAGGCGCGTTTGCCAACGGAGCGGAAGGCGTTGGGCTGTTTCGTACCGAAATGCTCTATATGGATCGCGACAGCGCGCCGGACGAGCAGGAACAGTTTGAAGCGTACCAGCAGGTGCTACTGGCGGCGGGCGACAAGCCGATTATCTTCCGCACGATGGACATCGGTGGCGATAAAAGCATTCCTTACCTCAACATTCCCCAGGAAGAGAACCCGTTCCTCGGCTATCGCGCGGTACGTATTTACCCGGAATTTGCTGGCCTGTTCCGTACTCAATTGCGGGCGATTTTGCGCGCTGCCAGTTTCGGCAACGCCCAGTTGATGATCCCAATGGTCCATAGTCTCGATCAGATCTTATGGGTGAAGGGTGAGCTCCAAAAAGCGATCGTTGAGCTTAAGCGCGATGGCCTGCGTCATGCAGAGACGATTACGCTGGGTATCATGGTGGAAGTGCCGTCGGTGTGCTACATCATCGACCACTTCTGCGATGAGGTCGATTTCTTCAGTATCGGTTCTAACGATATGACCCAGTATCTGTATGCAGTCGATCGTAATAACCCGCGCGTATCGCCGCTGTATAACCCGATTACGCCATCGTTCCTGCGCATGTTGCAGCAGATTGTTACCGCTGCGCATCAGCGCGGCAAATGGGTAGGTATTTGCGGTGAACTGGGCGGTGAAAGTCGTTATCTGCCGCTACTGCTAGGGCTGGGCCTGGATGAGCTAAGCATGAGTAGCCCGCGTATTCCGGCAGTGAAAAGCCAGCTTCGTCAACTGGATAGCGAGGCGTGTCGGGAACTGGCGCGTCAGGCATGTGAATGCCGCAGTGCGCAGGAAATTGAAGCGTTACTCACCGCCTTTACGCCGGAAGAAGACGTTCGCCCACTGCTGGCGCTGGAGAATATCTTTGTTGATCAGGCTTTTAGCAATAAAGAGCAGGCGATCCAGTTCCTGTGCGGCAACCTTGGCGTTAACGGGCGTACTGAACATCCGTTTGAGCTGGAAGAGGATGTCTGGCAGCGGGAAGAGATTGTTACTACTGGCGTTGGTTTTGGCGTGGCGATCCCGCACACCAAATCTCAGTGGATCCGTCATTCCAGTATCAGCATTGCCCGGCTGGTGAAACCGGTTGACTGGCAGTCAGAGATGGGCGAAGTCGAACTGGTGATCATGCTGACACTGGGCGCTAACGAAGGGATGAATCATGTGAAAGTCTTCTCGCAGCTGGCGCGTAAACTGGTGAATAAAAACTTCCGCCAGTCGCTGTTTGCCGCGCAAGATGCACAAAGTATTCTGACGCTGCTGGAAACGGAATTAACCTTCTGAAGTTAGCCCTGAAAACGTGCGCTATACTCTCCCGGCGTCAGACCAAACTGACGCCGGAAAACGCGACAAAAATAGTCGCTATCCGGAAACCCGCAACGCTGCGCCACTTCATGAATCGACAGATGATATTTTTGCAAAATCATCCTCGCTTTTGCCATTCGTACCCAACGCACATATTCGATAAAACGCATTGTTCCATGCTGAGCAAACAGTTTTGACAGATGATTTGGCGTGATATTAAAAAACTGCGCCACGCTCTCGCGGGTGAGCGGCTGGGCATAATTATCCTGAATCCAGTTACAAATGCTGTGATAGAGAAAATCGCCGCGCGGTTGCGAATTGCCCGGCGGCATATTCACCACGTTACGGCAAAGATGCAGCAAACTTAACACCAGCGGCTGAATGATATTCTGCTCCAGTGGCGAACGGCTAAGATGGGTGAGGGCGGTAAGCATCGCTTCACCTTCACCGCGTTGCAGGCTGGGAAGCTGGATCTGGCGAGCAGGATGTAACAACGACGTGGTGCGGCTATCGTAAAACGATAACCCAAGCCAGGTCGGTGCGAACACCAGGCTTAACAGCATCACCGGTTTGTTGTTGACCGGTAAATTAGCCGCGCGTGCCGGAATAAACAGCATTTCTCCTTCCACCATACGTTGCTGCTTTGCTTCCAGCAGATTGCCGTATTCGCCGCGTAGCACGATATCCAGACGGGGAAAATCAATACATAAACTGCCCACTGGCAATGAGGCGGGCTGGCTGGCAAACCAGACGCGCCCAAGGAGTTGCGGGTTAAGCACCAGGCCGCTGAACAGATCGGCGAAAAATTGTTGATCGGCGGGCAAGCCTGGTGCTTTCATGAAAGTTCCCGATTACAGATGCATTAACTGGCGGAATTCTTTAACTTTGCTACGGCTGACCGGCACTTCAAAATCCAGATCTTTCAGCCGCAGAATGTAGGTGTTATTAAACCACGGTTCGATTTCGCGTATTTTGTTCAGATTGACACAAAATGAGCGATGGCAGCGGAAAAAATGCGACGGCGGCAGCTTGCTGCAAAACTCGGTAATGTTCATCGGCATTACGTAGGATTCACGCCGCGTATAGACAAAGGTCATTTTCTCGTGCGCTTCGGCGTAATAGATATCGTTAATTGGCGTGACGATGATTCGCTCATCTTTCACCAGATTAATGGTGTCATTCTCACGCGTTACCGTCGCGGCAGGCGTCGTACTGCTGGTCTGCTGTTGTTGCCAGGCTGCTTCCAGTTTTTGCAGCATCCCGGTAATGCGTGATTCCTGATACGGTTTGAGAATGTAGTCAAACGCTTCCAGTTCAAATGCTTCCACCGCATGTTCTTTCCACGCGGTGATGAACACAATAAACGGTTTATGGGCGAACTGGCTGATGTTTTGCGCCAGCAACACACCGTCCAGCGACGGAATATTGATATCCAGAAAAATGGCGTCGACGCGGTTATGCTGCAAAAATTTCAACACGTCCAGACCGTCGTCAAAGGTGCCGACAATCTCCATCTGGCTGTGCTCTTTAATTAGCCAGCTCAGTTCCTGTTGTGCCAGGAATTCGTCTTCAACAATGATGACTTTCACAATATCACTCCGGCTCAAAGCAATAACGTAGCCTGTGAGGCGACTGGGGTGCGTTGGTTAGGAATGTAAAACGCAATTTCCGTCCCCGGTTCCAGGCGGCGGATATGCAGCCCCTCGCCATACAATAACTTCACGCGATGATGGACATTCAGCAGGCCAATTTTATTGCCCGGCATTTCATTCGCTTCGACCCGCTCAATCACCTTTGGATCGATGCCGTGCCCGGTATCTCGCACCGCAATGCGTACCCGATTACCGCACTCAGCAACGCTGATGGTGACAACGCCTTTACCTTTGCAAGGCTGGATACCGTGGACAATGGCGTTTTCCACCAACGGCTGGATCAGCAGGCTGGGAATGCAGCAATTCACCTCTTCATCAATATCATAGATAACCGTCAGCTTGTCGCCAAAGCGGGCCTGCTCAATGGCAATATAGTCTTTAATTTGATACAGCTCTTTTTTGATATCGATTTGCTCATCGTCTTTTAATTCAATGTTATAGCGCAGATAGCGCGACAAATTAAAGATCAGCTGGCGAGCAGTATCCGGATTCAGACGGATTGACGATGAAATAGCGTTCAAAGCGTTAAACAGAAAATGGGGATTAATTTTGCTTTGCAGGGCGCGAAGCTCTGCCTTATTTGCCATTTCACGCAGCTGCTCAGCGCGCGAAACCTCCAGTTGCGTGGAGATGATTTGTGACAGACCGACCGCCATTTCCTGTAATGACGAGGTTATCTGATGCGCGTGGCAGTAGTAAATTTTCAGCGTTCCGGTCACAACGCCTTTCTCCCACAATGGGATCACCAGCATGGAATGAATCTCTGGTGTGCGGTGGGCTTCATCATTGTTTTTGATGATGATTTTTCCGTAATTCATCGCCTGTCGGGTAGTCGGGCTAATGAAGTCATCGCCATTCTGATAGTTGTGTTCACCCACGCCGACATAGGCCAGCACATGATCAGTATTAGTCATCGCCACCGCATCGGCGTGAATATCATCGCGAATAATTTCACAAACTTTGCGTAATGACTCGCTATTGACATGGCGAAACAGCGGTAGCGTTTTGTTGGCGATATCCAGCGCCAGCTTGGCCTGCCGCGCGGCGCTGGCCTCTTTTTCGCCCTCAACGCTTTGCACCAGCAGCACAATAAAGCCGATACAGACGCTACCGAGGATCATTGGAATCCCGATTTTAGAGACGATATCGATCCCCAATGCGGTAGTGGGTGCCCAGACAATCACCAGAATCATGGTCAACGTTTCACACAACATGCCGCCGAGAATACCGACGCGCCAGCGCTGTGCTTTGGGGATTTTCAGGTTGATCCAGCCCGATATACAACCCGCCAGAATGCTGGTGATAAAGCAGGGGATCGCCGTCACGCCGCCGATGTCAATTAAATAACGGTGAATACCCGCAATCACGCCGGTAATGATGCCCACCCACGGGCCAAACAGAATTCCGCCTGACATCACCGCGATAATACGTACGTTCACCAGCGAGCCTTCTACGGGAACGCCGGACCAGGTGCTGAACAGGGCGAACAGCGAGAAAATGGCGGTAACGGCGAGCAGCTCTTTCGGTGAGTGTGCCGACTTGTGCAACAGTTCGCGAAACAGGCGGATACGGATGAGAAAAAACAGGCAGATAAGCATTAACGCGGCCCGATCGAAGACCGCCAGCAGCATGTTGAATATTTCGTGCACGGGTGACTCTGAATAAGGATTAAACCTCTATGATAGGTAACCTGAAGGCTGATGACCAGCAGGCCGTTTTTGAGGAAAAACCACAATTTTAAAAGGGGATTGAAAGATAAATGGTGTATTAGCAATGCATCTCTTGATAATGCACATCTGGTTGGTAAATTTATTGAAATTATAATGTTAATAAAATGAGTGGTAATTTTCTTGTTAGCGTAGATAAATTTCCTGTTTTTGAAGTGGAGTTCCTCATTTAAAGCCATTGATAAAAATGTTCTAAAACGCTGGACAGACAGAAATTAATCAGGCTATTTTCAAAACAGCCACCATCGTGGCAGCGTCGCTCGGACGGTCCGGGCGCTAACGTTAATCTGAGGAAATTATGGCTGACACTCGCCCTGAACGTCGCTTTACGCGCATTGATCGTCTCCCGCCCTACGTTTTTAACATTACCGCTGAACTGAAAATGGCTGCGCGTCGGCGCGGCGAAGATATTATCGATTTCAGTATGGGTAACCCGGACGGTGCGACTCCGCCGCATATCGTCGAAAAATTATGTACGGTGGCCCAGCGCCCGGACACGCATGGTTACTCCACTTCACGCGGCATTCCGCGGTTACGTCGCGCCATTTCCCGCTGGTATCAGGATCGCTACGACGTTGAAATCGACCCGGAATCAGAAGCCATCGTCACTATTGGTTCGAAAGAGGGCCTGGCGCATCTGATGCTGGCGACACTGGATCACGGTGACACAGTGCTGGTGCCGAATCCAAGTTACCCCATTCATATTTACGGCGCGGTGATTGCCGGGGCGCAGGTACGCTCAGTGCCGCTGGTGGAAGGTGTCGATTTCTTCAACGAACTGGAACGTGCCATTCGCGAAAGTTATCCGAAACCGAAGATGATGATCCTCGGCTTCCCGTCGAATCCAACCGCGCAATGCGTGGAGCTGGAGTTCTTCGAAAAGGTTGTGGCGCTGGCGAAACGCTACGATGTGCTGGTGGTCCATGACCTGGCCTATGCCGATATCGTCTACGATGGCTGGAAAGCGCCGTCAATCATGCAGGTGCCGGGTGCACGCGATGTGGCGGTCGAGTTCTTTACGCTGTCGAAAAGCTACAACATGGCGGGCTGGCGTATCGGCTTTATGGTTGGCAACAAAACGCTGGTCAGCGCGCTGGCACGTATTAAAAGCTATCACGATTACGGCACCTTTACGCCGTTGCAGGTGGCAGCGATTGCGGCGCTGGAGGGCGATCAACAGTGCGTGCGCGACATTGCCGAACAGTACAAACGCCGCCGTGATGTACTGGTTAAAGGGCTGCATGAAGCGGGCTGGATGGTCGAAATGCCGAAGGCTTCGATGTATGTCTGGGCGAAAATCCCGGAACCATATGCTGCTATGGGCTCGCTGGAATTTGCCAAGAAGCTGCTGAACGAAGCGAAGGTCTGTGTCTCTCCGGGGATTGGCTTTGGCGACTACGGCGACACGCATGTTCGCTTTGCACTGATTGAAAACCGCGACCGTATTCGTCAGGCGATTCGTGGGATTAAAGCGATGTTCCGTGCCGATGGTTTACTACCCGCCAGCAGCAAACATATTCACGAAAACGCGGAATAAACACCGACCTCAAAAATGCAAACAGGAGCCTGATGGCTCCTGTTTTTCATTGCACAGTTTGCTTTTAGATCATCAGGGCAAAAGTACCGGCCCAAACGATGACCATAAAAGAAATGCCCATAAAGAAATATTTCACTTTACATCTCTCCGCGTAATTACTGTTACGCCTGAATGACTTCATTACACCTGATACAGTGAGTTGACACCGGGCAAAACGACCTTAAACGTCCTGTATTTTACCGTGGGCATCACCCCAGAATTCTGAGCTAAACTGCTCCAGACGGCGCTAATGTACGCCTAAAACTGAAACGAGACAAGAGGCATTTTCTTATTTACTTTTAGTAACTTACAGGTGTCTCATATCGGCGACAGTTTAATTTCTGACGGTAATAATTAGAGATTCAGCGAAGGAAAAAACCTTAAGAAAAAAGCCATAAAAACCATGAGGTTATTATGGCTGATTTGAGGAGGGAAAGAGTAAGAGCAGTTTGTTAAATGTATAGCGATGATTCTCCCACCGGGCGCGTTTTAAAGCGACGGTGGATCCAGAGGTACTGCTCCGGTGCGCGCATGATCTCTTTTTCGATAATCTTGTTCATATAGGCAGCGGCTTGATTTTCATCTGCCGGGTAGCCTTCCATCTCTGGGGTGATGTACAAACGATATCCGCTGTAATCTGCTTTTCTTACCATCGTTACGGTTAACATGGCTGCGCCAGAGAGACGTGAAAGGACATACGTGCCATTGGTTGTGGCGACATTTTCCACCGCAAAGAACGGCGCGAAGGAGCTGCCTTTACGACCATAATCCTGATCGGGAGCAAACCATACCGCTTCACCTTTCTTCAGTGCACTGACAATGCCGCGCAGATTATTTCTGCCGATCATCGCTTTGTTAGAGCGCATGCGACCACGGGTCTGCACCCATTCCATCAGCTGATTATTATGCGGGCGATAGGTGGCCATCATTGGTTGGCAAAGTCCCATCACCCGACCGCCCAGTTCCAGCGACATAAAATGGACGCCGACAACCATTACGCCGCGATTTTGCATTTGTGCGCGTTTAAGGTTATCCAGCCCTTCCACATCAAACCATTTACGTACGCGACTGTCGGGCCAGAACCACGCCATGCCGGTTTCTACCAGCGCCATGCCGAGTGAACGAAAGTTTTCGGCAATCATCTTCTCGCGCTCTTTCGCAGAATGCTGCGGGAAACAAAGTTCCAGGTTTTTACGGGCGATAGATTCACGACGTTTCAGGAATGGTCGCGCCATTGTGCCGATACGCGTGCCGAGAAAGCAGAGAACAGGATAAGGAAGCTGTACCCAAAGCCAGAGTACACCAAGCCCAAACCACGTGAGCCAGTAGCGAGGATGCAGAAACTCGCGGGAAAATTTGCATTTTGGAAACATAGTTACCTTCTGTAGATACGATTTGTTGTATCGCAGAAGATTCCATGTCGACAGCGGTACACTCAATTGATTAGGCCATCATGTACGACAATGGTTCCTGTAAAGAGTGTAAAGACTAGTCAGGACATAACCACGAGGAGCATGAATGCGGTATCTGTACTTTATCACTCGCTGACTGCTTTCAGCTACTGATTATTAATCGTGCAAAGTAAATATTTTTCCGTACACAACAGTCTTGCATTTAACATGCTGTTTTCATTGATGCTTAGCAAAAATTGCCAGAGGTTAAGGATTGTCTTACTATTAAAGTGACTGAAGTTACAGGTTTTTTAGCGCGGCAGGAGGTTGAGCTATGATTTATTTATGGATGTTTCTCGCCCTGTGTATTGTCTGCGTAAGCGGATACATCGGTCAGGTACTGAACATGGTATCGGCGATCTCTTCTTTCTTCGGCATGGTGATCCTCGCTGCACTCATTTATTACTTCACCATGTGGTTAACTGGCGGTAATGAACTGGTGACGGGGATATTTATGTTTCTTGCCCCGGCTTGTGGCTTGATGATTCGCTTTATGGTGGGGTATGGCAGGCGATAGTGGGTCAGGATGGCTCATTTGGGCAGGTGTTCACATCAGCATCAGACATGATTGTTCACCTGCCAGGTGACAGACGCTATCGCAAAGGATGAATGAGATAATTCGCCTTTGTCGGATAAGTAGGCGTGATGTCTTCTGTGAGGTTTAATGGTGGTGCATCTTCTCTCATCTTAAACAAAATCGCCTGTGATGGCTGAAGTTTTGTAGAATGCGTTGTCGTCATCACTGACGTTTTTTCTGTCTCTTTATAGCTCGCCTCACTACCACCACCAGAAATAGAAAATGCAAAAACATTGCATGCCATAATAGAGACAAATAAAAATAAGCTAAAAAGCATTAAGTTTACTTTCATAGAAAATATCCTGAAAATGGTTCACTGAAAACCTACGATGTTATGGCTGTATTTATATTTAATTAATCAGTATTTACATCGATATAATAAATGACATATCTTTGTGGTATATAAGAATAGTTCTCTGCGACAGGAAGCAGATTCCTACAACTGTAAGACTAAAAGCGGCTTTGCGATAATAACTACAGTTGTAAGATAACCCTTTCAAAATGTCCGTTGCTCTCTGATTTCTCATTTCATGCTCACCCAATATGATGGCGGCGTTTTCTAAAACTGTTAAAGAATGAGGTAAGTATGAAACGTTTAATTATGGCTACGATGGTCACAGCAATTCTGGCATCTTCAACTGTATGGGCTGCTGATAATGCACCGGTAGCGGCACAACAGCAAACTCAGCAAGTTAAGCAAACCCAGAAAACGGCAGCAGCAGAGCGTATCTCTGAACAAGGTTTATATGCGATGCGTGACGTGCAGGTAGCGCGCCTGGCTCTGTTTCATGGCGATCCGGAAAAGGCAAAAGAACTGACCAATGAAGCTTCCGCTTTGCTGTCAGATGATAGTACCGAATGGGCAAAGTTCGCTAAGCCAGGTAAAAAGACCAACGTCAATGATGACCAATATATTGTCATTAATGCATCTGTCGGAATTTCTGAGAGTTATGTAGCGACACCCGAAAAAGAAGCCGCGATAAAAATTGCCAACGAAAAAATGGCGAAAGGGGATAAAAAGGGGGCAATGGAAGAGCTTCGCCTGGCCGGTGTTGGTGTAATGGAAAACCAATATTTGATGCCGCTTAAACAGACTCGTAATGCACTTGCTGATGCGCAGAAACTGCTTGATAAAAAGCAATACTACGAAGCAAACCTGGCGCTTAAAGGTGCGGAAGATGGAATCATCGTTGATAGCGAAGCACTGTTTGTGAACTAAACCTGACAGGCAATATATTGAGGTAAAGGATTTAACTCCCTCCAGTCGACAATTTTTTATGACCACAATACGACAGGTTGTGGTCATAAAATTATTTGGCGCTCGCGGTGCTATAAACTCGCATTTTATCTTCCTCAAAGTAAACCGCAATAATCCCGTGTCATCACAAATCATTTATTATGTTATATTTTATGGTGCGCTTTAAATAGCGTAATCATAACCTTACTTATAAATCACTGACACTTCTTACAGTTGTAAGAATAACATCACAAATGTCGCGGCTCTCTCTGATTACCGCGAACCAATATTTATTATATTCTTCTTTTCGTCCTCACTACTTACCATGCAGAAAGGAATTGGAAGTAGCGATGAAATGATTTTCAGCACTTGATACAGGAATTTAAAAATATCGAGTGCAGCTACGACGATATTTTGCAGATTATTTATAGAGGCGTTATGCCTTAAATAAACGCTAAATTAACACATATTTAATTAACTAATAGGTATTGCTATGTCAACTCCACTTCAAGGAATTAAAGTTCTCGATTTCACCGGTGTGCAATCTGGCCCATCTTGTACTCAAATGCTGGCCTGGTTTGGCGCTGACGTCATTAAAATTGAACGTCCCGGCTTTGGTGACGTAACGCGCCACCAGCTGCGAGATATTCCTGATATCGATGCGCTTTACTTCACCATGCTTAACAGTAACAAACGTTCTATTGAATTAAATACCAAAACAGCGGAAGGCAAAGAGGTAATGGAAAAGCTGATCCGCGAAGCTGATATCTTAGTCGAGAACTTTCATCCAGGGGCCATTGATCATATGGGCTTCACCTGGGAGCATATTCAAGAAATCAATCCACGTCTGATTTTTGGTTCGATCAAAGGGTTTGATGAGTGTTCGCCTTATGTGAATGTAAAAGCCTATGAAAACGTTGCTCAGGCAGCGGGTGGCGCGGCATCTACTACAGGTTTTTGGGACGGTCCGCCGCTGGTAAGCGCTGCAGCGTTGGGTGACAGCAACACCGGAATGCATTTGCTGATCGGTTTACTTGCTGCTTTGCTGCATCGCGAAAAAACGGGGCGTGGGCAACGAGTCACCATGTCAATGCAGGATGCCGTGTTGAACCTTTGCCGCGTGAAATTACGCGACCAGCAGCGTCTCGATAAATTGGGTTATCTGGAAGAATACCCGCAGTATCCGAATGGCACATTTGGTGATGCAGTTCCCCGCGGTGGTAATGCGGGTGGGGGCGGTCAGCCTGGCTGGATCCTGAAATGTAAAGGCTGGGAAACCGATCCTAACGCCTATATTTATTTCACTATTCAGGAGCAAAACTGGGAAAACACCTGTAAAGCCATCGGCAAACCAGAATGGATTACCGATCCGGCATACAGTACAGCCCATGCCCGACAGCCACATATTTTCGATATTTTTGCTGAAATCGAAAAATACACTGTCACTATTGATAAACATGAAGCTGTGGCCTATTTGACTCAGTTTGATATTCCTTGTGCACCGGTTTTAAGTATGAAAGAAATTTCACTTGATCCCTCTTTGCGCCAAAGTGGCAGTGTTGTCGAAGTGGAACAACCGTTGCGTGGAAAATATCTGACAGTTGGTTGTCCAATGAAATTCTCTGCCTTTACGCCAGATATTAAAGCTGCGCCGCTATTAGGTGAACATACCGCTGCTGTATTGCAGGAGCTGGGTTATAGCGACGATGAAATTGCTGCAATGAAGCAAAACCACGCCATCTGATATTAACGGGGGCTTCTGGCTCCCAATTTATAAAAATTTCGAGGTTATTAATCATGTCAGATCAACTTCAAATGACAGATGGTATGCATATCATCGTTGAAGCATTAAAACAGAATAATATTGACACTATTTATGGTGTTGTAGGTATTCCTGTGACGGATATGGCGCGCCATGCCCAGGCGGAAGGCATTCGTTATATTGGTTTTCGTCATGAGCAGTCGGCAGGCTATGCCGCTGCAGCAAGCGGTTTTCTTACCCAAAAACCAGGGATCTGCCTGACAGTGTCTGCGCCAGGATTCCTCAATGGTTTGACCGCATTGGCCAATGCAACGGTAAATGGTTTTCCGATGATCATGATTAGCGGTTCCAGCGACCGCGCGATCGTCGATCTCCAGCAAGGTGATTATGAAGAGCTGGACCAAATGAATGCGGCAAAACCGTATGCCAAAGCAGCATTTCGCGTTAATCAGCCGCAGGATCTTGGCATTGCATTGGCACGCGCTATCCGGGTCTCAGTATCGGGTCGTCCTGGCGGTGTTTATCTTGATTTGCCAGCAAATGTCCTGGCCGCGACGATGGAAAAAGACGAAGCGTTAACCACGATTGTTAAAGTTGAAAATCCGTCGCCAGCATTATTGCCATGCCCGAAGTCAGTCACTAGCGCAATTTCGCTTTTAGCAAAAGCTGAACGACCATTAATTATTCTTGGCAAAGGCGCGGCGTATTCACAATCTGATGAACAGCTTCGTGAATTTATTGAAAGTGCCCAGATTCCATTCCTGCCAATGTCTATGGCGAAAGGGATCCTCGAAGATACGCATCCACTTTCTGCGGCAGCTGCGCGTTCGTTTGCCCTGGCAAATGCTGACGTTGTCATGCTTGTTGGTGCACGACTGAATTGGTTACTGGCACACGGTAAAAAAGGATGGGCGGCAGAAACACAGTTTATTCAACTGGATATTGAACCGCAGGAAATTGACAGCAACCGCCCCATTGCTGTGCCAGTCGTTGGCGATATTGCATCCAGTATGCAAGGTATGTTGGCAGAATTGAAACAAAACACATTTACGACTCCACTGGTGTGGCGCGATATTTTAAATATCCACAAGCAGCAAAATGCACAAAAAATGCATGAAAAGTTAAGTACAGATACCCAACCATTAAATTACTTTAATGCATTGAGTGCTGTGCGCGATGTTTTGCGCGAGAACCAGGATATTTATTTAGTTAATGAAGGGGCAAATACCCTGGATAATGCACGAAATATTATTGATATGTATAAACCACGTCGTCGTCTGGATTGTGGCACCTGGGGTGTCATGGGCATCGGTATGGGCTATGCCATCGGTGCTAGCGTGACCTCTGGTTCTCCGGTTGTCGCCATTGAAGGTGATAGTGCTTTTGGTTTCAGTGGGATGGAGATTGAAACGATTTGTCGATATAACCTGCCGGTGACGATCGTTATTTTTAATAATGGCGGCATCTACAGAGGAGACGGTGTTGACCTCAGCGGCGCTGGTGCACCATCGCCAACGGATCTGTTGCACCATGCAAGGTATGACAAATTAATGGATGCGTTTCGTGGCGTTGGCTATAACGTCACCACGACAGATGAACTTCGTCATGCTTTAACCACCGGAATTCAGTCGCGCAAACCGACCATTATTAATGTGGTCATCGACCCAGCAGCAGGAACTGAAAGTGGCCATATTACCAAACTTAACCCAAAACAAGTCGCTGGTAATTAAATACTGACATCGTCTCCTCTTGCCAACTTATTATGCGATGGTAAGGGGACCCTTATCGGAAATACTATTATGCTAACATTTTTTATTGGCGATTTATTGCCTATTATCGTAATCATGCTGTTGGGTTATTTTAGCGGCAGACGAGAAACTTTTTCAGAGGATCAAGCTCGGGCATTTAATAAACTGGTATTAAACTACGCTCTTCCTGCGGCTCTATTTGTTTCTATTACCAGGGCAAACAGGGAAATGATTTTTGCGGACACTCGCCTGACCCTTGTATCACTTGTGGTTATTGTCGGGTGTTTCTTTTTCTCCTGGTTCGGTTGCTACAAATTTTTTAAACGTACCCATGCAGAAGCAGCAGTATGTGCATTAATTGCAGGTTCACCTACCATTGGATTCCTGGGGTTTGCAGTTCTCGATCCTATTTATGGTGATTCCGTATCAACAGGTTTAGTGGTAGCAATTATTTCTATTATTGTTAACGCAATTACTATTCCTATTGGTCTGTATTTGCTGAATCCTTCCTCAGGAGCGGATGGTAAGAAGAATAGTAATCTGAGCGCATTAATTTCTGCGGCAAAGGAGCCAGTAGTATGGGCACCTGTTCTGGCAACGATCCTGGTGCTGGTTGGGGTAAAAATTCCGGCAGCATGGGACCCAACCTTTAATCTGATTGCGAAGGCTAACTCAGGGGTAGCGGTATTCGCTGCGGGGTTGACTCTGGCTGCACATAAATTCGAGTTCAGTGCCGAAATTGCTTATAACACTTTCCTGAAGCTGATTCTGATGCCACTGGCGCTGCTTCTCGTAGGTATGGCATGTCATTTGAATAGCGAACATTTGCAGATGATGGTACTGGCAGGCGCATTACCGCCGGCATTCTCCGGAATCATTATTGCCAGCCGGTTTAATGTCTACACCCGCACTGGTACAGCGTCATTGGCTGTGAGCGTACTGGGTTTTGTCGTCACGGCTCCTTTGTGGATTTATGTCAGTCGACTGGTTTCATAATTAATCATTTTATTGATTTTACATAAATGCCGAAGTGTCTTTTCACCTTCGGCTTTTTTCAAGGCATAAGCAAATGACAAATAATGAATGCAAAGGGCCGTTTGAAGGCTTATTAGTTATCGATATGACGCATGTCCTTAATGGGCCTTTCGGAACTCAACTTCTTTGTAATATGGGCGCAAGGGTAATTAAAGTTGAGCCGCCGGGTCATGGTGATGATACCCGCACATTTGGTCCCTATGTGGATGGACAGTCACTCTATTACAGTTTTATTAATCATGGCAAAGAGAGTGTGGTTCTTGATTTAAAGAATGATCACGATAAAAGTATATTTATAAATATGCTTAAACAAGCTGATGTATTAGCTGAGAATTTTCGCCCAGGTACAATGGAAAAACTCGGGTTTTCATGGGAAAGGTTACAAGAAATCAACCCGCGCCTTATATATGCTTCATCGTCAGGTTTCGGACATACCGGTCCGCTAAAAGATGCTCCTGCCTACGATACCATCATTCAGGCAATGAGCGGGATAATGATGGAAACAGGATACCCTGATGCTCCGCCAGTGCGCGTTGGTACCTCTCTTGCGGATCTCTGTGGCGGTGTTTATTTATTCAGTGGAATAGTGAGTGCACTTTATGGCCGCGAAAAGAGCCAGAGAGGGGCGCATGTCGATATAGCGATGTTTGATGCCACTCTGAGTTTTCTGGAGCATGGACTGATGGCATATATCGCGACTGGGAAGTCACCACAACGTTTAGGAAATCGCCATCCCTACATGGCACCTTTTGATGTTTTCGATACTCAGGATAAGCCGATTACGATTTGTTGTGGTAATGACAAGCTTTTTTCTGCGTTATGCCAGGCACTGGAGCTTACGGAACTGGTTAATGATCCCCGATTTAGCAGCAATATTTTACGCGTACATAACCAGGCTATTCTTAAAGAATATATTGAGCGGACGTTAAAAACGCAGGTAGCTGAAGTTTGGTTAGCCAGAATACATGAAGTTGGTGTGCCCGTCGCGCCGTTATTAAGTGTGGCTGAGGCCATTAATTTACCACAAACTCAGGCGAGAAATATGTTGATTGAAGCCGGGGGAATAATGATGCCGGGTAATCCGATAAAAATCAGCGGCTGCGCGGACCCGCATGTTATGCCGGGAGCGGCAACGCTCGACCAGCATGGGGAACAAATTCGCCAGGAGTTCTCATCATAAATGTAAGATGTGCTGGTAAATAGCTCCCACATTTGAACATTGTGGGAGCCGCTATTTAGTCATTTTGCTGACAGAAAACAGTAATCTCCTGGTCCAGCTCTGCAATGTGTTCTTTTACAGAGTTCAGCAACTGAAGAATTTCAGGCTTACTGTCATCTGAAACAGGTGTTATTTCTAACTGGTGGCTAATATTAATCAACTTTTGCAAATTCAGGATGTTAGCCGCACCGTGGATGCGATGAATACACTGATGGAAAGTTCTGTTATCGCCAGCTTCTAGTGCATGAAACGCAGCGGGTAGATCTTTATGCGTTTCATGCTGGAAAGTCATGAGAATCTCCTGCATCAGTTGTAGATCATTCGCCGTATTATTCTTCAGGGCCTCGATATCAAGGTGGCGATACTGAGGTGCAATATGCGCAACCTGGTGTAACTGACTTAAATGTGTTTTCAGTACATCCAGAGTCAACGGTTTGAACAAACATAAGTTCATGCCGCAATTTAACCCTTTTTCACGTTCGTTAGCCTGTGCGTTGGCTGTAAGCCCCCAGATGGGTAAGGAAGAATTTTGCTCACGGAGTTTGCGAGTCAACTCAAAACCATCCATATTCGGCATATTAACGTCAGTAATAAGCAGATCATAATGTTGCATACTGACTTTGTGTAGCGCTTGCACACCATCAGTGGCTTCATCAACATCATATCCTAATAGATTTAGCTGGCGTTTGAGTAATAGCCTGTTGGTCGGATGATCATCCGCGATTAATATGCTCAACTTTTCAGGTAGTGTGATAGGTTGTTCTGCTTTTGCCTCGACAGCCGCCACTTGTTGGGTAATTTCTACCGGGATTGTGATCGTAAATATCGTTCCTATGCCTGGATGACTTTCTAATGACAAATCGCCCTGCATGTTTTTAATTAATTCTTTGCAGATCATTAAGCCTAAACCAGAACCTGTTTGCTGACGACCTGCACTTGTTTGGCTATAGCGTTTAAACAGTTGTTGTTGTTCTTCCTGAGATAATCCACTTCCAGAATCCATAATCGTCATTTTGATAACAGCGTGGTTGTCATCAATGTGACCCAGGGAGGTCGTAATTTTTACTGCCCCCTCGGTAGTAAATTTGAGAGCATTACTCAGTAAATTAGATAAGACCTGCTTAAATGCCTGAGGGTCGATCTTAACCAGGTAGCGTTCAGGAAGCGTACTGCTGCAACTTAATGCGATCGATTTGCTTGCAGCAATCGCACCGAAAGAGTGACAAGTGTTCTGGACTAAAGTAGGGATATCGACCCATTGTGGTTGAAGTTGATAGTTACCCGATTCAATTTTGTCGACATCAAGGATTTCACCAATTAAGCCGAGGAGTGATTGTCCGGTGGCGTAGGCAAGTGAAATCGCCTCCACCCGTTGTTCCTTGCTAAGACCAGAACCCGACAGTAGTTCCAGGAAGCCCATAATGGAGCTTATTGGTGTTCTTATTTCGTGACTCATTGTTGCCAGAAACTGGCTTTTTGCGACAGTTGCATTGATCGCTTTATTTCTCTCTACTTCGAGTGCATGAATTAAATCACGCGTCTCGGTAATATCTTGCCAACCACAAATATAAACAGCATGTTCGCTTGCTGGCAGATTACATAAGGTATGCCAGTGATTAATGCATCTTTTCTCGATGCCATTATCAATTTCAAATACCTGTGTGTATATTGTTCGGTTTTCTTTCGTTTCTGCTGTGACTTCATGTGTATTAGAAAAAACATCTTTAAAGGGGGATTCACTATTTTCTAATGGTAACATTGCATTTTTATAGTAATCAGCAGTGAAATAATGTTCAAATGCACTATTGTGACTAATGACATTACCTTGCCAGTTTACAACATAAGTTGGATTCGGTAAGGAATCCGAGAGCGCTTTCCGGAATGATATTTGGTTTTCTAAATCACCCTGAATAACTTTACGACGACGAACTGAGCGTAACAGGTAGAATCCCCATAAAAGGCTACTGCCAACTAATAAAACGGATAATGTCGTAACAATATAAAATTGCTCGCTATAGAGGTCCCATGTGTCAATGGTCACATTGGGCATTTTAATCCATTTTTCGGTCAGGCGCAGAACTTCGCTTGGGGGAATTGCATTCAGTGCTTTATTAATAATATCCTTAAGTTCCGGTTCTCCGCGAGGAAAAGCGAACGAAAGTGATGCATTCTGAACGCCGGGAATAAGAAAATGATAAAGTTCATTAGGATAGTAATGGTCGATCATGTAACGCGAATTTAACTGTGTCGCGACCAGAGCATCAAGTTCCCCTTCCTTGACCTTGTGAAATGCAGCGCTGGCGTTATCGACTTTTATCCACTCTACCTCCGGATACATCTCTTTTAATTGCGAATGAAGCTCATAATAATATGGAATGGCAACTTTCATTCCTTTTTTTAATGTTTGTTCACTGTCAGGCGCTTTTTGCATGACAAAAACGTAAGGCGTTGTTATGAAGACTTCAGCAAATGAAACATTATTTTCTCGATCTTCACTATAAATAGCGGCGGGCAATATATCCCATCCACCGGGGTTAAGCTGTGTCCCAGCATGAATATTGTGTGAAACGGTGATCGGAGAAAAATTTAAACCTGTTTGCAAGGTAATAATATTAAGAATATCACCCATCACGCCTCGAACTGAGCCAGTTTCATCTGTCATAGAATAGGGTGGCGAGTAAGGATTTTCCAGCACCTTTAAATCGGGATGCTGCTTAATCCACTGTTTTTCATGTTCAGTGAGTTCTAATGGTTTGTTCAGAAAGGCCAGGTTTCCTGTATCAAGCCAATTTTGTGATACTTCATAGCGAACTTCATTTGTTAAAGCATCAACAAATCGATTGAGTACTTCATTAAGAACGATTGAATCTTTTCTGGTTAATAAAAAGTTATATTGACGCGGTGAGTTATAATACTTCACTACATTTAAGGAGTGAGTAAAATAACGGGAAATCATACTGCTGGTAATGATGTTACTACCAATAAAGTAATCATTCTGTCCGGCTGAGACGGATGCTAATGCCTGATATAAATTTGTAAAAGAGATAATTGTTGCTTTTGGAAATGATTGATGAATTACCTCGTCTGGGGGATAATTTGCTACTCGAGCAATATTTACTGGTTTTGATGAGGTAAGCGGTCGCATTGAATCGTGAAGGGTAGTGACCAGCGCCGGAAAGGTAATTATCAGAGGATTAGTTGCAGCAATGTCATCATTAAGAGGCGGCGAAGCAACTAAATGTGATAACACTATATCAACTTCACCGTCTTCCAGCGCGTCCATTGCTTTTTGATGATCTGCGTATTCCCGGAGTGTTAATTTGATATTTAACGCTCTTTTTAAAAGATTTAAATAATCAGCATTAATACCACGAATCCGTTGCTGCGAATCGGTATGCAACAACGTAGCTGTTTGGGACTTGTGTACTGCAATCACAAGATTTTTTTTGCTCGCGAGCCAACGTAATTCCTTGTTGCTCAGACGTAGTGGATCAAGTGTGACACGGTTGTTACTACTGATGCCACGATATTCGATGTAATCTCCGTCTGCGAAACTTATGGTCGACCAAAGACCACAACAGAGAAGAAAAATATAGGGTAAAAACTTCATGTGGTTAGCCGATTTTGTTACGTTGTGCGAATGTGTAAAGATCCATCAGTGATTTGCATTCTAATTTTTCCATCAAGCGACTTTTATAAGTGCTGACAGTTTTGTTGCTGATGAACATTTTTTCAGCAATGTCATTATTATCCTTGCCATCAAGAATATACCGCATGACACTAATTTCTTGTTTCGATAAGGAGTCGAGTTTTTGTTGGTCGGACGTTAAACTTCCAACAAACCGGTTGAGAGAGAAGGGGAAATAGCAGTAGCCATTTTTTGCAGCTTCAATAGCCGCAATGATATTGTTCATGCCTTCTTTTTTACTCACGAAACCATTAGCGCCAGCATCAGCACAATGTTTCCCGTAAAAATGGTCATTTTTAGCGGAGACAATAATAATAATTCCGCTATATTGGCGCTTTCTCAGCGTTTCTAACACCTGGATACCGTTAACTCCGGGGATATCGACATCAATGATGACGATATCAGGCTTAAGTGTTTCCACCCGCTGAACGGCGCTTCCGCCTTCAGTCAACTCTGCTAAGATTTCAATATCGTTTTTGATCAATAAATTACGAATTGCTGCGATAGCAAGAGGATGGTCATCAATAATTATTGCGTTCATAGATTATTCCCTTTGCAATGAAGCATTTCCCTTCTCCCTGTAGTAATACAGACATAAGGTATCATCTCATTTTCTCAATAAAAATAAGAAAATTTGAGCTTCCTTTAAGATAATTCGATAAGTATACCATATAAATAGTCGGCATAAATAAAATGTCAACAATAAAATCAGGGATGATACCGATGATTTATAGTTTCAAATGAGCACTATAAGTTTTCTCACTAATCCTACAGGCGTAAGAATTGTATTGCAAAAGCCGCGGTTTAGTCCTCTGTTGTTTTTTTTGCACTTCATTTAAATTAGCCCTCCAACGTTCCCGGGATAATGTGCAAAACATGCACTGTGTTTGATATGAGGAATGAATACTCTTTTCATTCAATTCATAAATTTCATCTATGCGAAATGAGAGATAATAGTGGAACAGATTAATTCAAATAAAAAACATTCTGACAGAAGAAAATATTTTGCTTTGTTAGCGGTAGTTTTATTTATTGCGTTTTCAGGTGCCTATGCCTATTGGTCAATGGAATTAAAAGACATGATTAGTACAGATGACGCCTATGTCACGGGAAATGCAGATCCAATTTCTGCACAAGTCTCAGGCAGTGTCACTGTCGTTAATCATAAAGATACGAACTACGTTCGACAAGGTGACATTTTAGTTTCACTGGATAAAACTGATGCCACTATCGCACTCAATAAAGCTAAAAATAATCTGGCAAATATTGTTCGGCAAACGAATAAACTATACTTACAGGATAAACAATACAGTGCCGAAGTCGCTTCAGCACGTATTCAGTATCAACAATCTTTAGAAGATTATAACCGTCGTGTGCTTTTAGCGAAGCAAGGGGTTATTTCAAAAGAAGCGCTGGAGCATACCAAAGATACGTTAATAAGTAGCAAAGCGGCATTGAATGCTGCTATCCAGGCTTATAAAGCGAATAAAGCTTTAGTAATGAACACACCATTAAACCGTCAGCCACAAGTCATTGAAGCTGCAGATGCAACCAAAGAAGCCTGGTTGGCGCTTAAACGTACGGATATTAAGAGTCCGGTTACCGGTTATATTGCCCAGAGAAGTGTTCAGGTCGGCGAAACAGTGAGTCCCGGACAATCGTTAATGGCTGTCGTACCGGCGCGTCAAATGTGGGTTAATGCCAACTTTAAAGAAACACAACTCACGGATGTACGGATTGGTCAATCGGTCAATATTATCAGCGATCTTTATGGTGAAAATGTTGTGTTTCATGGTCGGGTGACAGGGATCAATATGGGAACCGGCAATGCGTTCTCCTTATTACCTGCACAAAATGCGACAGGGAACTGGATCAAAATCGTTCAGCGTGTACCGGTTGAAGTTTCTCTGGATCCAAAAGAACTCATGGAACACCCTTTGCGCATTGGTTTATCGATGACTGCTACTATTGATACGAAGAATGAAGACATTGCCGAGATGCCCGATCTGGCTTCAACCGTGACGTCCATGCCTGCTTATACCAGTAAGGCTTTAGTTATCGATACCAGTCCGATAGAAAAAGAAATTAGCAACATTATTTCGCATAATGGACAACTTTAATGGCAATCACTAAATCAACTCCTGCACCATTAACCGGTGGGACGTTATGGTGCGTCACTATTGCATTGTCATTAGCGACGTTTATGCAAATGTTGGATTCCACTATTTCTAACGTCGCAATACCGACAATATCTGGCTTTCTGGGAGCATCAACAGACGAAGGCACCTGGGTTATCACCTCGTTTGGCGTAGCAAATGCCATTGCGATCCCTGTTACCGGCAGGCTGGCACAAAGAATAGGCGAATTAAGGTTATTTTTACTTTCAGTAACCTTTTTTTCGCTGTCTTCATTAATGTGTAGTTTATCGACCAATCTTGATGTGCTGATATTTTTTAGAGTCGTTCAGGGGTTAATGGCGGGGCCGTTAATTCCACTGTCACAGAGTTTGTTATTAAGGAATTATCCACCAGAAAAAAGAACATTTGCTCTGGCATTATGGTCAATGACCGTGATTATCGCTCCGATATGTGGGCCGATATTGGGCGGCTATATTTGCGATAACTTTAGCTGGGGTTGGATATTTTTAATCAATGTCCCTATGGGGATTATCGTCCTGACATTATGCTTAACCTTACTTAAAGGACGAGAAACTGAGACTTCACCGGTCAAAATGAATCTACCAGGACTGACCCTGTTAGTGCTCGGTGTTGGTGGCTTGCAAATTATGCTTGATAAAGGGCGCGATCTGGATTGGTTCAACTCGAGTACAATAATACTACTAACAGTAGTATCAGTTATTTCTCTGATTTCTTTAGTCATTTGGGAGTCGACCTCAGAGAATCCGATTCTTGACCTCAGTTTGTTTAAGTCCCGTAATTTCACCATTGGTATTGTGAGTATCACATGCGCGTATTTATTTTACTCTGGAGCGATAGTTCTTATGCCGCAGTTACTCCAGGAAACGATGGGGTATAATGCGATATGGGCCGGACTTGCCTATGCGCCCATCGGTATCATGCCGCTATTAATATCACCTTTGATAGGACGTTATGGCAACAAAATTGATATGCGGTTGTTGGTGACATTTAGTTTTTTGATGTATGCGGTTTGCTATTACTGGCGTTCTGTGACATTTATGCCAACGATTGATTTTACAGGCATCATTTTGCCACAGTTTTTTCAGGGATTCGCCGTTGCCTGTTTCTTTTTACCCTTAACAACGATTTCGTTTTCAGGCTTGCCAGATAATAAATTTGCCAATGCCTCGAGTATGAGTAATTTTTTTCGCACCTTGTCAGGATCAGTTGGTACGTCGTTGACAATGACACTGTGGGGACGCCGCGAATCGTTACACCATAGTCAGTTGACAGCAACCATCGATCAATTTAACCCCGTGTTTAATTCATCGTCACAAATTATGGATAAATACTATGGTTCGCTTTCAGGAGTTCTTAATGAAATTAATAATGAAATAACTCAGCAGTCACTTTCTATTTCTGCAAATGAGATTTTCCGTATGGCGGCTATTGCTTTTATCTTACTTACGGTTTTGGTTTGGTTTGCGAAACCGCCGTTTACAGCGAAAGGCGTTGGGTGATGGAAAAAGAGGAGGCTATAGCAGGTAAAACGGCAGAATCTTAAGTCTGCGTCATCGGCAGCATCGCTCACCCAGGGAAAGGATGGCGATGCTGCGTTGAAACGTTATTAACGGCCTTTTGCCAGATATTGATTCATCTCTTCTTCCGGCACCATTCCACCTCCCGTCGCCCACACCAGATGAGTGGCATTACGCAGTTGTTCTGCGCTGAAACCGTGCATCTGTTGGTAACTTACTGATGCGCACACGCGCTGAGACCCGGCCATACCCGCCAGTGCCGATGGTTCAAGACGAATACCTTCTTCCTGCGCCAGCCAGCCAAGCATGTCATACATGGTTTGATCGCTAAGGGTATAGAAGCCATCCAGCAGACGCTCCATCGCCCGCCCGACAAAGCCCGATGCGCGACCAACCGCAAGGCCATCGGCAGCGGTAAGGTTGTCGATGCCAATATCCTGAACAGAAATCTGATCGTGTAATCCGGTATGGACGCCTAATAACATACACGGGGAGTGTGTTGGTTCGGCAAAAAAGCAGTGAACATGATCGCCAAACGCCAGTTTAAGTCCGAATGCGACGCCACCAGGACCACCGCCAACACCACACGGCAGATAGACAAATAGAGGGTTATCAGCATCGACGATACGGCCTTGCTGGGCAAATTGCGCTTTAAGACGCTGGCCAGCGACGGAATACCCAAGGAACAACGTGCGGGAATTCTCGTCATCAATAAAGAAACAGTTCGGGTCAGACTGCGCTGCTTTACGTCCTTCCTCGACAGCAACACCATAATCTTGCTCGTATTCCACGACAGTAACGCCATGACTGCGCAGTTTCGCTTTTTTCCAGGCGCGGGCATCAGCAGACATATGCACCGTTACTTTAAAGCCGATGCGGGCGCTCATAATACCAATTGATAACCCCAGATTTCCGGTTGATCCCACAGCAATACTGTATTGGCTAAAGAACTGTTTAAACTCCGGGGAAAGCAGTTTGCTGTAATCATCCTCAAGTGTCAGCAAACCCGCTTCCAGAGCCAGTTTTTCAGCATGGGCCAGGACTTCATAAATCCCGCCACGTGCTTTTATGGAGCCGGAAATCGGCAAATGGCTGTCTTTTTTTAGTAGCAATTGCCCGGCGATCGGTTGTTGATATTCCTTTTCCAGCCGTTTTTGCATAGCAGGAATAGCAACCAGTTCTGATTCAATAATCCCCCCCGCGGCAGCCGTTTCAGGAAATGCTTTTGCCAGATACGGCGCAAAACGAGACAGGCGCGCATGGGCGTCCTGAACATCCTGTTCGGTCAGGCCAACATAAGGTAAACCTTCTGCCAATGAGGTCGTGCCAGGATTAAACCAGGTGGTTTCTTTAAGAGCAACCAGATCCTCTACCAACGGATACTGGGCGATGAGCGAATTCATTTTAGCGTTTTCCATAGTACGTCTCTTTGCGCTTAGATGATAAATGACAGCAGGAATGTGCCCGCCAGAGCGACGACCGAAGCGATAAATGTCGCTGTCGTATAGTATTTAAATGTTTCATTGAGCGTAGCGCCGCAATATTGCTTCACCAGCCAGAAAAGCGAGTCCGTAACGATCGTGCAGCCAATCGCACCTGAACCGATAGCAATCGCAATAATTTCCGGGCTGATGTCGGGATACAGCGGCAGCATGGGTGCAACAATTGCCGTTGCCCCCATCATTGCCACCGTAGCGGAGCCCACTGCAGCATGCAGAATAAGTGCCACCAACCAGGCCAGAAGAATCGGGTGCATATGCATATTAGAGAGAATAACTGCCAGCGTATCAGCGAGACTGCTGCTTTTTAAAATGGCGTTGAATGCGCCTCCGGCCCCGATAATCAGCAAAATATTAGCAATAGAACCGAAACCATTTTCCGTATGTGTGAGCATCGTCCCCATGCTCATATGCTGACGTATACCCAACACATAATAGGCGACAAACACGGCGATAAACATGGCAGTGATAGGGTTGCCAATAAACTCAAGCAAGGTATACAAACCACTCTCACGCGCCATATTCAATTCGGCAATCGTTTTAACCAACATCAGCGCAATGGGTAGCAGTACGGTGAATAACGTTGCGCCTAATGAAGGTAGTGTTTTTTCATCGCGAACTTTGAGATCGGCAAACTCTGTGGGTACAGGTTTAAAGGGCAGTCGTTGACCCAGAAATTTAAGGAAAAGTGGGCCACCGATCAGTGATGCCATCAGCCCAACCAGCAAACCGTAGACGATCACCGAACCGATATCTGCGCCCAGCTTATTGGCAACATATAAAGCAGCCGGATGTGGGGGAACCACGCAGTGCACTGCCATCAATGCGGTACACAGCGGAATGGCCAGCTTTAACAATGAGGTATTGGTTTTTTTGGCAATTGAAAAAGCCAGAGGAATCAATAGCACGACGCCCACTTCAACAAACAGCGTGATGCCGCAAATCAGGCCAACCAGCACCATAATGACATCAGCTGAAAGCCACCGGCAGCGTTGAAGTGTCAGACCAATTCTTTCTGCGGCCCCGGATACTTCCATCATTTTTCCCAGTATCGTGCCCAGGCCGATAACCGCAGCAAGGAACCCCAGCGTTCCGCCAATTCCACTTTCAATAGCATTTACCATATCCAGTGGTCCCATACCCATCATCGTTCCCACGAAGAAGCTGGCCAGCAACAGCGCCAGAAACGGGTGGAATTTGAACTTCACGATGGTCAGTACAATTAACACGATGCTGATAAGCAGCGTGCTCACAACCCAGATTTGAGAGTGCATATCTCACCTTCCCCTGTGATTAACCTGATGATATTGGACAAAAAAACAACGCAGGCTGACAAACGATAAAATTTGCCTTTCACATGAGCTAAATTGCATCAAGGGAGTGATTTACATCTAAAAATGAAGGTGAATTGAGATATGGTTCACTTTAGCTCACCTTACAGCTGAAATTTTGCCGCTATTTTTTTACACTTAAGAGAAAAATGAGGTGATTATGGAACCCCTTCGTGAAATAAGAAATCGACTGCTTAACGGCTGGCAACTATCAAAACTGCATACTTTTGAAGTGGCAGCCAGGCATCAGTCCTTCGCCCTTGCGGCAGAGGAATTGTCGCTGAGCCCCAGTGCGGTAAGTCACCGTATCAATCAGCTGGAAGAAGAATTAGGTATTCAGTTGTTTGTTCGTTCCCATCGCAAAGTGGAATTAACGCACGAGGGGAAACGCGTTTATTGGGCGCTAAAATCGTCGCTGGATACCCTGAACCAGGAAATTCTTGATATCAAAAATCAGGAATTATCGGGAACGTTAACGCTGTATTCCCGGCCCTCTATCGCCCAATGCTGGTTGGTGCCCGCATTAGGTGACTTTACACGCCGATATCCGTCTATTTCGCTCACCGTGCTCACTGGTAATGACAATGTCAATTTGCAACGTGCCGGAATCGATTTGGCGATCTACTTTGATGATGCGCCGTCAGCGCAATTGGCTCATCACTTTCTGATGGATGAAGAAATCTTGCCTGTATGTAGCCCGGAATACGCTCAAAGACATGCTTTAACCAACCAGGTAATTAACCTGCGCCACTGTACGTTGCTCCATGACAGACAGGCATGGAGCAACGACTCCGGTACGGATGAATGGCATAGTTGGGCGCAACATTATGCGGTTAATTTGCCAACATCTTCTGGAATTGGCTTTGATCGCTCTGATTTAGCCGTTATCGCCGCGATGAATCATATTGGGGTGGCGATGGGAAGGAAACGTCTGGTACAAAAAAGGCTTGCCAGTGGTGAGCTCGTCGCGCCGTTTGGCGATATGACGGTGAAATGCCATCAGCATTATTACATCACTACATTACCGGGCAGGCAGTGGCCAAAAATTGAGGCATTTATTACTTGGTTAAGAGAACAGGTAAAAACCACTTCATAATGAATAAGACCACGAGTTCCTGGTGTGCCTTATTCGGCATTGCTAGTGCGAATTTAATAATTTACGGTTTTTACGTGGTTTTAGGGATAAACACAAGAATGGTGTCCCCTGCAGGAATCGAACCTGCAATTAGCCCTTAGGAGGGGCTCGTTATATCCATTTAACTAAGAGGACAATGCGGCATGAGTATACCCGCTAATGGACTACGGGGTAAGTACACAGCCGCTCGATTGCTTAAACCCTCGCCATTTATGCCGGGTTTTTATCATTTTTCTTAATGTTTTCCGCACGTTCTGCTTTTTGACGTGCTTCTGCTTTGCGCTTGTTGCTCATGTCGTTACGAATCTGTGCATGACTCATTAACGCAAAGATAAAGGTGCCGCCGCAGATGTTCCCCGCTAAAGTAGGTAGTGCAAAGGGCCAGATGAAATCGCTCCAGTGCAGCGTGCCGTTAAACACCAGATAGAGGATTTCAACAGAACCGACAACGATGTGGGTGGTGTCACCCAGGGCAATAAGCCAGGTCATCAATATAATCACCACAATCTTTGCCGCACCCGCTGCAGGAAACATCCATACCATAGTGGCGATCAGCCAGCCGGAAATGATCGCGTTGGCAAACATCTCGCTGGGGGTGTTCTTCATCACATCCATGCCGATTTTGACAAATGCATCGCGAGTTTCTTCATTGAAGATAGGCATATATTCAAATGCCCACGCAGCAATACCTGTCCCGAGAATATTACCCAGCAGCACGATGCCCCATAACCGCATAAGTAAGCCGACGTTGCTCATTGTCGGTTTTTGCATGACGGGTAGTACCGCAGTTACGGTGTTTTCGGTAAATAATTGCTGGCGGGCCATTATGACGATAATAAAACCAAAGGTATAACCGAGATTCTCCAGCAAGAAGCTGCCCGGCACGCCTTCCAGTTCGACATGAAATATCCCTTTTGCCAGTAGCGAAGCGCCCATCGACAGGCCCGCCGCAATGGCTGACCACAGTAGCGCCATTGCGTCGCGTTCCAGCTCTTTTTCACCATCCTGGCGGATATGCTCATGAATTGCCATCGCCCGGGAGGGGAGTCGGTCTTCATCTATTTCTATTTTTTTACCGCGCTCTTTTTCTTCGCTCTCAACTTCAATTTCGTCGCTGTGTTGATCAATTTTGTCGTTGTCCATGGTCTCTTCTCTTGAATTAGCACGTATAGCTAAAGCGTAGCGGCTTTTTTGCTCGCAACTGGCGGGAGTTACTCTGAAAATGTAGAAAAGGCCGCGTTTGCCTTTTTCTGTTTCTATTGAATCAAGTAGCCTACAGGGCGGCGATTACCAGGCTATGATCAAATCAGCAAATCAGGGCGTCTGGACATCAGTTGACGTGCTGTTACAATCGCCCACACCTAAACAGGCGGATACGGTATCGTTCCGTCATGGATGGCAAACTGCATAAGCCATAAAAAACAGGGAGACATTTATGAAGCTTCGCCTGTCGGCGCTTGCTCTGGGAACTACGCTTCTGGTGGGGTGTGCGAGTTCCGGTACAGATCAGCAAGGGCGTTCTGACCCGTTAGAAGGGTTTAACCGCACTATGTACAACTTCAACTTCAATGTATTAGACCCGTATATTGTTCGACCGGTCGCTGTCGCCTGGCGTGATTATGTTCCGCAACCTGCGCGTAACGGTTTGAGCAACTTTACCGGCAACCTTGAAGAACCTGCGGTGATGGTTAACTACTTCTTGCAGGGCGACCCTTATCAGGGGATGGTCCACTTTACCCGCTTTTTCCTGAATACCATTTTGGGAATGGGCGGCTTTATTGATGTTGCAGGGATGGCGAACCCGAAACTGCAACGGACTGAACCTCACCGCTTCGGTAGTACGCTTGGTCATTATGGTGTGGGTTATGGGCCGTACGTTCAGTTACCGTTCTACGGTAGCTTCACGCTGCGTGATGACGGTGGTGATATGGCGGATAGTCTTTACCCGGTTCTTTCCTGGCTGACCTGGCCGATGTCTGTGGGTAAATGGACGCTTGAAGGGATAGAAACTCGTGCGCAGTTGTTGGATTCCGACGGTCTGCTGCGTCAGTCCTCCGATCCTTATATTATGGTGCGTGAAGCGTACTTCCAGCGTCATGATTTCATCGCTAATGGCGGTGAACTCAAACCGCAGGAAAATCCGAACGCGCAAGCGATTCAGGATGATTTAAAAGATATCGATTCTGAATAAGAAACAAACAAAAAAGGTGAGTCGCAAAACTCACCTTTTTTCTTATTAAGCTAACGCGTTATCAGAACGCGTAGTTAAAGTTAGTACCGAACAGCCAGGCTTTACCTTCAGACTCGAAGGAATAAGCTGCCGCTCCTTCACCTTCGGTGAATTTCACTTTCTGACCATGCATATAAGATGCGCCAACATCAATGGATGCATCTTCATTAAATGCGTAGGTTAACCCAGCACTTAACCACAAACGATCCTGGTCAGGAATGGAAATAGAACGTTTATCTGCCGGAACCGGGCTGTCGTCATAAGCGATACCGGTACGGAAGGTCCAGTTTTTATCATAATAGTAGGTTGTACCCAACGCGATACGATACGCGTCCCGGAATCCTTCATCTTTATAGAACAGAGTCTGACCACTATCGCCTTTCGCTTTCAATTCCTGGAACTGGCTCCAACTGGTATAGGCCATGCTGTAGTGAATTGCCCACTGCGGCGCAACACGGTTATAACCAGAAATCTCCCACATCTCAGGCAGGTTCAGCGTTAAGGATCCATTTTGGGTTGCCCCCATCGTGCCATACGGTAAGCCCATGTTACCCAAAATATTGTTCAGATTTGGGTTAATGGAGCTTTTGTAATCCCCATCGAAGTCGATTTTAACTTCTGAACGATATGTCAGCCCCCAACGGTTATCTTTATCCAGTTCATAAAGAATACCCGCGTTCCAGCCAAAGCCCCATTCGTCACCTTTCAAATGAGCAATTTGAGAGTCCGGAGTATTAATACCATTGGTTAATGAAGCGGGTACACCCTGGGCAATCAACTGTTGAGACAACAATGGCCCCAGCGAACCGGCGTAACGCTCAATTTTTGCCTTGGCATAAACTGCATCAAAACCAAGACCAAAACTCCAGCTATTGTTAAGGCGATAAGCCCCGCTAAGGTTAAGGTTGATTGTTTGCAGATCGGTTTTACCGCCATAGATACCAGCAGCGTAGTTGTCGGTAAATTCCGTAGCCAGGCCATAGTTGGAAGTTATTGACGCTCCCCAACCAAACTGATCGTTAATAGGCGCAACAAAGTGCAGGTTAGGTACCCATGCTGTCGGTGCGATATTTTTAGCATTTGCACTCTGACCGGTTAAATCAGAATGTCCGGTAATATCTACATCCGGATCAATATAAACCGCACCCGCAGAAAATGTCGGGCGGTCAAACATGGTAATCAATGCGGGGTTACGGCTAACGTTACCTGCATCATCGGCAATTGCACCTTCCCCTGAATAAGCCCGGCCCAGGCCAGAGGAAGAAAATTCGTTTAACTGAAAGCCTGCCGACCAGGCCTGGGTGGAGATAAGTGCCACTGCGACTGCGAGAGCAGACTTTGTAAACAGGGTTTTCTGGCTCATGACCATAACCTCAATGATTTATTTTTATACAAACTATGTTACGTGCTGTAACAGGAGCGCGAAGTGTAGGGTCTGAGGTACATCTTAGAAATCAGACCAGTGGCGAGAGTATAGGTCGGACCAGCTGGAATGTTGCAAGTATGTTTCTATCTTTTTTCAGATATGATCTAAGAAACGCGATCCAGCTGGCAAAATTGGGAGGTGGCGCACTCATGGATTCGGGTGAATTTTGTTTTAGATCATTTTTAAGTGTGATTTCGGTCACTTATCCGATTTTGCAGAATTAACAACTGGAGCAGCACTTTCCGGAAGCGTAAAATATCCACAACGTTTATCTGGCACCTTGGGTGCACATACAGAGGAAATCAACGATGAGTAAATGTAGTGCTGATGAAACCCCGGTTTGCTGCTGTATGGATGTTGGCACCATTATGGACAACTCCGACTGCACCGCGTCTTACAGCCGTGTGTTTGCAAACCGCGCAGAAGCAGAACAAACGCTGGCGGCGCTGACTGAAAAAGCCCGTAGCGTGGAATCCGAACCGTGCAAAATCACCCCGACTTTCACTGAAGAGTCTGACGGTGTGCGCCTGGATATCGATTTCACTTTTGCCTGCGAAGCTGAAATGCTGATCTTCCAGCTGGGTCTGCGTTAATTCCTCTCGGGTACATACGCCCCTGTCAGTTGCTGGCAGGGGCGTTTTCTTTTCTCTTCTTCTTTTCTCTCTGTGTCATAGCTCCCACTTTCCCTTTTCTCCACTTGGCTAAATGTAAAAAAATGGTTAAGACTATGATCAGGTCAGACCACTTTATTTATTTTTTTACAGGGGAGTGTTATGGGTCAGGTTTTACCGCTGGTTACCCGCCAGGGCGATCGTATCGCCATTGTTAGCGGTTTACGTACGCCTTTTGCCCGACAGGCGACGGCTTTTCATGGCATTCCCGCGGTTGATTTAGGGAAGATGGTGGTAGGCGAACTGCTGGCACGCACCGAGATCCCCGCTGAAGTGATTGAACAACTGGTCTTCGGTCAGGTCGTTCAGATGCCTGAAGCCCCCAACATTGCGCGTGAAATTGTTCTCGGTACTGGAATGAATGTGCATACCGATGCTTACAGCGTTAGCCGCGCTTGCGCTACCAGTTTCCAGGCGGTTGCAAACGTCGCAGAAAGCCTGATGGCGGGAACTATTCGAGCGGGGATTGCCGGTGGGGCAGATTCCTCTTCCGTATTGCCAATTGGCGTCAGTAAAAAACTGGCGCGCGTACTGGTTGATGTCAACAAAGCCCGCACAATGAGCCAGCGCCTGAAACTTTTTTCTCGCTTACGTTTGCGTGACTTAATGCCAGTGCCTCCGGCAGTGGCGGAATACTCCACTGGATTACGGATGGGGGACACCGCAGAGCAAATGGCGAAAACCTACGGCATCACCCGAGAACAGCAAGATGCACTGGCGCACCGTTCGCATCAGCGTGCCGCTCAGGCGTGGTCAGAAGGTAAACTCAAAGAAGAGGTGATGACTGCCTTTATCCCCCCTTATAAACAACCGCTTGTCGAAGACAACAATATTCGCGGTAATTCCTCTCTTGCTGATTACGCAAAGCTGCGCCCGGCGTTTGATCGTAAACACGGGACGGTAACGGCGGCGAACAGTACGCCGCTGACCGATGGCGCGGCAGCGGTGATCCTGATGACTGAATCCCGGGCGAAAGAATTAGGGCTGGTACCGCTGGGGTATCTGCGCAGCTACGCATTTACTGCGATAGATGTCTGGCAGGACATGTTGCTCGGTCCAGCCTGGTCAACACCGCTGGCGCTGGAACGTGCCGGATTGACGATGGGCGATCTGACATTGATCGATATGCACGAAGCCTTTGCCGCCCAGACGCTGGCCAATATTCAGTTGCTGGGTAGCGAACGTTTTGCTCGCGACGTACTGGGGCGTGCACATGCCACTGGCGAAGTGGACGAGAGCAAATTTAACGTGCTTGGCGGTTCGATTGCTTATGGACATCCCTTCGCAGCGACCGGCGCGCGGATGATTACCCAGACATTGCATGAACTTCGCCGTCGCGGCGGTGGATTTGGTTTAGTGACCGCCTGTGCTGCGGGTGGGCTTGGCGCAGCAATGGTTCTGGAGGCGGAATAATGGAAATGGCATCAGCGTTTACTCTTAATGTTCGTCTGGACAACATTGCTATCATCACCATCGACGTACCGGGTGAGAAAATGAATACCCTGAAGGCGGAATTTGCCTCGCAGGTACGCGCCATTATTAAGCAACTCCGTGAAAACAAAGAGTTGCGTGGCGTGGTGTTTGTCTCCGCGAAACCAGACAACTTCATTGCTGGCGCAGACATCAACATGATCGGCAACTGCAAAACGGCGCAAGAAGCGGAAGTACTGGCGCGGCAGGGGCAACAGTTAATGGCGGAGATTCATGCTTTGCCCATTCCGGTTATCGCGGCTATTCATGGCGCTTGCCTGGGCGGCGGGCTGGAGTTGGCGCTGGCGTGCCACGGTCGTGTTTGTACTGACGATCCTAAAACGGTGCTCGGTTTGCCTGAAGTACAACTTGGATTGTTACCCGGTTCAGGCGGTACCCAGCGTTTACCGCGCCTGATAGGTGTCAGCACAGCATTAGAGATGATCCTCACCGGAAAACAACTTCGGGCGAAACAGGCAGTAAAGCTGGGGTTGGTGGATGACGTCGTTCCGCACTCCATATTGCTGGAAGCCGCTGTTGAGCTGGCAAAGCAGGATCGCCCATCTTCACGCCCTCTACCTGTACGCGAGCGTATTCTGGCGGGGCCGTTAGGTCGTGCGCTGCTGTTCAAAATGGTCGGTAAGAAAACAGAACACAAAACGCAAGGTAACTATCCGACGACAGAACGCATCCTGGAGGTTGTCGAAACGGGATTAGCGCAGGGCACCAGCAGCGGCTATGACGCTGAAGCACGGGCGTTTGGCGAACTGGCGATGACGCCGCAATCGCAGGCGCTGCGCAATATCTTTTTTGCCAGTACGGAAGTGAAAAAAGATCCCGGCAGTGATGCGCCGCCTGCGCCATTAAACAGCGTGGGGATTTTAGGTGGTGGCTTGATGGGCGGCGGTATTGCTTATGTCACTGCTTGTAAAGCGGGGCTTCCGGTCAGAATTAAAGATATCAACCCGCGGGGCATAAATCATGCGCTGAAGTACAGTTGGGATCAGCTTGAGGGCAAAGTTCGCCGTCGTCATCTCAAAGCCAGCGAACGTGACAAACAGCTGGCATTAATCTCCGGAACGACGGACTATTGCGGCTTTGCCCATCGCGATCTGATTATTGAAGCGGTGTTTGAAAATCTCGAATTAAAACAACAGATGGTGGCGGAAGTGGAGAAAAATTGCGCTACTCATACCATCTTTGCTTCGAACACGTCATCTTTACCGATTGGCGATATCGCCGCTCACGCCGCGCGACCTGAGCAAGTTATTGGCCTGCATTTCTTCAGTCCGGTGGAAAAAATGCCGCTGGTGGAGATTATTCCTCATGCGAGTACATCGGCGCAAACCATCGCCACCACGGTAAAACTGGCGAAAAAACAGGGCAAAACGCCAATTGTCGTGCGTGACAAAGCCGGGTTTTACGTCAATCGCATCTTAGCGCCTTACATCAATGAAGCTATCCGCATGTTGACCGAAGGCGAGCGTATTGAGCATATCGATGCCGCGCTGGTGAAATTTGGTTTTCCGGTAGGCCCAATCCAACTTTTGGATGAGGTAGGAATCGACACCGGGACTAAAATTATTCCTGTACTGGAAGCCGCTTATGGAGAACGTTTTAGCGCGCCTGCAAATGTTGTTTCTTCAATTTTGAACGACGATCGCAAAGGCAGAAAAAATGGCCGGGGTTTCTATCTTTATGGTCAGAAAGGGCGTAAAAGCAAAAAACAGGTCGATCCCGCCATTTACCCGCTCATTGGCGCACAAGGGCAGGGGCGACTCTCCGCACCGCAGGTTGCTGAACGGTGTGTGATGTTGATGCTGAATGAAGCAGTACGTTGTCTGGACGAGCAGGTTATCCGTAGCGTGCGTGACGGGGATATAGGCGCGGTATTTGGCATTGGTTTTCCGCCATTTCTCGGTGGACCGTTCCGCTATATCGATTCTCTCGGCGCAGGCGAAGTGGTTGCAATAATGCAACGACTGGCCACGCAGTATGGTTCCCGTTTTACCCCTTGCGATCGTTTAGTTGAGATGAGCGAGCGTGGGGAAAGTTTTTGGAAAACAACTGCAACTGACCTGCAATAAGAAGGTCAAAGTTATATGAATCCGCGCTGAATGGCGGAGTGTTGCTCAAAATGTAAACGCATATTGACTATACTTACGCCATTGAGGTAAAAAACAGCGTTTCATTCGGTGAATGGATAAGGCACAATGCCGGCCACCGTTTTCTTTCTCTGGTTTCAGATGAAAGAAAACGGGCGAATCTGGTTAACAAAAGCGGTGCAATATGCAAGTTTTTATCATGCGTCACGGCGACGCAGCCCTCGATGCCGCCAGTGATTCGGTTCGTCCTCTGACCACTAACGGTTGTGACGAATCTCGCCTGATGGCGAACTGGCTGAAAGGTCAAAAAGTGGAAATCGAACGCGTTCTGGTGAGCCCGTTCCTGCGAGCCGAGCAAACACTGGAAGAAGTAGGGGATTGTCTGAACCTGCCTTCCAGTGCAGAAGTTCTGCCGGAGTTAACGCCCTGCGGCGATGTTGGTCTGGTCGGTGCCTATTTGCAGGCGTTGACCAATGAAGGTGTTGCTTCGGTACTGGTGATCTCCCACTTACCGTTAGTTGGGTATCTGGTTGCCGAGTTATGTCCGGGCGAAACGCCGCCTATGTTTACCACTTCAGCGATTGCCAGCGTAACGCTTGATGAAAGCGGAAAAGGCCAATTCAACTGGCAAATGAGCCCTTGTAATTTGAAGATGGCAAAAGCAATTTAAGCAATCAATGCCCGGTTACGTGCGCGTACACCGGGCAGTTTCTCCGTCATACAATCATTCTTTTTCTTGTCTAAATGTTGTTAATATTTAACAACTCTCGATAGTTATTATATTTTCCCATTATTGAATCCCGTAATAAAATAAAGAAGATAATGGTTTTGTGTCTTGAATATATATTTATTGATTTAATTAATATTAAATTTTAGCAATAAATAATGGTAAGGTCATTATAATTTTTTAGTGTGCTTTATAAGCAATTCATTTTTGTTGATTATAATGGTTTGTTTTTTTGTTGATAATTCGCATGTTTTTTTGTTGGAAAGTGGTGAAAGTATTTTGTAGATGTATTAATTAATAAAATCTACATAAAGTGTTTAAGTATTACTAAATTGAGTTTTTTTATAGATAAGACCAACATACAGACACACCAGAGAATACTTGTTTACATTCTATGATTATATTGGAGTGTATATGTTCAATGGCTAACTATAAGTATCGGGCATACTATATATTAATTTTATGTCAGGTGTTTATATTATAACTCTTAATGATTTAAGGACAAATAATGAGTAAGTTTGCCAAAACAGCCATTGCTGCGGCGATGGTCATGGGCGCAGTTGTTTCCAGTTCTGCTTTTGCAGCAGGCAACAACGGTACCGCGCGCTTCTACGGCACCATTGAAGACTCCCCGTGCTCTATCGTTCCAGACGATCACAAACTGGAAGTCGATATGGGTGACATCGGTGCGGCTAAACTGACCGGCGGTGGCACTACCACACCGAAAGATTTCCAGATCCGTTTACAGGATTGCGTGTTTACCACTGAAACAAACATGGAGACCACGTTCACCGGTACTAACTACGCGGGGCCAGCCAACACGGATAACTATGCGTTATTCAATGTTGACAGCGGTGTTGCCATGAACCACGTGAGCCTGGTAATCGGCGATACCCATGGCAAAGGTTATAAAGTGGGCGAAAAGATTGTTCAGCCAATCGTGATGGATACTTCAACCAGCAAGGGTAAAGACAAGCAAACGCTGAACTTTAAAGCCTGGCTGGTGGGTGAAACCGATGCGCCGGATCTCGGCCAGTTCGAAACCCTGACCACATTCCAGATTACCTATCTCTGATGTGACAACCCCACAGCGTTCTGCTGTGGGGTTATTCAACACGCAACAGATTTACGACTGTTTCACAAACGGATATGTGTATGCCTAATCACTCAAATTTTCGGCTGCGGGGAATCGCCTGCTATATTGCGCTGGCAATCTCTGGTGGGTCAGTCAATGCATGGGCTGATGATTCAATTCAATTTGACCCCCGTTTCCTTGAGTTAAAGGGCGATACGAAAATTGATCTCGGTAAGTTTTCAAAAAAAGGGTATGTCGACGCGGGTAAATATAATTTACGTGTATTTATAAATAAACAACCCCTTTCTGATGAATACGACATTAACTGGTACGTCTCTGAAAACGATCCAACAAAAAACTATGCCTGCCTGACACCTGAGTTAGTGGCGGCGCTGGGGCTGAAAGAAGGGATAGCAAAAAGCCTGCAGTGGACGCACAACGATGAATGCCTTAAACCGGGGCAATTAGACGGGATGGAAGTCGAGAATGATTTAAGCCAGTCGGCGTTGCTGCTGACAGTGCCACAGGCTTACCTCGAATATACCAGCAGCGACTGGGACCCTCCCTCACGTTGGGACGACGGTATTCCTGGCCTGATTGCCGACTACAGCCTCAATGCGCAAACTCGCCACCAGGAGCAGGGGGGCGAGGACTCACATGATATCAGCGGCAACGGTACCGTTGGGGCGAACCTGGGGGCATGGCGTTTCCGTGCAGACTGGCAAAGTGATTATCAGCACACCCGCAGCAACGATGACGACGATGACAGCAGTAACAGCACAACGAGTAAACACTGGGACTGGAGTCGTTATTACGCCTGGCGAGCCTTGCCCTCTTTAAAAGCGAAGCTGTCGCTGGGGGAAGATTATCTCAATTCCGATATTTTCGACGGCTTTAACTATATCGGCAGCAGCGTCAGCACCGATGACCAGATGCTGCCGCCCAACCTGCGCGGCTATGCACCGGATGTTTCCGGCGTGGCGCACAGCAGTGCAAAAGTCACCATTAGCCAGATGGGCCGGGTACTTTACGAAACCCAGGTTCCAGCCGGGCCATTCCGCATTCAGGATATCGGCGACTCCGTCTCCGGCACACTGCACGTCCGCGTTGAAGAACAGAATGGTCAGGTGCAGGAATATGACGTTACGACCGCATCTATGCCATTCCTCACGCGCCAGGGGCAGGTGCGTTACAAAGTGATGATGGGGCGTCCGGAAGACTGGAACCACAAGACCGAAGGCGGCTTTTTCTCCGGCGGAGAAGCGTCATGGGGGGTGGCAGATGGCTGGTCGCTCTACGGTGGTGCGCTGGCAGATAAACACTATCAGTCGGCGGCGATGGGGGTGGGGCGCGACCTCGCACAGTTTGGCGCGCTGGCGTTCGATGTGACTCACTCGCACGTCAACCTGGATCATGACAGCGCATATGGCAAAGGAAAACTGGACGGCAACTCCTTTCGCGTGAGCTATGCCAAAGACTTTGACGAACTCAACAGCCGCGTCACCTTTGCAGGCTACCGTTTTTCTGAAAAGAACTTCATGACCATGAGCGAGTATCTGGACGCGAACCAGTCAGACATGGCGCGGACCGGTAACGACAAAGAGATGTATACGATCACCTATAACCAGAACTTTGCCGCTGCGGGTGTCTCGATCTATCTCAACTACTCCCATCGTACTTACTGGGATCGCCCGGAACAGACAAACTATAACCTGATGTTTTCCCACTATTTTAATATGGGGAGCATTCGCAACATGAGCATCTCGGTGACCGGCTATCGCTACGAATATGACGATAATGCGGATAAGGGGATGTACCTCAGTATGAGCATTCCGTGGAGCGACAGCAGCACCGTGACCTACAACGGTTCCTACGGCAGCGGGTCGGACAGCAGCCAGGTCGGTTACTTTAAGCGCGTCGATGACGCAACGCACTACCAGGTTAACGTTGGCACCAGCGAGCAGCACGGCAGCGCGGATGGTTATCTGAGCCACGACGGTTCGCTGGCGAAGGTTGATCTCAGCGCCAACTACCATGAAGGGGAATACCGTTCGGCGGGGATCGCCTTACAGGGCGGGGCAACGCTGACCGCGCATGGTGGGGCGCTGCACCGTACCCAGAACATGGGCGGCACGCGCCTGCTGATTGACGCCGACGGGATTGCCAACGTGCCGGTCGAAAGCAACGGCGCGCCGGTGTACACCAATATGTTTGGCAAGGCGGTGGTCGCCGATATTAACAACTACTATCGCAATCAGGCGTATATCGATTTAAACAACCTGCCGGAAGATGCGGAAGCCACCCAGTCGGTGGTGCAGGCGACTCTGACGGAAGGCGCAATCGGCTATCGTAAATTCAAAGTGATCAGCGGGCAAAAAGCGATGGCGGTACTGCGGTTACGTGACGGTAGCTACCCGCCGTTTGGCGCGGAAGTGAAAAACGACGAGCAGCAGCAGGTTGGCATTGTGGATGATGAAGGCAATGTCTATCTGGCGGGGGTCAATGCGGACGAGCATATGATGGTGTTCTGGGAAGGCAGCGCACAATGCGAGATCGTATTGCCGAAGCCGCTACCTGCCGATTTGTTCAGCGGCCTGTTGTTGCCGTGTGAACAAAAGGGAACGGCAGCCCCTGATTCTTCAGCGCCAGAAATTAAGCCTGTTATTCAGGGCCAGACGCGGCAAGTCACACCAACGGAAGCGCCGACGTCAATTTCAGCAACTCAATAATCTGATTAAGGAACGATCAATGTCTTATAAATTATCCTGTCCAATGCTCGTCAGCACAGCGCTGATGGCACAGCTTACCACCGCCAGCCTGACGGCGCATGCATCGGTCACCCCGGATCGCACCCGTCTGGTGTTTAACGAAAGCGATAAATCGATCAGCGTGACGTTGCGTAACAACAACGAAAAGCTGCCTTACCTGGCGCAAAGCTGGCTGGAAGACGAGAAGGGCAACAAAATCACTTCGCCGCTGGCGGTGCTGCCGCCGGTGCAGCGTATTGACGCTATGATGAACGGCCAGGTGAAGATTCAGGCGCTGCCGGACATTCACACGCTGCCGTCCGACCGAGAAAGCCTGTTCTACTACAACGTGCGTGAGATCCCGCCAAAGTCCGGGAAAGCCAACACCCTGCAAATTGCGCTGCAAACGCGCATCAAGCTGTTCTGGCGACCAAAGGCGCTGGAAAAGATTGACATGAGAAAACCGTGGCAGTTTAAGGTCACACTCACGCGCAGCGGCCAGGACTATACCGTCAATAACCCGACGCCGTACCACGTCATCATCAGCGATGCCAGCACACAGAAGAAAGGGCTGACTGCCGCCGGGTTTAAACCGCTGGTGATGCCACCGAAAACGTCACAACCGTTAAAGGCAAAAATGGCGAGCGCCCCGGTGCTGACCTATATCAACGACTACGGCGCGCGCATGCCGCTGATCTTCCGTTGTGAAGGGAACACCTGCAAGGTGGATGAAGATCAAAGCAGCAAAGGTTGATAACGGGAGAAGCAACATGAAAGCGTTCTTTCTGACCGGATCTGCCGCGCTATTGCTGGCCTGTGGCGTGACCGTTTTCCCGGCAATGGCGGGCGGCAAAATCGTCAATTTGACGTTGCGCGTGCTGGTGGATGGGCCGCCGCCCTGTTCGGTAAAGGGAAGCGCGGTGGAGTTCGGCAATGTGATTATTAAAAGTATTGATGGTGCCAACTACCGTCAGCCAGTGGGCTACACCCTGAACTGCTCAAACAGTGTCAGCGACGACCTGCAAATGCAGCTTCAGGCCACCACCACGACCATCAACGGCGAAACGGTGCTGAGTACTGGAATCAGCGGTTTTGGCATTCGTATTCAGAATGCCGCTGACCATTCGCTGGTGGCAGTGGGTAACAGTAGCTGGCTGCCGTTCAACATCAATACTCAGCCAGACTTCGAAGCCGTTCCGGTGAAGCAGAGCGGTGTGGAACTGATGGCATCGGAGTTTAATGCGACCATGACCATGGTGGTGGACTACCAATGAAACGACTCGCATGGTGCTTAATTTACGGTTTTGCTGGCCTGGCGCAGGCGCGATTAACGACGTTACTTTTCATGGCACGCTGGTTTCGCCGCCCGCCTGTACTATCAGCGATGGTAAGACGATCGAAGTTGAGTTTCGCAACGTCATTATCGACAACATTAACGGCGATAATTTCCGTCAGGATGTGCCTTACACCATCACATGTGACCCCGATGTGCGCGACGACGCCTGGGAGATGAGCCTGACCTGGACGGGCAGCCAAACCCCTTATGATGATTCCGCCATTGAAACGGACGTTAGCGGCCTGGGGATTGAGCTACAGCAAAACGGCCAGCCGTTTAAGCTGGGAACACCGTTGAAAATTGACCCGTCAACGCCGCCAACGCTGCAAGCTGTGCCGGTGAAAGCCAATGATGCGGCGCTCAGCGACGGAACCTTTTCTGCCTACGCAACATTACAGGTGGATTACCAATGAACCTAAAACGGATATCTCACTGCGCGGCTGCACTGGCGGCGGTGCTGCTGACGCCCCATGTTCAGGCGGCTGACAACCTGCATTTCTACGGCAATTTACTCAGCAAGTCCTGCACGTTAGTCGTTCAGGGCGAGTCGCTGGCGGAGGTGCATTTTCCCACCATCAGCCGTAAAGACCTGATGGTGACCGGGCAGTCGGCGCGGGTGCCGGTAGTGTTTCAGTTGAAAGATTGTAAAGGGCCAGCTCAGTATGAAGTCCGGGTGACGCTGACCGGTACAGAAGACAGTGAACAGCCCGGCTTTCTGGCGCTGGATGCGTCCTCAGGGGCGCAGGGCGTGGGGATTGGCATGGAAAAAACCGACGGAACGGCGGTGCCGATCAACAACACCAGCGGCGCGACCTTTTTGCTGAGTAACGGCAATAACAATCTGAATTTTAATGCCTGGCTCCAGGCGAAAAGCGGGCGGGAAGTGACGATGGGTGAGTTTACCGCTTTTTTAACCGCAACGTTTGAGTACATTTAAGATGAAAATACTGCGTTTTTGGGCCTGTTTACTCGTCCTGATCTTTTCAAGTACTGGTGGGCTGGCGGCGAAGAAAATTTCAACATTGGTGACTCCGATAGGATTTTCTGCTGTTACAACCCAGATTCATTACTATCTTGAAATTCTGACGCCAGAAGGCGTTGCCTATGGCGTGTACAAGCAACACAGTCGTATGCTTCAAACAGAAAAGTTAGATTTAGTCAGTTGGAGCGGTAACACGACTGCACCTGAGTTGACAGTTGATGATGGCTATGAGGTAGCAAAATCCAATTGTGTTGGACTTGAAGCATATGATGCTTTATCGAGTAGGACGAATTGGATTTGTGAGAATATGGTCCTTAGCGTGTATCACGATGGACCTGTACAAGGGTGCCCATGGTTAGTTTCAACATACACTGATAGTGTTCTCCCGTATGATGTACCGACCCCATATGTGGGGCCAAAAGTGCATAACTCATCATGCCCCGTCTCCGTCGCCGCTTATGATATTTCGTGGAGTGAAGATTATGTTGTCCATTCGAAAGTGCTGTCGCTGCAATCGACGGGTGGAACGATTGAGAAAACGCTGCCCACCTTTTTGATGGAAAGCGGCAAGCTCTGTGACGGCAGCGTGATGGACGATCGAGGTGCATACTGCCGCTTTGTGGCGCAAATGATCACCTTCTCCACCTCCGGCTGTGACAGTTCGAAAGTGACGGTCACACCCAACCAGCATCCCATCACTGACAAGCAACTGCACGACATGGTAGTGCGTGTCGATACCAGCAGCCGCCAGCCGATTGATTCCACCTGCCGCTTCCAGTACACGCTCAACGAGCTGTAGCGTATACACCACACAACGGGGCCATCAGGCCCCGTTGTCCGTTATGTCATGCGGTCATCCAGTTTTTTAGAATATTCGCCACCACAGGAGCGAAAGGTGCCAGATAACCGTCGACGGGGGTGAGTAATTCGTCGATAACCGCTTGCAGCAGGTCGTCATCCTCAAGCCCCTCTGAAGGGGCAATGCCATTAGCCCACAGAAGGCTGTCGGAAAGCTGCTTACGTTTTTCAATTAATGCCCGATTATTACGTTCATTATCGCCAGGGTTGAGACGCCAGTATTCAAGGCTAAATGGACAGACTCGTCCACCTTTAAATATTCAGGGCAATTCCGGCGGCAGCCACTCATCTACTTCTATCAACACCAGCAATGCCGCATCACCACCATACTCTTTTGGTGCCTGGTGAAATGCCATTACATGGGGATGTTGCGCCAGCCACAGTGGCGTTTGCTGCTTTAAAATATGCTTACCATGACCATGCATCACACAGGCGCAAAACACATGTTCACGGCGGCAGGCGGCAATCAACGCCCCCAGTTCCTGTTTGGCTTGTAGCTGCGTCAGACCGTGCAAATCAAGAAACAACTCCGGGGAATAATCACCGCGCCGCAGTTTCTTCGCTTCAAAATGGCTGACATCCGGGCGAACATATTTCACCGGACCTTCAGTATTTAATAATGGTTGAAACTCGTCAGAGAAATAATGGCTGGCATCGGCCTGCTCCTGAATCAACCGCTTGACCGGTACTTCGCTGATTTTCTTGCGTTGTGGTCGATGGACAATCGTGTCCTGCTTAATCTTGCGAGTCCCCGCCATCAACTGGCGAAACAGCGCCTGGTCCTCCTCGCTAAGTGTTGTTTTCTTTTTCATTTAACTGTCTCTATTTCTAATTTTCCTACAGTTTACCCGACTCGTAGCACAATCGATCGTTTTAAACGTATTTTTCCTCACTCACCGCGCGTGAATGCTGATTTATCGTCATCTTCATGGCAAACTAGCCGCCGAAATTAATGCGACCATGCCCTGGAGGAATACGTGGATAAAATTTTCGTTGATGAAGCAGTAAATGAGCTGCAAACCATTCAGGACATGTTGCGCTGGTCGGTGAGCCGCTTCAGCGCGGCAAATATCTGGTACGGCCACGGCACCGATAACCCGTGGGATGAAGCCGTGCAACTGGTGCTGCCATCGCTCTATCTGCCGCTGGATATTCCGGAAGATATGCGCACCGCGCGTCTGACTTCCAGCGAAAAACACCGTATTGTTGAGCGCGTGATCCGCCGCGTCAACGAACGCATTCCGGTGGCCTACCTGACCAACAAAGCCTGGTTCTGCGGTCATGAATTTTACGTCGATGAACGTGTGCTGGTGCCGCGCTCGCCGATTGGTGAACTGATCAACAATAAATTTGCCGGACTCATCAGCAAGCAACCGCAACACATTTTAGATATGTGTACCGGTAGCGGCTGCATCGCCATTGCCTGTGCTTATGCCTTCCCGGAAGCGGAAGTCGACGCGGTGGACATCTCTCCAGACGCGCTGGCGGTTGCTGAACAGAACATCGAAGAACACGGTTTGATCCACAACGTCATTCCGATTCGTTCCGACTTGTTCCGTGACTTGCCGAAAGTGCAGTACGACCTGATCGTCACCAACCCGCCGTACGTCGATGCGGAAGATATGTCCGACCTGCCAAACGAATACCGCCACGAGCCGGAACTCGGTCTGGCATCTGGCACCGACGGCCTGAAACTGACGCGTCGCATTCTCGGTAACGCGGCAGATTACCTCGCTGATGATGGTGTGCTGATTTGTGAAGTGGGCAACAGCATGGTACATCTTATGGAACAATATCCGGATGTTCCGTTCACATGGCTGGAGTTTGATAACGGCGGCGATGGTGTGTTTATGCTCACCAAAGAGCAGCTGCTGGCGGCCCGTGAACATTTCGCGATTTATAAAGATTAAGTAAACACGCAAACACAACAATAACGGAGCCGTGATGGCTGGAAACACAATTGGACAACTCTTTCGCGTAACCACCTTCGGCGAATCGCACGGGCTGGCGCTCGGCTGCATCGTCGATGGTGTTCCGCCAGGCATTCCGCTGACGGAAGCGGACCTGCAACATGACCTTGATCGTCGTCGCCCTGGGACATCGCGCTATACCACCCAGCGCCGCGAGCCGGATCAGGTCAAAATTCTCTCCGGTGTTTTTGAAGGTGTTACTACTGGCACCAGCATCGGATTGTTGATCGAAAATACCGACCAGCGTTCTCAGGATTATAGTGCGATTAAGGACGTTTTCCGTCCAGGTCATGCCGATTACACCTATGAACAAAAATACGGCCTGCGCGATTATCGCGGCGGTGGACGTTCTTCCGCCCGTGAAACCGCCATGCGCGTGGCGGCAGGGGCGATTGCAAAAAAATATCTCGCCGAGAAATTTGGCATTGAGATTCGCGGTTGCCTGACCCAGATGGGCGACATTCCGCTGGAAATCAAAGACTGGTCTCAGGTCGAGCAAAATCCATTCTTCTGCCCGGACCCGGACAAAATCGACGCGTTAGATGAACTGATGCGCACGCTGAAAAAAGAAGGCGACTCCATCGGTGCGAAAGTCACCGTCGTTGCCAGTGGCGTACCCGCCGGACTTGGCGAGCCGGTCTTTGACCGCCTGGATGCCGACATCGCCCATGCGCTAATGAGCATTAACGCGGTGAAAGGTGTGGAAATTGGTGATGGTTTTGACGTGGTAGCGCTGCGTGGCAGCCAGAACCGCGACGAAATCACCAAAGACGGTTTCCAGAGCAACCATGCGGGCGGCATTCTTGGTGGTATCAGCAGCGGGCAGAAAATCATTGCCCATATGGCGCTGAAACCGACCTCCAGCATTACCGTGCCGGGGCGCACTATTAACCGCTTTGGCGAAGAAGTTGAGATGATCACCAAAGGCCGTCACGATCCTTGTGTTGGGATCCGCGCGGTGCCGATCGCAGAAGCGATGCTGGCGATCGTTTTAATGGATCACCTGCTACGGCAGCGGGCGCAAAATGCCGATGTGAAGACTGATATTCCACGCTGGTAAAAAATGAACAAAACCGCGATTGCGCTGCTGGCTCTGCTTGCCAGTAGCGCCAGCCTGGCAGCGACGCCGTGGCAAAAAATAACCCAACCTGTGCCGGGTAGCGCACAATCGATAGGCAGTTTTTCTAATGGCTGTATCGTCGGTGCTGACACGTTGCCGATACAGTCCGAACATTATCAGGTCATGCGTACCGATCAGCGTCGCTATTTCGGGCACCCGGATCTGGTGATGTTTATCCAGCGTCTGAGTCGCCAGGTGAGCAATCTGGGCATGGGTACGGTGCTGATTGGCGATATGGGGATGCCTGCTGGTGGTCGTTTCAACGGCGGTCACGCCAGCCACCAGACCGGACTGGATGTCGATATCTTCCTGCAACTGCCAAAAACACGCTGGACCTCCGCGCAGCTCTTGCGCCCGCAAGCGTTAGATTTAGTTTCCCGCGACGGTAAACACGTTGTCCCGACGCTGTGGAAGCCAGAAATTTTCAGCTTGATCAAACTCGCCGCCCAGGATAAAGACGTCACGCGCATTTTTGTTAATCCGGCGATTAAGCAACAACTTTGCCTTGATGCGGGCACCGATCGCGACTGGTTGCGCAAAGTGCGACCCTGGTTCCAGCATCGCGCGCATATGCATGTACGATTACGTTGTCCTGCCGATAGTCTGGAGTGTGAGGATCAACCTTTACCGCCACCAGGCGATGGTTGCGGGGCAGAACTGCAAAGCTGGTTTGAACCTCCAAAACCGGGAACAACAAAGCCTGAGAAGAAGACACCGCCTCCGTTGCCGCCTTCCTGCCAGGCGCTACTGGATGAGCACGTGATCTAATGGAAACGTTTAATAGCCTGTTTATGGTTTCCCCGCTGCTGCTGGGAGTTCTCTTTTTTGTCGCCATGCTGGCGGGATTTATCGACTCGATTGCCGGTGGCGGTGGGTTACTCACCATTCCGGCATTGATGGCGGCGGGGATGTCTCCCGCTAACGCGCTGGCAACCAATAAACTGCAAGCCTGCGGTGGCTCTATTTCCGCCACTATCTACTTTATTCGCCGTAAAGTGGTTAGTTTAAGCGATCAAAAACTCAATATCGCCATGACCTTTGTCGGCTCAATGAGCGGCGCGCTACTGGTGCAGTATGTTCAGGCCGATGTCTTACGGCAGATTTTGCCTATTCTGGTGATTTGTATCGGCCTCTATTTCTTGCTGATGCCAAAGCTGGGTGAAGAAGATCGCCAGCGTCGGATGTATGGACTGCCATTTGCGCTGGTGGCGGGGGGCTGCGTCGGTTTTTACGATGGATTCTTTGGCCCGGCTGCCGGATCGTTTTACGCGCTGGCCTTCGTTACGCTGTGCGGATTCAACCTCGCCAAAGCCACTGCTCACGCCAAATTACTTAACGCAACGTCAAACATTGGCGGTCTGCTGCTGTTTATTCTCGGCGGCAAAGTGATTTGGGCGACGGGCTTTGTGATGCTGGTGGGGCAGTTCCTCGGCGCGCGCATGGGTTCAAGACTGGTGTTGAGCAAAGGACAAAAGCTGATCCGCCCGATGATCGTTATCGTCTCGGCGGTGATGAGTGCCAAATTACTTTACGATAGCCATGGACAGGAGATCCTCCACTGGTTGGGGATGAACTAATGAACAGTACACACCACTATGAGCAGTTGATTGAGATTTTTAATAGCTGCTTTGCCGATGAATTTAATACCCGTCTGATTAAAGGCGACGACGAACCGATCTATCTTCCTGCTGATGCGGAAGTACCGTATAACAGAATCGTCTTCGCTCATGGCTTTTATGCCAGCGCCATCCACGAGATTTCGCACTGGTGTATTGCCGGGAAAGCGCGCCGTGAGCTGGTTGATTTCGGCTACTGGTATTGCCCGGACGGACGCGATGCCCAGACACAAAGCCAGTTTGAAGATGTTGAAGTGAAGCCGCAGGCGCTGGACTGGTTGTTCTGCGTGGCAGCGGGATATCCGTTTAATGTTAGCTGCGACAATCTGGAAGGGGATTTCGAACCGGACCGCGTGGTGTTTCAACGGCGGGTACATGCGCAGGTGATGGATTATCTGGCAAACGGCATTCCCGAACGTCCGGCACGCTTCATTAAAGCACTACAAAATTATTATCACACGCCGGAACTTACGGCGGAACAGTTCCCGTGGCCGGAAGCGCTCAACTGAAGCCAGCGCCACGTTTTACAATGAGGAAAGAAGATGATCGCGGAGTTTGAATCACGCATTCTGGCATTAATCGACGGTATGGTTGACCATGCCAGTGATGATGAGTTGTTTGCCAGTGGGTATTTGCGTGGCCACCTGACATTAGCCATCGCAGAACTGGAAAGTGGTGACGACCACTCCGCTCAGGCGGTACATACAACCGTTAGCCAGAGTCTGGAAAAAGCCATTGGTGCCGGTGAATTGTCGCCGCGTGACCAGGCGCTGGTGACCGATATGTGGGAACACCTGTTTCAGCAGGCCTCACAGCAGTAAGTTGTGACGTCTGGAGCACCATGCCTGATGCGACGCTTATTGAACTGAACCCCAAAACCTGGACAGTTTCAGTTAACCGGCTTTTTGATACTCAGTCCGGTATTCTACCGGGCTGAGTCCCCCAAGACTGAGTTTTATTCTTTTTTGATTC
>NZ_JBJQIZ010000008.1:0-273555 GCF_046487695.1 Escherichia sp. WS1118 | reverse complement strand
GCCAGACCGCAAGGTGTTTTAACAAATCAAAAGGGGTTTTAATAACTGGCTCAAAGCTGAAAGCTTTCCGGAACCCCCAGCCTAGCTGGGGGTTTTCTGTGCACAAAAAAAGGCCCCTGTTGAAATTGCAGGGGCCTGGTACGAGCAAGCATCATATTGGGCGACATGATGCAACGGTAAAAATCATTTGGCCTGATGGCGTTCAATGATTCCTTTCATTTCAGCAACCGCCGCCCCGTCTACGACATAACGCGAATACTCGTCCGCGTGTGCATCTGATGACATGGACAATCCTTGATTACGATAACGCATCGGTGAGGCTTGCCACGCTCCCGCGGAGCTATGGACTTCCAGCACTCCGGCATCGAGGAAGTGGTGCAGGTTTTCCGCACGGACTCCTGCTCCGGCCATAATGATTGGAGCATCACGATGGGCAATAAGTTCCATAATTTTTGATAAACCTTGCAGTGCGTCTGATTTTTGCCCTGATGTCAGTACCCGGGCAATGCCCAATTCCGTAAGATTATTGAGTGTATTTAAAGGGTTAGCGCACATATCGAAGGCGCGATGAAAAGTCACTGCCAGCGGACCGGCAGCAGCCATTATTTTTTCCATTCGTGGCATATCGACATTCCCGTCAACATCGAGAACGCCCGTCACCAGTCCAGGAAAACCTAATTCGCGGACTGTGCGCACATCTTCAAGAATGGCGGCAAACTCACCGTCGCTGTAGCAAAAATCACCACCGCGTGGGCGGATAATCGGATGCACTGGGATCGTCACCCGCTGGCGCACGGATTTCAGTACCCCCAACGACGGCGTTAAGCCCCCCTCTTTTGGAGCTGCGCATAATTCAACTCTGTCAGCGCCGTTTTGCTGCGCCGTTAGCGCGCATTCCATGCTGTAACAGCAAATTTCCAGTAATGCCATTTTTGCTCCTTAGTTACGCCGACTGCTCGCTGGCAACGATCTCTTCAATGGACCACGGATGAAACTTAATGGTTGTTTTACCATCGGTGACCGCCAGCGTCGGATTCGGTAATCGTTCATGCTCACCTTTTGGCGAACTGGTTTTAACTGAGATCCCCGGCAGGCTGAGTCCTTCATCAGAAAGCAATGCCAGCGCACGGGCATTCAGCGTTTCTGGATCACCCGGCAGAACGATTTCAATATGTTCCCAACCTTCGTGCGGGTAACGTTTTTCCCCGGGCCACGGTAGCTCCACAATGGAAAACTGCCAGTGCGCAACCTGTACCGGTTCATGCAATTTAAACAGACAAATCGGTCTGCCATTGATCATATTTTCTGACAAAAGCTCGCCGCACTGTTCAAACCCGCGACGCCAGCGTTCAGCGGTGACGTTTTGATGGCAACGCAAGGAAATGTGATCGGCAGTCAGCGGAGTGATATCCAACCCCAGACGGCGGGAAAGTTCATCTAATGCGTGGGTAAATCGCGGTAAATCCGATGCAATATCCTGCAGCTCGTCGATAGATTGCCAGTTCGCCATAATCACTCTTCGTCTTTCATTAAAAGCGTTAATTTACCCTGTTGCCCTGCGCCAACCAACCGCTGATTTCACGCCGCTTCTGATGCAATAGTGAAAACGGCAATACGCCACGCGCACGTTGCTGACGAAAACAGCCATTTGCAGTATACTCCCGCCCTAATTTCTTTAACTGGTGCGGGCAATTTTTGCTCGCTTCATCAATGTAAGGTATTCCGGTGAATATTCAGGCTCTTCTCTCAGAAAAAGTCCGTCAGGCCATGATTGCGGCAGGCGCGCCTGCGGATTGCGAACCGCAGGTTCGTCAGTCAGCAAAAGTTCAGTTCGGCGACTATCAGGCTAACGGCATGATGGCAGTTGCTAAAAAACTGGGTATGGCACCGCGACAATTAGCAGAGCAGGTGCTGACTCATCTGGATCTTAACGGTATCGCCAGCAAAGTTGAGATCGCCGGTCCAGGCTTTATCAACATTTTCCTTGATCCGGCATTCCTGGCTGAACATGTTCAGCAGGCGCTGGCGTCCGATCGTCTCGGTGTTGCTACGCCAGAAAAACAAACCATTGTGGTTGACTACTCTGCGCCAAACGTGGCGAAAGAGATGCATGTCGGTCACCTGCGCTCTACCATTATTGGTGACGCAGCAGTTCGTACTCTGGAGTTCCTCGGTCACAAAGTGATTCGCGCAAACCACGTCGGCGACTGGGGCACTCAGTTCGGTATGCTGATCGCGTGGCTGGAAAAGCAGCAGCAGGAAAACGCCGGTGAAATGGAGCTGGCTGACCTTGAAGGTTTCTACCGCGATGCGAAAAAGCATTACGACGAAGATGAAGAGTTTGCCGAGCGTGCACGTAACTACGTGGTAAAACTGCAAAGCGGTGACGAATATTTCCGCGAGATGTGGCGCAAACTGGTCGACATCACCATGACGCAGAACCAGATCACCTACGATCGTCTGAACGTGACGCTGACCCGTGATGACGTGATGGGTGAAAGCCTCTACAACCCAATGCTGCCGGGTATCGTGGCGGACCTGAAAGCCAAAGGTCTGGCAGTAGAAAGTGAAGGCGCGACCGTTGTATTCCTTGATGAGTTCAAAAACAAGGAAGGCGAACCGATGGGCGTGATCATTCAGAAGAAAGATGGTGGCTATCTCTACACCACCACTGATATCGCCTGTGCGAAATATCGTTATGAAACACTGCATGCCGATCGCGTGCTGTATTACATCGACTCCCGTCAGCATCAACACCTGATGCAGGCGTGGGCTATCGTCCGCAAAGCAGGCTATGTACCGGAATCCGTACCGCTGGAACACCACATGTTCGGCATGATGCTGGGTAAAGACGGCAAACCGTTCAAAACCCGCGCGGGTGGTACAGTGAAACTGGCAGACCTGCTGGATGAAGCCCTGGAGCGTGCACGCCGTCTGGTGGCAGAAAAGAACCCGGATATGCCAGCCGACGAGCTGGAAAAACTGGCTAACGCGGTTGGTATTGGTGCGGTGAAATATGCGGATCTCTCCAAAAACCGCACCACGGACTACATCTTCGACTGGGACAACATGCTGGCGTTTGAGGGTAATACCGCGCCATACATGCAGTATGCTTACACGCGTGTATTATCCGTGTTCCGTAAAGCAGAAATTGACGAAGAGCAACTGGCTGCAGCTCCGGTAATCATCCGTGAAGATCGTGAAGCGCAACTGGCAGCTCGCCTGCTGCAGTTTGAAGAAACCCTCACTGTGGTTGCCCGTGAAGGCACGCCGCATGTGATGTGTGCTTACCTGTACGATCTGGCCGGTCTGTTCTCTGGCTTCTACGAGCACTGCCCGATCCTCAGCGCAGAAAACGAAGAAGTGCGTAACAGCCGTCTGAAACTGGCACAACTGACGGCGAAGACGCTGAAGCTGGGTCTGGATACGCTGGGTATTGAGACAGTAGAGCGTATGTAATCGCGTTATACGGCAACAGCCGATGTCATTGCAGACATCGGCTTTTTTATCATTAACGATAATTTACAATCACTTCATTCCGTTGAATCTTTAGCGGCGGAATTAACCGCCCACCGCCAGGCACTTCCCAGATAAAGCGCAACGGTTCTGCCGCCGGTATACCGGAAAAGGCCACGGTGGTTCCACTCTGCCCCTCTAATTCGACACAACGAGATTGTGAACACAAGCGAACCCGCAGTCCTGCAGGTGTCGGACCGATAAGCTGATAACGCCACGCCACCAGCGTCATCAATCCTGAAGCAGGTTGTCGCGTAGAAAGAGGCGCTGACGACATCGATTCACCGCGATGATTTAGCGTAACGCCCACGCTACTCGCCTGCCACATCCCCTCCCCGGCGGCTTGCACCAGCAGCGGAAACAATAATATTGCTAATAAGGCTCTCATTATTTGCCGCCAATCGTCGCCGTCATACGGATATGTCGGTTATCTGATAGTTCCAGATTCGACAGCACCACTAACTGCGGCAAGCTGCGGCGCAGGAAGCGAGACAATAATGGTCGCAGCGCGTGGTTCACCAACAGTACCGGCGGCGCACCCAACATCTCCTGACGGGATAGCGCTTCCTGAGTTTGCGCCAACAAGCGATCCGCCAGCCCTGGCTCCAGTCCCCCCCCGCCCTGCAATGCCTGTAGCAACAAACGTTCCAGCGGTGTATCGAGGCCAATAACATGGACTTCATCTTTGCCAGGAAACCACTGCTGGGTAATCGCCCGTCCCAACGCTACGCGCACGACGGCGGTTAATTCATGCGGATCGCTTTGGATGGGCGCATGTTCCGCCAGCGTTTCGAGAATGGTGCGCATATCGCGAATCGTCACTTTTTCATCGAGCAGATTTTGCAGCACTTTATGCAGTGTGGTAAGCGTGACGACGCCAGGAACGAGATCTTCCGTCAGCTTTGGCATCTCCTGGGCGACGCGATCCAGCAGCTGTTGCGCCTCCTGACGACCAAACAGCTCTGCGGCATGCTGGCTAATGAGGTGGTTAAGATGCGTTGCCACCACCGTGCTGGCCTCAACCACGGTGTACCCCTGAATCTGCGCCTGTTCTTTAAGCGCACTTTCAATCCAGATAGCATTCAGGCCAAATGCCGGATCAACGGTCGCTTCACCAGGTAATGTTCCGGCGGCAGTGCCTGGATTAATTGCCAGCCAGCGCCCCGGATAAGCATCACCACTCCCCATTTCGACACCTTTCATCAAGATACGATAGCGGGCTGGTTGCAAATCCATGTTATCGCGGATGTGCACCACTGGGGGTAGAAACCCCATCTCCTGAGCAAATTTCTTGCGAATACTGCGTATACGGCCCAACAACTCACCATCCTGCTGGAAATCGACCATCGGGATCAGTCGATAACCCACTTCCATTCCCAGAGAATCTTCCAGTTGTACATCGTTCCACGTCGCTTCGACAACGGTATTATTCTCTGCCATTTTTACCGGTTTTGGTTCAGCAGGCGCTTTTTGTTCACGTCCGCGGATCCACCAGGCCAGCCCCAGCAATCCGGCAGTGAACAGCAAAAATACCAGGTTCGGCATTCCAGGCACCAGGCCGAGTAAACCGAGCACGGCGGCGCTTAATAACATAACGCTTGGGTTACTGAAAAGCTGATTCACCATCTGCTCGCCAACATCCTGATCGGTGCTGACACGTGTAACGATGACCCCCGCGGCGGTAGAAATCACCAACGCCGGAATTTGTGCCACCAGACCGTCGCCAATGGTCAATAGCGTATAACTTTCCGCCGCGTGCCCCATGCTCATGCCATGTTGCAGCACACCGACCAGCAATCCGCCGACAACGTTAATGACCATGATGAGGATCCCGGCGATGGCATCGCCGCGGACAAACTTACTTGCCCCGTCCATCGAGCCGTAAAAATCGGCTTCCTGAGTCACTTCGGAGCGGCGTTTTTTCGCCTCATCTTCACCAATCAATCCGGCGTTAAGGTCGGCGTCAATCGCCATCTGCTTACCCGGCATACCATCGAGAACAAAGCGCGCACCCACTTCTGCGATACGCCCGGCACCTTTGGTAATGACCATAAAGTTGATGATCACGAGAATGACGAACACCACGATACCGATAGCGAAATTGCCACCAACGAGGAAGTGACCGAACGCTTCGACCACCTTTCCAGCCGCCGCCGCGCCGGTATGCCCTTCCATCAAAATGATACGGGTTGAAGCCACGTTAAGTGCCAGACGCAACAGCGTGGTAAACAACAGGATGGTCGGAAACGCAGCAAACTCGAGCGTGCGCTGGGTAAACATCGCCACCAGCAACACCATGATCGACAAGGCAATATTGAAGGTAAACAGCAGGTCGAGTATGAATGCGGGCAGAGGCAGTACCATCATCGACAAGATCAACAGGATCAAAATCGGTCCGGCAAGGATCTGCCATTGTGTCGATTTCAGGTTTGCAGGCAGGCGCAGCATCGCGGCCAGATTACTCATGGGTCGGTTTCTCGTTAATAAAATCCAGGGCTTCCGGCACCGGAAGATGAGTAGGTTGTACAGGGCGTTGTCCACCGGCCAGACGCCAGCGTTTCAGTTGCCAGACCCAGGCCAGCACTTCCGCCACCGCGGCGTACAGTTGACCCGGGATTTGTTGACCGATCTCCGCATGTCGATACAGCGCACGCGCCAGCGGCGGCGCTTCAAGCGTCGGGACGTTATTTTCAGCGCCAATTTCACGAATGCGCAGCGCGACCAGCCCTGCACCTTTAGCGACCACTTTCGGTGCGCTCATTTTGTTTTCGTCATACTGCAACGCTACCGAATAGTGGGTCGGGTTATTGACAATGACATCCGCTTTCGGCACATCGGCCATCATCCGACGCCGTGCGGCCGCTCGCTGCATCTGACGGATCCGCCCTTTAACATGGGGGTCGCCTTCGCTTTGTTTGAACTCATCACGAATATCCTGCCGTGACATTCGCAGCTTTTTCAGGTGGCTGAAGATTTGGAAAAAGACGTCAAATCCCACCATTGGAATGACACCAAGCACCACCAGCAGCGCGCATAGCCCTACCAGATCCATCGCATTACCCATGGCGGTAATCGGAGACTCGGCCATTAAGCGCATCATCTGCGGCCAGTGATGCCAGAGAAAAAACCCCGTCACGCTGCCAACCAGGATGGTTTTCAAAATTGCCTTAAGCAACTCCGCGCCAGTCTGTGCCGAGAACATCCGTTTAATGCCCGGTAGCGGGTTGAGTTTGGAAAACTTCGGCTGCAAGGATTTTCCGCTAAATACCAGCCCCCCCAGCATAACCGGAGAAATAATCGCCACCAGCACCACGCCGCTAATCAGCGGTAGCAGCGCCAGCATGGCTTCTCTGATCAGCAGAATAATCTGCCCGAGGATCAGATTCGGGTCATTGATAATACTGTGATCAAAATGCAGCCCTGCGGAGAGCATGCCCGACAATCGACGGGCCAGCGCCACACCGCCAAACCAGATAACACTAACGCCCACCAGCAAAATCAGCAGTGAAGTCAGTTCACGGGAACGCGGGATTTGCCCCTCTTCCCGCGCTTTTTCTAGTCGGTGAGGTGTGGGGGCTTCTGTTTTGTCGTCGCTCTCGTCAGACACGTCGCCAATCCTGGAAAGAGTATTAAGCGTAAATGATGCCAGAGCGCAAAGTGTTCAATGGTTTGAGTAAGGGGCAAAACAGGCGGGATTTAGGGCTTTTGCCACAGCACATCAGGCATGGTGACATGTTTGTCGGGTACGGCGTAAACGCCTTATCCAACCTTGAAGATCTGATGTGACGCGGCCACGTCACATCAGGCAATACAAATCAAAATCCAAGACTATCCAACAAATCGTCCACCTGATCCTGACTGGCTACCACACCGGCTTTGCTGGTATCGACCTGAGGTCCATTAAGCAAACTCTGGTTTTCACGTTTTGGACGCGACTCCTGTTCCGGGATGTTTTCCAACAGCACCATCAGCAACTGACGTTCGATCTCCTGAATGACATCCATCATCCGCTTAATGACCTGTCCGGTGAGATCCTGAAAATCCTGCGCCATCATGATTTCCAGCAGTTGCGCGTTAGTAAAGCTGGTATGTGCGGGGACATCTGCCAGAAATTGCCGCGTGTCTGTTACCAGTTCACGGGCGTCGGCAAGGTCAATCGGATCGGCAAACCAGTCATCCCAACGTTGGGTTAACGCTTTTGCTGATTTCTCCATTTGATCCTGATGCGGTTGTGACGCCTCAACACTGTTCAGCGCCCGCTCCGCAGCCTGGGCGGTCATCTGCACAACATAGTACAAACGATCGCGCGCATCGGGGATGGCTTCCGCTGCTTCGGCAATGGCCTGATCCAGCCCCAGTTCCCGCAAACTGTCGCGCAGCATACGCGTCAGGCTGCCGATGCGCGCAATGATATCGCCAGCTGAATGCTCGTCAGCAGGTTTGATTGATGGTTGCATCATAGTCGCATCCTCACATGCCCAGTTTCTCAAAGATTTTGTTGAGTTTTTCCTCCAGCGTCGCGGCGGTAAATGGCTTCACCACATAGCCACTGGCCCCCGCTTGCGCCGCAGCAATGATGTTCTCTTTCTTCGCTTCTGCAGTCACCATTAACACTGGCAATGCCGACATCGCGCCATCCGCACGAATCGTTTTCAGCAACTCCAGGCCATCCATATTGGGCATGTTCCAGTCGGAGATAACAAATCCATAACCGCCTGCCTGCAACTTATTGAGAGCATCGAGGCCATCTTCCGCTTCCTCAACATTATTGAATCCCAGCTCTTTCAGCAGGTTACGCACTATGCGTCGCATGGTGGAAAAGTCATCCACAACCAAAAATTTAAGTTCTTTATCCGCCATTTCACACTCCTGATTTAAATACGTATCGCCTGTCCGGCACTAATTTTTGCCAGCATTTGCTGACTTACCTGGCTAAGATCGACCACTTCGCAGACACCACCCATATTGATGGCCTCGCGCGGCATGCCGAACACCACGCAACTTGCTTCGTTTTGCGCAAGGGTCCATGCCCCCGCCTGACGCATCGCCAACATTCCCGCCGCGCCGTCGTTGCCCATACCGGTTAGGATCACCCCAACCGCATTACGCCCCGCCTGTTTGGCCACAGAATGGAACAACACATCAACCGATGGCCGATGGCGATTAACCGCCGGGCCATCGTGAATTTTGATTTGATAATTTGCGCCACTACGCGCCAGCTCCATATGCCGATCGCCCGGCGCGATATAGGCATGTCCCGGCAAGACGCGCTCTCCGTCTTCGGCTTCTTTAACTCCGATCTGGCAAAGCTTATTAAGTCTGTCGGCAAAAGAGCGGGTGAAACCGGGCGGCATATGCTGGGTAATTAACAGTGCCGGACTGGAAAGCGGCAACGGTTGCAGTACGTGACGAATTGCCTCAGTTCCACCCGTTGAAGCACCAATCGCAATCAGTTTTTCAGAACTCAACAACGGCCCCGTCTTCAGCGTTGTCGGAGCCGACAATGGCTTATGTGCTGCAAGGCTCGCCTTTGCTGCCGTACGCACCTTTTCAGCAATCATTTCGCTATACGCCAGCATTCCTTCGCGAATACCCAGTTGCGGTTTGGTGACAAAATCTATCGCCCCCAGCTCCAGCGCGCGCAGCGTGACTTCTGACCCTTTGCCGGTCAGGGAAGAAACCATCACAACGGGCATTGGACGCAAACGCATTAATTTTTCGAGGAAATCCAGTCCGTCCATCCGCGGCATTTCAACATCCAGCGTCAATACATCGGGATTGAATTTCTTAATCAAATCACGCGCAACCAGCGGATCAGGGGCGGTCGCCACCATTTCCATGTCGCTATGGCTGTTGATGATTTCTGTCATGATCTGGCGCATCAGTGCCGAATCATCGACAGATAACACCCTGATTTTGCTCATCGTTAATCCTTACTTAGCGCATACACCGTCTGACCACGCAGCGTGAAGCGGCGCTCAAGGTGGCTAAAGTTTTCAGAGTGACCCGCAAACAGCAATCCGTCGGGTTTAAGGAGCGGAACAAAGCGGCGCAAAATCTTCTGCTGGGTAGTTTGATCGAAGTAGATCATGACGTTACGACAGAAGATCGCATCAAACGGCCCCGGCACGGTGTACTGTTTCGCCAGTAAATTCAGCGGGGCAAAATCAACATAGTTCGCCAGCTCCTGACGCACGCGTACCAGCCCTTCATGCGGTCCCGTCCCTCGCATGAAATACCGTTGCAGTTGCTGCGGCGTCAGGTTTTTCAACTCTTCATGGCGATAAATACCGCTTCTGGCTTTTTCCAGCACTTCGGTGTCGATATCGCTGGCAAACACTTTCCAGCGTCCGGGCGCGGTGCCCAATGTATCAGCCAGCGTCATCGCTATGCTGTACGGCTCTTCGCCGGTTGAAGCCGCCGCGCTCCATACGCGATACTCGCCAGAACGGCGACGTGCGTGATCCGCGAGCAGAGGAAAATGGTGTGCCTCACGGAAAAATGCCGTCAGATTCGTGGTCAGCGAATTGATAAACGCCTGCCACTCACCGCTGTGCTGATTAGATTCCAGCAAGTTCAGGTAATGACCGAAATCCGCCAGTCCCAGCGCACGCAAACGACGAACCAGTCGGTTGTAAACCATGTCGTGTTTATGGTCAGCCAGAACGATCCCGGCTCGTTGATAGATCAATTGACTTATCCGCCGAAAATGCGCGTCGGAAAGCGCCAGGCGCTCGGTCATCTGTAACAATAAAGACGTTTGCCCACAGGGCAGAGATGAAGTCATAGCGCCTTCTCAATCACTTCAGGATACCACTGGCGCAATTTGTAACTGCGCCGACTCATGTCGTGCTACTTCATGTTCTTCAAGGGTAAATACCGCCACACGCGACGAAAGATGGTCGGCCTGATTCAGTCGTTGCAAATCGTCGCGAAATGCCCAAAAGACATGCCGTTACTGCCAATCTGCAAGATCCCGCAGAGAATCAAAATTAAAAACAGCGTGGTCGAAATTCGAATACGATTAAACATCAACGCTCCCCATCAGGCGGCAATGACCGCTTTAGTAAATACTCGTCAAAATGTTTCCCTGTTTGGATCTTGTTCAGCAATTCGCAGTCGTGGCTGTGCCGGTGGTTGCTCACTGGCAGGACGGGATGGTGTTTGCGGTTTATTGGTGAGTGGGCTGGCTGCCAGACGGAACGCGGAAACCGCTTGCGTTAAACGACTCGCCTGTTCTTCCAGCGCAGCTGCGGCGGCAGCTGATTCCTGCACCAGCGATGCGTTCTGTTGCGTGACGCGATCCATTTCCGAAACCGCCAATGCGACTTGATCGATGCCACGGCTCTGTTCATCCGATGCTGATGCAATCTCGCCCATAATGTCAGTCACGCGAGTGACAGCATTGACGATATTGTTCATTGTTTCCCCAGCGCTTTCGACCAGCACCGAACCGGTATCAACGCGCGAGACGGAGTCTTCAATGAGGGCTTTGATCTCTTTTGCCGCCTGTGCACTGCGACTGGCAAGATTACGCACTTCACCCGCCACCACGGCAAAACCACGGCCCTGTTCACCCGCTCGCGCGGCTTCAACAGCGGCATTCAGCGCGAGGATATTAGTCTGGAAGGCAATACCATCAATAACGCTGATAATGTCGGCAATTTTCTTCGAACTATCGGCGATCTCATGCATCGTTTTCACTACGCCATCCACCACTTTGCCGCCGTGCTGGGCGGTGTCGGAGGCACTTTGCGCCAGTTGCGAGGCCTGGCGGGCGTTATCGGCGTTTTGCTTCACTGTCGCGGTGAGCTGCTCCATGCTGGCGGCAGTTTCTTCAAGCGCGGATGCCTGCTGTTCAGTACGGGAGGAAAGATCGGTGTTGCCCGCCGCAATTTCACGGGTACCGGCATAGATGGCATCTGAACCTTCGCGCACATGAGTGACGGTGTCAGTCAAAGAGCGTTGCATATGTGAAACGCTCTGCGCCAGGTCGCCCATTTCACTGCGCCCGTCAATGGTCAGGGTATTCGCCAGGTTACCACCGGCAATTTCGCGAATATGCGCAATAATTTTTGCCAGCGGTGTAAGCAACATACGGCGAATGCCGTACCACGCCACCAGCAGAATCAATACCACCACCAGCGCGATAACCGCCAGTTGCCACTGGGCAAATCGGTAATCATCTGCGTTGTCAGTGACGATATCGCGATACAGTTTTTCACTGCTGAGGGCGTACTGAGCAAACGCTTCGCCCATTGCATTTTGCATTCCCTGGGTTGGCTGAGCGAAATAAGCTCCAGTATTGCCATAATCAAGATAATCAATCAGTTCAGTTAACGCTGTGTGATAGTTTTTATATTTTTCATCAATATTACGACTGGTAGCGACCATTTCAGGTAACGGTGCCATGCTTTTGAATTTTTTATAATGAGTCGCGGCCTGGGCCAATGTTTTCCTGGCACTATCGAGCAATTCAACTTTGGCATTACTTTGCTGATTGGATGAATCCATCATCATCCGCACCGCTGAACGACTCAGGTTAATGCGCGTTTGCAGCATTAAATCCCATGTTGACGTCAGCTCGCCCTGCTGTTCCCGTAATTGATTGGAAACCACAAAGCTCTTCTGGCTATGGTGAAGGGAAGAAAAAAACAGACTGCCGGAAATAAGCTGTAACAGTGCGAATACCCCCAGCACCATTACCAACAGCGTGACTACGCGGATACGGTTAATCATAAGGCACCTTCCTGAAAACAAGTTGATCTCGTTATCGGCAAGGAGGGGGGAAACTTTATTGCTGATGCCACCCGCCGCGAAATTGAAATAAAAAACCCGATGCGCAGATCATCGGGTTCATTTCAATTGAGGAAATCGGGAGAATTACGCCACTTCTGACGCCGCGCTATCTAACAGCGCCATCTCTTCGCTGTTCAGCAGTTTTTCGATGTTCACCAGAATCAACATGCGGTCGCCCAGTGCGCCCAGTCCTGTGAGATATTCGGTTGAAAGCGTCACGGCAAATTCCGGTGCCGGACGAATTTGCTCCGCCGTCAATGAAAGCACGTCTGAGACGCCGTCAACCACGATGCCGACCACCCGCTGTCCGAGATTCAGGACGATAACTACCGTGTTGTCGTTATAGTCCACATCCACCTGGCTGAACTTAATTCGTAAGTCAACAATCGGCACAATAACGCCGCGCAGATTCGTGACGCCTTTGATAAACGCTGGCGTGTTCGCAATCCGTGTCACCTGATCGTAGCCACGGATCTCCTGCACTTTCAGAATATCAATACCGTACTCTTCATCACCAAGGGTAAATACCAGAAATTCCTGGCCTGACGGCTCGCTGGCCAGCTTTGTTACATTCGTCATACCGGTCATATTGTTACCTTTTTACTCATTCAGGCGGCGGTGTTCGCCATACGTTGTTCGCGGTTTATCGCCTGCAAGGCGGAGACATCAACAATCAGTGCCACGCTGCCGTCGCCAAGAATGGTCGCAGCAGAAATGCCGGGGACTTTGCGATAGTTACTTTCAAGGTTTTTAACCACAACCTGGTGTTGACCAATTAATTGATCCACCAGCAAGGCGTAGCGGCGACCGCCACTTTGTAAGATCACCACAATTCCCTGGGTGGCTTCGGTTTTCGCGCCCGCGACGTTGAACACTTTCCACAGTTCGACGATAGGCAGATATTCACCCCGCACTTCCAGCACCCGCTCGCCGCCAGCCAGTGGATGCAGATCGGCTTCACGGGGTTGCAGTGATTCCATGACAGCATTCAGCGGCAGAATGAAAACTTCATCCGCAACGCGTACGGACATGCCGTCAAGAATTGCCAGCGTCAGCGGCAGTAAAATGCGGATCGTAGTGCCAGTACCCTGCTTCGACTGGATCTCGACATGACCGCCCATCTCCTGGATATTACGTTTAACGACGTCCATGCCGACGCCACGCCCGGAGACGTCGGTGACCTGCTCCGCCGTGGAGAAGCCAGGTGCAAATATCAGCATTGCAACTTCGTCGTCGCTCATGTTTTCGCTGACGGTCAGACCTTGCGAGGCCGCTTTTGCCAGAATTCGTTCACGGTTTAGCCCCGCCCCATCGTCGGTCACTTCAATGCAAATGTTGCCGCCCTGATGTTCGGCAGACAGAATTAAATTTCCGACGCTGTTTTTACCTGCAGCGAGCCGTTTTTCTGGCAGTTCAATACCGTGATCGAGGCTATTGCGTACCAGGTGGGTCAGCGGGTCGATAATGCGTTCTATCAGGCTCTTGTCGAGTTCAGTGGAACTGCCCACCAGCGTCAGTTCTACCTGCTTGCCGAGTTTTCCCGCCAGATCACGCACCAGCCGGGGATAGCGACTAAAGACATATTCCATCGGCATCATGCGAATCGACATCACTGATTCCTGCAAATCACGAGCGTTACGTTGTAACTGCCCCATGCTGGTAATCAAATCACCATGATTAACCGGGTCCAGTTCACTGGAGCGCTGAGCAAGCATGGACTGGGTGATGACCAGCTCGCCGACGAGGTTAATTAATTGATCAACCTTTTCTACCGCTACACGGATGCTGGTGGATTCACTGCTGCGCGTCGTTTTTTCCCGCTCCACGCGACCGGTTGGCGCTTGTTCGGCTGCCAGTTTAAGCACTGGTGGGGTGGATATTTTTGGCGAGACGTCTACTGTTTCAAAGGTAATCTGATCGGCTTCAATCACAAAACAGAGTACCGCTGTGATGTCATCTTCGGCGATGTCGCCCGGTAATATTGCCGAGAGAGAATCCGCCCCTTTCACCACGTCAGTTAACGTTGTCAGATGCCCCAACTCTTCTTCCAGCAGGTCGACTTCGCCGGCCTTCAGGCGCGAAAGGATAATTCGTCGCGGTGACTGACTACGACTCTGCTCATCTTGCGGTTCACTTTTGGCAACCACACTTAATCGGGTCACTGCAGATGGCGTTTCGCCTTTCGCTTCTAATGCCAGTTGACGCAAGGCCTGGCAGATATAATCGAAGCTGGCGGCATCCGGCTCTTGCGACTGTTTATAAGCGTCGAGCTGTTCTTGCATGATGTCCTTCGTTTCCAAAAACAGATTGATAATGTCGGTGTTGAGTTGCATCTCACCTCGTCTGGCTTCATCGAGCAGGTTTTCCATCAGATGCGTGGTTTCCTGCAAAACGCTGAAGCCAAAGGTTCCTGCCCCTCCTTTGATCGAGTGGGCAGCCCGAAAGATGGCATTCAATTGTTCGGCATCTGGCGCTTCCGGCTGCAAAACCAGCAAATGCTGCTCCATATCAGCCAACAGTTCGTCCGCTTCATCAAAAAATGTCTGATAAAAATCGCTTATATCCATGCTCACGCTGTCACCTCGGTTCGGCTGATGGCATTGTGGGAACACTGACCTGTGGTGCAACCTCAGGTTTTTCCAGGGCGCTTACTGGCTCATTCTGGCTTTCGGCGTTTTCATGCAAAATGGCCTGTTCGGCTTGTTTGTTCAGTACCAACAGGCTGATGCGACGGTTGACGGCATCATCAGGTCCGCGATCGCTTAAGCGCATCGTTGCCGCCATGCCGACGACACGTAACACTTTGCCGCCATTCAACCCACCAACCATCAGTTCGCGGCGGGATGCATTGGCACGATCGGCAGAAAGCTCCCAGTTGCTGTAACCTTTCTCACCACTGGCGTAGGGAAAATCATCGGTATGACCCGAGAGGCTAATTCGGTTGGGAATACCGTTCAGTACGGGCGCGATGGCGCGCAGAATGTCGCGCATATAGGGTTCGACGTCGGCACTGCCAGTTCTAAACATCGGGCGATTCTGGCTATCGATGATCTGAATACGCAGACCTTCCTGGACCAGATCGATTTTGAGATGTGGACGTAACGCCCGCAGTTTCGGATCGGACTCAATCAACTGGTCGAGATCGCCACGCAATTTCCGCAATCGACTTTGCTCCATGCGTTTTTTCAGCTCTTCGATGTTCGGCTGCTTATTCACTTCCCCCTGGCTTTGGGTGTAATCATCACCCCCACCGGGAATTGGGCTTTCACTATTAGAAATGCGATCGCCGCCCGTAACCGCAGTCGCCAGTGGAGTCCGGAAGTACTCCGCAATCTGAATCAGCTCTTTTGGACTGGAGATAGAGATCAGCCACATCACCAGAAAAAAGGCCATCATTGCGGTCATAAAGTCGGCATAAGCAATCTTCCACGATCCATGTGCTGCTCCGTGGCTTTTGGCTTTGCGTCGTTTGACGACAATAATCGGATGCGCTTGATTCTTCATGCTTCCTCGGTTGTCGTCTGTTGTTGCGGATTTTTCACCGCACGCACATGCTCTTCCAGCTCAATAAACGACGGACGTTCGCTGGAATAGAGCGTTTTGCGACCAAACTCAACGGCGATAGGCGGTGCGTAACCGTTCAGATTAGATAGCAGTGTGACTTTGACGCACTGCATCATTTTGCTGGTTTCGGCGCTTTTCTGACGTAAAACACTCGCTAATGGGGAAATAAATCCGTAAGCCAATAAAATACCGAGGAAAGTCCCCACCATCGCATGAGCGATAAGCGCCCCCAGCTCGGCGGCAGGACGATCGGCTGAACCTAACGCGTGAACGACCCCCATTACAGCCGCAACAATACCAAACGCCGGAAGTGAGTCCCCGACCAGCGCCAGACTGTTCGCCGGGACTTCTGCCTCGCTTTCGTGCGTCTCAATCTCTTCATCCATCAGAGCTTCGATTTCGAAGGTGTTCATGTGACCACTGATAATCAGGCGCAGATAATCGACGATAAATTCAAGCATGACGCTATCCGCAAGGATGCGTGGGTAGCTGGCGAAGATCTCACTCTCACGGGGATTTTCAATATCGCGTTCCAGCGAAAACATCCCCATCTGCCGCGATTTCGCCATCAACCGATAAAGCAGAGCCAGCAGATCCATATACATTGCTTTGGTGTATTTGGAGCGACGAAACAGCAACGGCAGCGCCTTCAGCGTGCCTTTAATCGCTTTGCCATTATTGCCGACGATAAACGACCCAATCCCTGCACCGGCAATAATCACCAGTTCAGCGGGTTGATAGAGTGCTCCAAGGCTTCCACCGGTCATCAAATAACCGCCGAAAACTGTACCGAGAACAACCAGGTAACCTAATAAGATAAGCACGACATCATCCTTCCACTGTTGACCATGACAGGATGTTCAGTCGTCAGGCGTTAACTCGCGATAGGGGCAAAAAAAGCAGCGGTACATCGTTACCGCTGCTGGAATGTTTCGCCACACCGTATCAGTTAAACAGCCTGTACTCTCTGTTCATCCAGCAGTTGTGGGATAATATCGGCAGGATTCTGGGAAAGTTTACGTCTTTTTACTGCCCGGGATGGCGGCTGACATAAGCTGCAGGCAAAGCTGCCAACAGGCTGGTGAGCATGGGTAATAAAATTTCCGCCGCAGCAGTTGCAGCTGGAAAGTTGCAGTAATCCACTTTCAACAAACCGCACCAATGTCCAGGCACGGGTTAATGCCAGCAGCGGTCCTTCTTCTGCTTGCGGGCACTGTTCAAGGTATAAACGGTAGGCTTTGATCACCGCATCGACGCCATTACACAAGCCAGTTTTCAGTAAAAACTGCCATGCATTACAGAACATCGAAGCATGAACATTTTGTTCCCAGGTCATAAACCAGTCGGTTGAAAATGGCAGCATGCCTTTCGGCGGTGGGCTTCCGCGCAGTTCTTTATAGAGTTTTATCAGACGTCCGCGACTTAACTGTGTTTCGCTTTCCAGCATCTGCAAACGAGCGCCCAGGGTGATCAATTCCATTGCCAGCTGAATATCCCGCGCTTCCTGAACAATGCTTTTTTCACTCATGATCAGGCCCTTTTCTTGCGCAGCGCTTCTTCAGGCTGATTAACATCATTCAGCAAGCGTGTTGAGAGCATGATGCCGGTATGAATTTGCTGGAGATCGTCAACGCGGGAATCTTGCGTCAACTGAGTAATCGTCTGGTGGCTGTCAAAACGGAAGTGACAAACCAGTTGATTGGTTTCTGCCAGCTTAACCATTTGCGGAAGAGTCAGTGCCGCTAACGTTGTCGCCATTTCTTCATTTATGCCGAGACGAAACATAGCGGACGCTTTGTCCTGAACAATCAGACGCTGTGCAAGTAGTAAATATGACAAGTTGATGTCATAAATGTGTTTCAGCAACTCGGAGGTATGCATTATTCCCACCCAGAATAACCAACTTTATTTTTATGCGGTCTCACCGCACCCCGTGATGTCGCCGGGAAGCCCCGGTAAAAAATAATTAGCATTAGAATAGTTGCGATAAGCTGCAATAAGCAGACCCACCTTTTTGGTTTAATAAGTCCTTACAAATAGAAGGGGGGCTTTACACTTATCTAAGATTTTTCCTAAATCGACGCAACTGTACTCGTCACTCCACGCACATACAACGGAGGGGGGCTGCGATTTTCAATAATGTGTGATGCAGATCACACAAAACGCTCAATTACTTAACATAAATGTATAAGTCATACTTTTGTTTTGGGTGTATTTCAATCTGTTAAAAAATTTTTCGCTACACTGGCAAGCAAAAATGAAACAGGAATAATCGAAATGGGATGTTGCGCACAGTTAAAATAACTCACCGTAAATAATCATCTGCTATAAATAATCGCTTTAATGCAATACCAGATAAGCCATTTTTAAACAAACACTTACCGCACAACAAACTAATTAACTACAAAGAAAGGCAACAATCAACCTAATGTTAATAAAATGTTTTACATATATTAACCACTTGTTCAATATGGGAAATCAGTACATTATTTTCTTATAAATACAGTTGAAATCATATGATAACCAAGAGCAATTGATTAATTGTATTTACTAATGACCAGACTAATATTTACCTGTTTAACTGAGTTGGGATTGCGTCGTTTCTCCATTAGGAGTAAAGCTTTAATGTCACCTGAAGTTCACAGAATAAGGAACAGGTTATGAGCTATAGCAATATTCTTGTCGCCGTTGCGGTTACACCGGAAAGTCAGCAACTGCTGGCAAAAGCGGTATCTATCGCCAGGCCAGTAAAGGGACACATCAGTTTAATTACTCTCGCTTCCGACCCGGAAATGTACAATCAATTAGCTGCGCCGATGCTTGAAGATTTACGCAGCGTGATGCAGGAAGAAACGCAAAGCTTTCTTGATAAGTTAATTCAGGATGCGGGGTATCCCGTTGACAAGACGTTTATTGCCTACGGTGAGTTAAGCGAACATATTCTGGAAGTTTGTCGCAAACATCATTTCGATTTGGTGATTTGCGGTAATCACAATCACAGTTTCTTTTCGCGAGCATCCTGCTCGGCGAAAAGAGTGATTACCTCAAGTGAGGTCGATGTGCTGTTAGTTCCACTTACGGGAGATTAACCGCACCTACGCAAGCTTAGGAAAGGTAGCAACTTTATCGCGCTGCTGGCTTTCCGCGCTTCGCGGAACTATCTGCTTTAGGTCGCTAATGAAGCACTCCTGCCAGTGGTTAATATCGTTTTTCACGATAACGTCCAGCATTTCTGCATGACGGGAAATACGTTCCGCCAGCGACATAGTCAATGCACGATCCAGCGCAGCTGCAACTTCGTCACGATCGTAGGGATTAACAATTAACGCCGACGTTAACTCGTTTGCCGCTCCCGCAAATTGCGAAAGAACAAGAACGCCCGGGTTGGCTGGGTCCTGAGCGGCAACATACTCTTTTGCCACCAGGTTCATCCCGTCACGCAGTGGCGTCACTAAGCCCACGTCAGAGTAGCGGAATATTTTCATCAGTAATTTACGGTCAAAATGCTGATTCAAATAATAAAGCGGCGTCCAGCCTAATTGCCCATATTTACCATTAATTCGTCCGGCTTCATTTTCGAGCTGATGACGAATATCCTGATAGGCTTGCACATCACCACGAGACGTTGGCGCGATCTGGGTATAACGAATTTTACCGTGATGTTGCGGATATTTTTCCAGTAACGCTTCATAGGCGAGAAAACGCTCCGGCAAACCTTTGGAATAATCCAGTCGTTCGACAGAAAAGATATTTTGTACGTTTTTCAGTTCTGCTTTGAGTTGCGCCAGTTTTGGCGGCAGTGGACCGGCAGCCTGTTTCGCTATTTCTTTCGGCTCAATGCCGATCGGGTAAACTTCCGTTCGAAACGCTTTGCCGCAGGCCGTATGGCTTTTTGCGCTACGTGTCGTGACGCGGGTCAGGTTAGAAAGGCAATCCAGGAACGCCAGACGATCGTTCTCCGTCTGGAAACCCAGCAAATCATAATCACAAAGCTGTTCAAGCAAGGTGTCATATGTCGGCAGCGCGTTGAAGATTTCCGGTGTCGGGAAAGGAATATGCAGAAAGAAACCAATGCGATTATTCACGCCCCGTTTGCGTAATTCATGCGCAAAGGGCAACAGGTGATAATCGTGGATCCAGATAATGTCATCGTCTTGCAACAGCGGCAGTAATTTATCTGCCAGCAACGCATTTACGCGTAGATAGCCATCCCAGGCAGGACGCTGAAATTGCACCAGATCGAGCCGATAATGAAAAGCGGGCCAGAGAACGGCATTGGAGAATTTGTTGTAGTATTCGTCAAGGTCCTGTTCGCTGAGGTTAAAAGAGGCCCACGTAATGTTACCCTTTTTCACCTTTTTTAGCGGCTGATCCTCATTCCCTGTTTCACCGCTCCAGCCAAACCACAGTCCACCTGCGGCTTTCAGTGCCCCCAGTATGCCAACGGCAAGGCCACCGGCACTGGCGGCGTGCTCGTCTGGTGGTGCAATCCGGTTAGATACTACGACTAAACGACTCATAGTCATCACTCCTGTTATTTTCTCTTTTTTGTTGTAATGCGGTGGTTATCATTTCAAGCCAGCTCCAGACATCCGGCACGCCCGCCAGTCGCCATGATGCCTGAGTTGCACCTGTGCCAATTTTTACTGACATTCCGCCCAGCCGGTTAACGACTGCGAAGCCAGATTCATCGGTCAGATCATCGACCAGAAATACGGGCGTTCGCCCGATAAAGGGAGCTTCCTGCATAAAGGCAGCAATCGCCTCACCTTTACTGGTACCTTTCGGTTTGATCTCGACAACACACTTTCCCTGCTGTAACGCCATTTGTGGCCAGATCTGAGTAATACGTTGCGCTAATGTCATCAATGCGTCTTCATGCTGCGGAGCCTGGCGATAATGCAGCGCAAAAGCCATCCCTTTCGCCTCCAGCTCCGCGCCGGGATACTGGGCGATGACCGTATGCAGTTGCACGCTAATATCACGCGCAATCGCATCCGGCAGATGAACGATATGCGTTTTACCATTGATGTCACGGCGCTCCGCCCCATGCACGCCCGCTAACGGGAAGCGATAAGGTTTTGCCAGTGCGTCAAGCTCCACCATTGAGCGCCCTGAAATCAATGCCAATGCACCATCACTTGCGGTTGCCAGTAGCTGAAGTCCTTGCAGAATAGTGTCAGGCACGACGACCTGATCGGGATGCGGTTTGATTTCCGCCAGCGTTCCATCGAGATCAAAAAACCAGGCATATTTCGCGGATAGTTCAGGGGTTTCGGTTAACGGTTCTGTCACCCGGTTCTCCTCCTTCTCTTTTCTTATTGTGTTGCGCAGAACGCGCTTTACAGACATGTAAGTATAGACAGTGTGACGGGGGTCGCCATTTGCAACGAAGAACAGCCAACCGTTGTGGCGGCTGGCTGTGGTGGGAAAAAACGCTAAATTGTTGTGGAAAAAAGCATCAGACAGTGCGTTTCGCTTTTTGCTTGTAACGGTCGAAAATCACCGCTGCCAGCAGGATTAAGCCGCGAACTACGTACTGTGCGAAAGGAGAAATATTAAGCAGGTTCATGGCGTTTTCCACGGTGCCTAAAATTAAGATACCCGCCACCACATATGAGATTTTTCCGATGCCGCCTTTCAGAGAAACGCCACCTAAAACGCAGGCGGAGATCACAATCAGCTCATAACCAATCGACGTCATTGGCTGCCCACTGGTCATACGTGAAGCCAGAATAATTCCGGCTATTGCTGATACCAGGCCAGAGAGAACAAAAATAATAATTTTGGTGCGAACAACCGGTACACCCGCCAGACGCGCAGCCTCTTCGTTCCCGCCAATCGCCAGGGTATTACGACCAAAGGTGGTTTTATTCAGCAGCAAGCCAAAGATGATCAGACACGCGACGGTGAGCCAGATTGGCGCAGGCAGACCGAACCAGTTGGCGTAACCAAGGGCAAAGAAGCTTTCATCTTCGATACCGACCGCTTTACCGTCTGAAATGATGTACGCCAGACCTCGAACAATCTGCATCGTTGCCAGTGTCGTGATCAGGGCATTTATTTTGAGTTTGGCGATAACAAAGCCATTGACCAGACCACAGAGAATGCCCAGCAGCAACCCCGCTGCCACGCCAATCCACAGGCTTTCAGTCAGATTAATAACCACCGCCGTGGTGACACCCGCACAGGCAATTACGGAGGCGACAGAAAGGTCAAAGTCACCGGAAGCAAGGCAGAACAACATGCCACACGCCACCATCCCCGACATAGAAATTGCCAGGCCCAACCCTTTCATATTAATGAAGGTGGCAAAATTTGGGACAAAAATGGCACAGGCGATAAAAAGCACCGCAAACACCACCAGCATGCCGTACTGATCCCAGATACGCCCAAAGCTGAATGACGACTTAGGTGCTCCAGAACCCGATGTAGAAACAGAAGACATCATACTCTCCTTACTCAGGCAACTGCCTGGCTGACTTTAGGCATCGCAAGGCTCAGTGCCTGACGCTCATCTGCCTGCTCGTGTAACAATTCACCGGCGATTTCGCCTTCCCGCATCACCACAATCCGGTCGGCAACGCCGAGGACTTCAGGTAAGTCGCTGGAGGCAAACAGCACCGCCACACCCTGCGCCGCCAGCGCATAAATCACGTTATATATTTCGTGCTTAGCACCAACATCAATGCCGCGCGTAGGTTCATCCAGCAAAATGACCTTCATCTCTTCCGATAACCAGCGGCCCAGAATGGCTTTTTGCTGATTTCCACCTGAGAGATTCATGATCAGTTGCTCAGCGCCCGGCGTTTTGATGTTGAGCGAACGAATGTGGTGATCGGCATTGTTTTCTTCCCAACCGTTGTTGATTACACAACCGCCGAGCACATGTTTGCGTCTGGCACTGATGTTGATATTGTCGCGAACGGAGTGCACAGGAATAATGCCTTCCGCTTTGCGATCTTCCGGGCAGAGCATCATGCCTGCGGTAATAGCGTGGCTCGGTTTACGAATATCGATCGGCTGTTGGTCGATATAAACCTGACCGGCGGTGATTTGCGTACCGCCAAACATGCCTTTCATTAATTCGCTACGCCCTGCCCCGACCAGACCAAACAGACCGACAATTTCTCCACTGCGAACCGCCAGACTTATTGGCGTACGCACGCCTGGTGCTTTCACAGCATCAAGACGCAGCCGCTCCTCGCCATAACTACGCGGTTGCCAGCCGTAGATATCGCCAATGTCTCGCCCGACCATCGCCTGCACCAGTGCGTCGTGGTCAACCTGCTGCATATCGGTAAAGGTTTTGACATAACGCCCATCTTTAAAGACGGTGATGGCATCGCTGAGGGCAAATATTTCTTCCATACGGTGAGAAACGTATAAGATCACCCGCCCCTCTTTTCGCAGTTCACGAATAACGCGGAAAAGATTGTCGATTTCGCGGGCAGAGAGGGAGCTGGTTGGCTCATCAAAGGCGATAATTTTGGCGTTACGCGCCAGCGCTTTGGCGATTTCAACCATCTGCCACTGACCAATGGAGAGATATTTCAGCGGCGTGTCCGGGTCAATATCCATACCAAGATGTTTAATTTGTAAACCTGCCTCATAATTCAGCAATGAACGATTCACAATGCCGCCTTTATGCGGCAGCTGGCCGAGATAGATGTTTTCCGCGACGGTCATTTCCGGCACGAGATGCAGTTCCTGATAAATAATCGCCACACCCGCGTTAAGTGCTGCGGTCGTGTCGGAAAAGGACATTTCCTGCCCATTAATCACTACAGAACCCGTGGTTGGCGCATAGTTTCCGCTGAGGATTTTTAAGAGAGTTGATTTTCCTGCGCCATTTTCACCCATCAACGCATGAACCTGACCGGCATAGCAGTCAAAACTAATATCCGTCAGCGCCTTAACGCCGGGAAACGTTTTACCGATGCCGCGAAATGAGAGATACGGGGTAGACTGTTGCATAACGTCTCCGTGAATCACTGGTCGTTCACACCCCCTCTGCATCATGCAGAGGGGAATTTTTCCGGCAAATTACTTACCGCCTAAACCTTTTTTCTCCAGTTCTTCTTTAAAGTTGTCACGCGTGATCAGCACCACGTCGGTAACTTCGGTGAATTTGGTCGGTTCAACACCTTTTGCAACCCAGTTGTAAAGCATTTCGCTGGACTTATAACCATGTACATCCGGGCTTGGCAGCAGGGAACCGTAGAAGCCGGTTGCCTGTGCCTTAGACAGTTCACTCACCGCATCCACACCGTTAATACCGATACCGATGATATCGCTCGCTTTAAAGCCCTGACCTTCCGTCGCGCGTACGCCGCCCAGCACGGTGCTGTCGTTCATACCGACAATCAGCCAATGTTTAACTTCCGGATGTTGAACCAGCATTGAGTTGGCAGCGTCAAATGCCCCCGGGATGTCGTTAGATTTGGTAGGTACCTGATAAATTTGTTTTTCCGGGAATCCTGCAGCTTTCAGCGCATCCATAGACCCCGTAGTACGGCGACGAGCCGTATCCAGTTCGTTGGAGGTAATCGCCATCACCGCGCTTTCTTTGACATCCCAGCCACGTTTCTGCATCTCTTTATACAGTTCCTGGCCCTGACGTTCGCCAATTTTGGTCGCAGCCATCATCACCAGCGGAACGGTATCCATTGGCTTACCTTTGGCGTTAACAAACTGGTCATCCACGGCAATGACTTTCATATCGTAGCCACGCGCTTTCGCCACGATGGCAGAGCCGAGTTTCGGGTCCGGAGTACAAATAACGAAACCTTTCGCGCCACTGGCAGCCAGGCTGTCGATAGCGTTCAATGTTTTTTCGCCATCCGGCACGGCAATCTTAATAACTTCAAACCCTAAATCCTTCCCGGCTTTATCGGCAAACTTCCATTCGGTCTGGAACCACGGCTCTTCCGGTTGCTTCACCAGGAAACCGAGCTTCAGGTTCTCCGCCATAGCGGATTGTGACATAACGGCTGCCAGACCAATGGCTGCCAGGGCTTTAGTAAATTTGTGCATGGTTCTCTCCAGCTTTAGTGTCGTTTTGTGTAGGGCAAAAACGAATGACATTCGTTAAATTAATCGGAAAACAAAGCATTACCTTTTAACTAAAAGATAAGTGACTGTGTTGACATAGTTTTAGCGAGAAATTAATTCTCCATAGGAGAGCAATATCACATCGCAGAATTACAGTGAGAACGTGCATAAATTTAGCGGGAAAAGACATAAGGAAAAGCGAATTTGTCAGACAAATTATCGAGTGCACAGCAGAATAATCCATAAGATTAGCCTGGAAGTCCTTGTTGTCTTTGGTACCCATGCGGGATGTTTTCTTTTTAACCAGTCAATAGGCCTCATTACCTGGCGTTGAGTTTTTGCAATGGTGTAATAACCGCAACTTAAAGATGTGGAAAATGCGCGTCATTCATTTCGCCATTAATTATCACTGTGCTCATTAATTAACAGAACACGTATAATGAGAACCATATCGCAAAAATGAAAAAACGTTTTATAAAATCATTGCCTCATCATGAATTCAAATTCATCGATTAATATCAACAAGATACAAAAAGCACTATCATTAAAATTCATTGCAGTTACATTGATTTCATCAATGAAATGTAAAAATATATAAACTTGATGATTTAAGCATTTTCTTATATCCGTTCAGACGTTATTCTTATTTCAGATCATCGTCAGAATTGACTCCACGATCACATTTCGGACCGGCAGAAAGGAATTATTCTGCAAACAGTAATTATGGTGTTTTGATTTATCTTGCACCTCTCCACTTCTGGATATAAGGATATTAGGTATGGCAACCGCTGGAATGCTTCTCAAACTCAACTCTCAAATGAACCGCGAGTTTTACGCATCCAATCTCTACCTTCACCTGAGTAACTGGTGTTCTGAACAGAGTCTGAACGGCACCGCCACTTTCCTTCGTGCCCAGGCACAGAGTAATGTGACCCAAATGATGCGCATGTTTAACTTTATGAAGAGTGTCGGCGCTACCCCCATCGTTAAAGCCATTGATGTTCCCGGTGAAAAACTGAACTCTCTGGAAGAACTGTTCCAAAAAACGATGGAAGAATACGAGCAACGTTCTAGTACGTTGGCACAGTTAGCCGATGAAGCGAAAGAACTGAATGATGATTCAACCGTCAATTTCCTGCGCGATCTGGAAAAAGAACAGCAGCATGATGGCCTGTTGCTGCAAACCATTCTTGATGAAGTGCGCAGTGCGAAACTTGCGGGTATGTGCCCTGTGCAGACCGACCAACATGTTCTGAATGTCGTGTCGCATCAGCTGCATTGATCATACATCGGCGCTAATGCATTGCGCCGATGAAGTTTTTGAGAAACCGCTGCCTCATCTTTTTGAAGCAGCGGTTTTTTTAATGGGATTCGCCCTGTGGGGTAAACTTGAGTTCAATCAGCGCGATGGCTTTTTGGATTGCCCGCATGGTGACCGGGTCTGCGGCGGCGGGATGGTTAGTAAAGTCGATATTCTTCAGCTGGCTGGACATTTTTTCGCGAACTTCAACGGGCGCGATTACATCGAGAACATCCAGAATTTGTTTGATAACCAACTGGCAAGCAACCACATCAGAAACCAGTTCCTGATCGGCATTCAGCGGCTGGGACATCGTAAACTCCTGATAGCATTTTGAAAGCCGTTATAGTAGCGGCTTCACATCTTCAGCGATAGTCACATCCACCGTCATCAGGACACAAAAAAACCTGCCGGAGCAGGTTTTTTGTTATCGGAACATATTGCCTGGCGGTACGTCTTTGAACGTCTTGCAATAGTTATTGAACATACTTTTCAGGATTTTGCGCAGTTTCATCGCGGCACTCCGACCATTTGTTATACAGGTGTTATTGTCTTTGCGCTTATAATATGACAACCATCACAAAAATCAATCTTTATGTGATGCAAATCACATAAATACCCCTTTAATGTTATAAAAATGATAATCAAAAAGCAGCTACCCCATTTCTGACACCTACAGATGGCAAGAAATAGCGCCTGCCAGGCGTCTTTTCCGGCCATTGTCGCAGCGCTGTAGCGCGTAAAATAGTGCTTTCTTTTACTCTTCTGGCTGGACCATGAGACTTCTGATTCTGACTCTTTCATTAATAACGCTGGCGGGGTGTACGGTTACTCGCCAGGCCCATGTGAGCGAAGTTGACGCGGCAACAGGTATTGTACGGTTGGTTTATGACCAGTTTTTTTTGCAGCATGCCCATACCGATCGTTATGTCAGTCGCGGGATCGCCGATCGCGCATGCCAGCAGGCAGGCTATACCCACGCTATCCCCTTTGGTCAGCCAGTAGGCAACTGTAGCCTCTTTGCGGGTTCCTTATGTTTGAATACGGAATTCACTTTGTCATATCAGTGCCATCATTCCGCCTTCCCTGTCTTTCTCTAAACGTTTTAATCAGCGAGGGGGATCTTCGCTGATTAAATAAATAGCGGTAATGCGTTTTATTCCCATTCGTATTTTTAATAAATGATGTTTATATTTTACCTTTTGCAAATAATAAAATAACAAATTATAGTGACGCTACAGCAACAAATATAACCTTTGTGGAGCACTATCATGCTGAAACCAGAAATGATTGAAAAACTTAATGAGCAGATGAACCTGGAACTGTACTCTTCACTGCTTTATCAGCAAATGAGCGCCTGGTGCAGCTATCATACCTTCGAAGGTGCTGCCGCGTTCCTGCGCCGTCACGCCCAGGAAGAGATGACGCATATGCAGCGTCTGTTTGATTACCTGACTGATACCGGCAACTTACCGCGTATTAATACCGTTGAATCTCCGTTTGCTGAATATTCCTCACTTGATGAATTATTCCAGGAAACCTATAAACACGAACAATTAATCACGCAGAAAATTAACGAACTGGCTCATGCTGCAATGACCAATCAGGACTACCCAACATTTAATTTCCTGCAATGGTATGTTTCTGAGCAGCATGAAGAAGAGAAACTGTTCAAATCGATTATTGATAAATTAAGCCTGGCAGGCAAAAGTGGCGAAGGTCTGTATTTTATCGACAAAGAACTCTCTACCCTCGACACACAAAACTAATGCTCTCCGGCGGCAGGTTTTCTGCCGCCGTTTCAAATCAGTGACGGCAAATCTTACTCTGATCGGTTGAAAAACCTTCTTCTGAAGGTATAAATTTGCCTTTTGCTGCCAGAAACGCCACCAACTCTCCCGCAGTCATCCCTTCTGCCGAGCAGGTGTGAAAACGTGCCTGTTCACCAAAACGCGCTTTAATTGCTGCTTCCAGACTGGCATGCGTATATTGCTCGCTTGATTCAATCATCATATTTAACACTTCATGACCGTGAATAGAGTCCATCGTTCCTCCTCAAAAAAAGCCTAGCGTAGCGATTGCTGCTTATGAAGACTTTGCGCCAGCGCAGAACTGAACGCTTTTTATTGTACATTTATATTTACACTATATGTAACGTCGGTTTGACGAATCAGCCGTTATGCCTTAACCTGCGCCGCAGATATCACTCATAAAGATCGTCAGGACAGAAGAAAGCGTGAAAAACAGAACTCTGGGAAGTGTTTTTATCGTGGCGGGAACCACAATTGGCGCAGGCATGCTGGCAATGCCGCTGGCTGCGGCAGGTGTTGGTTTTAGCGTCACGTTAATCTTGTTAATTGGGCTTTGGGCATTGATGTGCTACACGGCGCTATTACTGCTGGAGGTGTACCAGCATGTCCCGGCAGATACCGGTCTGGGCACGCTGGCAAAACGCTATCTGGGACGCTACGGTCAGTGGCTGACGGGCTTCAGTATGATGTTCTTAATGTATGCTCTGACTGCGGCATACATCAGCGGTGCCGGTGAATTGTTGGCCTCCAGCATCAGCGACTGGACAGGTATTTCAATGTCGGCAACCGCTGGCGTGCTGTTGTTCACTTTTGTTGCCGGTGGCGTGGTTTGTGTCGGAACTTCGCTGGTCGATTTATTTAACCGTTTTCTGTTCAGCGCCAAAATTATTTTTTTGGTGGTGATGCTGGTATTGCTGCTACCGCATATTCACAAAGTGAATCTTTTAACCCTGCCGTTGCAACAGGGACTGGCACTGTCTGCAATCCCGGTGATTTTTACGTCGTTTGGTTTTCACGGTAGCGTGCCGAGTATTGTCAGCTATATGGATGGCAACATTCGTAAGCTACGCTGGGTGTTTATAATCGGTAGTGCGATCCCCCTGGTGGCATATATTTTCTGGCAGCTGGCGACCCTTGGCAGCATTGATTCAACAACCTTTATGGGATTGCTGGCTAATCATGCCGGATTAAACGGGCTGTTACAGGCGTTACGCGAAATGGTGGCCTCTCCGCATGTTGAGCTGGCAGTGCATTTATTTGCTGATTTAGCCCTCGCCACGTCCTTCCTCGGCGTAGCGTTAGGCTTATTTGATTATCTGGCAGATTTGTTTCAGCGTTCAAATACCGTTGGTGGACGATTGCAAACTGGTGCAATTACCTTTCTGCCGCCACTGGCGTTTGCACTGTTTTATCCACGAGGATTTGTGATGGCGCTGGGTTACGCCGGTGTGGCACTGGCGGTACTGGCATTGATTATCCCTTCGCTGTTGACCTGGCAAAGCAGGAAGCACAATCCTCAGGCGGGTTACCGGGTGAAAGGTGGTCGTCCGGCGCTGGTGGTGGTGTTTCTCTGTGGTATTGCTGTGATTGGCGTGCAATTTTTGATTGCGGCAGGCTTGTTACCAGAAGTGGGATGATTAGATAGCCTCAAATTCCTTATTGGGTGCCAGAATTAACGCTGACACCCAATGTGACCTCTTAATGCAGGCAGCACTGCTTAAATTTCTTACCACTACCGCACGGACAAGGATCGTTACGCCCCGGTTTCTCTTCTGCTTTGATCGGTTGCTGAACAGCTTTTTCCTGCGGATGCGCCATCCAGTATGCATGTAAATCAAGCGCCGCCAGTCGAATGGCATCTACGCTCTCTTCAAACGCTTCTGGCGACATCTTCTCTACCCGCTCGAAGTTTTCCTCAGTACCGTGCAGCGCAATCGCCTCCAGCGCTGGTTTTAACGAATCGGGCAACGTTGACCAGTCAGAAAGTGCCACGCCCCGCATATAGCCAAAGCACCACTCCTCAACAATCGTCAGCTCGCTGCCATCGACTTCTCGCAAGCCGAATAACGGCTCAAACTGCTCCGGGAATTCGTTCAGACGCTCTGCGGTATCGGCCATATGTTGAAAAGCCAGGTTCATAAAGCGCGTCATCTCTTTCTCTGACGCCCAGCGCGGCACATAGTCAGCCCCACCCCACACGGCAACCAGCCACTGTGCCGGTTCAATCTCTTGCGGAGAACTCAACACCGCCGTCAATAAACCGTCCAGCTCCGCCACATCAAGAATGGCGTGGTCAGTGTTGTATTTGGTCAGAATATCGTCCAGCCATTCCAACTCACTTTCGTTTAACGGTCCCGTTTTCATACGCTTTTCCTTGTGGATCTCAACTCGCCAGCACCTATCTTACATGCCGGTCCGTATCAGAGATACTTTTTGAGTGGCTTTGCCGGTGATTAAAAATTAAGGAGGGTGTAACGACAAGTTGCAGGCACAAAAAAACCACCCGAAGGTGGTTTCACGACACTGCTTATTGCTTTGATTTTATTCTTATCTTTCCCATGGTACCCGGAGCGGGACTTGAACCCGCACAGCGCGAACGCCGAGGGATTTTAAATCCCTTGTGTCTACCGATTCCACCATCCGGGCTCGGGAAGAAAGTGGAGGCGCGTTCCGGAGTCGAACCGGACTAGACGGATTTGCAATCCGCTACATAACCGCTTTGTTAACGCGCCAAATTCTTCAGGCCTTTCAGCCAGACATCCGCTGCCGCCGATGTCTTTTAAACTGGAGCGGGAAACGAGACTCGAACTCGCGACCCCGACCTTGGCAAGGTCGTGCTCTACCAACTGAGCTATTCCCGCATTCATCAAGCAATCAGTTAATCACTTGATTTTATTATCGTCTGGCAATCAGTGCCGCCGTTCGATGCGTTGCATTCTACTTACCTGGCGCGATGAGTCAACGATATTTTTCACCACTTTTGATCGTTTGCTGAAAATTGCGCCGAAACGATCACTGATCAAGCAAATCTGCACGCGCAGCGCTCAAATATTGCAACATTGACCACAGAGTCAGTACCGCAGCCACAAAGAAAAGTGCAATACCGGCGTACTCAACCCAAATGTTCGGACGCCACAGCAGCCAGGCTAACGCCACCATCTGGGCAGTGGTTTTCACTTTCCCAATCCAGGAGACAGCCACGCTACTGCGTTTACCCAACTCCGCCATCCATTCGCGTAGCGCAGAAATAATAATTTCACGGGCGATCATCGTTGCTGCCGGTAAGGTCACCCACCAGCTGTGGTAATGCTCGGTTACCAGCACCATGGCGATAGCCACGAGAACTTTATCTGCGACAGGGTCAAGGAAAGCACCAAACCGGGTACTCTGGTTCCAGCGGCGTGCCAGAAAACCATCGAACCAGTCAGTCACCGCCGCGACGCAGAAAATGAGCGCGGCGGCAAACGGCGACCAGGTGACAGGCAGATAAAAGACCAATACAAAGAATGGGATAAGGATGACACGGAACAGTGTAAGCAACGTAGGGATATTAAATTGCATAATGACGGGTAACTATCTGTTGTCAGTAAGATTACCCCTATGTTGCTACAGAGACATCAATGTTTCAACGACCAGAAGATCTTTTCTGCCAGACCTTGCGAAATACCCGGCACTTTTGCAATTTCCTCAACGCTGGCGTTACGTAAACCTTGCAAACCGCCCATATATTTCAACAACATTTGCCGACGTTTTGGCCCGACGCCTTCAATGGTTTCCAGGGAACTGGTATTTTTGACCTTCGCCCGTTTCTTACGGTGCCCACCAATCGCGTGATCGTGAGATTCATCGCGAATATGCTGGATAACATGCAGCGCGGGAGAATCTGGCGGCAAACTGAATCCCTCACCTTCCGGCTCAAAGAACAGCGTTTCCAGCCCAGCCTTACGATCTGCACCTTTGGCAACGCCAAGTAGCAGCGGATGATTTTTATCCCATGAGACATCCAGTTCGGCGAAGACATTTTTCGCCTGCGCAAGCTGGCCTTTGCCGCCGTCGATAAGGATCACATCCGGGATCTTACTGTCGTCAATGGCTTTACCATAACGCCGACGCAGCACCTGATTCATCGCCGCATAATCATCGCCCGGCGTGATGCCAGTAATGTTATAGCGCCGATACTCCGCACGCAGCGGGCCGTTAGCATCAAACACCACACAGGAAGCGACGGTTTGTTCACCCATGGTATGGCTGATGTCAAAGCACTCCATCCGCTTCACTTCCGGCAATTTCAACACGCTGGCAAGCGCGGTCAGCCGCTGGTGAACGGTAGATTGCTGCGAAAGTTTGCTGGTTAAGGCCGTCGCCGCATTGGTGCGCGCGAGTTTCAGATAACGCGCTCTATCGCCACGAGGTTTGGTTTGAACATTAATCTTGCGTCCCGCCAGTTCTGAAAGGGAATCGGCGAGCAGCGTTTTATCGCTAAGATTAAAATCGAGCAGGATCTCACCCGGTAAGGTGCGCATCTGGCTGCCTTGTAAATAGAACTGACCTACGAAGGTTTCCACCACCTCGCTCAGTTCCGTACCGCCAGGCACTTTCGGGAAATAGCTGCGGCTGCCGAGCACTTTGCCCTGACGAATGAACAATACGTGGACACAAGCCATACCCGCATCGAACGCCACACCAATAACGTCAAGGTCGTCGCCGGTATTGGAAACAAACTGTTTTTCGGTGACACGTCGCACCGCCTGAATTTGGTCGCGAATCCGCGCCGCTTCTTCAAACTCCAGATTCTGGCTGGCAGTTTCCATACGACTAATGAGTTGCGTAAGCACCTGATCATCTTTGCCAGACAAAAACAGGCGCACATACTCGACCTGCTGAGCGTATTCTTCTTCACTCACCAGTCCTTCAACGCACGGCCCCAGACAGCGCCCTATCTGATATTGCAGACACGGACGCGAGCGGTTGCGATAAACACTGTTTTCGCACTGGCGAATGGGGAAAATCTTTTGCAGTAGCGCCAGTGTTTCACGTACGGCATAGCCATTCGGGAACGGGCCGAAATATTCACCTTTGGCATGCTTCGCTCCACGATGCATCGCCAGACGCGGGTGGGTATCGCCACTCAGGAAGATAAAAGGATATGATTTATCATCGCGTAGCAAAACGTTGTAACGCGGCTGATAAAGTTTGATGTAGTTGTGTTCCAGTAACAGCGCTTCGGTTTCTGTATGAGTAACCGTTACATCAATTTGCTGGATCTGGGCGACCAGCGCTTCGGTTTTGCGCGAAGCGAGGTTGCTACGGAAATAGCTGGAAAGCCGTTTTTTCAGGTCTTTCGCTTTGCCGACATAGATAACCGTACCACCAGCATCGTACATGCGATAAACGCCTGGCTGGCTGGTTACGGTTTTTAAAAACGCTTTTGCGTCAAACTGATCACTCACTGACTTGATAATGTCTCCGCATTACACAGACCATGGCGAATTGCCAGGTGAGTCAGCTCAACATCGCCATGAATGTTTAGTTTACTGAACATACGATAGCGGTAGCTGTTCACCGTTTTCGGACTGAGATTGAGCTGTTCTGAGATCTCATTGACCTTCTGGCCCTTGGTGATCATCAGCATAATCTGCAATTCACGTTCAGACAAACTGGCAAATGGGCTTTCTGTTTTTTCTGGTTCGATCTGGCTTAACGCCATTTGTTGAGCGATATCAGAAGCAATGTAACGCTGCCCTGAATAGACAGAACGAATCGCACTCACGACTTCCTGCGGAGCCGCGCCTTTGCTGAGGTAGCCCGCAGCTCCGGCCTGCATGACTTTCGCTGGTAAAGGGTTTTCTGTATGGACGGTAAGCATGATGATTTTGACATCAGCTGTGGAACGCGCGATTTTACGCGTCGCCTCAAGACCGCCAATGCCCGGCATACTCATGTCCATTAGCACCACGTCAACGGCATTTGCCCGGCACCATTTAACGGCGTCTTCACCGCACGATGCCTCACCGACGACTTTTATACCCTTTATATCTTCCAGAATGCGTCGTATCCCTGCGCGCACCAGTTCGTGGTCATCAACAAGTAGAACGTTGATCAAAGGAATATCTCCAGAAATAGGGATAACGCTACTGATAGTTAGTCATTCGTATATTAGCGGTTTTTATTGCAACTTTGAAACGTTAAAAATGGTGGGTATTCGATTTTTCTCTCGTTTTTGTCAATTCGATTGTCCACAGTTATGGTCACGCCCGTCACCAACGGCTTCCGGGATCGTTTCACAGTAAGCCCGGCGATGAAATGTGACAAAAATTGACTTTATTCAGCAAAAATGAAAATCAGCCCGCTGAATATGTAACATTAATTAACCCGAACAATACGGGCAAAAAACATTCATGATAAAAATATTTATTGGTCATTATATTAACGTATTTTATAGTACTGTTGATATCACGCTCAAAAAACAACCACTGCTATTTTTAGCAAAGCTTATGGTATACTCCGCCGCCTTAACATTTTTCACCGCAAATTTTCATTGCAACATGACGAGGAAAATAAATGAGTACGCCTGATTTTTCTACTGCCGAGAATAATCAAGAACTGGCAAATGAAGTCTCCTGCCTGAAAGCGATGCTGACGCTGATGCTGCAGGCGATGGGACAAGCTGACGCGGGCCGCGTGATGTTAAAGATGGAAAAACAGCTTGCGCTGATCGAAGACGAAACCCAGGCTGCAGTATTTTCCAAAACGGTTAAGCAAATTAAACAAGCCTACCGTCAGTAATATAAAACCGGCTGAGAGCGTGCCTTTCAGCCGGTTTTTGCATCTGGCACGCAGAACAGAAAAGAGATCAAATTAAGCCAGTAGCGGCCGCGTAACAGGCAACCTGCGTCTTATTCGGTGCATTGATTTTTTTCTGCATGTTTTTCTGATGGAAATTGACCGTATTCTCAGAGATTGACAAAATCATCGCTATCTCTGCTGATGTCTTACCTTCCGCCGTCCATTTCAGAATTTCTTTTTCGCGCTTGCTGAAATTCATCTCTGGCGTCATCACTATTTCATCATTTAAACGCATCAGAGCCATCAGACTTTCGCGCACCAGTAGCTGCATTTTTAATTGCAGTTCATCACTAAGAATGGGTATTTCGCGCGTGCTGCAACGGGAAAAGGACAAAAAACCCAACGCCCGATTTGGCAACATTAAATACTGAGTGACACCGCGGCGTAAACCATGTGCGCGCGCAGCTTCCCATAACGGCTGTGCTTCGCTGAATAAGTCATCATTCCACATTAAATGGCCCTGACTAAAGTTTTCAGGGTTCAGCACCGGATCAATTGCGAGAAAATTTTTTGCCTGATAATAACTAACCCACGACTCAGGGTAATTGGTGTAGAAAGCCACTTTAGGTCGCGTGAATGGTACCGGGTGGCGAACACATAACGAATAGTAATCGTACTCCAGCTGCTGAGCCTGAAGCTCTATTTCATGGTAGACCTCTTCTGCGGCCTCCATCCTCTGAAAACGCAACAACATCGTGCGAAGCCAGCTGAAAAAATCCGTATCCTGCATAGTAAACCGCAACGCCCCTGAGAGTGAGTATCATTTATAATGATAATTCAAACTATCACATAAATAAGATTTATATATAATTTATATTATTCAGGCAATGAATTACTTTTGCAAGCCATCGCATTCTCTTATGTTATTAATGAGTTATGCTGATTTGTTAAGCAGTTTTATCACGTTTGAAATGGCGTCCCGCCCCGACTGGTGAATCGTCGGGGCTGATTTTTTCTTATTATTGCAGCAGAAACTTCTCCAGGAACTGGCGGGTGCGAGGCTGCTGAGGATCAGCAAATAACGCTTTTGCTACCCCCTGCTCGACTATCCGCCCCTGGTCCATAAAAATCGCCCGGTCCGCAACATCCCGGGCAAAGCTCATTTCGTGCGTCACAATCACCATCGTGCGCTTTTCCTGCGCCAGCTGACGAATGGTGTTCAGGACTTCGCCCACCAGCTCTGGATCCAGCGCCGACGTTGGCTCATCAAACAAAATCACTTCAGGACGCATTGCCAGAGCACGCGCAATCGCAACGCGCTGCTGTTGACCGCCAGACAAACGACGTGGATAACTGGTTTCTTTACCGGCCAGCCCAACTTTCGCCAGCAGCTCGCGAGCGCGCGCCGTGGCCTCTTCTTTCGGTTCGCCTTTGACGATCACCGGCCCTTCAATAATGTTTTCCAGCACCGTACGATGCGGAAACAGATTAAAGTTCTGGAAGACAAACCCGACGTGCTGACGCAACTGGCGAATCAGCGATTTTTGCTGACTTAATGAACGTGCAGTATCAATAGTGATATCGCCAACGGTGATGGTTCCCGCTTCCGGTTGTTCCAGCAGATTTATGCTGCGTAGCAACGTGGTTTTGCCGGAACCACTCGGACCGATAATAGCCACTACTTCGCCAGGCTTCACCTCAAGGTCGATACCATGCAGCACCGTCTGACCGTGGAATTTTTTCACCAGGTTCTTAACTTCAATGGCACTCATTTGGGTTCCCTCTCCTGGCGATTAAGTTGATTCTCAAAATGGTTCTGCAACGTCGATAACACAGTCGCCATAATCCAGTAGATGAGCGAAGCCGCCAGGTACATGGTGAACACCTCCAGCGTGCGCGAGGTAATCAACTGCGCCTGACGGAACAGCTCCGGCACCTGGATTGTCGCGGCCAGCGACGTATCTTTTACCAGGCTGATAAAGCTGTTCGACAGCGGCGGCAACGCCACCCGCGCCGCCTGTGGCAAAATCGCGCGACGCATGGTCTGCCATGGCGTCATGCCAATACTGGCTGCAGCTTCCCACTGACCTTTATCAATAGAAGAAATGGCGGCGCGCAGCGTTTCGGCAGCATAGGCGGCAGTGTTCAGCGACAGACCAATCATTGCTGACGGAATGGGATCTAATTCGATACCAAACTGTGGCAGTCCGTAATAGATCATAAACAGTTGTGCGATGAGCGGCGTACCACGAAAAATAGAGATATAAAAACGCGCCAGCCAGCGCACGGGCCAGATTGGCGACAGGCGCATCAGCGCGAGAATAAACCCGAGCAGTAAGCCAAAAAACATGCCGCCGATACTGAGTTGCAGCGTATACCCAGCCCCTTTCAGCAGGAACGGCAAGGAATCAATAACCAGTTGTATACTTTCTTGCATGAGCGTTCCCGGAGCTAAACGTGGGGATGATAGGCGAACAGCGCAGGCGCACCGCCGGTATGAATAAACAAAATCGGCCCTTCATCTTTGAAGCGTTTCTGACTGATACCGTCAATCAGCCCCGCCATCGCTTTTCCGGTATACACAGGATCAAGCAGAATGCCTTCCAGCCGCGCCAGCAATTTCACTGCTTCCATGCCTTCGTCGTTCGGCACGCCGTAGCCAGGTGCAAAATAGTCATCCCAGAGTAAAATTTCCGCTGATGCGGTCAGCTCCAGTTCTTTCGCAATCGCCTGTTGGAGGTTAACCACTTTCGGCAATTGATCGGCAACAGAACGCGACACAGTCACGCCAATCAGTTCGCTTTCAGGCATCAGGTGTTCCAGCCCAACAGCCAGTCCGGCGTGAGTTCCGGCACTGCCCGATGCGACCACCACCGACGAAATATTAACCGCCCCTTCACACTGTTGCGCGATTTCCAGCGCACTCTCCACATAACCCAGCGCGCCCAAAGCATTAGAACCGCCAACCGGAATGACATACGGGCGAAAGCCTTGTGCTTCGACTCGCGTCGCCAGCTCTTCCAGTTGGGTATTGGGATCGGTCAGTGCGTCGCACATTTCAATCTGGGTATTGAACAGATCCAGCAACAAACGATTGCCGTTGGTTAAATAGTTTTCCGCGGTTGTACCAATAGGATTTTCCAGCAGCGCCACGCAATGCAGACCGAGTTTCGCAGCGACTGCGGCAGTCTGGCGCACATGGTTAGACTGGATCGCCCCGGCAGTAATCAGCGTATCGGCACCTTCACGCAGAGCATCTGCCGCGAGAAATTCCAGCTTACGTAATTTATTGCCGCCCATTGCCATGGGAGTGACGTCATCCCGTTTGATGAAAATTTCCCGTCCAAGATAATCAGAAAAGCGCGGCAGATATTCGAGCGGCGTTGGCGCGCCGATAAACTCCAGCCGTGGAAAACGGGTTAAATTATGCAGTGGCATAACAGCCTCCGATGTGTGTTGTTGTGATTTTCTTATTATGCACGCTGAAAACGCGTAAATAAAAAAGGCGCTAGTGAAAGCGCCCTTTTTTGTCATTATGCTGATTATTTGGTCACATCAGCACCAAACCATTTTTCGGAAAGCGCTTGCAGAGTGCCGTCTTTTTGCATTTCCGCAATTGCATCATTCACTGCTTTCAGCAGGTCTTCATTTCCTTTACGCAACGCCACGCCAGACTCCTGACGGGAGAATGCTTCACCGGTTACTGCCAGCGTATCGTTGGTTTTCTTCACCAGATCCAGCGCCGCCAGACGATCAACGAGGATCGCATCGATACGGCCTACGCGCAGATCCTGATATTTGGTCGGGTCATCATCATAGGTACGCACATCGACACCCTGAACATTCTGACGCAGCCACTCTTCATAGTTGGTGCCCAGACCGACACCCACTTTTTTGCCTTTCAGATCAGCAGCCGTTTTAATGGTGCCTTCGTTACCTTTTTTCACCAGCGCCTGAATACCAGAAATGGTGTACGGGGTAGAGAAATCGTATTTTTTCTTGCGCTCGTCAGAAATGGTGACCTGATTAATCACCACATCAATGCGTTTAGAGTCCAGCGACGCCAGCATACCGTCCCATTTAGTCGGTTTTAGTGACGCCTCAACGCCAAGATGTTTTGCCAGCTGTTGGGCAAATTCCACTTCAAAACCGGTTAATTTGCCGTCATCCCCCTGAAAACTGAACGGCGGATAAGTTCCTTCCAGCCCTACCAGCAGCGTGCCGCGCTCTTTGACTTTATTAAGCAGACCTTCATCTGCAAAACTTTTAACGCTCATACCCGCAACCAGCGCCACGGCCATCACACCCATCAATGCCTGACGTCCCAGATGTGCTAATTTCATATTTACCCCGAATGTTGTTATGTCTGTTTGCAGTGTAGAGCCATTGTTTGTAAACACAAAAACAACTCCGCTACATCTTATTCTTATTTAATATATATCAGAAGCAGGTTGGCTGGAGGATTTCTGCACAAGTCCGGTACACGTTTGACGCTGATAGTGTTGATACTTCCGTAACGCGATGCGGTAATTGTTGGTGCTGGTGGAGGGCAGCCACGGGGCGAGGATTTCATCAAGGAAACCGTCCTGCAGCTGATCGAGGGAAATATTTTGCTCGTGTAGATGATTCCCCAAACGGCGCAGACGAACGACATATTCACGCACCGTACCAGGGCTCATTTCAGTTTGCTCAAAAAGAAATTGCTTAAAGCCGATAATATCGAAAAAATCACTCTGCGTTTTGCAATGTAAATCACCGCAAAATCGGCACAATGCCGCCCATGATTGTTGTTCCACTTGCCAGCCATTTTCATCAAGCAGCGTGTCCAGGCGGGAAATCTCGATTTTATTCACTATTTTGCCGTCGCGAACGAGGGTAATGCGATCGAGTAATTTACGGCAATGCGCGCAATGGGTCTGGCTGTGTTTAAAGTCTTTAAGATAGCGGCTTAATGGCCGTCTTTTCAGGTGCTGCACCATCATTAAGAACTCCTGGTAGTCAAAATTAAAGTGCGGCATTTACTGACGTTATAACTTACCCAGTTTAGTGCGTAACCGTTTAATGGCCTGACTGTGTAACTGACTGACCCGCGATTCCCCGACCTCCAGCACCGCGCCAATCTCTTTGAGATTCAGCTCTTCCTGGTAATAGAGGGTTAATACCAGTTTTTCGCGCTCCGGCAACGTTTCGATGGCCTCCATCACCCGCTGGCGCAGATTACTGTCCAGCAGTTGTTGTAGCGGGTTTTCTCGCTGATGATCATCAGTAACCAGTTCGATGCTATCGCCGTGCTCTTCACGCCACTCATCGTAGGAGAAGAGCTGGCTGTTATTGGTGTCGAGCAACATTTGGCGATAATCGGCAATATCGATCCCTAAACGTTCCGCTACCTCAGTTTCCGTGGCGTTGCGGCCAAGTTCCTGCTCCAGTTGCCCTATTGCCTGTGCCACTTCACGCGCGTTGCGTCGCACGCTGCGCGGCACCCAGTCACGGCTGCGAAGTTCATCCAGCATAGCGCCACGTATACGCTGCACTGCGTAAGTTGTAAATGCCGTTCCTTGTAGGGCGTCATAGCGTTCGACGGCATTAAGTAACCCAATGCCGCCCGCCTGTAGCAGATCGTCAAGTTCCACGCTCGCGGGCAGTCGAACCTGCAGGCGCAATGCTTCGTGACGCACCAGCGGGACATAACGCTGCCACAGCGAGTGTTTATCCATTACACCTTCAGCGGTATAGAGTGAATTCACGATAAACAGCCCTGCGTTATATGAGTTATCGGCATGATTATCCGTTTCTGCAGGGTTTTTAATCGGGCGATTAGTGGGTGAAATGAGGGGTTATTTGGGGGTTACCGGTAAATTGCGGGCAGAAAAAACCCCGCCGGTGGCGGGGAAGCACGTTGCTGACAAATTACCATTCATGTTGCCGGATGCGGCGCAAACGCCTTATCCGGCCTACAAAAATGTGCAAATTCAATAAATTGCAATTCCCCTTGTAGGCCTGATAAGCGCAGCGCACCAGGCAATTTGGCGTTGCCGTCAGTCTCAGTTAATCAGGTTACGGCGATTAACCCTGCAGCAGAGACAGAACCTGCTGCGGTACCTGGTTGGCTTTTGCCAGCACGGAGTTACCGGCCTGCTGGATAATCTGCGCTTTCGACATGTTGGACACTTCTGTAGCATAGTCGGCGTCCTGAATACGGGACTGCGCTTCAGACAGGTTGGTGGTGGTGTTGTTCAGGTTGGTTACTGCGGAATCCAGACGGTTTTGCACCGCACCGAGGGAGGAGCGGAAAGTATCAACCTGTGCAATAGCTTTGTCTAAAAGTGCCAGTGGATCAGCAGAAGAAGCCCCTGAGAACTGTGCAGTCGGTTTTGCTGTTGATAATTCAACAACAACTTTATTATCTGTTGCTTTTGCCGCAGTATTATCATCAAGTGCCGTTGAAACCGTTGTAGCGTAGTTTTTACCTTGGAATGTTACATATCCCGCAGCCGAGCCGTCAGAGTCAGCGGCAACTTTAATCAGTTGATCTTTCTGAGTAGCCGCAGTCGTTAGTCCATTATCGGTGTCTGTGTATTCGACATCGGCTTTATTCAACGTGACTTTGCCGTCTGTATGATTAATCGACGCGGAGTAGAAATCATTGCCGGATTGAACGACGAACTGTGATGTAGCAGCCCCTTTCGCATCCAGAGTGTTGTGTAACGTCAGGCTAGAAACATCGACTGTTTTACCTGTCGCAGTAGTCAGATCTTTCGCAACAGCAGTGAAATCAACACCAACAGGTTTTGTCCCGGCGGCACCGGTAATTTGAGTAATGGAATCACTAACGTTAAGTGACTGACCCGAAACGGAGAAACCGTTCAGTCCTAATGTAGAAGAGTCAATCTTCTGCAAATCAATGCTAATAGTCTGCCCATCATTCGCGCCAACCTGAATCTTCATCGAACCATCTTTCGCCAGCACATTCACGCCGTTGAACTGGGTCTGACCGGAAACGCGATCAATTTCATCCAGACGGGATTTGATTTCGTCCTGAATAGAAGACAGGTCAGAATCAGAGTTAGTCCCGGTCGTCGCCTGAACGGTCAACTCACGCACACGCTGCAAGTTGTTGTTGATTTCAGACAGCGCGCCTTCAGTGGTCTGCGCCAGAGAGATACCGTCGTTGGCGTTACGTGCGGCCTGAGTCAGACCTTTGATGTTAGAAGTGAAGCGGTTAGCAATCGCCTGGCCCGCGGCGTCATCTTTAGCGCTGTTAATACGCAGACCAGAAGAGAGGCGCTCGATAGAAGTCGACAGCGCAGACTGGTTTTTGTTGATGTTGTTCTGAGTGATCAGCGAGAGGCTGTTGGTATTAATGACTTGTGCCATAATTCATTTTCCTGTTTTCAAGTCTACGGTTTAAGTATTGGGCTTCCACCCTTCGGCTTCGTCGCCGTCAACCCTGTTATCGTCTGGTCACTCACAACCTTTAGAATTTTTTTCTAGCGGTCGAAATACTCCCCTTCCTCGTTGCTGTTCGTGCCATTAAGGCAAAAAATAAATCGTAAACTTTACCCCGCTTACGCCGATAACCCCGGTATTCGTTCTATACACGTCGCATGATTAAGGAAACTATATGGCTAGTATTTCAACGCTTGGGGTTGGGTCGGGGCTGGACTTAAGCAGCATCCTTGACAGTCTGGAGGCGGCAGAAAAATCTACCCTGACGCCGATATCAAAACAGCAAAGCTCTTACACCGCGAAACTGAGCGCCTACGGGACGCTGAAAAGTGCACTAGAGAGTTTCCAGACAGCCAACACAGCACTGAATAAAGCCGATTTATTTACCGCCACCTCAACCACCAGCAGTTCATCGGCTTTCAGCGCCACCACCACGGGCAGCGCGATTGCTGGGAAATACACCATTAGCGTTAGCCAACTGGCGCAGGCACAGACGCTGACAACAAAAAATAGTCAAAAAGACAGTAAAGCCGCCATCGCCACCAGCGATAGCGTACTGACCATCCAACAAGGCGGCGGTAAAGATCCGGTCACGATTGATATCAGCGCGGGTAACTCGTCACTTTCCGGCATTCGCGATGCCATTAACAACGCCAAAGCTGGTGTCAGCGCCAGTATCATCAATGTGGGAAACGGCGAATATCGTCTGTCCATCACCGCTAACGATACAGGCAGCGATAACGCTATGAAACTTAGCGTCAGCGGCGACAGCGCCCTGGAAAGTTTTATGGGTTACAACGGAACGCCGGGTGATAGCAGCAATGGCATGATTGAAAGCGTCACCGCGCAAAACGCCAAACTGACAGTCAATAACGTTGAGATTGAAAACAGCAGTAACACTATCAGCGACTCACTGGAAGATATCACCCTCAACCTGAATGACGTCACCACCGGTAATCAGACACTGACCATCAGTAAAGACACATCCAAAGCTGAAAATGCGGTTAAAGCGTGGGTGGATGCCTATAACACATTGCAGGATACATTCAGCAGCTTAACCAAATACACCGCTGTCGATGCCGGAGCTGAAAGTCAGGACTCCAGTAATGGCGCATTACTCGGTGACTCCACACTGCGTACCATCCAGACTCAGCTTAAAACCTTGCTTGCCAATACTCACAGCAGTTCAAACTATAAAACGCTAGCACAGATTGGCATTACCAGCGATGCCAGTACCGGCAAGCTGGAAATCGCGACTGACAAATTGCAAACGGCGCTAAAAAATGATGCCGCTGGTATCGGTGAAATGTTTATAGGTGACGGCAAAAGTACTGGGGTAACCACCGGCATTAGTAGCAACCTGACCAGTTGGCTCTCTTCCACCGGGATAATCCAGGCAGCAAAAGATGGCGTCAGCAAAACGCTGAATAATTTGACCGACCAGTACAACGCAGCCAGTGAACGTATCGATACCTTAATGACGCGCTATAAAGCCCAGTTCACCCAATTAGATGTGTTAATGAACTCGCTGAACTCCACTAGTAGCTATCTGACACAGCAGTTCGACACCTCAAATAGCAACTCGAAATAATCTTCAGGAGAGACTATGTACGCGGCAAAAGGCACCCAGGCCTATGCACAAATTGGCGTCGAAAGCGCCGTAATGAGCGCCAGCCAACAGCAGTTGGTCACCATGCTATTTGATGGAGTGCTGAGCGCACTGGTTAGAGCGCGCCTGTTTATGCAGGACAACAATCAGCCAGGCAAAGGTGTCTCTTTGTCAAAAGCGATCAACATCATTGAGAACGGACTGCGGGTGAGTCTTGATGAAGAGAGCAAAGACGAATTAACCCAAAACTTAATTGCTCTTTATAGCTATATGGTCAGGCGTTTGCTGCAAGCCAATTTACGCAACGATGTCTCCGCAGTCGAAGAGGTGGAAGCATTAATGCGTAATATTGCCGATGCCTGGAAAGAGTCTTTACTCTCCCCTTCTTTGATTCAGGACCCAGTCTGATGAACAATGCACCGCATTTGTATTTCGCCTGGCAACAACTCGTCGAAAAAAGCCAGCTCATGTTACGCCTGGCAACGGAAGAACAATGGGACGAACTCATCGCCAGCGAAATGGCGTATGTGAATGCGGTGCAGGAGATCGCACACCTGACTGAAGAGGTTGCCCCGTCCACTACGATGCAGGAGCAGCTCCGCCCGATGCTGCACCTGATTCTCGACAACGAAAGCAAGGTAAAGCAGTTATTACAGATTCGGATGGATGAACTGGCGAAACTGGTCGGTCAGTCATCGGTGCAAAAATCGGTGTTAAGTGCCTATGGCGATCAGGGCGGCTTTGTGCTAGCTCCGCAGGATAACCTCTTTTGAATCTTAATGAGCCGATGGCTCGCGAATAATCCGATTACGGCTACGCTTCTAATATTCCCCTTGAATGGAGTCGAAGAATGCGTAATCCCACGCTGTTACAATGTTTTCACTGGTATTACCCGGAAGGCGGTAAGCTCTGGCCTGAACTGGCCGAGCGCGCAGACGGTTTTAATGATATTGGTATCAATATGGTCTGGTTGCCGCCCGCCTATAAAGGCGCATCGGGCGGGTATTCGGTCGGCTACGACTCCTATGATTTATTTGATTTAGGTGAGTTTGATCAGAAAGGCAGCATCCCTACTAAATATGGTGATAAAGCACAACTGCTGGCCGCCATTGACGCCCTGAAACGTAATGACATTGCGGTGCTGCTGGACGTGGTAGTCAACCACAAAATGGGCGCGGATGAAAAAGAAGCTATTCGCGTGCAGCGTGTAAATGCTGATGACCGTACGCAAATTGACGAAGAAATCATTGAGTGTGAAGGCTGGACGCGTTACACCTTCCCCGCTCGTGCCGGGCAATACTCGCAGTTTATCTGGGATTTCAAATGTTTTAGCGGTATCGACCATATCGAACACCCTGATGAAGATGGCATTTTTAAAATTGTTAACGACTATACCGGAGAAGGCTGGAACGATCAGGTTGATGATGAACTCGGTAATTTCGATTATCTGATGGGTGAGAATATCGATTTTCGCAATCATGCCGTGACGGAAGAGATTAAATACTGGGCGCGCTGGGTGATGGAACAAACGCAATGCGACGGCTTTCGTCTTGATGCGGTCAAACATATTCCGGCATGGTTTTATAAAGAGTGGATCGAACACGTACAGGAAGTTGCGCCAAAGCCGCTGTTTATTGTGGCTGAATACTGGTCGCATGAAGTCGATAAACTGCAAACGTATATTGATCAGGTGGAAGGCAAAACCATGCTGTTTGATGCGCCGCTGCAGATGAAATTCCATGAAGCATCGCGCATGGGTCGCGACTACGACATGACGCAGATCTTCACTGGGACGCTGGTGGAAGCCGATCCTTTTCACGCCGTAACCCTCGTTGCCAACCACGACACCCAACCGTTGCAAGCCCTCGAAGCACCGGTCGAACCGTGGTTTAAACCGCTGGCGTATGCCTTAATTTTGTTGCGGGAAAATGGCGTTCCTTCGGTGTTCTATCCGGACCTCTACGGTGCACATTACGAAGATGTCGGTGGTGACGGGCAAACCTATCCGATAGATATGCCAATAATCGAACAGCTTGATGAGTTAATTCTCGCCCGTCAGCGTTTCGCCCACGGTGTACAGACGTTATTTTTCGACCATCCGAACTGCATTGCCTTTAGCCGCAGTGGCACCGACGAATATCCCGGCTGCGTGGTGGTCATGTCGAACGGAGATGATGGCGAAAAAACCATTCATCTGGGAGAGAATTACGGCAATAAAACCTGGCGTGATTTTCTGGGGAACCGGCAAGAGAGCGTAGTGACAGACGAAAACGGCGAAGCGACCTTCTTTTGCAACGGCGGCAGCGTTAGCGTGTGGGTTATCGAAGAGGTGATTTAAATCCATCCCCGGCGGCAAGCCGGGGAGATTTCATTACGGCAGTGGCGTCGGTAACGGCGCTTTATCCAGCGCGGCGGCACACTCTGCCGTCGGGCGATCCACACGCTCCATCGTCATACCATCGTACTCAATGGTGTTACCGTCACGCTCAACCTCGTACAGCTCACGTTTTACGGTAACGTTAGTGAGATCATCAGACATCAATGTCAACTTACCCGGCACGGCAATCACCCGCTGCCACTGACGGCAATCCAGGGTATCGCCCTCTTTAGTGACAATGAGGCTGCCTATCGCTTCCGGACTGACCAGCGCACGTTGCGGCCCTTTGGTCTGCCAGTAACCCGTCAGCCAGTCCGGCGCGGGGGTTTTCACGACATTGTTATAGTTTTCGACTTCGGCACAGCCCGCCAGCAACATGAGCGCACCTGCAATTGCGAGTTTTTTCATCATTCGTCCTGCATGAGAAGAAAAGAGGATTGTGGCATTAAAGCCCTGATGTCGCCAGCCTTTCCAGGCTCAGAGAGAAATTTGATCTAACCATTATTTTTGTGAATTATTACCCCGAAAATAAATTTGCATGGTGTATGATTCGCGACTCTTGTTTCAAACCTTCTGAGTTCAGAGGCTACATTCATGTCATGGCAGCAATTCAAACACGCCTGGTTGATTAAATTCTGGGCACCCATCCCTGCGGTCATCGCGGCGGGTATTCTCTCCACTTACTATTTTGGCATCACTGGCACATTTTGGGCAGTCACGGGTGAATTTACCCGTTGGGGCGGTCAGCTCCTGCAGTTGTTCGGCGTCCATGCTGAAGAGTGGGGTTATTTTAAAATTATCCATCTGGAAGGATCGCCATTAACCCGCATCGACGGAATGATGATCCTCGGTATGTTTGGCGGCTGTTTTGCCGCAGCGCTGTGGGCCAACAATGTCAAACTGCGCATGCCGCGCAGCCGTATCCGCATTATGCAGGCCATCATTGGCGGTATTATCGCCGGTTTTGGCGCACGTCTGGCAATGGGCTGTAACCTGGCGGCGTTCTTTACCGGAATTCCACAGTTCTCGCTGCACGCCTGGTTCTTTGCCATCGCCACTGCCATTGGTTCATGGTTTGGCGCGCGCTTTACCCTGCTGCCCATCTTCCGTATTCCCGTGAAAATGCAGAAAGTTTCTGCCGCCTCACCGCTGACGCAAAAACCGGATCAGGCGCGGCGTCGTTTTCGTCTCGGGATGCTGGTCTTTTTCGGCATGCTGGGCTGGGCGCTGCTCACGGCGATGAACCAACCCAAACTGGGGCTGGCAATGCTGTTTGGCGTCGGCTTTGGTTTACTGATTGAACGTGCGCAAATCTGCTTTACTTCGGCGTTCCGCGATATGTGGATCACCGGACGTACCCATATGGCGAAAGCAATCATTATCGGTATGGCGGTAAGTGCCATCGGGATCTTCAGTTACGTACAGTTAGGCGTTGAACCCAAAATCATGTGGGCGGGACCAAACGCGGTAATTGGTGGTTTACTGTTTGGTTTTGGCATCGTGCTGGCAGGCGGCTGCGAAACCGGCTGGATGTACCGCGCGGTAGAAGGCCAGGTGCACTACTGGTGGGTCGGTCTGGGCAACGTGATCGGCTCAACGATTCTGGCGTATTACTGGGATGATTTCGCTCCGGCGCTGGCCACCGACTGGGACAAAATCAACCTGCTGAAAACCTTTGGTCCGATGGGTGGCCTGCTGGTGACATATTTGCTGTTGTTTGCAGCTCTAATGTTGATTATCGGCTGGGAAAAACGCTTCTTCCGCCGTGCGGCACCGCAGATTGCTAAGGAGATCGCATGAAAAATATCGTTCCTGATTACCGTCTTGATATGGTGGGTGAACCCTGCCCTTATCCGGCTGTCGCAACCCTTGAGGCGATGCCGCAGTTAAAAAAAGGGGAGATCCTGGAAGTGGTGAGCGACTGTCCGCAGTCGATCAATAATATTCCACTGGATGCGCGTAATCACGGCTATACGGTGCTGGATATTCAGCAAGACGGGCCGACCATTCGTTATTTAATTCAGAAGTAATCCCTCATTCCCGCTGTGGCCCACAGCGGGAACATCGTTACCTCTCTATCACATAGATTTTACCCGCCCCCTCTCCTATTCTTTTCAGTGTGCTCTCAGGAGGTTTCTATGTGTGGACGCTTTGCCCAATCCCAAACGCGTGAAGATTACCTCGCGTTTCTCGCGGAAGATATTGAACGCGATATTCCCTACGATCCCGAACCTATTGGCAGATACAACGTCGCGCCGGGAACCAAAGTCCTTCTGCTCAGTGAACGTGATGAACACCTTCATCTGGATCCGGTTTTCTGGGGATATGCTCCCGGATGGTGGGATAAACCGCCGCTGATTAACGCCCGCGTAGAAACTGCCGCAACCAGTCGCATGTTTAAACCGCTCTGGCAACATGGTCGGGTAATATGCTTTGCCGATGGCTGGTTTGAGTGGAAAAAAGAAGGCGACAAAAAACAGCCTTATTTTATCTATCGCGCTGATGGACAACCTGTTTTTATAGCCGCGATAGGTAGCACACCGTTTGAGCGCGGTGACGAAGCCGAAGGAGTTTTAATTGTCACTGCAGCAGCAGACCAGGGCCTGGTAGATATTCATGACCGCCGCCCGCTGGTACTGTCGCCAGAAACTGCACGGGAATGGATGCGGCAAGAGGTTGGCGATAAAGAAGCCTCAGAAATCGCGGCCAGTGGCTGTGTTCCAGCAAACCAGTTCACCTGGCACCCGGTATCGTGCGCGGTGGGTAATGTTAAAAACCAGGGCGCGGAGTTAATTCAACCTGTTTGATAAGCCTGGAGATTATCTACACCTGGATGGACATCATTGTACTATGCCCGTACATGCCCCATCACATCCTCAACATCAAAGTATTTAAAGCCTTGCAAACCATTATGCGTCTCAGTTTGTCTCATCTATCTTACGCAAAAAAAATAGAACTAATATCAAGCGGCGCTATATTGCGTATTAAATAAAACCACCTCAATTACATTAATAAATCTAAACAAACATCATGCAAATAATTTCCATGGTTATTTTTAGGCCGTTTAAATTAAAAAAATAAATTATGAGCCAATCATAAATAACAACCTTTAATATAATTTGACTACCAAATTTATATTCGTTCACAAAATAGTCATGCATTGTGTGCAATAGAAACAGTTCAGATAAAAATAGGGATCTACTTCACAATTTAAATGAGAAACTAAAACTTACATCTTGAAATAATCTCATTGATTAGATGAATATTTGTAGTGCAGTGACATCATTTTTAAATAATAGTTCAAATAAAAGGGCTCACGATGAAAAAATTAACAGTGGCAATTTCTGCTGTAGCTGCATCAGTACTGATGGCGATGTCTGCTCAGGCAGCAGAGATTTACAATAAAGACAGTAACAAGCTGGATCTGTACGGAAAAGTTAATGCTAAGCACTACTTCTCTTCTAACGATGCAGATGATGGCGACACAACTTATGTTCGTCTGGGCTTCAAAGGCGAAACTCAAATCAACGATCAACTGACTGGTTTCGGTCAGTGGGAATATGAATTCAAAGGCAACCGTGCTGAATCTCAAGGTTCTTCCAAAGATAAAACCCGTCTTGCCTTCGCTGGCCTGAAATTCGGTGACTACGGCTCCATCGATTATGGCCGTAACTACGGTGTAGCATACGATATCGGTGCATGGACCGACGTTCTGCCAGAATTCGGTGGCGATACCTGGACCCAAACAGATGTGTTCATGACTGGTCGCACCACAGGTGTTGCAACCTATCGTAACAACGACTTCTTTGGTCTGGTTGATGGTCTGAACTTTGCTGCTCAGTATCAGGGTAAAAATGACCGCACTGACGTAACTGAAGCTAACGGTGATGGTTTCGGTTTCTCCACTACTTATGAGTATGAAGGATTCGGTGTAGGTGCAACCTATGCTAAATCTGACCGCACTAATGATCAGGTTATCTACGGTAACAACAGCCTGAATGCATCTGGTCAAAATGCTGAAGTATGGGCAGCTGGTCTGAAATATGATGCGAACAACATCTATCTGGCTACCACCTATTCTGAAACCCAGAACATGACTGTTTTTGGTAATAACCATATTGCCAACAAAGCACAAAACTTCGAAGTAGTTGCACAATATCAGTTCGACTTCGGTCTGCGTCCGTCCGTTGCTTACCTGCAATCTAAAGGAAAAGACTTGGGTGCGTGGGGTGATCAGGACCTGGTTGAATATATTGATGTAGGTGCAACCTATTACTTCAACAAAAATATGTCCACTTTTGTTGATTACAAAATCAACCTGATTGATAAGAGCGATTTCACGAAAGCATCTGGCGTTGCTACCGATGATATCGTTGCTGTAGGATTGGTTTACCAGTTCTAATCTGATTACTCAAAGATATGTTGTGGGAGGCTTTGCCTCCCCAACATATAAGTGGCCCCCTCAAGCCACTTTCCTTAGAAGCACTATCTTGCTTCTGACTATATAAACCTTCTGTTATATATTACCCTTTATTTTCTGGGGCGTTTCAACGCCCCATTTTTAATAATACCCAGTGAACAATTAACGTATCAACTAGATTTAATAACAACGATATCCGTACCTAACCTGATATCTAATGTCATAAGTATCCCTTTAATTATCCCCTCAACCTCTTGTAACTTTCCCACTCTTGAGCTCCACATAGTCCAAACGCCGGATGCAAAAAAATCACACGTGCATTTCTGAAATTGTGATGGAGGAAGATAGTATCAATTATATGTGCTTATAAACGTCCCCGATTAGCGCAGAAGTCACCGGATTGTTCAGGCTCCAATAGGTTGAGTATGCCGTATTTATTTTCCAAAATAAAAATCGATGCTGTTGCTCCTTCATAAAATACTTTTACTCTCTGGACGCTTTTCTTAGCTCTCTTGGTGTTATCTTAAAACGATTATGGAACCTTTCAGTAAAACGAGAAGGACACTTGTAACCATTTTCCCTGGCAATCTCGCTGATGGGTTTTACTGTCGTTTGTATAGCAGACAACGCATTATTTAACCTCACGTCGTCCAATATACTTTGAAAACTTACTCCCTCGCTTGCCAGACGGCGATGCAATGTGGAAACAGAAATGTAGAGATATCTCGCTACCTTGTTTGCTGTCCATTTTGTTCCAGGTTCGGATAGCATTAGGTTATAACAACGACTTATTAATGATTGTTTACTATCTGATAAAAGTAAACAATTAACATGATGTGCTCCTAATGAAAGTAGAACGCCCATTGCTAAGTGTTCCTGAATTTGCGTTGAGAAGCCTCGGGAAATAGATGTTTTTAGTTGCTCCCAACAATATATTAACTCGGGGTTCTGAGGTAAGCAGAAACCTGTCGTGTTACGAATTTGATCAGTTATCGCATAAAATTTTTGAAACTTTTCAATTAGATCAATGGGATAATAAAGCATTTCTGCAAGATAAAGACCTGCTTCTGGATAATTCGCAATATAGAATTCATATCCACAGGGAAATAATATTATCTGATTATTATCAACAGTTAGACTATGCGTCTCCCAATTGATAACTTTTTTTCCCTGACGGATACGACATAAAGCTGGCATAAGAGGCTTAACCCTGTGAATCTCATGATGTTTATGCATCCGTATTTCTTCAATCTTTAGGTTAGTCTTATCTTTTGCCAGCATACTCTTACCCTACTTTATCTCATAAACTGGTGTTATCTCAGCGGTTGCAATTTTATTGGCATTAAGCATATAACCAACTAACGCTCCGCTGGAATTAGAATCCACAGGAATCTTATCAGTTTTTAGAGCCCATACTTTAAACTGGTAATGATGGGGTTTATCTCCTTTGGGAGGACATGCTCCACCAAATCCTGCATAACCAAAATCATTTCGGCCTTGAACAGCACCAGTCGGAAGTTTTGTACCATCACGTCTTCCTGCATCAGCGGGCAAATATGTTACAGTTGCTGGAATATTAGCAACAGTCCAGTGCCACCATCCACTGCCTGTAGGAGCATCTGGATCATACACAGTTACGGCAAAGCTTTTGGTGCCTTCAGGAGCACCAGACCAGGTTAATGAGGGCGATGTATTACCACCTTCACACCCAAATCCAGAAAATACATGAGACGTTGTAAGTTGCTCTCCTGTTTTTATTTCATTACTAGTGACCTGAAATGCTGCGGCCTGCGCAGAAAATGTTATGAATGCCAATACACTTGAAACGATAAGTTTTTTCATAAAAACCTCATTGTTGTGACCTATCGTTATTTTATTTGATGTGCCTTGATCTCATTATGCATAAAGGCGCAATGATCGCGCAAATGCAATCATAATTATAAAGGTGCCCCGAACATTAGCCATAATATGCACAAATCAGATTCCTGTTATCTCAAGGATAATTATTTTTTAATGCGGTGCACTTCGTGACAACAAGTTAATGACTAACACACCGGCACAAATCAACATCATGCCTATGATAGCTGGCAGGTCCAGTCGTTGACCAAAAAATCCCCAGGAAAGCAAACTAATCAGAACGATACCGACTCCTGACCAGATAGCATAAGCAATCCCTGTAGGTATATAAGCCAGCGTCTGAGCTAATAACCAGAATGATGCACAATAGCAAATAATTGTGCCAACAGAGGGCCATAACCGTGTAAACCCCTCTGAAAACTTCATTAAGGTTGTACCAATGACCTCTGCAAGTATTGCGCCACCAAGATAAATATAAGGGTTCATAGCATATTCTTTCCTGTTCATACTGGAGAGAATTGTACTACAGTTTGAACACAACTCACCGTTTTCATCCTGGTGTATGTGTATCCAGGGGGCTCTGGCGTGGCAAGAGATAAAGGCAGGAACAATAATGATCAGAAGGAACCCCAGGCTAACGAATGAGTTCACTCTTCCTGGGAGCAAAGCGAAGACAAAACATGTTATCGCGTTTACGGATCGTGGATGGCAGAAAACAACCAGGATCAGGTATCCATTTTAAACCAGAAATTGAGTGAGTTTGCCCCATCCATGCCCCACGCTGTGGGATCGGATATAATTAAACAAGCATAGTCAACAGGTTACACAACCTACACCTGCATGGACATCACTTCCTGATACGCCGCCACCAGTTTATTACGCACCTGAATCCCCATTTGCATTGAAACTGAGGCTTTTTGCATATCGGTCATCACATCGTTTAACGCCACGCCGGGTTCACCGAGGGTGAATTTTTCTGCCTGGGTACGGGCGGCTGTTTGTGTATCGCTTATGCGATCGAGCGCGGCGTGCAGCTGCCCGGCAAAACTAATGGTCGGTTGCGGCAGTGATTCCTGCGCACGCGCACTCATCGCCGTAGCCTGTAACTGGCTGATAACCCCTTCAATCCCCTGTATCGCTGACATTTTCGTCTCCCGAATAATTTCTGATAGCAAAGCCTACCAGTAAGTCAATAAGACAAAGGCGCTAAATAGCAACAAAAAAACGGGTTTATTGGCGGATAGAAAAAAACGAAAGCACAAATAATGGGAGCGTCAATTTTTCGAGTTTGCTGACCCGGGAGTGAGTCTTGTTCCACTTTGCCAATAACGCCGTCCATAATCAGCCACGAGGTGCGCGATGAATGCGACTGCAGCCCAGACAAAATCTCTTGAGTGGCTTAATCGCCTGCGTGCGAATCCGAAAATTCCATTGATTGTTGCCGGTTCCGCGGCAGTGGCGGTCATGGTCGCACTGATCCTGTGGGCGAAAACCCCCGACTACCGTACATTATTCAGCAATCTTTCCGATCAGGATGGTGGCGCAATTGTCAGTCAACTGACGCAAATGAATATTCCTTACCGCTTCAGCGAAGCCAGCGGCGCTATTGAAGTTCCGGCAGATAAAGTTCACGAACTGCGCCTGCGCCTGGCGCAACAAGGTTTGCCCAAAGGCGGCGCGGTCGGTTTCGAACTGCTCGATCAGGAAAAGTTTGGTATCAGCCAGTTCAGCGAACAGGTGAATTATCAGCGGGCGCTGGAAGGCGAGCTTTCTCGTACCATCGAAACTATCGGCCCGGTAAAAGGGGCGCGCGTACATCTGGCAATGCCGAAACCGTCTTTATTCGTCCGTGAACAAAAATCCCCTTCTGCATCGGTGACGGTAAATCTGTTACCCGGCCGCGCACTCGATGAAGGGCAAATTAGCGCCATTGTGCATCTGGTTTCCAGCGCGGTGGCTGGTCTGCCGCCGGGGAACGTCACGCTGGTGGATCAGGGCGGACATCTGTTAACCCAGTCCAATACCAGCGGGCGCGATCTTAATGATGCTCAGTTGAAATATGCCAGCGATGTCGAAGGCCGTATTCAGCGGCGTATTGAAGCGATCCTGTCGCCTATTGTTGGTAACGGTAATATTCACGCCCAGGTCACGGCGCAACTGGACTTCGCCAGTAAAGAACAAACGGAAGAACAGTATCGCCCTAACGGTGATGAATCTCAGGCGGCGCTTCGTTCACGCCAGCTTAATGAGAGCGAGCAAAGCGGTTCCGGTTATCCGGGCGGCGTACCGGGGGCGTTGTCGAATCAACCGGCACCTGCGAATAACGCGCCAATCAGCACGCCTCCGGCAAATCAAAATAACCGCCAGCAGCAGGCGAGCACCACCAGCAATAGTGGGCCGCGTAGCACACAGCGGAATGAAACCAGTAACTACGAAGTCGATCGCACCATTCGTCATACCAAAATGAACGTGGGCGATGTGCAACGTCTGTCAGTCGCGGTAGTGGTGAATTACAAAACCTTGCCAGACGGTAAACCATTGCCTCTCAGCAACGAACAGATGAAACAAATTGAAGATCTGACCCGCGAGGCGATGGGCTTTTCTGAAAAACGCGGTGACTCGCTCAATGTTGTTAACTCGCCGTTCAATAGCAGTGACGAAAGCGGCGGAGCACTGCCGTTCTGGCAACAGCAAGTGTTTATCGATCAGTTACTTGCTGCCGGTCGCTGGTTGCTGGTACTGCTGGTGGCGTGGCTGCTGTGGCGTAAAGCGGTACGCCCGCAGCTAACACGTCGCGCTGAGGCGATGAAAGCTGTACAGCAACAGGCGCAGGCCCGCGAGGAAGTGGAAGATGCGGTGGAAGTCCGCCTGAGCAAAGACGAACAACTCCAACAACGGCGCGCTAACCAACGTCTGGGGGCAGAAGTCATGAGCCAGCGTATCCGTGAAATGTCTGATAACGATCCGCGCGTGGTGGCGCTGGTCATTCGCCAGTGGATAAATAACGATCATGAGTAACCTGACAGGCACCGATAAAAGCGTCATCCTGCTGATGACCATTGGCGAAGACCGGGCGGCAGAGGTGTTCAAGCACCTCTCCCAGCGCGAAGTGCAAACCCTGAGCGCTGCAATGGCGAACGTCACGCAGATCTCCAACAAGCAGCTAACCGATGTGCTGGCGGAGTTTGAGCAAGAAGCTGAACAGTTTGCCGCACTGAATATCAACGCCAACGATTATCTGCGTTCGGTATTGGTCAAAGCTCTGGGTGAAGAACGTGCCGCCAGCCTGCTGGAAGATATTCTCGAAACTCGCGATACCGCCAGCGGTATTGAAACGCTCAACTTTATGGAGCCGCAGAGCGCCGCCGATCTGATTCGCGATGAGCATCCGCAAATTATCGCCACCATTCTGGTGCATCTGAAGCGCGCCCAGGCCGCCGATATTCTGGCGTTGTTCGATGAACGTCTGCGCCACGACGTGATGTTGCGTATCGCCACCTTTGGCGGCGTGCAGCCTGCCGCGCTGGCGGAGCTGACCGAAGTACTGAATGGCTTGCTCGACGGTCAGAATCTCAAGCGCAGTAAAATGGGCGGCGTGAGAACGGCAGCCGAAATTATCAACCTGATGAAAACTCAGCAGGAAGAAGCCGTTATTACCGCCGTGCGTGAATTCGACGGCGAGCTGGCGCAGAAAATCATCGATGAGATGTTCCTGTTCGAGAATCTGGTGGATGTCGATGATCGCAGCATTCAGCGTCTGTTGCAGGAAGTGGATTCCGAATCGCTGCTGATCGCGCTGAAAGGGGCCGAGCAGCCACTGCGCGAGAAATTCCTGCGCAATATGTCGCAGCGTGCCGCCGATATTCTGCGCGACGATCTCGCCAACCGTGGTCCGGTGCGTCTGTCGCAGGTGGAAAACGAACAGAAAGCGATTCTGCTGATTGTGCGCCGTCTTGCCGAAACTGGCGAGATGGTGATTGGCAGCGGCGAGGATACCTATGTCTGATAATCTGCCGTGGAAAACCTGGACGCCGGACGATCTCGCGCCACCACCGGCAGAGTTTGTGCCAATGGTCGAGTCGGAAGAAACCATTATTGAAGAGGCCGAACCCAGCCTTGAGCAGCAACTGGCGCAACTGAAAATGCAGGCCCACGAGCAGGGTTATCAGGCGGGGATTGCCGAAGGTCTCCAGCAAGGTCATGAGCAGGGCTATCAGGAAGGCCTGGCCCAGGGGCTGGAACAAGGTCTGGCAGAGGCGAAGTCTCAACAAGCGCCAATTCATGCCCGGATGCAGCAACTGGTCAGCGAATTTCAAACTACCCTTGATGCGCTTGATAGTGTGATTGCTTCGCGCCTGATGCAGATGGCGCTGGAGGCGGCACGTCAGGTGATCGGTCAGACGCCAACGGTGGATAACTCGGCACTGATCAAACAGATCCAACAGTTGTTGCAGCAAGAACCGTTGTTCAGCGGTAAACCGCAGCTGCGCGTGCACCCCGATGATCTGCAACGTGTTGATGATATGCTCGGCGCAACTTTAAGTTTGCATGGCTGGCGCTTGCGGGGCGATCCCACCCTCCATCCTGGCGGCTGTAAAGTCTCCGCCGATGAAGGCGATCTCGACGCCAGTGTCGCCACCCGCTGGCAAGAACTCTGCCGTCTGGCAGCACCAGGAGTGGTGTAATGACCACGCGCCTGACTCGCTGGCTAACCACGCTGGATAACTTCGAAGCTAAAATGGCGCAGTTGCCTGCGGTACGTCGCTACGGGCGATTAACCCGCGCTACCGGGCTGGTGCTGGAAGCCACCGGATTACAATTGCCGCTCGGCGCAACCTGTGTGATTGAGCGCCAGAACGGCAGCGAAACTCACGAAGTAGAAAGCGAAGTCGTTGGCTTTAACGGTCAACGGCTGTTTTTAATGCCGCTGGAGCAAGTGGAAGGTGTCCTGCCCGGCGCGCGTGTTTATGCCAAAAACATTTCGGCTGAAGGACTGCAAAGCGGCAAGCAGTTGCCGCTCGGTCCGGCGTTATTAGGTCGCGTTCTGGACGGCAGCGGTAAACCGCTCGATGGCCTCCCCTCCCCCGATACGACGGAAACCGGTGCGCTGATTACCCCGCCATTTAACCCGTTGCAACGTACACCGATTGAACATGTGCTGGACACCGGCGTGCGCCCAATCAATGCCCTGCTTACCGTCGGACGCGGGCAGCGTATGGGGCTGTTTGCCGGGTCCGGCGTTGGTAAAAGTGTGCTGTTGGGGATGATGGCCCGTTACACCCGCGCCGATGTCATTGTCGTGGGTTTGATTGGTGAACGAGGGCGCGAAGTAAAAGATTTTATTGAGAATATCCTCGGTGCCGAAGGACGTGCACGCTCCGTGGTGATTGCCGCTCCGGCGGATGTTTCTCCGCTCCTGCGAATGCAGGGTGCCGCCTATGCCACGCGCATTGCCGAAGATTTTCGCGATCGTGGTCAGCATGTGTTGCTGATTATGGACTCCCTCACCCGCTACGCGATGGCCCAGCGTGAAATTGCGCTGGCGATTGGCGAACCACCCGCCACTAAAGGTTATCCACCGTCGGTGTTTGCCAAATTACCGGCACTGGTCGAGCGTGCCGGAAATGGCATTAGCGGCGGCGGCTCGATTACCGCGTTTTATACCGTGCTCACCGAGGGCGATGACCAGCAGGACCCCATTGCCGACTCCGCGCGAGCAATCCTCGACGGTCACATTGTGCTGTCTCGCCGACTGGCGGAAGCCGGGCACTATCCGGCTATCGATATCGAAGCGTCGATCAGCCGCGCAATGACGGCGTTGATCAGCGAGCAACATTATGCGCGAGTGCGCACCTTCAAACAGCTGTTGTCGAGTTTTCAGCGTAACCGCGATCTGGTTAGCGTCGGTGCGTATGCCAAAGGCAGCGATCCGATGCTCGATAAAGCTATCGCCCTGTGGCCGCAGCTGGAGGGCTATTTGCAACAAGGCATTTTTGAACGCGCGGACTGGGAAGCGTCTCTCCAGGGGCTGGAACGTATTTTCCCGACAGTGTCATAACCCAGGAGATAACGGCAGATGGCGGAACATGGTGCGCTGGCGACCCTGAAAGATCTGGCAGAAAAAGAGGTAGAGGATGCCGCTCGCCTGCTGGGTGAAATGCGTCGCGGATGTCAGCAGGCGGAAGAACAGCTCAAAATGCTGATCGATTATCAGAATGAATATCGCAATAACCTCAATAGCGATATGAGTGCCGGGATGACCAGCAACCGCTGGATCAACTATCAGCAGTTTATCCAGACGCTGGAAAAAGCCATTACTCAGCATCGCCAGCAACTTAATCAGTGGACGCAGAAAGTTGACATTGCCCTGAACAGCTGGCGAGAAAAGAAACAACGTTTGCAGGCCTGGCAGACACTGCAGGAACGGCAATCCACGGCGGCACTGCTTGCAGAAAACCGCCTCGATCAGAAAAGGATGGATGAGTTCGCCCAGCGCGCCGCCATGAGGAAACCTGAATGATTCGCTTAGCGCCCTTGATTACCGCCGACGTTGACACCACCACATTGCCTGGCGGCAAAGCCAGCGATGCTGCACAAGATTTTCTCGCGTTGTTGAGCGAAGCATTAGCAGGCGAGACAACAACCGACAAAGCGGCCCCCCAGTTGCTGGTGGCAACAGATAAGCCCACGACAAAAGGCGAACCGCTGGTCAGCGATATTGTTTCCGATGCGCAACAAGCGGATTTACTGATTCCTGTGGATGAAACACTTCCTGTCATCAACGACGAACAATCCACATCAACACCGTTAACCACCGCTCAGACGATGACGTTGGCTGCGGTGGCTGACAAAAATACGACAAAAGACGAAAAAGCGGATGACCTTAATGAAGACGTCACCGCAAGTCTGAGCGCCCTTTTTGCGATGTTGCCGGGTTTTGACAATACGCCCAAAGTGACTGATGCACCGTCAACCGTGTTACCGGCAGAGAAACCAACGCTCTTCACAAAACTGACTTCTGCGCAACTCACTACAGCACAGCCTGATGACGCCCCCGGCACACCAGCTCAGCCATTAACACCGCTGGTAGCAGAAGCCCAGAGTAAAGCGGAAGTCATCAGCACGCCTTCGCCGGTGACCGCTGACGCCAGCCCGCTAATCACTCCACACCAGACACAGCCACTGCCCACCGTCGCCGCGCCTGTTTTGAGTGCACCGCTGGGTTCTCACGAATGGCAACAATCATTAAGCCAGCATATTTCGCTGTTCACCCGCCAGGGGCAACAAAGTGCAGAGTTGCGTCTGCACCCACAGGATTTAGGTGAAGTGCAAATTTCCCTCAAAGTGGATGATAACCAGGCGCAGATCCAGATGATTTCACCGCATCAGCACGTACGCGCCGCCCTGGAAGCAGCGCTGCCGGTACTGCGTACGCAGCTGGCCGAAAGTGGCATTCAGTTAGGGCAAAGCAACATTAGTGGCGAAAGCTTTAGTGGTCAGCAGCAGGCCGCTTCCCAGCAACAGCAAAGCCAACGCACAGCAAACCATGAACCTCTGGCGGGGGAAGATGACGATACGCTTCTGGTTCCCGTCTCTTTACAAGGGCGTGTAACAGGTAACAGCGGCGTTGATATTTTCGCCTAACGTCAGAGGTAGCACCGTAATCCGCGTCTTTTCCCCGCTTTGTTGCGCTCAAGACGCAGGATAATTAGCCGATAAGCAGTAGCGACACAGGAAGACCGCAACACATGACTGATTACGCGATAAGCAAGAAAAGCAAGCGATCGCTTTGGATCCCGATTCTGGTATTCATTACCCTCGCGGCCTGTGCCAGCGCAGGTTACAGCTACTGGCATTCGCATCAGGTTGCCGCTGACGACAAAGCGCAGCAACGCGTCGTGCCCTCCCCGGTCTTCTATGCGCTGGATACCTTTACGGTCAATTTGGGCGATGCGGATCGCGTGCTTTATATCGGCATAACCCTGCGACTGAAAGATGAAGCTACCCGCTCGCGGCTGAGTGAGTATTTGCCGGAAGTCCGTAGCCGTTTGCTGTTACTGTTTTCGCGTCAGGATGCTGCCGTACTGGCGACAGAAGAAGGCAAGAAAAACCTGATTGCCGAGATTAAAACCACACTTTCCACCCCGCTTGTTGCCGGGCAACCGAAACAGGATGTCACCGACGTGCTGTATACCGCTTTTATTCTGCGATAACGACATGGGCGATAGTATTCTTTCTCAAGCTGAAATTGATGCGCTGTTGAATGGCGACAGCGAAGTCAAAGACGAACCGACAGCCAGTGTTAGCGGCGAAAGTGACATTCGTCCGTACGATCCGAATACCCAACGACGGGTTGTGCGCGAACGTTTGCAGGCGCTGGAAATCATTAATGAGCGCTTTGCTCGCCATTTTCGTATGGGGCTGTTCAACCTGCTGCGCCGTAGCCCGGATATTACCGTCGGGGCCATCCGCATTCAGCCGTACCATGAATTTGCCCGCAACCTGCCGGTGCCGACCAACCTGAACCTTATTCATCTGAAACCGCTGCGCGGCACAGGGCTGGTGGTGTTCTCGCCGAGCCTGGTGTTTATCGCCGTGGATAACCTGTTTGGCGGCGATGGACGCTTCCCGACCAAAGTGGAAGGCCGCGAGTTTACCCATACCGAACAGCGCGTCATCAACCGCATGTTGAAACTGGCGCTTGAAGGCTATAGCGACGCATGGAAGGCGATTAATCCGCTGGAAGTTGAGTACGTGCGTTCGGAAATGCAGGTGAAATTTACCAATATCACCACCTCGCCAAACGACATTGTGGTTAACACGCCGTTCCATGTGGAGATTGGCAACCTGACCGGCGAATTTAATATCTGCCTGCCATTCAGCATGATCGAGCCGCTACGGGAATTGTTGGTTAACCCGCCGCTGGAAAACTCGCGTAATGAAGATCAGAACTGGCGCGATAACCTGGTGCGCCAGGTGCAGCATTCACAGCTGGAACTGGTGGCCAACTTTGCCGATATCTCGCTACGCCTGTCGCAGATTTTAAAACTGAAACCCGGCGACGTCCTGCCGATAGAAAAACCCGATCGCATCATCGCCCATGTTGACGGCGTCCCGGTTCTGACCAGTCAGTACGGCACTCTCAACGGTCAGTATGCGTTACGGATAGAACATTTGATTAACCCGATTTTAAATTCTCTGAACGAGGAACAGCCCAAATGAGTGACATGAATAATCCGGCCGATGACAACAACGGCGCAATGGACGATCTGTGGGCTGAAGCGTTGAGCGAGCAAAAATCAACCAGCGGAAAAAGCGCTGCCGACGCGGTGTTCCAGCAATTTGGCGGTGGTGATGTCAGCGGGGCGTTGCAGGATATCGACCTGATTATGGATATTCCGGTCAAGCTGACCGTCGAGCTGGGCCGTACGCGGATGACCATCAAAGAGCTGTTGCGTCTGACGCAAGGGTCAGTCGTGGCGCTGGACGGTCTGGCGGGCGAACCGCTGGATATTCTGATCAACGGTTATTTAATCGCCCAGGGCGAAGTGGTGGTTGTTGCCGATAAATATGGCGTGCGGATCACCGATATCATTACCCCGTCCGAGCGGATGCGCCGCCTGAGCCGTTAGTGATGAATAACCATGCTACTGTGCAATCTTCCGCGCCGGTTTCTGCTGAGCCACTGCTGCAGGTGAGCGGCGCACTCATCGCCATTATTGCCCTGATCCTCGCTGCTGCCTGGCTGGTAAAACGGCTGGGATTTGCCCCTAAACGCACTGGCGTTAACGGTCTGAAAATTAGCGCCAGTGCTTCGCTGGGCGCGCGTGAACGGGTCGTGGTGGTCGATGTGGAAGATGCACGGCTGGTGCTCGGCGTTACCGCTGGGCAAATCAATCTGCTGCATAAACTTCCCCCTTCAGCACCAACGGAAGAGATACCGCAGACTGATTTTCAGTCGGTCATGAAAAATTTGCTTAAGCGTGGCGGGAGATCCTGATGCGTCGTTTGTTTTCTGTCGCACCGGTCCTTCTCTGGCTGATTACGCCCCTCGCCTTCGCGCAACTGCCGGGTATCACCAGCCAGCCGCTACCTGGCGGTGGACAAAGCTGGTCGCTCCCGGTGCAGACGCTGGTGTTCATCACCTCGTTGACGTTCATTCCAGCGATTTTACTGATGATGACCAGTTTCACCCGCATCATTATTGTTTTTGGTTTATTGCGTAACGCGCTGGGAACGCCCTCCGCGCCACCTAACCAGGTATTGCTGGGGCTGGCACTGTTTTTGACCTTTTTTATTATGTCGCCAGTGATCGACAAAATTTATGTCGATGCGTACCAGCCATTCAGCGAAGAGAAAATCTCAATGCAGGAGGCGCTGGAAAAAGGGGCGCAGCCGCTGCGTGAGTTTATGCTGCGTCAGACCCGCGAGGCAGATTTAGGGTTGTTTGCCAGACTGGCGAATACCGGCCCGTTGCAGGGGCCTGAAGCTGTGCCGATGCGTATTTTGCTCCCGGCCTACGTGACCAGCGAGTTGAAAACTGCATTTCAGATAGGCTTCACGATTTTCATCCCTTTTTTGATTATCGACCTGGTGATTGCCAGCGTGTTGATGGCATTGGGGATGATGATGGTTCCCCCTGCCACCATTGCTCTGCCCTTTAAACTGATGCTGTTTGTACTGGTGGATGGCTGGCAATTGCTGGTCGGTTCGCTGGCGCAGAGCTTTTACAGCTAGAGAGGCAAAATGACACCTGAATCGGTCATGATGATGGGGACTGAAGCGATGAAAGTCGCGCTGGCACTGGCAGCCCCGCTGTTGCTGGTGGCGCTGGTCACGGGCCTTATCATCAGTATTTTGCAGGCCGCCACACAGATTAACGAAATGACGCTGTCGTTTATTCCGAAAATCATCGCCGTATTTATCGCCATTATTATTGCCGGACCGTGGATGCTCAATCTGTTGCTGGATTACGTCCGCACCTTGTTCACTAACCTGCCGTATATCATCGGGTAGCCCGTACAATGATGCAGGTGACAAGCGATCAATGGCTTTCCTGGTTAAGCCTGTACTTCTGGCCGTTACTGCGCGTGCTGGCGCTCATTTCTACCGCGCCAATTCTGAGCGAACGCAGCGTGCCGAAACGGGTAAAACTGGGTCTGGCAATGATGATCACGTTCGCCATTGCCCCATCATTACCTGCCAACGATGTTCCTGTTTTTTCGTTCTTTGCTCTGTGGCTGGCCGTGCAGCAGATCCTGATCGGCATTGCGCTTGGTTTTACCATGCAATTTGCCTTTGCCGCTGTGCGAACCGCTGGCGAAATTATCGGTCTGCAAATGGGGCTGTCATTTGCGACATTTGTCGATCCTGGCAGCCATCTCAATATGCCCGTTTTAGCGCGCATCATGGATATGCTGGCATTACTGCTGTTCCTGACATTTAACGGTCATTTATGGTTGATTTCACTGCTGGTCGATACCTTTCACACCCTGCCGATTGGTAGCGAACCGTTGAACAGCAATGCGTTTCTGGCACTCACCAAAGCAGGGAGTTTGATTTTCCTTAACGGGCTGATGCTGGCGTTACCGCTCATTACTCTGTTGCTGACCCTGAATCTGGCATTAGGTTTACTGAATCGTATGGCTCCGCAATTATCCATTTTTGTTATTGGATTTCCATTAACTCTGACTGTCGGCATCTCTTTAATGGCGGCATTAATGCCGTTAATTGCGCCTTTTTGCGAACATTTATTCAGTGAAATTTTTAATTTGCTGGCTGATATTATTAGTGAATTACCATTAATATAATTCCGTAACGTTTATCATGCTACCCTAAGGATTATCCGAAAAATAATATCTGCGAACATCTTCCAGGATACTCCTGTAGCGAAATATTTGTTTTAAGCTCACTCACATATCGCAACATTTACTTTACTTTAAGACAATTCCAGGCAAATTATACAACACTTTACGGGATAGTAAGTCCGCCTGAAAAATTGCGAGAGTGGCGCATTAGGTGACCCATGTTGTTCCGTTTAGTCATGATGAAATATTCAGGTAAGGGGAATTATCGTTACGCATTGAGTGAGGGTATGCCATGTCAACGATTATTATGGATTTATGTAGTTACACCCGACTAGGTTTAACCGGGTATCTGTTGAGTAGAGGGGTTAAAAAAAGAGAAATCAACGACATTGAAACCGTTGATGACCTTGCCATAGCTTGTGATTCACAGCGCCCTTCAGTGGTGTTTATTAATGAGGACTGTTTCATCCACGATGCTTCTAACAGTCAGCGCATCAAGCACATCATTAATCAACATCCCAATACGTTATTTATCGTTTTTATGGCAATTGCCAATGTTCATTTTGATGAATATCTATTGGTCAGAAAAAATTTATTGATCAGTTCTAAATCGATTAAACCGGAATCTCTCGACGATATCCTTGGCGATATTCTGAAAAAAGAGACAACGATAACCTCGTTTTTAAATATGCCGACGTTATCATTGAGCCGAACCGAATCGAGTATGTTGCGAATGTGGATGGCAGGTCAGGGAACCATTCAAATCTCCGACCAAATGAATATCAAAGCCAAGACCGTTTCATCGCATAAAGGTAATATTAAACGTAAGATCAAAACGCATAATAAACAGGTTATCTACCATGTCGTCCGACTGACGGATAATGTGACTAATGGTATTTTTGTCAACATGCGCTAACACATTCTGACTGGTGGTTTCCCACCAGTCAGGCTGAATAAGATTACTCTGCTTTCTCAACAAAGATACCGTCCTGATGCCCTGCTTCATTAAAGAACCAGATGCCGAGCGGGTAGTCTTCCAGCGAAACCAGGTACATTGTGCCTTCACTAAACTCCTCAACTGCCAGTACCACGCCAGGACGACGCGGACCGCCATCCGTTTTGACTGTTACCCGATCATTCACCTTCATCGTTTTCCTCCTGTGGCTTTGTGCCAGTGTAGAACAATTTCGTTTTTCTGGCAGCGCCAGGCGCGCGCGAGTGCTGATTTTCTCGACGGTCTATACTTAAGAGATGCCAGGCGGACTTAACGACTGGCGGCAACAACAGAGTAACGGTTGCGAGGAAAGATGATGAAAACCGCAAAAGAGTACAGCGATACCGCAAAACGTGAGGTCAGCGTCGATGTCGATGCCCTGCTGGCGGCGATCAATGAAATTAGCGAAAGCGAAGTTCATCGCAGCCAGAACGATTCTGAACACGTTAGCGTCGATGGACGTGAATATCATACATGGCGTGAATTGGCGGATGCCTTCGAACTGGATATTCATGACTTCAGCGTCTCTGAAGTGAATCGTTGAATGCACAATAAAAAAATCCCGACCCTGAGGGGGTCGGGATGAAACTTGCTTAAGCAAGAAGCACTTAAAAAATTCGTTACACCAGGAAATCTGATGTGTTCATCACCTTATCTGCAATTTTTTTCGCTGACAAGAAAATATTCGCGCCATGAATGATTAACGCTACTTATGAATAGAAATGTGACGCGCGTCACCCCTTGGTGGCTCTGGTGTCAACGGGATCGCTCCCGAAAAAATCATCTTTGATTATTTGTGCTGTTTTGAGAATCATCCTGGTAAGGGGAGTACTGCGCCCATGTTTTCAATTCAACAACCACTACTGGTTTTTAGCGATCTTGATGGCACCCTGCTGGACAGTCATAGTTATGACTGGCAACCGGCAGCCCCCTGGCTCAGCCGTTTACACGAAGCCAATATTCCCGTCATTCTCTGTAGCAGTAAAACTTCAGCGGAAATGCTGTACTTGCAAAAAATGTTGGGGCTACAAGGCTTACCGCTGATTGCAGAGAATGGCGCAGTGATCCAGCTTGCTGAACAATGGCAGGATATAGACGGTTTTCCACGCATCATCTCAGGTATTAGCCATGGCGAAATCTGCCAGGTTTTAAATACGCTACGCGAGAAAGAACATTTTAAATTCACGACTTTTGATGATGTCGACGATGCAACCATTGCCGAATGGACGGGATTAAGCCGTAGCCAGGCGGCGCTGACGCAGCTGCATGAGGCGTCGGTAACGCTAATCTGGCGCGACAGTGACGAGCGTATGGCACAATTTATCGCTCGTCTGAACGAACTGGGCTTGCAGTTTATGCAGGGTGCGCGCTTCTGGCACGTACTGGATGCCTCTGTCGGAAAAGATCAGGCTGCCAACTGGATTATCGCGACCTATCAACAATTGTCAGGCAGACGCCCAACCACACTTGGCCTGGGCGATGGGCCGAACGATGCGCCTTTACTGGAGGTAATGGATTACGCGGTGATTGTGAAAGGGCTAAACCGTGAAGGGGTCCATCTGCATAATGAGGATCCGGCCCGCGTCTGGCGAACGCAGCGTGAAGGACCGGAAGGCTGGCGTGAAGGGCTGGACCATTTTTTCTCCGCCCGTTAAGCGTTATCGCTCGCGAATACCCGATTGCGCCCGGCCTGTTTTGCGAGGTAAAGCCGACGGTCGGCCAATGACTGGAGTTGTTCAAAATCATAATCACCGGTTTCCTCGCTGCTGCTTACCCCCAGCGAGGCACTAATGCGTATCGTTGTACTCTTGGCGATCAGCATCTCTTTTTCATTTAACTTCAGGCGAATACGTTCTGCGACCTCCGCAGCCTGCGTCAGATTCGCGCCTGGCAGAATCACACAAAACTCCTCACCACCGACCCGCCCGGCAATGTCCTGCGCACGCAAGGAACTGCTAATTAATCCGGCAGCATGAGAAAGAACACGGTCGCCCCCCTGATGACCAAAGCGGTCATTAATCGCTTTAAAATGGTCAAGATCGACCTGAATGACAGAAAAAGGATGTTGGTGCGTCTGACACAATTTAGCGAGCGGACAGGCTTTTTCGAACAATGCGCCACGGTTATATAAACGCGTTAAGGTGTCGTGCCACGCCTGCCACTGCAACGAGCTTTGCAGAACATACATGTTGCTGACCATCCGGCGAATCACATACCAGGAGAGGAGTAACATGCTGGTAAAGAGCGCCCACAGCAGGGTTAATGCAATGCTGATACTGCCGAAATCGCCGCGCACGCCTTCGCTTAGCGTATGGACGCGCACCAGCACACCGTCGAAATGGTCCAGACGTTCCCAGCTAACATAGCGACTGTCCATACGAATGCCGCCCCGCGTGTCATGTTCCATTGCCTGCGCCAGCAAGGCCAGTTCACGAGGATCAAAAATATTCCCTGTTGGATGGTCAGGATTTGAAGAGGTCAAAAATCTCAGCTTACTGTCATAGAGCTGATACTCACCATCGAGGTTTTTATCGATGGCGTTTCTTAAAAATTGCTGCATAGTACGCACGGGAATACTCATCCCCAGCACGCCATACCAGTAGTTATTACTGTCTACCGGAACACTGACGGTAACCTGCGGTTCAGTATTGCTGGCGTGTTCCGGTTGCGAAGTGAACCAGCGTACCGCGCGGTGACGATTTTCTCGTTGTGAATGGCCGATAAACCAGGGTTGGGTGACATAGCCGTAATAACGCGTTGGTACATTGCGCGTAAACAAGGTCGGCAGCGTCGAAACGTAAAATCCAGCACGCGAGACATACACCGCCTGTTCAACCATCGACGAGGAGTTGTGCGCCAGTCGCAGCAAGTAACCAACTTCCAGTGCAGCGGTAATTTCATTGTCGAGGCTTTCATTTTCGCGAGACAGGAGATTCCCCTCGCTGACTAATGCATCCGATACGCCATTGACTGGCAGGGTGCGCCGTCGGTTGAGTTCGATTTGCCAGGCGTGCTCGTCGCGATGCTGTTCGAACTCGGTTACGGCATTACGCAGAGAGGTGAAATCCAGTGGCGCCACGAGAGCTTCGCGCATGCCATTACGCAAAAAGATCAGTTTGTCGACGTTATACTGCAAATGCTTATCGAGCGCGTTGGCTACGTTTTCCAGATGATTACGCTGGCTGGAGATATAGGCATCTTCCAGCACCACCACTTCACGCCAGGTGAGCAAGGTGGAAAAAAGCAATACCACGATAAAGCAGAGATTAACGACATGACCGGGCCCCAGGCGGCGTGCGAGTTTTTTCAACCAGCTCTGGTTTTCCATTTTTGTCTCGTGCTGCACCCTGACGACTCCCAACCTGCTTTTTTATGATTCTGGCATAACCCGGCGATAGCGTACCGCAAAACAGCGATAATTTTATAATGGTGGCATGATAAGACGCGACTATCATTCATTGCAGGCATTGGGACACCAGGCCGGATGTGATCCGGCCTGGTGTTAATGATACCCTTTCAAACTTCTTCCGCAGAACGACTCCCCTCCCCCGGAACAAGATCGGTTTCATGAAAAGCTTCCCGCTTGACCCCGTAACCGTCATACCAACGACACTCAACCATACCGCTGGAGTATCCAGTGACAATCATCCGCGGGCCGCCCTCTTTAACCGTAACTTCCTCACTAACCATAAAGCTCATACTCGCCTCCTTTTTTCGAGTGAAACTTGTTCACCTTAGTTGAAGATGGCGAATTTTGCATAATAGCCAGTGCGAGTATTAATGTGCCTGACCGCGCATTTTCGCTACTGCTTTCACTCCCAGCACCACGATGCCGCCGATGATAAATCCAAGAATCAGATTTAAAACAGTCGGTAATATCATCGCCACCACTGCACTTTGCTGCCCGGCGATATGTTCAATAGCGTGATGCAGCGGCGCAATACCATGTACCACAATCCCGCCGCCGACGAGGAACATCGCCAGCGTGCCGACAATCGATAATGCTTTCATCAGCCAGGGCGCAATGATCAATAACCCTTTACCTAATGCCTGCATCAGCGCGCTGGATTTTTCCGCCAGCCAATACCCCAGGTCATCAATCTTAACGATAACCCCTACCAGACCGTAGACGCCCACGGTCACTACCAGCGCGATGCCTGAAAGCACCAGCACCTGATTAAGCAACGGTGCCTCTGCCACAATCCCCAGCGTAATGGCGACGATTTCCGCAGACAAAATAAAATCGGTACGAATCGCCCCTTTAATTTTGTCCTTTTCAAACTTCAGCGGATCCTGCGCCGCCAGCTTCTCCAGACGCTGCTGGCTCTGCGCTGGATCTTCTTTATGTTTACGCGCCTCCAGCATATGCAGCACTTTCTCTACCCCTTCAAAGCAGAGAAACGCGCCACCAATCATCAACAGTGGCGTAATCGCCCACGGGATAAACGCACTGATGATCAACGCCAGCGGCACCAGAATCACTTTATTGATCAGCGATCCTTTCGCCACGCCCCAGACCACGGGAAGTTCCCGGTTGGCCCGCACGCCTGAAACTTGTTGCGCATTGAGCGATAAATCATCCCCTAATACACCGGCGGTTTTCTTCGCCGCCAGTTTGCCCATCACGGAGATATCGTCCAGCAGTGTGGCGATATCATCGAGCAACGTCAGTAAACTACTCCCGGCCAAAAGCATTCCCTCTCATTTTTATTGTTGAAGGGTGTAAGTATGAAGCAAAAACGGCAGCTCTGATACTTGCTTCACAGGTCAACATTTATTTAACAATCAAGTGCAATTATATCTCTCGCCAGCAGAATGATTTTCACGTTTACTATGAACCACCTTTTTATTTCCGCCGTGAGGGATTATGCGTTTCCGCCAGTTGTTACCGCTTTTTGGCGCGCTGTTTGCGTTGTATATCATTTGGGGCTCAACCTATTTTGTCATTCGGATTGGCGTGGAAAGCTGGCCTCCGTTAATGATGGCGGGCGTTCGATTCCTGGCAGCCGGTATTTTATTGCTGGCATTTTTGCTACTGCGCGGACACAAACTTCCCCCGCTACGTCCGCTGCTCAATGCCGCGCTGATTGGCCTGTTATTGCTGGCTGTCGGTAATGGCATGGTGACGGTTGCCGAACATCAAAATGTTCCTTCCGGCATCGCCGCCGTAGTGGTTGCAACCGTGCCCCTCTTTACCCTGTGCTTCAGTCGCCTGTTTGGCATTAAAACGCGCAAACTGGAATGGGTGGGTATCGCCATTGGGCTTGCCGGAATCATCATGCTCAATAGCGGTGGAAATTTAAGCGGCAATCCGTGGGGCGCGATTCTGATTTTAATCGGCTCGATTAGCTGGGCGTTTGGCTCAGTTTATGGCTCGCGCATTACCTTACCTGTAGGGATGATGGCGGGTGCGATTGAGATGCTGGCGGCAGGCGTGGTGTTAATGATCGCGTCGATGATTGCGGGTGAAAAACTGACGGCGCTCCCTTCCCTGTCAGGCTTCCTTGCGGTCGGCTATCTGGCGCTGTTTGGTTCGATTATCGCCATTAACGCTTATATGTATTTAATCCGTAATGTCAGTCCGGCTCTAGCCACCAGCTACGCCTACGTTAACCCGGTGGTCGCGGTCTTGCTGGGTACGGGACTGGGCGGAGAGACGCTGTCGAAGATTGAATGGCTGGCGCTCGGCGTAATTGTTTTCGCGGTGGTACTGGTCACGTTGGGAAAATATCTCTTCCCGGCCAAACCCGTTGTCGCGCCAGTTATTCAGGATGCATCAAGCGAGTAAATGAATCCCCTGCGTGTCGATCTGCGCGCTGGCACCTTCGCCGCAGATCCACTCTTCCAGACGCTCGGTAAGCGCTTCATCCGTCAGCTTCTCGCGCCCACGTAACGCACACTCCCAGACAATCAGTACGCGCCAGCCGAGTGCCTGCAAGCGATTGATATCGCGGCGATCGCGCTCAACATTTTTACCTATCTTCTCCAGCCAGAACTCGGTTCGGGTCGCAGGCACTTTAAACAGATAGCAGTGATGATGATGCCAGAAGCAGCCGTGGGTAAATATCACGCAGCGATATTCATCAACGACAAAATCCGGGCGTCCGGGCAGACTGGTGTCCTGAACGCGAAACGCAAGGCCCTGCCCGGTTAACAAACTGGCGAGGCGCTTCTCAATCGCCGTATCACGCGTGGCAATCGCGCGCATATTTTTGCTGCGGGTGGCCTTATCGTGAACGTCGACCATGTTGTGCCTCTTGCTGACGCAACGCCACCGCCTGTTTGATTTTTGGCTCAAGCAGTTTTGCCACCGCGGCAAAGACCGGCACGACCACCGAGTTACCGAACTGGCGATAGGCCTGAGTGTCCGAAACCGGAATGCGGAATTTCGCTTCTCCCGGCGCTTCAAAACCCATTAAGCGCGCGCATTCACGAGGCGTTAACCGACGTGGACGATGTTGCTGATTCAGCGGATCGTCAAAGTCTTTCTCACCCGTGGCCATATCCCAACCGCGATCGATTAAAATTTCCGCGCCATCTTTGTAATAACGAGCAGACAGCGTACGGGTGACGCTTTGCGGATTGTTCGGATAAACCATTCCATAACCGAAGCCGTTACCGCGCGCCTGATGTTTTTTCGCATATCGATAGAGGTACTTCCACAGCACCGGCGTCAGGATATATTTCGCCTCAACAATCGGGTCCAGCAGCTGCGCCAGCGTCACTCGCTGTGCAGGGAAACATGCGCTGATATCACGCAGAGTAAAATCGGCTTTCAGATTCAGATCGCGACGAAAACCCACCAGCACGATGCGTTCACGGTGCTGCGGCAGGAAATGTTTACCATCGATGATTTTCGGATCGTCCGGCCCGTTATCTTCTGCATCAGCCACGTCATAGCCCAGTTCGTCCAGCGTCTGCATGATGATGCGGAACGTTTTTCCCTTATCGTGACTCTTCAGGTTTTTGACGTTTTCGAGCACAAACATCGCCGGACGACGCGCGTCGATAATGCGCACCACATCAAAGAACAGCGTGCCCTGGGTATCGCAGGCAAAACCGTGCGCCCGCCCGAGCGAGTTCTTTTTCGATACGCCAGCCAGCGAAAATGGCTGACAAGGGAAACCGGCCAGTAAAACATCGTGTTCAGGAATGTGTTGACGAATATGTTCCGCCGCCGCCTCATCACTCACGCCTTCTTGATGGCTGAGGGTGATGTCGCGGATATCCTCATTAAAATGATGCGTCGCCGGGTCGCAATAATGGTTGGCTTTATAAGTGCGTACCGCATGTTTGTTCCATTCGCTGGTAAACACGCACTGTCCACCAATCGATTCAAAACCACGACGGATGCCGCCAATTCCGGCAAATAGATCGATAAAGCGAAACGCATAATGCGGATGATGTTCCGGTGGTTTGGGTAACAACGTTTGCAGATGGGCAAACTCTTTCTCACTTAAACGGTGCCATGCCGAGTCATTCGCCAGCGCACGTTTTAAAATTGCCGCGCTCCAGTGATTCTCACCCACACCATTAAGCTGCGCCACCAGCGTTTTAACATCATAAATTTGCAGCAGTTTCTCCAGCATTGCCTGTGCGGCATTCCCGGTGCTGTATGAATCGGTTACTGATATATTTTCCTGCATAGATTTAACCGGCCATCTGAGATGGCCGACAGGTTAACATAATTACTGCCGTTTAGGGCCACGCGCTCAGCCAGCGGGTGAAAACGCATCTATCACCTTGTGATCGATACCTTCATTCTCCCCCGCCAGTTCGGCACCGAGCTTCGCCATAAACTCGACTAAAAATTGCGCGTTGTGCTGTGCCAGCTGCTTGCCTCTTGCGGTTTGCATGGTTTGCGGTAATTTCAGTAACTTTGTCTGGAAATGATCCAGCGCGTAGCGTTTATCATCAAGCGGGCGATGCTGTGCGAACGGATCTTCGCCATCAAACAGCGCCAAGCCCAATGCCCCTGAAACGGCAAATACGCGCGCCAGGCCAATCGCCCCCAGGGCTTCCAGCCGATCCGCATCCTGGACGATTTTAGCTTCCGTTGTTAAGGGGGCGATTTGCGCGCTGAAACTGTGAGCGGCAATGGCATGACAAACGGCCTCAATTTTCTCCGCCGGAAATTGCGCGAACTCTTCACGGAGCAGGCGACGCGTCTCTTCTGCCGCCAGGATTGAAGAACGCTGCCGTTGCGGATGATTTTTCGCCAGGGTCACGATATCGTGAAAATAACAGGCGGTTAAAATCACCAGCATATCGACATCGTCATCTGCCGCCAGTTTCTGTGCCGTAGCCCAGACACGGCGAAAATGACACAAGTCATGCGCCGCGTCCTGATGTTGATGATGGTTTTTCAACCAGTTATCGAACTGTGCCTGCCAGTGTTGTAACTCCATACGCGCTCCGTTGCCAAAGAGTCGCAACCTTAGCAGTTTTTATTCATAGCGTCTGCAACGTGCGGGACGAGGTCGGGTGTACCATGCAATGCCGCCTAACAAGGCACCAACCAGGGCCATAAACAGAAATCCGACCAATGCTCCTAACCACTTCCCCGCGGTAGATCCTAAATCACTTTCAAATCCCGACACGGGGGCATCGGGGATCCGGCTCATCACCCAGATGTATCGCGCCATTGCCCAGACGAAATAGCCACACCATGTATAGAAAGCCCACAAAGCCAATTTGCCGCCAGGGCTGCGAGAGAGTCTCTCTTCCATCTTTGTCGAACCGTATTCCATTTTGAGATAACCCGGAAAATTCAGACTTAGAACTATTATGTGATAAAAGTCACATTTTTCCACATTGGATGAGCCAGTCAAGACTCAATCATTTTTTGAACAAATAGATAAATTTTGCGCAACGGCGGTGAATACAGGAAAAATCGATTTGAACGATGTTATTTATCTTTGATTTCGGCTTTATTAATTCATTCAATCAATATATTGGTACTGATTACAATTATACCTTTTTATTTTTCTGTGTCATCATGCCTCCGTTATTAGCCTTTTATCGTCTTGTTTATATTTTTTGGGCCGGCATGATGCCGGCTTTTTTTTATGCCTTCATTAATGTGCGCGAGATCACACCAGCCGTTTAGCGCAACAATCATTGATACTCCCTATCTTTTCGATCAACTCATAACATATTGATATATATCCATAATATTCGTGAATATTTATATTCAGAATTCATAACTATGAATTATATTAAATAGATTAGAAACATTTTGAAATCTTTTAAATACATTTGTTACATGTAATCTTTAAAATAAAATGAACTTCATAGAATAGTATCCAAATGTGCTTTTTTTGGATAACAGCACTTATTGATATATTCATGAAGATTATAATCACAAGGGAATACATAATGAAAAGAAAAGTTCTGGCAATGCTGGTCCCGGCGTTATTAGTTGCTGGCGCAGCAAATGCGGCTGAAATTTATAATAAAAATGGCAATAAAGTTGAGCTATACGGCAAGATGGTTGGTGAGCGAATTCTGACCGACCGTGAAAATGGTGAAAAAGGCGATAATTCTCAAGATACCTCTTATGCCCGTGTAGGCGTGAAAGGTGAAACTCAGATCAACCCTGAACTGACTGGTTACGGTCAGTTTGAACTAGACCTGGAAGCATCAAACAGACACAACCCTGACCAAACTCGTTTGGCATATGCTGGTTTGAGTTACAAAGATTTTGGTTCATTCGACTACGGTCGTAATGTCGGTGTCGCGTATGATGCAGAAGCATTTACTGATATGTTTGTTGAGTGGGGCGGTGACTCATGGGCTGGTACTGACCTGTTCATGACCAACCGTACCAACGGTGTTGCAACCTATCGTAACACAGATTTCTTTGGCATGGTTGAAGGTCTAAATTTTGCTCTGCAATATCAGGGTAAAAATGAAGGTACAGGCAACTACAAAGCAAATGGCGATGGCCATGGTTTATCTGCAACTTACACTATTGACGGTTTCTCATTTGCTGGTGCTTATGCAAACTCTGACCGTACTGATTGGCAGTCTGGTGATGGTAAAGGCGAAAGAGCCGAAGTTTGGGCGTTGTCAACAAAATATGACGCTAACAATGTCTATGCTGCTGTGATGTACGGTGAATCTCACAACATGAATTCCGACGACGGTGATGTTGTGAACAAAACACAAAACTTCGAAGCTGTTCTGCAATATCAGTTCGACTTTGGTCTGCGTCCATCCATCGGTTACTCCTATTCTAAAGCACTGGACGTAGCAGGTTACAAAGATTCTGATCGTCTGAACTATATTGAAATCGGTACCTGGTATTACTTCAATAAGAATATGAACGTATATACCGCTTATCAGATCAACCTGCTTGATAAGAGTGATTATGTTCTCGCTCATGGACTGAACACCGACGACCAACTGGCAGTTGGTATCGTCTACCAGTTCTAATCAGCCAACGCGCCGAGGCGTGTTACTGTAAAACATAACACCAGCCTGAGTTCGTCCCTCATCGAACTCAGGCTTTTTTTATTTGCATTTCATCGCCATCTGCGGCGCACGCAATTGCCAAAGCATATCGATACAGCCCCTTACCCTGCCCCTACTGGCACAATATCCTCTACCAGCAACTCTTCCAGCCAACACCCCAAATGCATTTCTTTATAAATTTAATCTGTAACAAAACCGCTTCCCATATAGAAATATTTGCAAAAATAGTGCATGAAAAAAGCTTTTTCCCTACCAATCCGGGATATAAATATTCATCAGTACCACAACATTCCACAGCACTAAATCTCTCCCCATCGCCCCCAAACCTCTGATAATGGTCTAAAATCATTGAGGCCACTTGCGACGACGTTACTCAATAAGGAAAGTTTGGCGTGAATAATATTCAACACCAGTGCAGCATCATCATTACATACTTATGCCCGCCAACTACCGCTTTCGATATATTGACTCAATTTTTCAGCCTGGTTAAAAATAGCGACCAGCTCAGTCGCAAATATAGTGACTACCCTAACTAAGCAACAATAAGGAATACACTATGACTGTTCAAACAAGTAAAAACCCGCAGGTCGATATTGCTGAAGATAATGCGTTCTTCCCTTCAGAATATTCGCTTAGCCAATATACGAGTCCCGTCTCTGATCTTGATGGCGTGGACTATCCAAAACCGTATCGCGGTAAACATAAAATTCTGGTGATCGCCGCGGACGAACGTTATTTGCCGACCGATAACGGAAAACTGTTCTCGACCGGTAACCATCCGATTGAAACGTTGCTGCCGTTGTATCATCTCCATGCTGCAGGTTTCGAATTCGAAGTGGCGACCATTTCCGGTCTGATGACCAAGTTTGAATACTGGGCTATGCCGCACAAAGATGAAAAAGTAATGCCATTCTTTGAACAGCATAAATCGTTATTCCGTAATCCGAAGAAACTCGCGGATGTTGTCGCCAGCCTCAACGCTGATAGCGAATATGCAGCAATCTTTGTTCCTGGTGGGCATGGCGCACTTATTGGTTTACCAGAAAGCCAGGACGTGGCTGCCGCTTTACAGTGGGCAATCAAAAATGACCGTTTTGTTATCTCCCTTTGCCACGGTCCGGCGGCTTTTCTGGCACTTCGCCACAGCGATAACCCACTGAATGGTTATTCTATTTGCGCATTCCCAGACGCCGCAGACAAACAAACGCCAGATATTGGCTATATGCCGGGTCATCTCACCTGGTACTTCGGCGAAGAGTTGAAGAAAATGGGCATGAACATCATTAATGACGACATCACCGGGCGAGTACATAAGGACCGTAAACTTCTCACCGGCGACAGTCCTTTTGCAGCGAATGCGTTGGGTAAACTGGCGGCGCAGGAAATGCTGGCAGCTTACGCGAGTTAATCCCTGTTACATTGTAATGTAAGCGCATAATCAATCGCAGCCACGTTAATACTCACGACGTGGCTGCGTTTTTTCACGGTTAACTTATGGCGTACTGAAGCCCGATGTTAATTTCTTTGCGGTAACGTAATTCGGAACACGTTATGCTTACTGAGATAGTGATACGTAGCACTTCCTCCATGTAATTCGGCAATCGCTTTGACTAAAGAAAGGCCAAGTCCCTGACCTACGGAATGACGCGAATTATCTCCCCGCCAAAATCTACGGAAGAGTTTTTCAGGCTCATTAATTTTCGTTCCAGGACTGGCGATATCAATATTAAGAGAGCCGTTGGCATCAAGAAAACTGGTTATATGAATACGCGATTTTTCTGGTGAATATCGAATGGCGTTAACAATAAGATTCGATAACATTCGTTGCAGTAAAATTTTATCCGCAAAGATTTGTTGATTGCACTCGACCTTAAAACGAATCTCTTTCTCGTCTGAAAGATATTCAAGATAGTCCAAAAGATTTTCAACTTCCTTATTGAGAGAAAGCGCATCCAGTTTCACCAAAACATTGTTTTTGTCTGCCCTGGCAAGAAACAGTATATTCTCTGTTAACCGCGAAATATTTTCCAGCTCTTCAATGTTTCCGGCAATTGTTTTTTGATATTCAGCGATACTTCTGGTTTGACTGAGCGTAACCTGATTCTGACCCAGTAATGCATTAATTGGCGTTCTAAGTTCATGAGCGAGATCGTCAGCAAATTGACTAAGGCGCTCAAAATCTTTGACTAAAGCATGATGCATTTTATTCAACGCCTGCCCAAGAGGTTTTAGTTCTCTCGGTAATGCGCTAACCTCAACCGGCACTCGGCTATCGTTATAATTCAGCGCTTCCGTTACGCCACTCAACTTTTTGATCTCTCGCAACCCCGTTCTGATTAACAACGGACTTAATACTGAGCACAATATAATGGCGACAATGCAAATTATAATGCTATTAATTTTATACTGTTCAAGCATGTTATGTCTGGCTGAAGCCAATTTAGCCACAGTAACCGTTAATGATGGCGAAACTTCATCAATATTAATTCGGAAAGCATCTATCTCTGTATCATTAATAATGCTTCTGTAAATACCTGCTGCGCTGATTGTCTCACTAGCAGGTATGTTATTTAACATGTCATCACTGACATTTGTCCGGTTAACAATTTTATTGATGCCATCACCATGAATGATCAAAATATCCTGACTAACATCCATCATCCGGTTAAAGTACACAGGTAACGTATCTGGATTTACCCCATCAATTAACAACTGCTTGATCTGCGCTGTCCGGTTAATGAGTGTTGTATCATCGCGCCATTTCAACTCACTTGCCAGGCCATTATAGAGAGTCCATACAATTCCAGCGCCAGCAACAGACAGCAGAAATATAAAAAGCAAGGTTAAACGGACGGTTATAGATAATCTTTTCATTATTTTTTTACCGCTACGAATGAATAGCCCATCCCCCGGATTGTGGCGATTAGCTTTTCAGGAAAAGGATCATCAACTTTTGCGCGGAGCCTGCGAATGGCGACATCCACCGTATTGGTATCACTATCAAAGTTGATTCCCCAAATTTCACTCGCAATAACCGTTCTGGGTATAATCTCGCCAGCTCTGGAGGCCAGTAGCCAAAGTAACTGAAACTCCTTGCGCGTCAGTGTAATACTGATATTGTCCCTGCTCACACTTTGACTGACAGAGTCCATTTTTAAGCCACTGATTTCTAATGTTGAATTCAGAGCGTGATGTTGCCTTAATTGTGCCCGAACCCTTGCCAGCAACTCAGAAAATGAAAAAGGTTTTACCAGATAATCATTTGCCCCACTGTCCAACCCTCTGACTCTGTCATCGACAGAATCCCTTGCAGTAAGGCAAATAACAGGGGTTTGCTTTGCCGTTCTTAACGTTTGTAAGATCTGCCAGCCATCCATACCCGGAAGCATAATATCCAGAATGATCAATGCATAATCATCCTTCAGCGCAAGATAAAGCCCATCTCTGCCATCAGAAACGGCATCAATGACATAACCCGCTTCGGAAAGCCCCTGCGTTACCCATTCCTGGGTCCTTTGATTATCTTCAATAAGTAGAATCTTCATGAAAATAATATGCCATAAATCATATGTTATAGAAACAACCTGGTTCATTACAAAATTGTAATGCTGCTGTAAGGTTACCCTGGACGTTTTTTCGCTATCCTCAAAACTCATTCACATGACAAGGATATAAACATGTTAAAGCGTTATTTAGTACTCTCGGTAGCAACGGCAGCATTTTCATTACCTTCTTTGGTTTATGCCGCACAACAAAACATTCTTAGCGTGCACATTTTGAACCAGCAAACAGGAAAACCCGCTGCCGACGTGACAGTCACTCTTGAAAAGAAAGCGGATAACGGCTGGTTACAACTTAATACCGCCAAAACAGATAAGGATGGACGAATTAAGGCACTGTGGCCCGAGCAAACTGCGACTACTGGCGATTACCGTGTCGTATTTAAAACCGGGGACTATTTCAAGAAACAAAATCTTGAAAGTTTCTTCCCTGAGATTCCCGTTGAATTTCATATTAATAAAGTGAACGAGCATTATCATGTGCCTTTGTTACTCAGCCAATATGGGTATTCAACCTATCGTGGCAGTTAATGCGTAAATATGTAAAAGCTGATCTCTGCTACTGTTAGGGAGGTGACTCCCTGACAGATTAACAGTAAACGGCTCTTGTTGGCTAACGACAAAAAAGTGTGATGGCTTATGAAAAAGAATCAATTTTTAAAAGAATCAGATGTTACGGCCGAGTCGGTATTCTTTATGAAGCGTCGGCAGGTGTTAAAAGCACTGGGCATCAGCGCAGCTGCATTTTCTTTGCCTCACGCTGCGCATGCCGATCTGCTTAGCTGGTTTAAAGGGAACGATCGTCCGCCCGCCCCCGCCGGAAAACCGCTGGAGTTCAGCAAGCCTGCCGCCTGGCAAAATAACCTGCCACTGACGCCAGCAGATAAAGTCTCTGGTTATAACAACTTCTATGAATTCGGGCTGGATAAAGCCGATCCCGCGGCTAATGCTGGTAGCCTGAAAACCGATCCATGGACACTGAAAATCAGCGGCGAAGTGGCAAAACCATTGACCCTCGATCATGATGATTTAACCCGTCGCTTCCCGCTGGAAGAGCGTATTTATCGTATGCGCTGCGTGGAAGCGTGGTCGATGGTGGTGCCGTGGATTGGTTTTCCGCTACACAAATTGCTGGCGCTTGCCGAACCCACCAGCAATGCGAAATATGTCGCTTTCGAAACGATTTATGCGCCGGAACAGATGCCAGGCCAGCAGGACCGCTTTATCGGCGGCGGGCTGAAATATCCTTATGTCGAAGGATTGCGTCTCGACGAAGCAATGCATCCGCTCACACTGATGACCGTAGGTGTTTATGGCAAGGCGTTACCACCGCAAAATGGCGCGCCGGTGCGACTGATTGTGCCGTGGAAATATGGCTTTAAAGGGATTAAATCGATCGTCAGTATTAAGCTGACCCGCGAGCGTCCGCCAACCACCTGGAATCTGGCAGCGCCTGACGAATACGGTTTTTACGCCAACGTTAATCCGCATGTTGATCACCCGCGCTGGTCACAGGCTACCGAACGATTTATTGGTTCAGGCGGCATTCTCGATGTTCAGCGCCAGCCAACACTACTGTTTAATGGTTACGCCGACCAGGTGGCATCGCTGTATCGTGGCCTGGATTTGCGGGAGAATTTCTAAATGCGCCTGACAGCAAAACAGGTGATATGGCTGAAAGTTTGCCTGCATCTTGCCGGATTGTTGCCGTTTCTCTGGCTGGTCTGGGCGATCAATCACGGTGGACTAGGTGCCGATCCGGTGAAAGATATTCAGCATTTTACCGGTCGCACTGCACTGAAATTTTTGCTTGCGGCCTTGTTAATCACACCTCTGGCACGCTACGCAAAACAGCCGTTATTGATACGCACTCGCCGCCTGTTAGGCTTATGGTGCTTTGCCTGGGCGACACTGCATTTAACCAGTTACGCATTGCTGGAGTTGGGCGTGAATAATCTGGCGTTATTAGGTAAGGAGTTAATTACCCGGCCTTATTTAACGTTAGGAATTATCAGCTGGGTTATTTTGCTTGCTTTAGCGTTCACTTCAACCCAGTCGATGCAGCGAAAACTCGGCAAACACTGGCAACAGTTGCATAACTTCGTCTATCTTGTCGCGATCCTGACCCCAATACATTATCTGTGGTCAGTGAAGATTATTTCACCGCAGCCACTCATCTACGCTGGGCTGGCTGTACTGCTTTTAGCCTTACGGTATAAGAAGTTGCTTTCCCTTTTCAACCGGTTACGCAAGCAGGCCCACAACAAATTATCTCTATAACTTCATATTGCCGACAAACTTCGCGTTATCCCGGCCGGATGCGGCGCGAGCGCCCTATCCGGCCCACACAGATCGCATCAAGTTATGTTTCGTTTGTCATCAACCTTTCATCACCAGAATAATTTATTTTATTTCAATAAGATAGTTCAATACACCTGAGAATACCATGCTCTCATTTCCTAATGAGTTGTTGCATTTTTTCATATGTTACAATATAACATTACACATCATGTACATTAACTCTGGAGGAAATTGTTTTGGCGATTCGTCTTCATAAACTGGCTGTTGCTTTAGGTGTCTTTATTGTTAGCGCTCCTGCCTTTTCGCATGGTCATCATTCTCATGGCAAACCCTTAACAGAGGTCGAACAAAAAGCTGCTAATGGTGTTTTTGATGATACCAATGTACAAAACCGAACGCTCAGTGACTGGGATGGAGTCTGGCAATCCGTTTACCCTTTACTGCAAAGTGGCAAACTTGACCCCGTCTTTCAGAAGAAAGCGGATGCAGATAAAACCAAAACATTTGCTGAAATTAAAGATTATTATCGCAAAGGTTATGCGACAGATATCGAAATGATTGGCATTGAGGACGGCATTGTCGAATTCCATAGAAATAATGAAACAACATCCTGTAAATATGATTACGATGGATACAAAATACTCACCTATAAATCAGGCAAGAAAGGCGTTCGTTACTTATTCGAATGTAAAGATCCTGAAAGCAAAGCCCCTAAATATATACAATTTAGCGATCATATAATTGCACCACGAAAATCATCTCATTTTCACATTTTTATGGGTAATGATTCCCAGCAATCTTTATTGAATGAAATGGAAAACTGGCCAACGTATTATCCCTATCAGTTGAGTAGCGAAGAAGTGGTCGAGGAGATGATGTCTCATTGATTTTTTTGCGCTGACTTCAGTTATTTAACAGAACAGTGCCTGGTAGTAACAACAATAATTTGCCAAGACAAATAAGTAAGACAAACTCAGACACGCTCATACTTGAGTCGTGTCTTTTTTATTATGTCTGTAGAAAAAAACTGCGAAAAAGGCGAACAATAAATACACAACTCAGCCATACAGACTGGCAGCGCAAATGTTTCCAGGAGCAAGTCATCTGTCATGGTAAAGCTAACCAGAAATATAGGTTAATTTTGGTGTTTAAACCTTTTTTATTTGTTAGTATGATACAAAGGCTTTCAAAAAAGCTGGGAAATTCAACAACTCTTGGAAATTATGGACTTTGTCCCGCGGCTTTAATCTGACGGCCGCGTTCCTTTTTTGGCTCAATTATTGACCCCTTCTCTACGCAACTTCAGTTCCCGCCAGCAACTTTGCGGCAGTTTCATAGGATCAATGTCTAAAAGAATAATGGTGATCGATAAGAAAACGACTGAATAACTGTAGATTTTCGCTCGAAACCTTCCTGTCAGCTCCATAGCGAATCAAGTGCTGAATGTCACAGTATCGAACAGAAAACAGTGACGATCTAACCCTTCAAGAATATTCTACGATTGTTCTGTTTAGGAAAAGCAAGGCGGGAAGTCGGGAGATAAGTCATTGATAAAGTGGCGGAGAGAGGGTCTAAATTTTTAGTGTCCGATAATGCCCACCTAAGTGCTATTTTTCCTTTAAAAACAAAATGTTGTCATTATTTTTTTGTTCGGTGGCGTATTGCTACTGTGCAAACAATCAGCTATTTTATGCAGTACCGTATGTATGGCGGGTTGTATGACAGGATTTTGCTATGCCAAAGAAGGCCAAGGAACTCTCAGGACTCGTCGTTTCACGATTAAAATCCGAAGGCATGTATGCCGTTGGTGGTGTGGATGGTTTATACCTTCGCATCAGAAATCAGTCTCGCGCATGGGTTCTTTGCGTGGCTATGGGAACCCGAATCAACAATCTCGGTAGAACAGTTCCAAGACGTTTGAATATGGGGCTTGGCCCTTACCCGGAAGTCTCCTTAGCCGAAGCGCGTGACAAAGCGCGTGAGCTACGTAAACAAATCCGTAATGGTATTAATCCCCTTCAAGAAAAACACGAACAAAAAGCCCGGCAGGAAATACTGGCCCGGAAGAAAAAGACCTTTGCTGAATGTTGTGAAGAAGTTCTGGAAGTCAAAAACAGTGAGATGAAGAACAAAAAACATCTCGCGCAATGGCGTTCCACACTGGAAACCTATGCCTACCCTTTCATTGGCAAAAAGGCCGTTAGTGAAATCACCAAAGTGGATCTTCTGGCAATTCTGGAACCTATCTGGTTAACCAAGAATGAAACCGCCAGTCGTCTACGTGGACGCATTGAAACAGTGATTGATTACGCTAAGGCTAAAGAATACTTTGAAGGTGATAATCCTGCCGCATGGAAAGGTATGTTGAAACCTCTCCTGCCTCAGCCAAGTAAAGTTCAGGTCACCAAACACCATGCCGCCCTTCCCTATAACCAGATCGGCACCTTTATGAAAGAGTTGCGTGAACGAAGCGGCGTTTCTCCTCGTGCGCTTGAGTTTGCCATACTGACCGCAGCACGCTCAGGTGAAATTCGTGGTGCCGAGTGGTCAGAGATCGATCTTGAAGGTAAAACATGGACTATACCCGCCAGTCGAATGAAAGCAGCGAAGGAACATCGAGTTCCTCTGTCTAACGCTGCTGTTGCCTTGTTAAAAGCTTTACCACGCTTTAAGGGTATAAATTTTGTATTCCCTGCCACTCGGAAGGGACAACTCTCGGATACTGCTTTACTGGCAGTCCTAAAGCGAATGGGACATACCGACTTAACGCAGCATGGGTTTAGATCGACATTCCGTGATTGGGCTGGTGAAACGACCAACTATCCGCGTGAGGTAATTGAACATGCGTTAGCTCATCAGTTGGCAGATAAGGCTGAGGCAGCGTATCAACGTGGGACCTTATGGCCTAAGCGGATGGCGTTGATGGATGAGTGGTCGGGGTATTGTGTTTCTTAGAAGTTCTAATTAGCTACAAATAGTCCCCGCCCTTTATGAACTGACACCATAAATTCTTAATGATTGTATAAGATTTATCAATTTAGAGTAATATACGACAGAAACGTTTCACATGAATATGCTGTTTTTAAGGAGAAAAATGAAATGAGTAAACTGGACTGGTTCAATAACGTAGAAAATCGCCCACATCCTTGGGAAGGTATGGGGCTGACATGGTTGACAACAGCACTAAATGTCCCTGATGTAAAAGCAGCTATTAATTTTTACACTGAAGTAATGAAGATGGTGGTAATTTCTGAACTTGAGGGTGATGGTGGTGATGTATTATTTGCTCGTATCCGTTACCGTGGCACAAACTTCACCATAAATAAGGAAGGATGGGATTCCGACCTGAAAAGCCCAAATACTTCGGGAGCTATGCCTCCCTTTATTTTTTATATGTATGTAGATGATATGATCACTCTGGTAAATGAAATGGTTGAAGCTGGCTCGACTGTTCTAAATGAACCTGCTGAAATGTTCTGGGGTGATTTAAAAGCCCGTGTGAAAGACCCATTTGGTTTTATCTGGGATATAGCACAGAAACTGTAAAGAAATCGTCAGATCATCGTTCAACTCCTCTTTTCGGTTAAAGTAGGCTGTTGAAATCAAAATGCACAACACATTTAATTCTTACTATGTCGTGCATTTTTGATTCAAATAATTAATACAAAATCAATTCTGTATACTACTTTTATTTACATGCATATAACCTTCTGAAATTACTATAACAGTGCTCGTTCTTACTACCACTACAACGACGTTCATCATATTCCGCAATAAGTGTTCCAGATATATAACCAAACTGAGGACTATACGTTGATCCCGGGCAGGCACATGCACCTGTATCACTATTTGGTATTACACATTTATATCCAGATGTTTGATCGGTTATTGTTATAAAAATACCTTTCAGGCCATCACCGCTTGCTGTCTGCCATTTACCGTTAACACACGATAAGACTCTACCTGTACTGTCTCGCCCCACCAGACCATTAGGCGTACATTTCGCATTTAACGTTGCCTGACCATTCAAATGAAGATATTCACCAACCTTGATTCTGCCAGTTGATTCCATTGTGCCATTAGATTTTATCGTTCCGGCAGTTAGATTACCTGACGCGTAAATATTACCCGCATTGTTCATGTAAGCTTTAACTGTTTTCCCTGTTCCAGCACCAACAGTCCCTGACGCATATAAATCATAGGTGCGAACACCGCCAGCCCACCCAGCAGGCAAATCGTTTGGATTAAGTCCGTTGGTTGCTATACGTCCTCCGAACTTAGCCAGTCCGGTTGTAGATAGCGTGTTCAGATAGGTATCGGATTTTACCTTCAGGTTGTTGTTGATATTTACAGGACCATTAAGGGTAGAGGTTCCACCGACTGTCAGATCTGATGCAACAGACGCATTACCCGTTGTCTTTAGTTCTCCCGTTGTTGTTGTCCCTGATGCCGTAATGTCTTTGATGTTTTTGATGCTCTTCCCACCAAGATTTAGATCACCCGTCATAGGCAACGTTCCATCACGACGCAGATAAACAGAATACATTGAAGAGTTATACCCTACGCGGTAAGCCAGTAATCCACCACCCGTAATGTTATTGTAGCTGTTAGAGTTCTCACTCCACTGACCACCATAGCCGGAAGCTATCTTGGTGTTTCTGCTCATCCCACCATCAACACCTGCCGCCTGAACCGCTTTTCCTAACAGGTCATAGCGAATGTTCTTTCCTTCTGTCCACGGACTGGTTGTTGTTATAAGGCCATTAATGACGTAATCAGGCGCTGCTCCTGAACGCTTTAACACAATCTTGTAGGATGCTTTTTGCGCGTTAGTTCCTGTATAGCCTACAGGCAACAGACCTTCATTAATTAACGTCTGGTAAGTGATTTCACAACCAGCAGCCGAACAGGTTCTTGGCCCCGGATCGCTGCTTTGATTATTGGATGATGACAGTGTGGATATCTTGTCATAGCGAATACTGATATAGCGGTTAACCGCTTCACCAAGCTGTTTAATCTGTGTTCCGACATTATCAGCCAATACCGCTTCCTGATCGTTTCTCATATCCTGAAACTTCATAAAAGCGATAAGCGTTCCAATACCTAACACAATAGTCACTTCCAGTAAGGTAAATCCTTTTTTCTTTATCATAATTATCTCCCTGTTTTAGCAATAAGAATGAAAAGGGCCTGCGCCCTCTTCATTAAATAGACGTGAAAACTAATGTATTACTTGTGGCATTCGTACATGCTGCTGCCGTAGCTGCCACATCGAGTGTTCCTCCAGCAGCTTTAACAACCTTGGTTCCAACCGTAGTAATGTAAAAATTACCTGCTGCCGCTGTCGCAATTTTCACACATTCCGCTGCTGGCACATTATCGTATGTGATAGTGAAAGAAGAGCCCGCTGCTGATGACGGACCTGTAGCTGTAGCCACCAGCGTCACATTACCTTTAAAGGCATTGATGGGTTTAGCTGCCGTTCCTGACCCACTTAACATATTGTCAGGGAAGATTTTTGCCTGAACAGCCACAGTATTTGTCAGGCCAGTAAAGCTTGATGCCGACGTGTATAACGCTTTAACACCTGCCTGTATGGTGGCAATGTTATTGGATTCTGCCTGCGCTCTTTGTGAAGCCTGAACCTTGGGATAAACGATAAAAGCCGCTACCACTAATGCAGCAATGATGCCTAAAACAAGTAATAGTTCGAGTAGTGAGAAACCTTTCTTGCTTTTTCTTTTGTTATTTAATAAAACCATTATTATCTCCTTTTTTGTTTTAATGATAACTCCTGTTATAACGCTTCTCTCCTATCTGGCAATAGAAAGAGCAAGATATATTTAACTCTATCTGATAGACGGATGAATTAAAAAAGGCAAAGATTTCTCTTTGCCTCCCGGGAGATTTAAAAACAACATTTGTTATCACTACTACTGTCATTACTACTTCCTCATGGGATATTTATCATATCTGATAAAAAAGTAATAATGACGTTCACTACATAAAGATAAAAATTAACAGATTACTGGTCAAACAGAACGCATGATTAAAAAGGAAAAAATATTAATAAAGGATGATCCTGTGTTCTGTTCTTTTATATAGATAACAGATAATAATTAGATATCAATACCTGAAGCAAAATAAATTTAGTTTTTTTATTTTTGTCTTCCATCCATTTGAGCAAGAAACCATCTCCCTGCTTTTATATACTTTATTCTTTCAATATCATTCAGGTCAGAAACTGAAAGCAAAATCCCCATGACAAGTTCCTTATCCACCTGTTCGATATCGCAATGCATAGCTTTAGCTACTTCCGCACCAAGTATAATCTTTAGCCGGGTTTCAACTTTCTTTCGTTCTGATTTTTCTAGAGACTTAAGTCGGTTAAGTTCAAGCTGAGCAAAAGCCACCTTTTGTTTTAATGTTTTTTCTGTTCTTGTTTTTTTAATTTCATTATCCATAGTTATCACCTCTTGTTGTTTACACGTATTTAATTATCACAAAGATGAATAACGTCAAATTTACACGATTTTGTCAGATAAAATAGATTTGGAGCATCCATAAACAAAATAATGCAACACATACGATAGTAATTACTAACTAAAAATATCTGGCACTCTCCGCGTTACTTATTTTTACGCATTCGTGATTTTATTTTCACCTATCAATTTTTAACTCTATATTTTCACCTCAACCTGTGAATTGTGCAACACATAACACTCTCTGTTTTATTGGTTTTTTCCATCAAATTTAGCTATCCCGCCTTACGGCGGGAATAATTAATACCTCTTTTGCCCTTACGGGCCTTTTCTTTACTCTTTTTGTTCTGTGGACGTGAAACCTACACCTTTAATCCAGTTTGCGCCGCTTATTCCGGCGTATTATTTTACAACCATACATATATTTCGTATTAATTAATAAGAGGGGCATTTTACATTGCCTTATTTTCTTAAAGACAATGCCCACCTATACACTGCTACGCAGTGTGTGGGGTCTACCGACGGTTGCCTGCCGCAGGCTAAAAGCAAAACCAAGGTCAACGTCAACCCCGAAGTTTTTCTTACGAAAAACTAACAGCAGCTTATATATTTGAGGTTATATTTTTAATGGCGATTTTTCATCTGGATTTTAAAATTGTGAAACGAAGCGAGGGCATGACTTCCGTTGCAAAAGCGGCCTACCATGCCCGTACACGTATTACAGATGATCGCATTGGCGAAACATTTGATTTCAGCCACAGAACAGATCTTCATGGTCATATTATATTAGCCCCTGTTTCCACACCTGCTCATATTATTGAAAGCTCCTCAGCACTCTGGAATGAAGTTGAAAGAGTGGAACGCCAGAACAATGGTCAAACAGCCCGTTATTTTGATGTCGCTATTCCCGTAGAACTCAACAACGATGACAAGAAAAAATTAGTTGCCGAATACTGCCAGAAGAACTTTGTTGATAAAGGAATGATTGCTGATATCGCATTCCACGATTTGAATGGTAAGAATCCCCATGCTCATGTCATGTTAACCCTGAAAACTATCACCGCTGCTGGCTTCGGTAAAAAAGACAGAAGCTGGAATGATAAGAAGATAATGATCCAATGGCGTGAGTCATGGGCCACGATGTCAAACAGCTACCTTGAAGCCGCAGGCTGTGAAGAACGTATCGATCACCGTTCTCTCAGAACTCAATGTGCTGATGCCCTTGCTCAGGCAGAAGAAGCATTCAGCGCTGAAGAGAAAGCATTCTGGCTTGCCAAAGCAACGGAAACAAACCGTCCGGCAATGCAACGTGTTCATCGTGCTAAATGGAATGACGCCGAGTCACAGGAACAGCGCTCTGCTGAACAAGCTCAACGCGATCATCAAATTGAGGAAGCAAAGAAGATCTACACCACATTCAGTGAGCTACCACTGGAGATCGTGGTTGATGTCAGAAGCTTTACGATTACACATCTTGCTGAACCCGAAGAGATTGTTCTTCCAGACTCCCCTGCAACAGTAGAACAGCAACCTGCTATGGAGACACCTACCACAAGCAGAAGACCAGCAGCAAAATCTTACCGTGATCCCAGTAAGGTCAGTAAAGTAAATGTTTCAGGGAAGAAATCCCCTGTTCTGGTTGTTCCTGAACCAACTGCATCCACTAAATTGAAAACACCATCTCTTCAAAACACCAGAGCGATGAACCGTGCTCCTATACATATCAGAAAGCAGACTAAGCCTCGCCAGAACGGTTTGTTTAAACGTTTTACACTGCTCATCGTGGACTTCTTCAAAGAGAGATTTGTATGGGCGAGAAGGAAACCCGATACCATTGATGCTGATCATGACAAGCGTATTGCTGAAAACTATGTCTTTGACGAAGTATTAGGTCACCCTGTTCCACGTGCTGAATATGAGAAACGAGCTAAGTTTAACCAAGATGATTGCAAGCCAACACCGGATGAGATAAGGCGTTTCCCAAGTCGTATTAATAGCGTTAAATCCGTTAGTGATTACGATAATGGGGCATCACCTTCATTACCTCCCGAACTAATGAAGGGGGTAAAATTTCTAAAACTCAAACCATCAGGCTCTAATATCACTAAGAGCAAATGACAACCAAATACTTTTGATATAGAATGTAAAACCACTCTACATCGAATGGTTTGTTAAAAATGGATCTTAATAATCATATAATTGATAATTTAAATTATTATTTAAATACAAACACTCCAGAATATGCTTTCATGATTACTGGTGGGTGGGGAGCGGGAAAAACCCATTTTATAGAAAGTTTCATAAAGGAATATAATAAAAACGCCATTGATAATCAGTCTGGAAATAAAATAATAAAAATAAGTTTGTTCGGTTTTAAAACCACATCCAGCATTGATGAAATGATTTTCCAATCATTACATCCACTATTAGGCCACCGATATACCAAGTTAGCAGGTAATATTCTAAAGGGAGCATTAAAGCTCGGTTGTAAGATAGATATAAACGGTGATAGCAAATCAGATGTAGATATTAATGCAAGTTTAGATAAAATAAAATTCAGCGAAATATTCTCCACTAATACGGATACCGGACAAATAATTATCGCGTTAGATGATCTTGAGCGCACTGATATCCCGTTAAAAGAAATTCTTGGGTATGTTAATTATCTTGTAGAAATTTCAAAGGTTAAAGTCATTCTCATAGCTAATGAAAAAATCCTACATGAAAAGGATAAATCATCCGAGGATAAAACTAAGGATGTTTATTCAAAATTTAAAGAAAAAGTTATAGGTAAAACATTCCAAATAAAACATAATATTGATAATGTTTTGGATAGTTTCCTCAATGAATCAGAATGTGAGCCATTAAAGAGACATAGGGATGTCATTAAAAATATCTATATACGCTCAGATGATACAAATCTCAGAAAAATTAAGCAAAGTATTTTAGATTTTGGATACATTGCAAATTATATCGATGAAGAACAACTTAAAAATGACGAGTATTCATCGCTTTTAATACGCGTTTTCTTTGCCTTATCATTAGAAATTAAAAGTGGTGAGTTAAGCGAGAGTGAATTAAGAAAAAATGAACCATTCAAAAATGGAAAAACCAATAGCGATGGTTCTAATAATGTATTTTATAAATATGACATTAGCTACAGAAATTTGTATGCAGGTGATCTATGGGCTGATATTTTGTTCAAGGGTGATGCAAGTAATTTAAAGTCAGCAACTGATGAGCTTGTTTATTTTAAACGACAAAAAAACAATGAACATCCCCTCTGGTTCAAATTATGGAATTTTAGCACACTGAATGAAGAACAGTTTATTTCTCTTACCAATCAGCTAGTTTTGGAGTTCGACTCTCTTCAGGAGGAAGAGCATCAGGTTTACTTACATAAATTAGCCTTAATCATTTACTTCTCAAAAAATGCTCTAATTAGCAAGGGAATCGATGAAATAAACAATACAGTTTATGAATACATTAAAACCTATAAAGACGGCTGGGCTATTTTGGACAATCGCTCTAATGAAGATATAGTATTTGGAAACAATACTGGCTATAGCTACTACAATGATTCAGATGAAGACTTTAGAAAACTATTTAATTTACTCAGGTCTGAACGCAAATCTATCTCTGACAAATTAAAGCACCAAGCAGAAATCATCAGAGCAAATGAAATATTTACATATCTTTCGCAAGGAAACAAGGATGAGCTGATCAATATTTTATATACTGAAAATCAATTTGAGCCATTTTTCAATAAATTAAATGCTGAAGACTTAATGAAGGTCTTATTGCAATCAAGTAATCACATAACATCTTACTTTAATCACATTATAGAGGAACGTTATACTTCAAGAGATACTCTCAATGGTCTGAGAGCATATAATTACTTGAAAGTTGAAGAGGCGTTTTGGATTGAGTTACAAAATATAATCTCGCAAGAAATACCCCATCTGACTATGCTAAAAAGGCATTTCATAGAACAACTTGATACTACCATTAAGGAAATAATAGCACTCCTATCTTCAGTGCCTGATGTTTAAAATTCTGGGGCTGGTCAATAAAATGTCCAGCCCCTTAAAAATTACATCCTTCTCCTGAACACAACATTATCAGAGAAAATTGCTTTACCTGCGACAAACCCAACAGCAGCGATTACTGGCAAACTGATAGTAGCTCCAGCCATACCTGTAGAGATGCCAATGAGAAAAGACATGCCAAAAGACAACAGGATGATCACGAAAGCATACCAGCCGGGATAAGTGCCATATAACACCGTTGCTAAACAGCCTGTGCAGACGTGAACCCCACGCTGGCTCTCTTTGAAACAGAACGGGCATTTGATGGTATTGTTTTCCATATTGGTTTCCTTAATTGGCTTTCCAGCCATTACTTGTTTTAACAAGATTCATTGCAGCATCAGCAGGTTCATTCATCCCTTTAACGCTGGCGAAGGCTTTTTTGTCAATCCAGCCCGGAACGTCAACCAGCTTCCACGTATAAGTCACGCGAACTACTTTCTGATTACCGTTTCCCGGCTCAGTCCATTCCTTAATCTCGTCAACAGCACGACGACCAACACAGGCACCGTCTGCTGTGCTCCAGACTTTGGCTTTTTTGCCTTCCTCTGTTATCCCTAATACGTTCGAGTCATAGCCCTGTTCAAAAACCATCAGGCCCTGCTCAATAAAACCGTCGAGGATCAATGAATTGGTCCCTGTGCCAGTCGAATCAAGTAGTGGCTTGGCAAGACGGATGGGGAAACTGGTGTTATTGTTATCCAGCGAGAAGCAGTATTTATCCTGCCCAATCTTGGCATTGATCGCTTTCTCAAAATCACCTTTCTCACCACATCCCGCCAGTGCCAGAGCTGCGCCTACAACAAGTAAAATCTTCTTCATCTGCTTATCCATCCTGATAATCAAAGTGCCTAAATTTTTGACCTAATTCGGTCAGGGCTAGAGTTGTTGCGGGATCCGGCTGATATCACATGGCAAAACCACCGCTTAACCAATTGATAGGATTCAATTCTTTTAGCGTCTCGTCATATCGTTTAAAACGATCAAAAACGACCACGTGATAGTTATTAACTATCATAAATAGATATTCGATCGATTATAACAATTAATCACCGCTCGAAAACGCACAATCAATCGTCAAAACCTATCAATAATCAATTATCGATCTTTTATATCGATCATTTTATTGAGATCTGTTCACAAAATGATATGCTTCGCGTAGGTCGTTCAGTAGGATCTGGTGAGGTGGATATGGAAGTCATCGACAAGGAAACCGGCAGCATTCAAACAATGTCTGACAGTGCTGTTTTATCATATGTCTATGAACAGTCAGGATTCTCCATTGATCTGAATAAATGTTTTGTGCGGCTATTCAATAATGTATCTTGCATGAATGCCGCATATGACTATGACCAAATCCGGGAAATTAATTACACATTACAAAACACTGATTTCGGTGAGGCAGAGATCTGTATTCTCACATCTGGAAGCAACAATGCTTTATGGAAGTTTACTGTTAGGTCGGAAGACAATGAAAGAGTTTGTGAGAGATGGATTAACATATTTGATGAGCAGATATTTAACAGTATATAAAATAAAACATAAAATGTTAATTCTTTTATAAAGGAAACCGCAAATATATTTGCTTTTTTAGAAATTAATATTTAATTATATACACATGTAATATTTAATAATGAGGTTTATTTATGTCTGGAAAAAATCCATTCTGGAATTATGATTATAATGCAGCACAACGCAACAGAGAGATAGTAGATTCATATCAACAGGCTAATGAGGCCAGACTGAACTCTCAGCAAGCTCAGTTTGAAGCATCTATGGCTAATGACAGGGTTAGTAGAATACAGGTGCAGTTGAATAATACAATCAACAGTCATAAAAAGGCTATTGCTGATTATGAGCAGCGTTTGGAAGAACAAAAAGCAATTTCTTTTAAATTGATCATGAAGGTAAATATATTTGAGAGAACGTTAAATCGCCTTCAAGAGCAATGGCCTGAAAAAAAAGAAAGCATCTTAGACGAAATTCAACACCAGAAAGATTACTGTTCGGTTGAAGAATACAAAGAGAAATGGTGGAAATGGGTCAATGATGGTGGCCTTACACCAGAAGCTAATTGCTTAAAATTCCCTTACCCAGAGCGCGAGATAAAGAACAAGACATAAGAAGAAACTAAGTATTTTTTCATAACATTCAATTAAATTTCAATAAGACACTTCTCTACTGTGTCTCCTACAAATACGTCTAAAATTCACTCACCTTATGGAACGTTCAATATGACCATCGTTTCTAATCCTCGGTATGTTGTACAGCTAATCGTCCTTCCAAAATATCTTATGAGCAATATTGCTCCCAGTGAAGTTATTAAAGGAAAAATAGATAAATCAGAAATGAGCTATATGTATATTATTTACGACACTGTAGGTTTAACATACAAGAACAGCTTTCCTGATGATGAAAAAGCCGCTATTCTGGAATGCTATAAGTTGAACTACAGTAGTATTCCCATTTACAAGGCAGAAGTAGCCAAATTCAAAGACGGCTCACCCGATAAACTCAAGGACATATCCCCATACCAAAAAATTGAAGATTCTAATGAGGAATACGACAACCTTCACGACGAGGAAAAAGTGAAATTATTCGAATATTTAGAGAAAGAGCATGGTGTAGAAAATATCTCTCCAGTTAAGCTAAGAAGACCGAGACCTTAAAAATAAGCCTCAGCATAATGGACTGCGCCCCAAAAGTTGGACACCCAACTGATTAAGGTGCAGTTTTTTGTGGCAAAGCCAAAATATTCTCTCGAAACCAGATTAGCTGCCGTTAATCATTATCTTGCCGGACACGATGGCGCACGTCGTATCGCTGAACGTTTTGGTGTTGAAGAAACATCATTGCGCAAAAGAGATAAGTTTAGCCCACGACCATGCCATATATACGCTCCATCAATAGGTGGCAACTTTCCTGTAATCATTTGATGTATTTCTTTCGAAGTGCCTTTTTTAAATATATCTTTAGAACAAAAATAACTCATTATTTACGCTCTTTACAAAATAACTTTAAAATCTTTTCTGGATCTATAAGCCCTATAATCCTCTAGTGCTCGAATAAAATTAAGATCACTTTTTGATATTAATGAATGAATAAAAGCATCTAATCTGTTGCATTCACTATAAGAAAAGGAAATATATTTATACAACATAAAATAGTCACTATCGTCATCATAAGATGATACATTATCTTCAAGTAAAAAATAAAAATATCTTGAAATTACAGCTTCTTTAGCATTACCACTAACATAAAAAATATTTTCGCTTGTTATTTTCATACAAACATCTCTGACTTAACATTACTTTTTTTACGATATTTATCCAAAAAACACCCAATAGAAATAACACAGTTTTCCACTGATGATGGTTATCATCACGCAGATAACAGGTAGAAAAACAAGGTAAAAACGGAAATTTCATCCATAGTTTTTTCTTCATGAGTATCGTTTTTATTGAGATCATCTTTTTACATTTTTTATTTTCCATATTAACCTTATAAATTATTATTTCGTTGCTGCCTGTGTTGATTTTGTCGCATTGATTTTCAGGTTATTCAACATCACCTTATCAACAGGTTGTAGTTGCTGCCCTAATAGAGCTGCTAATAAAATATTTGTGTCTTCTGTTCTTTCTATTAGAAGCATCTGTAATCTTAAATCAATGGCCTGCATTCTTGCCTGCTCATGTGCGGTTTCTTTTTCATCTGTACTGCTGATCTTGACCTGCCATGCATCAGCACCAGTAGTATCCGCATAGCGAGAATAGATCTCATATCTCAACATTTCCCATTCCGAAGGTTTAGACGGGAACTCTGCTCCGGGGAATAATGTCGCATACTTGGTTTTCACAGACGCATCAGTCCACGCCTGACTTGCTCCTGCTGTAGCACCCAGTCCTGAGCCGATATTTACCCCTCTTGAGTTTACTGATACATCACCAGATTTCTTTATTGCCAGAATAGAATCAACAGCATTAGTTCCCGCTGTGCTTCTGGCAACAAAACTCGAGAATGCTGACAGGTATTCGCGTCCTTCTTTCGTATCTTCAAGACTCCTGTCGTTTAGCTGCTGTAGCGGTAAATTACCAATCAGATTTCGCTTAGCAGCATCAGCCACTTTCATCTGTTTAACATCATAAGATTGGTTTGAAACTTTATTCCCCTGAGCATCAGATATGGATAACGGTGGTGTGGTGAGTGAGGTAGCAGATTTATCTTTATCAGCATATGCACCAATAGAACTACATCCACCTCTGTTGTATTTCACATCCTCGTCAGAACAGACTTCAATTGAGACTCGGCCCATCACGTTATTTTTAGCCTCATTTATACCGGTGCTTGCTCCCGTAAACATTTTCACACTATTTTCAGCTAAAGCAGCTTTAGCTGAGCTTGTGTTTGATCCTGCCGACCCTCTACCTCCTGCTGCTGTAGCTTCCTCACAAGCATTAGCATCTGGAATTCGCTTAAGGATATTTTGCATTCTTTGCTCCTGAATAGCTTGGTTTGCATTGCTTATAACAGAGTTCTTTTGATTCTCATTAGCAGTAATATTAGCCTGTGCAAGTTTGTCATTCATTGAGACTAATGTCTCAATCATTCCATTTCCCATAGATTGAGGGGATGCCCCCATTACGTAAGGTGTCAATACTTCTTCCGTGACGGGCCAGACAGCAAAAGCTGTATTTGAATACAGAACAGAAAAACACAAAATCGAAGTCGCTGCTATTCTTTTTATTTTGAAATTACCATGACTCATCACACACTCCCTTTAATTCATTACATTCTTTATTAATTAATAAATTAAAAATGAATTGTCAATTGTTCTGACTATGCTTAATGATCCCTTATCGTTTTTAAAAAGCATAGATTTTAAAACCAACTCAGATTAATATATTCACTCCTGAATCATCATTAAGAGAATTGCCATGTCGATTTATAATATTTAAACAAATTCGGATGGAGTTTTTTAGCGACGAAAAGAATCAGGGCGTTTCCATTCAAACACTACAGCATGTCTTGCTTTAGTTTTTTCACTTTTAATCTGATTAGCTTTACGCTGAGAACAAATTTGTTCACGAGCAACACACAATACCTTTCTTCGTTCTTCTTTGGTAAGATTTTTACCTTTCACTTTCGTTGCCTCACACACTGCATCATCAAGAAATTTCTTTTCCGATACTGTCACGCTTCTTAAACGACCATGCTTATTCATATTTTTATCCATTTGTTTTTTCTCTTTTTTAATCCCGAGATCTGTTTTTTTGTTTCCATCTTCAATATTGGTTCCATTAAAACTTCCCTCGTTATTATTTGTTACAGAACCTTCTTCAGTTTCGTTTTTCATTTTTCTGACTCTTTATTATGTAAGTTATCTATTTAATACAATTAAAATTTTTTTTTTCAAATTAACTCGTTTTTTTAAAACCATTTAAAATGCATATTTTCACAAATCACTTTAGATTTATATTTTTCTGTACTAGTTTTACTATTTAATTTATTTTAAAAGATTTAGGGTTTTAGAGGGAACTCCGTCAGGAGTAGTATGGTTTTTCTAGAGCTTCGCCTCTCCTAATCCGCATATTAAAGTTTCAAAACAATCTCAAGATTTTCAAATTTTATACACGTAATAGGACAAGACGCTTCTCATGCTATGACTTAGAATTGCAATACGTTTCCATATTGCGACACCCTTCTGCACTCCCATAGACAACATCATAGCTATAAAAACATTTTCTCGTTTTGCTAAAGAAAATTACACTGCTGTTTTTATAAGCCTTAGATGTGCGCTTCGAGTTGATGTTACGCAGACTCCCCGCTTTGGCATCGACAATAACCTTGAGAATGAATCAAACACTTTCGCTCCTACCTTCTCAGACCCGTACAATCAGGTTTAACGTTATTGCTTTTGAGAACTAGATTCGTTTTTGGAAATGGTATTTGACAGACTTGTAAAAAGTTGAGATTTAGATTTGACAAATATAAAAAGATTATTTAATACTTTATTATATTTGTAGTCATGTTATCTGGTTAACTGATTACGAGGCTTCAAAAGTCGGCAAAACTTTTTTAGTCCTTAAAAAGTCAACTTTGATAAGTTGGCTTTTTTTGTATCTTCATTCTATTTACATCTTAATATTTCATTTGTCAAATATAATATTATAACATACGCAATTAAGCCATGATTTCTACATGGCTCATGTTTGATATTTATGTATGACACTAACCTTATTCCGATATTTCTCCTTTGTTTTCGACATCTTTCTTGATTCTTATTGCCAACTCAACAATTTCTTTCAGATATAACTGGTGGCTGGCAACTTTTTTCAACATTAATGCCCCCAATGACATACCCAGCAAAAGTGCTAATCCAAACATGATAATAGTATTAGTAGAATCCGCATTAGAAAGGTCTCCAATAAATGTTTGACTTAATTTATCAAAGCCAATTGATGCCTGTACTGCCGAATAGCAGAGACCCAATACCGAGAGTACTGCTGTTTTTTCGCCAAAAAAGCTACTAACTCTCATCGTTATTCTATTAATCTTAAGTTGTATCCAGTGAATCGCATACAATAATTCTTTTTCTGAATAATCTAAAAGACGCTTTGCGTTATCTTCATCATGTGATATTTCGCAAATAAAGTCATTAAAAGCTTCTTTCTTCCAATCAATCAAATGTTTTATTCCTAAGATAGGTGGCAATGCCATTATTACTAATCCTATTAGCACCCCTGTAAAATACAACCCAAAAATAACATCTACAACTGTCTCGGTTCTAAAACAACTATTGAATTTATACAAAGCAATGCATAAAGCAAGTAAAGCGATGATAAAAACCCCGAGCCTGACTAATCTACCATGTATTTTATCAACCACTTTATCTGTTTTACTTTTGTATGTATAAGGGGCATATGCCTTCATTTCACCAAGGATCTTTACTATTTGATTGATTCTTAACATGTCATCTCCCGAGTTATAAATCGTATGTATATGAGATATTCCTTTTCTAACATTCAGTTTGACATTCATGAAATGTAGAAACTCTCACTTCGCTAAAGATACCTTGAATACAATCTGCGTTCCAGAAATATGAAGAAAGAACTAATGACAATTAAGAAATGTTGCCCCTCTCAGGTTTAACAACACTCCCGGTAGGGTCTGTTAAAGAACAGCAACACATTCATATTAAACCTACTGAGACTAAGTTAGTTAGTTAGTTAGTTAGTTAGTTTATTACTTAGATATATAGATTTTGTTCTTAAATAGATAGGAAAACTATATTTTGTGTAGCAACTCTAAGAGATTGCCCCTGTTGATGATGTATTTATCCTAAAAACACGTCAAAGGCGAAAATACAATAAGGATGAAGGATACAATCCATTAAAAAGAGGACCGAAGCCCTCTAATACCTTTATTCATCATTGACTCGGTTCTTCACTTCCACCAGAAGATCCGCCACCATCACCTTTACCCGGAGTCTTAAAACTCTCTATAGGAGACGCTTTACTTTGAAGATTTAGTGGCAACAATGGCCTGTTATGCTCGCCAAAAGATACCGCTCTGTTAGCAGCTTTTTGAGCGACATCCATATAACCAGCAGCTCCCGCTGTATCACCAACAGCATCTGCAGCCTCAGCCGCACTGTAAGCAGAGTTGGCACTTTCAAGAGATTGATATTCATCCTGCTGATCAAGCGGTCCTGCATTACTCATATGGGTGCGGAATGCAGATCCAGTATCACTGGATCTACTGGAAGCCTGAGCTTTCCCTTGTTGAACTTGTTGCTGCTGTTGAAGCTCACGTTGTTGTTCACGGTCTTTATTCATTTGCCCGTTTCTGATCTGGTTACCTAACGCGTTCGAAGAATGTGATAACTGATCTAATACTGTTTTTGCCAATACTGCCGATTCCACACCTTTCGATGCCGACTGAGCATAACCCGACATGCTCTGACCACTATGAACGCCAAGCCACTTCATAATTTCATCTGGAATAACATGGATCAGCGAAAGCGATTTCTTCACAACCGTAAACATCAGCGCAATGTAAACAGCAATCAGGGCCAGTGATTCTATGATGCTAATCCCGGCGTTGGCTGACATCATACCGAACGCGCCGGAGAACGTTTCATTAATCACCCCACCAAGTATCGGAAGCATCGTATAAGCGGCTATTAGTCCCGTTACCATCAGTGCCGGGCGCATAGTTAACGACAGCACCAGACCATAGCCAGCACCGCCTCGTCCTACCACACCATCACCATCTGGATGTAAATGTGTAATTACCCATAATGGTGCTGCCACCATTGCTTCAAGGCACAGAATCATCCAGCCCACACAGACGCCAAACCACATGACGTATGGCAGCATTGGAATAACAACAGCTAATGTAGCACCAGCAACCCATAGCGGGATCACCAGTGGCATAACCACGCCAATTGCACCAAAGGCTCCAGACAACCAGTTTGCAGTAAACGACGTCCATATCCCAAGACCTGCACCAACAACAGCAGAGCCACCTAATAAACTCCACCCGGCGGTACTGAGTGTATCGCCAAGGCCTTTAACGGCTAACAGGGGGTTGATAGCCTGTAAATTTGCTGCCGTTGTATCTGTTGAAAATGCGACGAGTTTTCCTTGTTTTCTGCCATTGATTACGCTTGAACTCAGGAAACCAGCCATTGCGCCAGAAATACTCTTATCTGCTTCACTCTTGAGTGAAGTGATTATTTTACTGGCATCATCTGTTTTAGACCCCTGACCCCCCTTACCAGCGGTATTGGCTTCTGTTCGGTTTTGCGCATCAATACCATTCGCGTATCTAGAGGCCGTCGTCGATCTCGCCATGTCGTGAGACACCTTTGCCATTACAGCATTCAGGCTATTAAAAATATCGCCATATTCCATACTCTGTTGTCCCGCGACAGGAAGATTGTGAGCAGCACCATTAATCGCATCCTGAATGCGGATCAACTTCATACTCCATGCCCCTGCCATGAACCATCCGTCTTTCTGGACGTTATCCTTGAAGTCATCCCACTGGTTGCCTGTAGAAAATGCAGTTCTGACCGCCGTATCGATAACAGAAACGTAGGTAGCAGTTGCACTGTTTATATCAGACTGAATATCGATGTTATTATCAGCGACATATTTTTCTGCCAGTGTCATCATATTGTTATTCAGGGCAATAAAAGCTGTATTATGAGCTTCAACAACGGCTGATATATTGGTTTTGATTTCCTGCGGCATGTAGCTCATATACATTCCACCTGATGCGATAGTCGCCTGAGCGTGAGCTTGAACCTGTTCATCGTAAGACGCTTTAGCCTCTGGGTCTGTCAATGTGATGCTTCCACACGCTGATTTGGATACCAGTAAGTTTTTATTCATTTCATTACCAACATTATTAGCACCGTAATTGTATCGGTATAAATATTTTCCTTTTTCCGATGTCATTTCAAACACAGGCATAACACCGGGAAACAACGCACTCTCATGCGATTTTTTCCATAGCTGGCCTGCCTTCAACATACAAACATTATTTATGAATGCCGTCTTTGCTATGCGGTCAAGTTCCTGATAGGACGCTGACGTGGTGATAACAGCACCATCTGATGGATTTGCGGCATACGTATTCCAGACCGTATCGGCAAGACCTACACCCTGATTTATCAGCCATAACACCATAACCTGAGCTGCACAGAACCCACCGGCTGCGGGAAGTATCATTGCGGTTCCTAACGCTGTCCTGACAGGAAGCCACATAGAGGACCATTTCTTACCCAGCATTTCGCCATCATGCGCCGTTGACATCGTTCCGGCTATTAGCGTGTATGCTGCCAAAATCCCTCCAACCAATAAAACGGCACTGTTGAGGATTGTCATTGTGCTGGCTAACGGGCTTTGGGCTAAATTCTCAGGAAATAAAACATCCAAGAACCATAGCTTTGATTTATCCGTATCAGGAACCGTAAATAAATCTGCTGCGTATGCATTTTGCGTAATCAGCAAACACATAAAAAGAATAGCTACCGCGATGTATCCTGTCCTCATGATATTCAAAGAGCATTGCTCCATTTTTATTTTCATTTTTTCTCCCTTTTTTATGCAACGCACCAAGTGAGTTACATTTTTTATATTTTACTTCATCACATCACTGATACTGTTCCATACATCAGAACCTGTTGTGGGGTTTCCATTAACATTAATGCTTCCTCCCGCAGTTGATCCTGTTCCTGTTGAAATGCTACCCCCTGCAATATTCCCCATACCCGGAACATCAAAAGAAACACTTTCCGATATATTCCCCATTACAGAATTCATTTTTTCTCTGGCAATCGAACAGGCTTTACTTATTGCTGCTTCTTTTGCTTTTCTGATTATAGTATCGAAACTTGGCAGGTTTATGCCGATACTTCCAGTAGGCCATACATCGGTGCAACCAATAGTATCTAAGGAACTATTTATGTTTGCCATAAACCCTTCGGCTATGGGTTCCAGTTGAGCTGCATCGATTTTCATCGCGTTATATTGAGCTTGTTTTACTGCGGTTTCCATAGCGGGTGAGCAAACAGCAGCGTTGGCTGTTGTCGCCATAAATACGATGGAACACAGTGAAAATAAAACATATTTTCTTCTATTCATTTTTACTCCTTTATTGATTTTATTTCTCGCCACCTCATATATTTAATTGGTTGTAAATAAAAGGGCTTATTCAATATATATTAAATATTGTAAAAATAATCAATAGAACAGCAACTTTAAATTTGACAATCACTTTATTTTATAGTTAATATTAAAGAGTAAATAAATAATTACTCCAAGATATTTTATTTATACTCTGTAAAGAGACCTGAATACGAAATCAGGTCTCTTTTTATTTCATCATTAACAAACATTCATTATCTCAATGAATTATTTTATTGATTACAAAAAATAACTCTGTAATATTTGCTCTATTGCTACTTGTTTCATTTAGGGAAAAATTATGACAGCAGCTTGGCTATCATCCTGTACTTCCACCATACAAAACTTCGTCGAAACATCTACACGGCTACATCATGATAAACTGGTTTTAACACTTCAGGAACAAATTGATTTCGACTATCAGATTAATTTACGGCTTGATTTTCGCGTTGAAGCTATAAGGCACAGTCAAGCAGGACGGGTTACAGCAACACGAAATAAGCTTATCTTTTTCAATCTGCTTCAATACGCCGAAGCGCTCAAAGCAGAGACCCGTGCTGTACTTTCACGGCAAGAAACGTTGAGGGAGGCTCGTTCATTACTCCTTTCGCATTCTTATGGACAGATTTGTGATGAAACCAAAATATATTCCCATCCTCAACACCTTTGCCTCACGGAAAACTGCTCTGGCTGCAATGGTCGCGGGCAGGTCAATTGTTCCAGTTGTCATGGCTCAGGAAAGACTACATGCTTTAGTTGTGGTGGTAGTGGTCAGGTAATGGCTCAACGTAGCTATTATGATCATTACTCTAAGCAAACACGCACTGAGAGCTATTATGAAGGCTGCTCATCTTGCGGTTCCAGTGGACGGAGAAGGTGTAATCATTGTAGTGGTTCCGGGAATCAACAGTGTTCTCCATGTAAAGGCACCGGAGAGATAACACAGATTACACAATTGAATAGTATAGCTGTACCAAAGTATCAGTTGGTATTTTTCAAACATGACGTGCCAACGTTTATTAAAGATGGCCTTTACAAAGCAGGTATTCCCAAACTTGCTCAATTTGGTGAGGTTAAGCTGCTGAAGGACAGTGTGAATGACGAAGGATACCACGTAAATTTTCTCTATAATGCTTCCGTTCCTTTCGCTCGATTTAACAGCTCGCTACCTCAAGCGGGAAATCAGCAAATCCACTGGATCATTTATGGTGTAAAACCACAGATACTCGATGCCGGACATGTAATTGAGCTATTGCTTAAAAGCGATTTACATAATCTTGTCTATAGCGCAACAAAAAATAAATTGCTTAATCCTTTTGTCGCATCATTTAGCCGAAAAACAATCCGTACCTTCATGGCTTCCGAAGCTCATCAAGACATGTTAGAAGCTAACAGAAGTGGAAAATCCGGGGAAACACTACGTGAAGAACTGAACCGGGGATTTACTACAACATATCTTGATGAAACCTTAAACAGTCTTAAGGCTATAATGTCCGCAATTCAACGCTGGTCAGTTTTTAAATGGGCTATTATCAGTTCATTTATAATGTACATGGTTATGCCGATCTATACCGCGTTTAATCGCTATTGGGAGCAAGATGCAAAAAACATTTATATGACACCTATTAGCAAATGGAATACTCAACAAGAGTTATTATCTTCTCTTAAATTGATTATACAGCATTGTGGAGTATTAATTATAATTATAGCAATAATAATACCCGCGTTGGGGTATGCTTGGCGACGCTTATGGGTAAGATGGCGCTTGAATAAACAATTATTAATGTGGAGCCTTGATAAAGGAATTTTGCGTAGTAAATGGTTTTTAAGCTTGTTACTCGCCAGTGTATTCTCCCTAGCGTTATTACTGATTAACCCTATCTGGATGACACAAGATGGACTCCTTTTTGGTATTTATCCTGTTGATAAACCTGTTCATTGGATGCTAAAATTTTTATATACCCTAACCAAATAAATAAATAGTATTAATAGTTTTTCTAATGAACTTAATTCGCTAAGATAAAGTTAAGTTCATTATATTAAAACAATATACATATTCCTTGTTAAAATAATAAAAATATTTATCTTACCAATTTCACAGAAAAGGTATTTTATCATATTCCACCTCAATATTCCTCATGCTCCTTAATATGAATTTTAAAGATGCCTATCGCTTTTGGCAATGATCTGTTAAGTAAACCATTAATCTCCTGTGATGCTTTTCCGTTTCTGACGACCACGATATATCCAAGAGTCAGATCTTGTCTTATCATTGGATTCAATGGTTCTATACCTATGCTAATCCCCGTATTTTTGTATTTAGCAACCGGATACCCAACTGAACTATGGATAACAATACTACCGCTATCTGCAAGCCTTGATAACATTCTGTCGCTGTATATCGCTTTTCTTAAATCCTCTAAAACAGGGATATAGTGTTTATCCATGTTTCCTGTCAAAGCTGTAGGCAAGTAGATTTTTGTTTTTATTTTTCGCATGATATTTTTCCTGTTATTGTTTTTATTTAATACCATGCAACTAATAATAATATCAAAAATATTTATTATATTTTATAGGTGTTTTATAACATCTGTGATTTTATAGTTTCTTCACTCATCTGCGTGAGTTCTGAAACCAATCGAATATAAATATTCTTTAACCTGTGTTTATCGCAACGACTTGCAGACTCTGATAACAGATAATGACTATAATTATTGACACAAATGTTGTTGCCGTTTTCTAGGGTTAATTTCAATCCGTGTTCTGTATCTTCTACTTTGCTTACAATACAGATCATAAATGGTGTTTTGTCATGTGGATGAAAGAGTGTGATCATTTTGATATTATTCATTATATTTTCCTTTTTTTATTTATTACTGTTTAATACTCTATCGCAAGCGTAAAAATCAAATATATTTTTATTTATGATTTTACCAATAATTATTTAACTTCTTATTGAAAAGATCTTTATCTCTGTGCTTACGCACGGCTACGCCCTAAAACTGACATTTTGTATTTTATTTTACTATTATGGGTAATAAGCGAATGTATTCGATCATAGTCAGATCTATTTTCCTTTTAACTTTTAATTCGGATCCTATGTTTGAACATAGCATTCCCCTCTGACATATAGCATTTGCTCTTAAATGTATAGGAATACTATATCTTTAGTAGCAGCACTTCGTGATTGTTGGCAACAATCACTTTGCTGGACAGGGCTTGCCCCTGTTAAAGATGGATTTTTCAATTGATAATTTTTCCCATATAAATTACTGTCTGTAATCAGTTATAAGAGCTTTAAGCGTGAAGATGGTTATATGTGTTATCTTTCAGATCCCAAAGCCTTACCACGCTTCCTGTGCGGTTTATTAACAGTTTATAGAACACTATTACTTATATTTATTGATATTTATTCTTACCTGATACATTCAATTATTTTTTTGAAAATACATACATTGTGCTGGCGCACGGCTACGCCCCTGACACTGGTTTGAAACTATTTCACTTGTTCTTTTATAATTTATTAATTTTTTTTCAATGGAAAACAAAGCGACCAGTATAAAGATCATTCCCTCCACCACATTAGAATTCAGATCCTATGCGAACATAAAATCTTCCCTCTGACATATAGCATTTGCTCTTAAACGCATAGGAAAACTATATCATTAATAGCAGCACTTCGTGATTGTTGGCAACAATCACTCTGCTGTAAAGGAGCTTGTCTCCGATAATGATGGATTTATCCAAAAAAAGATCGCGTCGTAGACGCTAATAAAACAAAAGAAATCTTAATTACGCTCTCACAATAAAAGCAGCGGTTCGTGATTGTTCGAAACAATCACTTCGCTGATAGCAGTTATTAAGGAATACAATAGCCCCTGTAAAACCACTAAAACATAACGCAAAAGTAAAACTGGACTCTCTTAACTTCTTACTAATTATTTAATTATAAGCATAGTCCCGGACCAGTAAAATCGCGGCTTCACAACTTTTTTTCCTATGTTCGAACATAGCAAACTCCTATGTTCAAACATAGATCCGTCCTATGTTCGAACATAGCAAGATCTATGTTCGAACATAGTTTTTTTAACATATAACATTGTCATAAGAATATACTTTCTATTTTATTTATAGTTCTACTATTGACTTTCATTTTTTTGCATAGTATTAAAATAGATATAACAAAAATAATAAGAGGGAATAATATGAATACACCAGATGCTGATCTATTACACTTATTTGAATCATTAACTACCGAGCAAAAGATTGATATCGCAAGACGCTTACTACAAAACAAAGAAATAAAATCAACAACAGTTATTTCTTCTGAGGAAGATAAAGCTATTTCGTTTTCACAACCTTATGTATTTGCTTTTACTTCCAACTTTCGTGTTTTCTCTGATCTTGATATATCCAAGAATGAATTCCGTGTATTAACCTATATTTTGGAGTATATGGAGTTTGGAAATCTGATCAATCTTTCACAATCATCGCTGTGTAAAGCATTGAATATCGCCTCCGGTAATATGTCTAACATTTTTAAAAAACTCAGACAGAAAGGAATACTTGTAGAGCATCATGGTCATCTCTATATCAACTCTAACATTTTCGCAAAAGGGATGAGTCATCAACTGGATCAGAAACGTAAAGAACAGTTAAGCAACGCTCGCAATCTTTGTGCAGAAATAGAACAGTATCCAGAAAGTTATTCAGCTATGTCAAAAAGTGAAAGAAGAACCCTATCCTTAGAAACTGAAACAAAAGAAATCTATTCTGACGCATTTGTTTTCAGTAAGAAGAAAAAGAATAACGCTGTTCCTAATCCCAATAACAGCCTACATATTGATAAACCACGAAAAGTATATAAAAGAACAAAGGAAAATGAGGAAGCAAGAAGAAACGCTGTTGACGCAGACTCTCATATGCAGAAAGTATCCTGATAAAATAACAACAACAAGGAAATAACAATGAAAAAACTACCCGGTTCGCTTGAGATTAAGCTCCACAAAAAACTATCCAAGAGTGATATACTAAATATATTGGCTGAGCAGATGACCATGCTTGAGGAAACATTTGGCATTCAGGAGTTTAAGATTTTCTCTTATCTTGAATGCTATATTGGAGATAAGAAACAAGCATTATATTACAGAAGTCGCAATAGTTCTGTAGCCACATTCAAATTAAAGGGTCTTGAATCCCCTGTAAACACGGCTAAACTCATATCAAAAGAAAACGGACAACGTATTGTTTCCTTTGCTAAAGAACTGGATATAGACAGAATATCTGCTACAGTCCAAAATATACAAAACAATAATCCTTATCGTGGGTGGTCTGAAGGTATCAGTGTTGTTCCTGCCTCAATCATTAGTAAAATAATTGAAGTGGATATAATACGCGCGCAGGAAGAACAAGGCAGACTTTATCGTATTGAAGAACAGCTCAAGAAAGAAGAACAAATACGCAAAGCGAAAGAAAGAGAGGAGTATGAACGACCTTTAAAGGCTTTTATTTCTTCAAAAATAAAAGAAAGTGGTTTATCTGAGAAGGATTTCAAAAAGCAGGTTTGTTCAAGCTGCGACTATCTGAAAGATCGCGCCACAAAATCAAGATACTTTACTGAACGACCGGACTTATTAGAAAAATATTATAATGAAAGATTAATTCGTTTCTCGATAAAAGGCACTGATGGTAAAGTAGGTAAAATAGAAATTTATACAGATACAGGTGAACTTATTTTTGAACAGTATAAATCCAAGTAATATTTTTATACCTACGCCAATTTGACACTTACACCATATCTCGTAATATAAATATATCCACTATTTTATCTACGAGGTATTTCTTATGAGAAAAGTAAAAACAGACAACAGTGATTTAATCGAATACGTAAATACAATCAAAGAGCTAAAAAATCATATTTCGATAGAAGAATACAGAAATGAATATCGCAAGCTGCGTTCCGATGATATTCCATTGGTTAAAGCTCAGAAATTTAAGTCTGCCCATACCGAACTTCGCAGGCTGGAAAAAAAGAGAGAGTCTCTTATTGAATACTTTATTGACGAGTTAAATCCCATCAGCAGTTCAAAAGCTAACACATCAGCAAGATCAACTGGTAATCTCGATTTATTTAACGAACGCGTGTTATACCGTAAGGCTATTTCAGAAAAAAGTGATGAAGAAATAATAGCCTTGGTCATAAAACAACGCACAGAAGCCGCTGTTGAGTTCCAACGTTCAATTGAACAGAGTCTTGAGCAACTATCTCGTATCTCGTCAGAGTTCGAACCATCAAACCAAAAGCGCAGGAAAATGTCTCTTTAAAACGACTCTATGCTATTCGTGTGAAATGTGATGTATTAGATTGCTTATGCAATAATGTTTACTATATTATTTACTGACTGTTTTTTTTGATTTTTCCAACAGCACCGTAAGCATTATTTTTATTAATCGCCCCTTTTAAAACACCGGATAACATACTATGAGTGAAGCTCTTAAGGCACTGAACAATATTCGTACACTTCGCGCACAGGCTCGTGAAACAGATCTGGCAACTCTGGAAGAGATGCTGGAAAAACTCACCACAATCGTTGAAGATCGCCGTGAGGAAGAAAATTCAGCCCGTAAAGAACAAGAAGAACGTCAGGCTAAACTGGAAGCCTTCCGCCAGAAACTGTTAGAAGACGGTATCGATCCTACAGAACTACTCGCTTCCGTTGGTTCATCCCAGCCTAAAACCAAATCAACTCGTGCTCCTCGTCCTGCTAAATACAAATATACAGATGAAAACGGTAATGAGCAGACTTGGACGGGTCAGGGCCGTACTCCTAAAGCAATCGCCGCTGCTATCGAAGCTGGTAAAACGCTGGAAGACTTTGCAATCTAACCGCTACAGCATATCCGGGCTTCACTTGTTCTCAAGATAACAGGCCCGGAAAATATTCGAATATTCATCCAAGACTATCCCAGTCAGGCAGGTTGTTAACGACCTTTCGCCACCAATGATACGCAGCCATAAGAACACCAAAACAAATACCTGCGACGACGCTTGAGACAAATGCAGTGCCCGGTTGTATCCCTGTATCCTTCCAAGTAAAAAACCACATACAGATCCCCCATGCCGGACCAAACCATCCACCCATCAACAAAGTGATTTGCCAGAATGAGGCAAAAGGTAGCGGTGGTATCTTGAGTCCAGCTTTCCATGCGAGGTGTAGCAAAGGAGGGGCATAATTACTTCGCCACATCCTCTTGCTTTCCATGATGGCAATAGCGTGTTTCTTTTTAGCTTCAAAGCCCATACGGTTCCCTCCAGCTCCACCTTTACTCATCTATCTATCGATAAAAAGCCACAATAGACAATAATGATTATCAATTCCATGTATGTAAGTCGAAAATAACTCAAATAGTCATTCCTTTAGATCTTCTGGCGAAACCCGGTCACATGCCATTTTCTCAAGCATTCTTTGTAATCTTTTCATTTTCAACTTACGCGCTTTTTTCTCACCAATCTCCTGATAGTATTCTTCACGACGTTCTTTGACCACGCTCCTAAAATTTTTCAAAAGCTGTTCAAGTGTTTTGATGTCAGTAGTTGCGGCTTCCGCTTGGATTTTTTTATACATATACATCACATGAAATTCATCGATCATTTTTTAGCTCCTTGAATAGACAAATAATATTTGTTATCAGCCCCAAGAAGGGGCCGATAGACGTCAGAATATATCAGCATATTGATTCCGCCAGAACAGTGTAGTGCATTTTGGCTAATGCCTGCCTAACCTCTTTAAAATCCACCTCAGATAGTTTTTCAGCCGCGTTCTTTTTCCATGCTTTTTTCAGAAGATGCTTTTCAGCATTTCTCATCGCCAGATCGATTAGCTTACAAACAAACTCATGATCCATTACATGCGTTATAATCATATTGCTGGTCGTTTTATCCTTTGAGTTAAAAAGCTCCGCATAGATATGCAAGGACACAACATAAAAGATTTCAGTGTTTTTATTTTTAAATGTATTCATTGGATTTTCCTTTTGGTTAATATTAAAAATGAAATGCTGTAGTATTAGCGGTATACACACTTATAGATAATCCAAAGCTGACGAAGGTGTTTCTTTACCTTACTGTGGCTTACTTCTCCATAAATCCGATTCCTTTTACCTTCTTCGGTGTCATCATAAAAATGATATCTCGTTTTTTTAATGATACTTTCCATAATGTCATTCATATTATATTTATTGTTGATAAAATAATAAAAATCATCTGGTGCATTACTTCGCAATCCGTCCATATAGTTCCTGAAATAACATTCGGCTTGTTCAATAAACAGTTTTGTCGTAATAAGTTCTATCTTCATATTTTTCTCCATTATTGCTTAGGATAATAGGATGCCCTGAGCGAACAGATATCTATTCGACACGAGATCTTGTTTCTGTTTTTATGCTGCGTTCTGGCGTGAGTGTCGAATAGTCGCTTCAATCCATTCATCAATCTCACTTTCAACAAAAGCGACACACCTCGGACCTATTTTTACTCTGTCTGGAAAGTTTCCTTCCTTAATACGTTCATATAAAGTCGTGCGACTAAATCCCACTCGATTTAAAACATCAGGAACGCGGATAAATCGTTTTACACTGGTTTCACTATTTTCTTTCATTGTCTGTCCTCTATTATTGTAAGTAATCTCTATGAGATTTCGCTTTTCTCTATGTTGTTTCGACGTGAACAATGATAGCGATTTTGCTTATGGTAATTTAGGGGCGTTCATAAAAGAGTTTTATGAAAAAATAGAAGGGAGGTGAATGGAAAAAGATTCGTTAATGCTGAATGCGATCACGTTCGCACGGAGCGAACGTAACCCTTTTTACTTGGCTTATTTTTTCTTATTCCTGTCATCTTCTACATGCTTTTCAACAGGGGAGTCTTTCAAGTGGTTGTTTTCCATCATGTAATCTTCAAGCGATTTCAGATAGCTCGCATCCGTCAGAAAAGCCATTGCTAACGGGTAGTCCGTTGCCTTTAGCATTCCTTCATCACGATCGTTGTCGCTGTCCTCGTGAAGCAGCGAGGAAATCAGTGAAAGCGGGATTTTAATGCCGTTATCTTCTCCCCAGAAGATCAGGTCCATCATCGGGATAAGACGATATTCAATGATTTTTCTGAACGTGCTTTTGCCGAAACGATACTCTCTTGGAGCTGGAGACGTCATCTTTAGCTGTCTCTTCCATTGAGGGATCAGCACTTTCAGATGTTCAATGATTTCTTCAGTTGATGCCTCTTCCAGATGAATATCGACAGTAATACGTGAAAGATTATTAAGTGATGTCTCTTTTAGATACTCAGACAGAAATTCAGACTGGCTTAACCCAGAGAGTTCAGGTGTGGCTTCGGTTAATGCCAGCGTTTTCGCATAAAATTGCGCATGGCTTCGTGTCGTAGGGTTTACCGCGTAGGTTCTGGCAAGCTCATGTCCAAGAGTAGCGGTATCACCACTGAAAAAGATTTCACCGCTGAGGATCTTGTTGCGGTAATCATCCAGCATTAATCGGTTAAAGGTAGGTATGGTGTTCCGGCTCAACAACATTCTGTAAGCCAAGATGCGCCGCTCAACCTCAACATAAAACTGCTGTAAGGTGAGTTTCTCTATCGCCTCATAGCGTTCCACATCAAACCATGCTTCCAGTGCTTTCCTGATTTCACTTCTTTTCATCCATCCTCCAACAATCCATTTCCTTTGATATATCTTCACAGGATCCGTTTGGAACAATTGAAGTTCAACTGTTTTGTCATCAGAGACGGGGGAATGGCTAAGTTGTTGTTAAGAGTGTGAACTCGAGAGCATAAAAGTGGATGCCCGACGCGCGGCAAAATGGTAAAAAACAGCATCAGTAGTAAGAAAAATTGAGCGAGAGAAAGGAATTTTAATGCAGGGATTTATGCACGACAAAATCAAAAATGCTTTGTAAGTGATTGATTTTGTTGAATGATTGGCGGAGAGAGGGGGATTTGAACCCCCGGTAGAGTTGCCCCTACTCCGGTTTTCGAGACCGGTCCGTTCAGCCGCTCCGGCATCTCTCCGTTCAGATGGTTGCCATGATGCCAGGAAATTTGGCATTTTAACAGTCCCTGTCCGTGCAATTTTGTTCAAGTGACGAGTTTGCGAGCAAAACGATGATTAAGTGGCCCTGGAAAGTACAAGAATCAGCACATCAAACTGCCCTTCCCTGGCAGGAAGCACTATCGATCCCCCTTTTAACGTGTCTGACAGAACAGGAACAAAGCAAATTGGTCGCTATTGCCGAACGTTTTTTACAGCAAAAACGGCTTGTTCCTTTACAGGGCTTTGAGCTGAATTCATTAAGAAGCTGCCGGATAGCACTTCTATTTTGCCTGCCCGTTCTGGAGTTAGGACTGGAATGGCTGGATGGTTTTCATGAAGTCTTAATTTATCCTGCGCCATTTGTGGTCGATGATGAATGGGAAGACGATATCGGTCTGGTGCATAACCAACGTATTGTTCAGTCAGGTCAGAGCTGGCAGCAAGGGCCTATCGTTTTGAACTGGTTGGATATACAAGATTCTTTTGATGCTTCTGGTTTTAACCTGATTATTCATGAAGTCGCTCATAAGCTGGACACCCGTAACGGCGATCGCGCCAGCGGAGTTCCCTTTATTTCGTTGCGTGAGGTTGCTGGCTGGGAACACGATCTTCATGCTGCAATGAACAACATTCAGGAAGAAATCGAATTAGTTGGTGAGAATGCGGCGAGCATTGATGCTTATGCTGCCAGTGATCCTGCTGAATGTTTTGCCGTACTTTCTGAATATTTCTTTAGCGCCCCAGAACTTTTTGCTCCTCGTTTCCCTTCATTGTGGCAACGTTTCTGTCAATTTTATCAACAAGATCCTTTGCAGAGACTGCATCACGCTAATGATACAGACCCGTTTTCGGCGACGAATGTTCATTAATTAACAACTTTGCAGATTAATTAACCAATTGAAATGGCTTATGAAATTTAGTGTTGACAGACAAGGTACCGCTAAGTAATATGCGCCCCGTTCTCACGATTCCTCTGTAGTTCAGTCGGTAGAACGGCGGACTGTTAATCCGTATGTCACTGGTTCGAGTCCAGTCAGAGGAGCCAATTTTCTGTTTTCATGCATCCTTGCGAATCTTTATCTGATGTTGATTCAACAGGTTAGTGTGAAAACTCTTCTCGGTGCATTTTGATTTTACCCTACGCATCGGGAAAAATTGGTGGTCAAATCTGGGGTCAGGTTAGTTCGATAATGGAGTGACCCCCATATATCCCTTACCGACGCAAAAATCCGCACCCTCAAGCCTTCTGATAAACCCTTTAAAGTCTCCGATTCTCACGGTCTGTATCTGCGGGTCAAGCCGGGTGGCTCCCGCCACTGGTATCTCAAATACCGTATTAGCGGTAAAGAATCCCGCATTGCGCTGGGCGCCTATCCAGCCATCTCCCTGTCTGATGCGCGACAGCAACGTGAAGGTATCCGTAAAATGCTGGCGCTGAATATCAACCCGGTACAGCAGCGGGCTGCTGTACGTGGCTCACGAACACCGGAGAAAGTTTTTAAAAACGTGGCGCTGGCGTGGCATAAAAGTAACAGGAAATGGTCGCAGAACACCGCCGACCGTCTGCTTGCCAGCCTGAACAATCACATCTTTCCGGTCATCGGGAACCTACCTGTATCAGAACTTAAACCCCGTCATTTCATTGACCTGCTGAAAGGGATCGAGGAAAAAGGTCTGCTGGAGGTTGCGTCCCGCACACGGCAGCACCTGAGTAACATAATGCGCCATGCGGTCCATCAGGAGTTAATCGATACGAACCCTGCAGCAAACCTTGGCGGCGTGACCACACCTCCTGTCAGACGGCACTATCCTGCCCTGCCGCTGGAGCGGCTGCCTGAACTGCTTGAACGTATTGGGGCATATCATCAGGGCCGTGAACTGACCCGGCATGCCGTTCTGCTGATGCTGCATGTGTTCATTCGCTCCAGTGAACTGCGTTTCGCCCGCTGGTCAGAGATTGATTTCACAAACCGAGTCTGGACGATACCCGCGACGCGAGAACCCATTATTGGCGTGCGTTATTCCGGCCGCGGGGCAAAAATGCGAATGTCGCATATCGTCCCCCTCTCAGAACAGTCCATCGCCATTCTGAAACAGATTAAGGATATCACCGGTAATAATGAACTGATCTTCCCCGGCGACCATAACCCGTATAAGCCAATGTGTGAAAACACGGTCAATAAGGCACTGCGGGTGATGGGTTACGACACGAAAAAGGATATCTGCGGTCACGGCTTCCGGGCAATGGCATGCAGTGCGCTGATGGAATCGGGTTTATGGGCAAAGGACGCAGTAGAACGCCAGATGAGTCATCAGGAGCGCAATACCGTGCGCATGGCTTATATTCATAAGGCAGAGCACCTGGAAGCCCGCAAAACGATGATGCAGTGGTGGTCGGATTATCTGGAAGCATGCCGAGAATCTTATGCACCGCCTTATACAATTGGTAAAAATAAGTTTATCCCATAGTATACTAACGAATCCCACACTCTGGCAAATTACCACCACCTCCACAAGAGGTGGTTCTATATAGACTTTTATCAACTTCATGACGAAAAACACCTATTTTATCCCAAAAGAAGACAATAGAGTCACAGAGGAATCAAAGAGCGACTCAATTGTCTTTGGACAGTCTGGTTGTGAGGTTAGAAAACAGTTACTCCTACACCATTAAATAGGGCGCAATGCTCGCTAATTTCTCCCGGGTTTCTGTCAGTTCGCGTTCCGGCGTAGATTGCGCGATGATTCCCGCCCCCGCCTGTATCCAGCAGCGCTGGCTATCCTGAAATACGGAACGCAGAACTAGCGCCGCATCAAAGCGCGTATCGTCCAGCAGCAGGATTGCGCCGGAATAAAGCTCTCGCGGCGTCTTCTCAATTTGCATAATCGCGTTCAGAGCAGCATTTTTAGGGATACCTGAGGCGGTAATCGACGGAAACAGCACGGTAAACGCATCCCAGGCATCCTTGTTTTCCGCAAGCTGACCGCTCACGCCAGACCCCAGATGCTGAACGCTGCCGCGCTGGCGAACCGACATTAAATCTTCAACCACCACGCTGCCCGGCTGGCAAACGGCCTCCAGTTCAGCAATAGCTTCTTTGACAGAAAGGATATGCTCAAGCACCTCTTTACTGTCGTGCAGCAGTTCTGCCTCTTTCGCCTTATTATGCTCCGGGTTTCCCATGCGATCGCGGGTGCCCGCAAGCGGTTCAGTGACCACTTTATTGCCCGTCACTGACATCACCAGTTCCGGGCTAAAGCCCAGCGCTTCGCGTCCTTCCTGACGGAACATAAACGAGCGCACAGGCGTGTTTGCCTGCCGCCCGTATAACAGCGTGGCGGGCATATCAATCCGCGATGGCAGGGGAATGGCGCGCGAGACAATCACTTTGACATACTCGCCACGGCGGATCTCCGCAACGGCGCGCGCAACCTGTTGTTTATATGCCTCACCATTGAGGGCGGTATCCACCGCCAGTGGTGCGTTCTGCGTCGTTGTACCGGCCTCTTTTACCCACTCGCACAAACGTCGGCACCCGTCGGCGGAGTCCGCATAAACGGTGACATTTCCCTTTTCAAAAATAAGTTCTTCACGGGGAACGGTTAACGTCAGCAGCGGCCACTCCCCGGCGTTAAAGGCAATCCCCCGCGCATGCGCCGCAAAGTTGAACCCAACCTGTCCATATACCCGACGTCCTTTCACCTGAGGATGCGCCATAAAACGACGCGCGCAGTCGGCAATGGAATCCACCGCCCATTTTTGCTCCCCGGCATCATCAATAAATGTCGCCTGCGTTCCGTCGGCATTAATGTGCAGCCGTGCCTGGCACCCTTTGCCTAAATACCAACAGGGTTGACGCTCATAGACATAACACTCTTCTTCTGCGAACTGGCGTAAAACGCCAGAAATCGTCGGTAGCCATTGTTCCTCTGGTAACGCCAGATGTAGAAATTCACTGATTTTCATCCCTTACCTCTCTGTGTTATTCGCGGATCAATCAATTGCGCTTGTCATCAGTTCTCTTGCCGAATGCAGCCGGATATAAGCAACCCACGCCGCCAGCAACGTGAATGCCCCGGCAAACAGGAAGCAGGCTGCATAGCCAAAATGTTGAGCAACAACGCCACCGATAACGCCTGCCAGAATGGCGATTGCCGCATCAGTACATTGAAAGAGGGTGAAGTCGACACCGGCCTGCAAAGGCGATGAAAGCGACATCAGCGTGGCGTAAAGACAGACCAGCGCGCAGGCCAGCGAAATGGACTGGACAATGACCAGACACTGGAGAATCTGCAGCAGCAGATGACCCGGCGCCATCATGAGCGTCATCACCACCGCCAGCAGCGCGATCCCCTGGACGCCATAAGCCGTCAACAGCGCTCTGCCGGGTGAGGTGTATTTCATCAGCAATCCGCCGGCCAGCGTTCCTGCTATGCCCGCTGCAATATTGCCGCCGCTGAACAGCGCGCCCAATGCGGACATGCTCAACCCATGATCCAACAACAGCGGTGCCAGAAGAGGCAGCACAAACCGCATGCCTGAATTCAGCATCAATACCAGCAGTAAGCCCAGGCGCGCCTGCTTCCTCCTTAGCGCATAACCTAACGCCGGAACATGCGGGATAGTCGCTGTTCGCGTCGGCTCCGTAATGCGCCACAGCGGGAGTGACAGCGCCATAATCAGCACCGCCATCATCAGCATGGCGACAGGCCAGCCGGATGCCGCCGACAGCATCAGGAACACCCCGCCGCCGCACATCATTCCCAGATAGCTGCCGCCGACCTGCACGCTGTTTCCCCAGCCGTAACCCGTGCGGGTCAGTTGATCGACACAAAAGCCGTCGCTGGCGATATCAATGGTGGAGGCGACCGTGCCTGCCACCATAAACAGAACAAATAACGCGACGATTTGCGTATCGGGGAATCCCCCTTCTCGCCCAAACCAGCCAATCGCTGCGGCAATAGTCAGGATCGCCGCTAGCGCGACCTGACCACGCAGGATTAACATGCGGGAACGGCGTTCCTGGCTACCGGGCGGAAGCCGCCAGCGCTCGATCCACGGCGCCCAAATAAACTTCAGCGCCCAGGGCAGCATAAACAGGGTTGTCGCACCGGCAAGCGCCAGCGAACCGCCAGCAGCGCGCACCAGCGCGGGTAAGGACTGCATAGACAGCGCCGATACCAGACTCTGCGTCACATAGACGCCGGCAATAGCAAAAATCACCCGCCCGGTCGTCAACGTCAGAGGTTTCACATTCGACTGAACATCACTCATGCACCCACTCTCCAGACGCGGCCCCCCCGTCGTCGCGCCACACGCGCGCGGCCATTTGCGCCTGCCACAGCGCCTGATAACGTCCATGATGTGAGAGCAATTGCGCATGAGTACCCTGCTCAACCACCTGTCCCTCTTCCATCACCAGAATGTTTCCGGCCCCGGCGATGGTGGATAAACGGTGAGCGATGATAATCACCGTCCGGTTGTGAACCAGGTTATCGATCGCTTTTTGCACCGCCAGCTCGCTTTCAATATCCAGCGCGGCAGTCGGTTCATCGAGAATGACGACCGGCGCGTTTTTCAATAACGCTCTGGCAATGGAAATCCGCTGGCGCTCGCCGCCCGATAGCTGGCCGCCCATCTCTCCCATTGGCGTCAGCCAGCCTTGCGGAAGACGGGAAATAAACTCAAGGCACTGCGCCGCGCGGGCGGCCTCTTCTACCTCCTGCCGCGTCGCCTGTGGGCGCGCGATACGGATATTCGCCAGCAGCGTGTCATCAAACAGCCAGACATCCTGGAAAACAACAGAAATTAGGCTATTGAGCTGTTCCGGCGTCAGGCGGCGAATATCGACGCCGCCAATAGAAATCTGCCCTTGCTGCGGATCGGCATAGCGCATTAACAGTTTGGTGACGGTAGTTTTGCCTGCGCCGGAGGCACCCACCAGCGCGCTCATACTGGCTGCCGGGAACGTCAAAGAAACATGATTAAGCGCGTGGCCGTCGCCTTCTTCGTAGCGATAGCTGACGTTGTCAAAGCGGATATCGTAACGTTCCGGCATCTCGCTTTGCTCTGCGACGGGAAGCGGTGCTATCGCCATAAACTGCTCAATCCGTTGCAGGGCGCTGGCGATCAGTTCCACAACCGAGGTGTAGCTGATAAACATCGCCATCGGTTCTGCGAAGCGCATAATCATCGCGACGGCGGCAATCAAAAAGGCGAGGTTCAGAGTGCCCGTCACTACCCAGACGATCCCGGATAACACCACCACCTGTAGGCCCAACTCCACGACGCTGGCGATCAGCATCGTCGCGCCAGCGCCCTGACGGTGAGTGCGGGTCTGTAAGTTTTCCAGCGCATTGAAATGCGCCAGCAGCGCCCGGCTTTTATCGGCATCGCTGCCGCAGGTGCGCAATACCATCATCCCCTGAGCAAATTCAACGATATCGCCGCTCAGACGCTGGTGCGCTTCCCCCAGCGTCTGCATTTGTCGCCGCATCGCCGGGCGGCGCCAGTAATAAAACGGCACCAGCAGAGGGAAGATCAGCAACATCACCAGCCCCAGCCGCCAGTCTATCCACAATGTCGCCAGCGACGCCGTCAGCGGCGTGACAATGGTGAGCAGCAAAATATTGGCTATCGCAATAACATAATTGAGGTTTTCATCCACGCTGCCCAGCAGCAAGGCGTTCATTTCACCCGCCCTGCCGCGCTGGAGCTTCTCCAGCGGCACGCGGCGTAACTGCTCGCCAAGTCGCAGGCGCAACTCATGGGTAGCCTGCGCCAGATGACCACGGTATTCAAAGCCCAGGCCATACCAGCGTAGCACCAGCGTCACAATTGCGGCGACGCTGAAGGCCATAGCCCAGTTAAGAAGTTGCGGCGCGTCTCCCCGTAACAGCGCATCAATGATCGGATAAAGACAGGCAAAGGCGATCCCCTGCATGAATGCCGCCAGCAACAGCGCCAGCATACTGCGTCGCAGCATCCTGGCCTGACTGCCAACGCTGGAGATAAGCTGGCGCCAGATGACGCGCCAGGCCAGGTTATCCGCAGGATTATTGTCTTTCATTTTCCACCACCTCTTCCTGTGTTCCACCCGGCACCCAATGCTGCGCCTGCTGATAGTGTTGCCAGAGCCGTTGATACAGGCCGCCCTGCGCCAACAGTTGCGTATGGTTCCCCATTTCCCTGAGCTGTCCGTCGGAAAACAGCAATATCACATCGGCCTGAGTCACCATTGAGAGACGATGCGCGACCATGATGACCGTCCGGCCACGCATGGCCGCCGCGAGCGCCTTGATAAGCGCCGCTTCGTTTTCCGGGTCAGCAAACGCCGTCGCCTCATCGAGCACCAGGATGGGGCGATCCTGCAAAAGCGCCCGGGCGATAGTAATGCGCTGCCGCTGGCCGCCGGAGAGAAATACCCCACGTTCCCCGACTCGAGTGTTGTAACCTTCTGGCAGAGCGCTAATAAAATCATGGGCCTGCGCCACTCTGGCCGCCGCTATAACCGCCTCCAGCGGCGTATCCGGCGCGCCCAGACGAATGTTATTGGCTATCGTGTCGGCAAAAAGGAAGTTGTCCTGAAACACAAACGAGAGTTGCTTCATCAGGGTGTCCGTCTGCATATCACGCAGATCCACGCCGCCAATACGGATATGGCCTTTGTCCGGGTCGGCGTAACGCAGCAGCAAGCGCGCCACGGTGCTTTTTCCGGCGCCGCTTGGCCCGACCAGCGCCACAATTTGCCCGGCAGGCACATGAAAGCTCACCTCCTGCAACGCGGCGCCAGTACGCGCTTGCGGATAATGAAAGCTCACCTGCTCAAAGGTAATGCTCGCCTCTTGCGGCTGCTGGTCAGACTGCGGCAGCGATAACTCCGGCATCGCGAGAACCTGATAAATACGCTGAATGCTTAAACGCGTTTGCGCGACCAGGTTATTGAGCATCATCATTGGCATTACGGCTTCGGCCATTCCGCTGCCCAGCAGTAAAACGGCCACCCACGCGATAAAATCGAAACTGCCATAGTGCAACAGGCCGTATCCCGACCAGATCAGGACAAACAGGGTCGGGAGAGGATTCAGAATCGAGAAGGAAAAACGCGCTGAAAAACCGGCTTTGCGATACCAGGTTTTGAGCACATCGACCCACTCTTCAAGGGCGCGTTGATAGCGCAAAAAACTGGTGCTGCCGCTATCAAACGTTCTCACCACGGGCATGGCCTGCACGAACTCAATAACCGCCGCGCTAACCTGCTCGCGCGCCTTATGATAACGCTGAGCCATATCTTCCGAACGCTGGCGGGCGAGCACGAGAACAATCGATCCAAACGCCAGTACCCCCAGCGTCGCGATTGCCAGCCGCCAGTCCAGCCAGAACAAGATAACGATTGTCGCCAGCGGCATGATGATCGCGCGGGCATAGAGCGGCGTGCTGTCGGCCACAAAAATATGTAACGACTTCACGTCATCCAGCATCACTTTCGCCACTGACCCGCTGCCCATTTGCTGTAACACGCCAGGCGGAAGCTGCAATGCTTTACGGACTAACCTGCTGCGCAGAATGTTCTCCAGATGAAAAGCCGCGTAATGAGAGGTGTTGAACGCCTGTAAGCGCAGAACAAAAGTTAAGACCACGCAGCCGATCACGCCGCCCAGCGGCCAGGCCGGAATAGCGTCAGGCGTCGCGCGAATGTCACGCAGGCTCCACGCCAGAAAAAGGAGCGCCCCCAGGCTGGTTAATGCCGCCAGCCCCGCCAGCGCCATAGCTAAAATAACCTTCCTGCGAACCGGTGTAATCACCTGCCAGAGAGGAAATCGGGACAGCGATTCAGTATTGGATGATTGAGATGACATGGGAGTAACTGAATTTCCTGATGAATTTTTACGGACGCCAAAAACGACAATTCAGGGTGGCGTTCTGAGAATTAATGTGAATAATAACCATTATCAATAACTCATCTACCCCATTCGGTTCTATTTATACCCGCATTGGTCTAAGCCACAGGGAGATAACCAGGTCATGATGGAGTCACCGCAAACGCAATCTGAAATCTCTATTCACCAGTTGGTGGTCGGGAAACCTGCAAACGATGGCAATATTCCTGCTCAGTGTGAACTGCTGCGCTGTTCGTTGCAGGAAGGTATGGATATTTTGCTCTGGAGGGGCCATTTTGCGCGGCCTGAGACGTTGCAGCTACACGACGATCTGGGCAGGATTAACTTCTCGTGCATCCTGGAAGGCACATCGCGCTTTGCGATTCAGGGACTCCGGCGTCACACCGACTGGGAGCTTGCGCGCAATCGCCATTACATTACCCATACGCCAGACTGTCGCGGCAGCGCCTCCTATTGTGGCCGATTCGAGAGCATTACCCTCTCCTTCAGCCCTGAAACCCTCGCGCTGTGGGTGCCGGATATTAGCGCGGTCATTAAGAATAAGATCGACTCCCACTGCTGTTGCCAGCAGCACCGTTGTAATGCTGAAACCCACTTAACGGCTCAGGCCTTGCGTCACGCGCTGATGCGCATGCACGGCGGCTTCAGTCATGAACAAAAGCCGTCGACGCTATGGTTGCAGGGGCAAAGTCTGGTCATGCTCAGTCTGGTGCTGGATGAACATCGCGAAGACGCCAGTTGCCTCTCCTGCCACTTCAACCCGATGGAACGCCAGAAACTGCTGCGGGCGAAGGATCTGCTGCTGGCTGATCTGACGCAAGCGCCGGGCGTCGCGGAGCTGGCCAGAGAGTCCGGTCTGAGCGTTCTCAAAATTAAGCGAGGCTTCCGCGTTCTGTTCAACAACAGCGTCTATGGCCTGTTTCAGGCTGAACGAATGCAGGAAGCCAGAAGACGCCTGGCCAACGGCAATACCTCCGTCATGACGGTGGCGGCCGATCTGGGCTATGCCAACGCCAGCCATTTCTCTGCCGCCTTCCAGAAACAGTTTGGCGTAACTCCTTCGACCTTTAAACGCGGGATGTAACCGGGGTCGCGCCCCCCTAAACTCCTCCCTGACAGAGGCCCGGATACCCCATCCGGGCCTCTGTTCTTTCCGCCTGTTACCAACCCGAAACGGGCATAAATAAACCCGTTTCGGGTAGCATCCAGTTGTTAATAATTATTATTCTCATATAAGTAATGCTTTTCGGTAAGACGTGCCATCAGGAGGAAGAATGATTTCTGGCGCACCATCTCAGGATTCGCTGTTACCGGACAACCGCCACGCGGCTGATTACCAACAATTACGCGAGCGGCTCATACAGGAACTGAATTTAACGCCGCAGCAGTTACATGAAGAGAGCAACCTGATCCAGGCCGGCCTGGATTCCATAAGATTGATGAGATGGTTACACTGGTTTCGTAAAAATGGCTACCGCCTTACCCTTCGCGAGCTGTATGCCGCCCCCACGCTGGCGGCATGGAACCAGTTAATGCTCAGCCGGTCGCCGGAGAACGCGGAAGAAGAAACGCCGCCCGACGAATCATCCTGGCCGAACATGACCGAAAGTACCCCCTTCCCATTGACGCCAGTACAGCACGCCTACCTGACGGGCCGCATGCCGGGGCAGACGCTTGGCGGCGTGGGTTGCCACCTGTATCAGGAGTTTGAAGGCCATTGTCTGACGGCGTCGCAGCTGGAGCAGGCCATCACGACCTTGCTGCAACGCCACCCAATGCTGCATATCGCCTTTCGCCCCGACGGGCAGCAGGTCTGGCTACCGCAACCTTACTGGAACGGCGTCACCGTTCATGATTTACGCCATAACGACGCTGAAAGCCGCCAGGCCTATCTGGACGCACTGCGCCAGCGCCTGAGCCACCGTCTTTTACGCGTGGAAATCGGCGAAACGTTTGATTTTCAGCTGACGCTCTTGCCGGACAATCGCCACCGCCTCCATGTCAATATTGACCTGCTGATTATGGATGCCTCCAGCTTTACGCTTTTCTTCGATGAGCTTAACGCCCTGCTGGCCGGAGAATCGCTGCCGGCTATCGACACCCGCTATGATTTCCGCTCGTATTTGCTGCACCAGCAGAAGATCAATCAACCACTGAGAGACGACGCGCGCGCTTACTGGCTGGCGAAAGCATCGACGCTTCCCCCCGCGCCCGTCTTGCCGCTGGCCTGCGAACCCGCCACGCTACGTGAAGTCCGTAATACCCGACGCCGCATGATTGTCCCGGCAACACGCTGGCACGCCTTTAGCAACCGGGCCGGCGAGTATGGCGTGACGCCGACAATGGCACTGGCGACCTGTTTTTCTGCCGTGCTGGCTCGCTGGGGCGGCCTGACGCGTCTGCTGCTTAACATCACCTTATTCGACCGCCAGCCGCTGCACCCGGCGGTTGGCGCGATGCTTGCCGACTTCACCAATATTCTTCTGCTGGATACCGCCTGCGATGGCGATACCGTCAGCAACCTGGCGCGTAAAAACCAGCTCACGTTTACGGAGGACTGGGAGCATCGCCACTGGTCCGGCGTCGAATTACTCCGTGAACTCAAACGCCAGCAGCGCTACCCCCACGGCGCCCCGGTGGTATTTACCAGCAATCTGGGGCGTTCCCTCTACAGCAGCCGCGCAGAATCGCCGTTGGGCGAGCCGGAATGGGGCATCTCGCAAACGCCGCAGGTCTGGATAGATCATCTGGCGTTCGAGCATCACGGCGAGGTCTGGCTACAATGGGACAGCAACGACGCGCTGTTCCCTCCGGCGTTAGTCGAAACATTGTTCGACGCCTACTGCCAGTTGATTAACCAACTCTGCGATGACGAAAGCGCCTGGCAAAAGCCGTTCGCAGATATGATGCCCGCCAGCCAGCGCGCGATACGCGAACGGGTCAACGCCACCGGCGCCCCCATTCCCGAAGGCTTGCTGCATGAAGGCATTTTCCGTATCGCTCTGCAACAGCCGCAGGCGCTGGCGGTAACGGACATGCGTTATCAGTGGAATTATCATGAGCTGACAGACTATGCCCGCCGTTGCGCGGGCAGGTTAATCGAGTGCGGGGTTCAGCCCGGCGATAATGTGGCTATCACGATGTCGAAAGGCGCAGGACAACTTGTTGCGGTTCTGGCCGTCCTGCTGGCTGGGGCGGTTTACGTTCCGGTTTCGCTGGATCAGCCTGCCGCACGGCGCGAGAAAATCTACGCTGACGCCAGCATCCGGCTGGTGCTCATTTGTCAGCACGACGCCAGCGCCGGGTCAGACGATATTCCCGTCCTTGCCTGGCAGCAGGCCATTGAGGCGGAGCCGATCGCCAACCCGGTAGTACGCGCCCCCACGCAACCGGCCTACATTATCTACACCTCCGGCTCTACCGGTACGCCGAAAGGGGTAGTCATTTCTCACCGGGGAGCGCTTAACACCTGTTGCGATATCAATACCCGCTATCAGGTTGGCCCGCATGACAGGGTGCTGGCCCTCTCCGCCCTACATTTTGATTTATCGGTTTACGACATTTTTGGCGTACTGCGCGCGGGCGGCGCGCTGGTGATGGTGATGGAAAATCAACGGCGCGATCCTCACGCATGGTGTGAGCTGATCCAGCGCCATCAGGTCACGCTCTGGAACAGCGTCCCGGCGCTGTTCGATATGCTGCTGACCTGGTGTGAAGGTTTCGCCGACGCCACGCCGGAAAACCTGCGCGCAGTGATGCTTTCCGGCGACTGGATCGGGCTTGACCTCCCCGCCCGTTATCGGGCCTTCCGGCCACAAGGACAATTTATCGCGATGGGCGGTGCCACCGAGGCGTCTATCTGGTCTAACGCCTGCGAAATTCACGACGTCCCCGCCCACTGGCGCTCCATCCCTTACGGTTTTCCGCTAACCAACCAACGCTACCGGGTGGTGGATGAACAGGGCCGGGACTGCCCTGACTGGGTGCCGGGTGAATTATGGATTGGCGGCATTGGGGTCGCGGAAGGCTATTTCAACGATCCCCTGCGTAGCGAGCAGCAATTTTTGACGCTCCCGGACGAGCGCTGGTATCGCACCGGCGATCTCGGCTGCTACTGGCCAGATGGCACAATCGAGTTCCTCGGTCGTCGCGACAAGCAGGTCAAAGTCGGAGGATATCGCATCGAGCTGGGCGAAATCGAAAGCGCGCTCAGCCAGCTGGCGGGGGTGAAACAAGCAACCGTTCTGGCGATCGGCGAAAAAGAAAAAACGCTGGCGGCATACGTTGTTCCTCAGGGCGAGGCTTTTTGCGTTACCGATCATCGGAACCCGGCACTGCCGCAGGCGTGGCACACGCTTGCGGGAACGTTGCCCTGTTGCGCCATCTCGCCAGAGATCTCCGCAGAACAGGTAGCCGATTTCCTTCAGCATCGCCTGCTAAAACTGAAGCCGGGTCACACCGCTGGCGCCGATCCTCTCCCCCTGATGAACTCACTCGCTATCCAGCCGCGCTGGCAGGCCGTGGTGGAACGCTGGTTAGCATTTCTGGTGACACAACGGCGACTGAAGCCCGCTGCTGAAGGTTATCAGGTCTGCGCTGGTGAAGAACGCGAGGATGAGCACCCGCACTTCAGCGGACATGATTTAACGTTATCGCAAATTCTTCGCGGTGCCCGTAACGAACTGTCGTTACTGAACGACGCGCAGTGGTCGCCGGAAAGCCTGGCCTTTAACCATCCGGCCAGCGCCCCGTATATTCAGGAACTGGCGACAATTTGCCAACAGCTTGCACAGCGCTTACAGCGCCCGGTGCGCCTGCTTGAGGTGGGAACCCGCACTGGCCGCGCCGCAGAATCGCTGTTAGCACAGCTCAACGCCGGACAGATTGAGTATGTCGGGCTTGAGCAGAGCCAGGAGATGCTGCTGAGCGCCCGGCAGAGGCTCGCCCCCTGGCCTGGCGCCCGTCTGTCCCTCTGGAATGCAGACACGCTGGCGGCGCACGCTCACTCGGCGGACATTATCTGGCTTAATAACGCCCTGCATCGTCTGCTGCCGGAAGATCCCGGGCTCCTTGCGACATTACAACAGCTTGCCGTTCCCGGCGCGCTGCTCTACGTGATGGAGTTTCGCCAGTTAACGCCGTCCGCCCTACTCAGCACGCTCCTGTTAACCAATGGGCAGCCGGAGGCCTTGCTGCATAACAGCGCCGACTGGGCGGCATTATTTAGCGCGGCCGGCTTCAACTGTCAGCATGGCGATGAGGTCGCGGGGTTACAACGCTTCCTCGTACAATGTCCTGACAGGCAGGTGCGCCGCGATCCCCGTCAACTTCAGGCCGCCCTCGCCGGGCGTCTGCCGGGGTGGATGGTGCCGCAACGGATCGTCTTCCTCGACGCCTTACCGCTGACGGCTAACGGGAAAATTGACTACCAGGCGCTGAAGCGTCGTCATACCCCTGAAGCGGAAAACCCGGCCGAAGCGGATTTACCCCAGGGCGACATTGAAAAACAGGTTGCCGCCCTCTGGCAGCAACTCTTATCAACTGGCAATGTCACCAGAGAAACCGACTTCTTCCAGCAAGGCGGCGATAGCCTGCTGGCGACCCGTCTGACCGGGCAACTTCATCAGGCAGGTTATGAAGCGCAATTAAGCGACCTGTTTAATCATCCCCGGCTGGCGGATTTTGCCGCCACGCTGCGGAAAACCGACGTCCCGGTCGAACAACCATTCGTCCACTCCCCTGAAGATCGCTACCAGCCCTTTGCGCTTACCGACGTGCAGCAGGCTTACCTGGTGGGGCGTCAGCCGGGCTTTGCCCTGGGCGGCGTCGGCTCACATTTCTTTGTTGAATTTGAAATTGCCGATCTGGATCTCACCCGGCTGGAGACGGTCTGGAACCGATTAATCGCCCGCCACGATATGCTACGAGCCGTCGTGCGTGATGGACAGCAACAGGTGCTCGAACAGACGCCTCGCTGGGTAATACCCGCACACATCCTCCATACGCCTGAAGAGGCGTTGCAGGTGCGCGAAAAACTGGCCCATCAGGTACTCAACCCCGAAGTCTGGCCGGTATTCGATCTCCAGGTCGGTTACGTTGACGGGATGCCCGCCCGCCTGTGGCTGTGTCTGGATAACCTGTTGCTTGACGGTCTGAGCATGCAGATCCTGCTGGCGGAGCTGGAGCACGGCTACCGCTACCCGCAACAGCTGCTTCCGCCGCTGCCCGTCACCTTCAGGGATTATCTGCAACAACCCTCGCTACAGTCGCCCAATCCAGATTCTCTGGCATGGTGGCAGGCGCAGCTTGATGATATTCCTCCGGCGCCTGCGTTGCCGCTGCGCTGCTTGCCTCAGGAGGTTGAAACACCGCGCTTCGCCCGCCTGAACGGCGCACTGGACAGCACGCGCTGGCATCGGCTGAAAAAACGGGCGGCTGACGCCCATCTCACCCCGTCGGCCGTACTGTTGTCGGTGTGGTCAACGGTTCTCTCTGCATGGAGTGCACAGCCTGAGTTCACGCTTAACCTTACGCTTTTCGACAGGCGACCGCTGCACCCGCAAATCAACCAGATTCTGGGCGATTTCACCTCGCTGATGCTGCTGAGCTGGCATCCCGGCGAAAGCTGGCTGCACAGCGCGCAGTCACTACAGCAGCGGCTGAGCCAGAACCTCAACCACCGCGATGTGTCAGCCATCCGCGTGATGCGTCAACTGGCGCAACGGCAAAACGTGCCTGCCGTTCCGATGCCCGTCGTCTTTACCAGCGCGCTGGGCTTTGAGCAGGATAACTTCCTCGCCCGGCGTAATCTGCTCAAACCGGTCTGGGGCATCTCCCAGACGCCGCAGGTCTGGCTCGATCACCAGATTTATGAATCCGAAGGCGAACTGCGCTTTAACTGGGATTTTGTCGCCGCGCTGTTTCCTGCCGGGCAGGTGGAGCGCCAGTTTGAACAGTATTGCGCATTGCTAAACCGAATGGCCGAGGATGAAAGCGGCTGGCAACTGCCGCTCGCCGCGCTGGTGCCTCCCGTTAAACACGCAGGGCAATGCGCAGAGCGCTCACCGCGCGTATGCCCTGAGCACTCTCAGCCACACATTGCGGCGGACGAGAGCACCGTCAGCCTGATTTGCGACGCCTTCCGCGAGGTGGTTGGCGAGTCTGTCACGCCCGCAGAAAACTTCTTTGAGGCGGGCGCAACGTCGCTGAATCTGGTGCAACTGCACGTTTTGTTACAACGTCACGAATTTTCCACCCTGACGTTGCTTGACCTCTTCACCCACCCTTCTCCTGCTGCCCTGGCCGATTATCTGGCCGGCGTCGTCACGGTGGAGAAAACAAAACGACCTCGCCCTGTTCGCCGTCGTCAGCGGCGGATATAGCGCGAAGCAAACTGATTTTCCCCGGAACGCCATCGCGAACGCATGGCGTTCCATTGACTTTGTGAATCTTAGGAAACGGGACCGATTATGGATAACTTGCGCTTCTCTTCTGCGCCGACAGCAGATTCCATTGATGCATCGATCGCTCAACACTACCCGGACTGCGAACCTGTCGCGGTTATCGGCTACGCCTGCCATTTTCCTGAATCGCCGGATGGCGAAACGTTCTGGCAAAATCTGCTGGAAGGTCGTGAATGCAGCCGACGCTTTACGCGCGAAGAGCTTCTGGCCGTCGGTCTGGATGCCGCCATCATTGACGATCCTCATTATGTCAATATCGGTACGGTGTTAGACAACGCCGACTGCTTCGACGCCACCCTGTTTGGCTATTCGCGACAGGAAGCGGAGTCGATGGACCCGCAGCAGCGCCTGTTTTTGCAGGCGGTCTGGCATGCGCTGGAACATGCCGGTTATGCCCCCGGCGCCGTCCCCCATAAGACCGGCGTTTTCGCCTCTTCCCGGATGAGTACCTACCCCGGTCGCGAAGCATTGAACGTGACAGAAGTCGCGCAGGTAAAAGGTCTGCAATCTCTGATGGGCAATGATAAAGACTATATTGCCACCCGCGCCGCGTACAAACTCAACCTGCACGGCCCGGCGTTATCGGTACAGACCGCCTGCTCCAGCTCGCTGGTTGCCGTGCATCTGGCCTGTGAAAGCCTGCGCGCAGGCGAATCCGATATGGCGGTTGCCGGCGGCGTGGCGCTCTCTTTCCCCCAGCAGGCAGGCTACCGCTACCAGCCCGGAATGATTTTCTCTCCTGATGGTCACTGTCGTCCCTTTGACGCCTCGGCTGAGGGCACCTGGGCCGGTAACGGTCTCGGCTGCGTGGTGCTGCGTCGCCTGAGAGACGCGCTGCTGTCAGGCGATCCGATTATCTCGGTGATCCTCTCCAGCGCGGTCAACAACGACGGCAACAGAAAGGTCGGCTATACCGCCCCTTCCGTCGCAGGGCAACAGGCAGTCATCGAAGAGGCGTTAATGCTGGCGGCCATCGACGACAGGCAGGTAGGTTACATTGAAACCCACGGCACCGGCACACCGCTGGGCGACGCGATTGAAATTGAAGCGTTACGCAACGTCTATGCGCCTCGCCCGCAGGATCAGCGCTGTGCGCTCGGTTCCGTGAAAAGTAACATGGGCCATCTGGATACCGCGGCGGGCATTGCCGGACTGCTGAAAACCGTTCTGGCAGTCAGTCGCGGGCAAATTCCTCCCTTACTGAATTTTCACACCCCCAACCCGGCGCTGAAACTTGAAGAGAGCCCCTTTACCATACCGGTGTCGGCACAGGCATGGCAGGACGAAATGCGCTATGCGGGCGTCTCCTCCTTTGGTATTGGCGGCACCAACTGCCATATGATCGTCGCCTCGCTGCCCGACGCGCTCAACGCGCGCCTCCCCAATACGGATAGCGGCAGAAAAAGTACCGCGCTGCTGCTCAGCGCCGCCAGCGACAGCGCGTTGCGGCGGCTGGCGACGGATTATGCCGGGGCGCTGAGAGAGAATGCGGATGCCAGCTCTCTGGCCTTCACAGCCCTGCACGCGCGCCGTCTCGATCTCCCCTTCCGCCTGGCGGCGCCATTAAACCGTGAAACCGCCGAGGCGCTCAGCGCCTGGGCCGGTGAGAAATCGGGGGCGCTGGTTTACAGCGGCCACGGCGCCAGCGGCAAGCAGGTGTGGCTGTTTACCGGCCAGGGCTCGCACTGGCGCACTATGGGTCAAACGATGTACCAGCACTCAACGGCGTTTGCCGACACGCTGGATCGCTGTTTTTCCGCCTGTAGCGAAATGCTCACGCCGTCACTGCGCGAAGCGATGTTTAACCCCGATTCGGCGCAGCTGGACAATATGGCCTGGGCGCAGCCGGCGATTGTCGCGTTTGAAATCGCGATGGCGGCGCACTGGCGTGCTGAAGGACTGAAGCCAGACTTCGCCATTGGGCATTCCGTCGGTGAATTTGCCGCTGCCGTTGTCTGCGGACACTATACGATTGAACAGGTCATGCCACTGGTTTGTCGGCGCGGCGCGCTAATGCAGCAGTGCGCAAGCGGCGCGATGGTGGCGGTATTTGCAGACGAAGACACGCTGATGCCGCTGGCTCGCCAGTTTGAGCTGGATCTCGCCGCCAACAACGGTACGCAACATACGGTATTTTCCGGGCCGGAAGCCCGTCTCGCGGTATTTTGCGCCACGCTCTCGCAGCATGACATTAACTATCGTCGCCTGAGCGTAACCGGTGCGGCGCACTCCGCTTTACTGGAGCCGATACTCGATCGGTTCCAGTACGCCTGCGCGGGACTGCACGCGGAGCCGGGGCAAATACCGATTATTTCCACGCTCACCGCCGACGTCATTGATGAGTCAACGCTCAACCAGGCGGATTACTGGCGCCGACACATGCGCCAGCCGGTGCGTTTTATCCAGAGTATTCAGGTGGCGCATCAGCTCGGCGCCCGCGTTTTTCTGGAGATGGGGCCCGATGCCCAGTTGGTTGCTTGCGGGCAGCGCGAATACCGCGATAACGCATACTGGATAGCCAGCGCCCGGCGTAACAAAGAGGCGAGCGATGTCCTCAATCAGGCCCTGCTCCAGCTTTACGCTGCCGGCGTCGCCCTACCGTGGGCCGACCTGCTGGCGGGCGATGGACAACGTATCGCTGCGCCATGTTATCCGTTTGATACTGAGCGTTACTGGAAAGAGCGCGTCTCCCCGGCCTGCGAGCCTGCCGACGCAGCGCTGTCTGCCGGGCTGGAGGTGGCGAGTCGCGCCGCGACAGCGCTCGATCTCCCTCGCCTGGAAGCGCTTAAACAGTGCGCCACGCGACTGCACGCCATCTACGTCGATCAACTGGTACAACGCTGTACCGGCGATGCCATTGAGAACGGCGTGGACGCCATGACCATCATGCGCCGTGGACGTCTGCTGCCCCGCTACCAGCAGCTACTCCAGCGCCTGCTGAATAACTGCGTGGTCGACGGCGATTACCGCTGCACCGACGGGCGATACGTCCGCGCCCGCCCCATTGAACATCAACAGCGGGAATCACTGCTGACGGAACTTGCCGGTTATTGTGAAGGTTTTCAGGCTATTCCCGACACCATCGCCCGTGCCGGCGATCGGTTATATGAAATGATGAACGGCGCGGAAGAACCGGTGGCGATTATCTTCCCGCAAAGCGCCTCCGACGGCGTGGAAGTGCTGTATCAGGAATTCAGCTTTGGCCGCTATTTCAACCAAATCGCCGCCGGGGTATTACGCGGCATTGTCCAGACGCGTCAGCCCCGCCAGCCGTTGCGTATTCTTGAAGTTGGCGGCGGAACCGGCGGCACCACCGCGTGGCTGCTGCCGGAACTCAACGGCGTTCCGGCACTGGAGTACCATTTCACCGATATCTCGGCGCTGTTCACCCGTCGCGCCCAGCAGAAATTCGCCGACTACGATTTTGTGAAGTATAGCGAGCTGGATCTCGAAAAAGAGGCGCAGTCTCAGGGTTTCCAGGCACAGTCTTACGATCTTATCGTGGCAGCGAACGTGATTCACGCCACCCGCCATATTGGCCGCACGCTCGATAATCTGCGCCCCCTGCTCAAGCCGGGCGGGCGCCTGCTGATGCGCGAAATCACCCAGCCAATGCGTCTGTTTGACTTCGTTTTCGGCCCGCTGGTTCTTCCGCTACAGGATCTCGACGCCCGCGAAGGTGAGTTATTCCTCACCACCGCTCAGTGGCAACAACAGTGCCGCCACGCCGGATTCAGCAAAGTGGCGTGGCTACCGCAGGATGGCAGCCCGACCGCCGGGATGAGCGAACATATCATTCTCGCCACGCTGCCCGGTCAGGCGGTTAGCGCCGTAACATTCACCGCGCCATCAGAACCCGTGTTGGGGCAGGCGCTGACGGATAACGGTGATTATCTCGCCGACTGGTCTGATTGCGCAGGTCAGCCCGAACAGTTTAACGCCCGCTGGCAGGAGGCATGGCGTCTGCTTTCACAGCGTCATGGCGACGCTCTGCCTGTGGAACCGCCCCCCGTCGCCGCCCCGGAGTGGCTGGGGAAGGTTCGCTTAAGCTGGCAAAACGAAGCCTTTTCCCGCGGTCAGATGCGCGTTGAAGCCCGTCATCCTGCTGGCGAGTGGCTGCCGCTATCGCCCGCCGCGCCTCTTCCTGCGCCGCAAACGCATTATCAATGGCGCTGGACGCCCCTCAACGTCGCCAGCATTGACCATCCGCTTACCTTTAGCTTCAGCGCCGGTACGCTTGCGCGCAGCGACGAGCTGGCGCAATACGGCATCATTCACGATCCGCACGCCTCTTCACGACTGATGATTGTTGAGGAGAGCGAGGATACGCTGGCCTTAGCGGAGAAAGTGATAGCAGCGCTCACCGCCAGCGCAGCCGGATTGATTGTGGTTACTCGCCGCGCGTGGCGAGTCGAGGAAAATGAAGCACTCTCTGCATCCCATCACGCGCTATGGGCCTTGCTTCGCGTCGCGGCCAACGAACAGCCGGAACGGTTGCTTGCCGCCATCGATCTCGCCGAAAACACCCCGTGGGAAACGCTGCATCAAGGGTTGAGCGCAGTCTCACTATCACAGCGCTGGCTCGCCGCACGGGGTGACACCCTTTGGCTTCCTTCACTGTCGCCCAATACGGGATGCGCCGCTGAATTACCGGCAAACGTGTTTACCGGCGATAGCCGCTGGCATCTGGTGACCGGAGCGTTTGGCGGATTAGGCCGCCTTGCCGTGAACTGGCTCAGAGAAAAAGGGGCGCGACGCATCGCCCTGCTGGCGCCGCGCGTGGATGAGTCATGGCTACGCGACGTGGAGGGCGGGCAGACGCGCGTCTGCCGTTGTGATGTGGGCGATGCCGGGCAACTGGCCACGGTTCTTGACGATCTGGCGGCCAACGGCGGCATTGCCGGAGCAATTCATGCCGCTGGCGTATTGGCTGACGCGCCCTTGCAGGAGCTTGATGACCACCAGCTGGCTGCCGTTTTCGCGGTAAAAGCGCAGGCGGCAAGCCAGCTGTTGCAAACCCTGCGCAACCACGACGGACGCTATCTTATTCTCTACTCTTCCGCTGCCGCCACCCTCGGCGCGCCGGGTCAGAGCGCCCATGCGCTGGCCTGCGGCTACCTGGACGGGCTGGCCCAGCAGTTTTCCACCCTTGATGCGCCGAAAACGCTCTCTGTCGCCTGGGGCGCATGGGGAGAAAGCGGTCGGGCGGCCACGCCGGAAATGCTGGCGACGCTCGCCAGCCGAGGTATGGGCGCGTTAAGCGATGCCGAAGGCTGCTGGCACCTGGAACAGGCGGTGATGCGCGGCGCCCCGTGGCGACTGGCGATGCGCGTTTTTACCGACAAAATGCCCCCGTTACAACAGGCTCTGTTTAACATCAGCGCCACAGAAAAAGCCGCAACGCCGGTCATTCCTCCTGCTGATGACAACGCCTTTAACGGCAGCCTGAGCGATGAAACAGCGGTGATGGCATGGCTGAAAAAGCGGATTGCGGTTCAGCTAAGGCTGAGCGATCCGGCGTCACTGCATCCAAACCAGGATCTGTTGCAACTCGGCATGGACTCGCTGCTCTTCCTTGAACTCAGTAGCGATATTCAGCACTACCTGGGCGTACGCATCAATGCGGAACGGGCGTGGCAGGATCTGTCTCCTCATGGACTCACGCAGCTTATCTGTTCTAAGCCAGAGGCGACGCCTGCCGCTTCGCAGCCGGAAGTGTTGCGGCACGACGCCGACGAGCGTTATGCGCCCTTCCCTTTGACGCCCATTCAGCACGCCTACTGGCTGGGGCGAACCCACCTCATTGGCTATGGCGGCGTCGCCTGTCACGTCCTGTTTGAGTGGGATAAACGCCACGATGAGTTCGATCTCGCCATACTGGAGAAAGCATGGAACCAGCTCATCGCACGCCACGATATGTTGCGTATGGTGGTTGATGCCGACGGGCAGCAGCGAATCCTGGCGACAACGCCGGAGTATCACATCCCGCGTGACGATCTGCGCGCGCTTTCCCCGGAAGAACAGCGCATCGCGCTGGAAAAACGGCGGCATGAACTGAGCTATCGCGTTTTGCCTGCCGACCAGTGGCCTCTTTTTGAGCTGGTGGTCAGCGAAATCGACGATTGCCATTACCGTCTGCATATGAACCTCGACCTTTTGCAGTTTGATGTGCAGAGTTTTAAAGTCATGATGGACGACCTGGCGCAGGTCTGGCGCGGTGAAACGCTGGCGCCGCTCGCTATTACCTTCCGTGATTATGTGATGGCTGAACAGGCGCGCCGACAGACATCGGCATGGCACGATGCCTGGGATTACTGGCAGGAAAAACTGCCGCAACTGCCCTTAGCGCCAGAGCTGCCGGTGGTTGAGACGCCCCCGGAAACGCCACACTTCACCACCTTCAAATCAACGATCGGCAAGACAGAATGGCAGGCCGTGAAACAGCGCTGGCAGCAGCAAGGCGTCACACCGTCTGCCGCGCTGCTCACGCTGTTTGCCGCCACCCTTGAGCGCTGGAGCCGTACCACAACATTTACGCTGAACCTGACGTTCTTCAATCGCCAGCCGATCCATCCGCAAATCAACCAGTTGATTGGTGATTTTACCTCCGTCACGCTGGTTGATTTTAACTTCTCAGCGCCGGTGACGTTGCAAGAGCAGATGCAACAGACCCAACAGCGCCTCTGGCAAAACATGGCGCACAGTGAAATGAACGGTGTTGAGGTGATCCGTGAGCTGGGCCGCCTGCGCGGATCACAACGTCAACCGCTGATGCCGGTAGTGTTTACCAGTATGTTGGGGATGACGCTGGAAGGCATGACTATCGATCAGGCGATGAGCCATCTGTTCGGCGAACCCTGCTATGTATTCACGCAAACGCCGCAGGTCTGGCTGGATCATCAGGTCATGGAGAGCGACGGCGAGTTGATGTTTAGCTGGTACTGCATGGACAACGTGCTGGAACCCGGCGCTGCCGAGGCGATGTTTAATGACTATTGCGCCATCCTGCAAGCCGTCATCGCCGCCCCTGAAAGCCTGAAGACTCTCGCCAGCGGCATCGCCGGGCACATTCCCCGCCGACGCTGGCCGCTGAACGCGCAGGCGGACTACGACCTGCGGGATATTGAGCAGGCGACGCTCGAATACCCCGGCATCCGGCAGGCCAGAGCGGAAATAACCGAACAGGGCGCGTTGACGCTGGATATCGTGATGGCCGACGATCCTTCGCCATCAGCGGCGATGCCTGATGAGCACGAACTTACCCAACTGGCGCTGCCGTTGCCTGAGCAGGCGCAGCTTGATGAGCTGGAGGCGACCTGGCGCTGGCTGGAGGCGCGTGCGCTACAGGGGATCGCGGCTACGCTAAATCGTCACGGCCTGTTTACCACGCCGGAGATCGCCCATCGCTTTAGCGCAGTAGTACAGGCGCTGTCCGCGCAAGCGTCTCACCAGCGTCTGCTGCGCCAGTGGCTACAGTGTCTGACGGAAAGAGAGTGGTTAATCCGCGAAGGTGAAAGCTGGCGCTGCCGCATTCCGCTCAGCGAGATTCCTGAGCCTCAGGAAGCGTGCCCGCAAAGCCAATGGAGCCAGGCGCTGGCGCAGTATCTGGAAACCTGCATCGCCCGGCACGACGCCCTCTTCTCCGGGCAGTGTTCTCCGCTGGAATTGCTGTTCAACGAGCAGCATCGCGTTACCGACGCGCTGTATCGCGACAACCCCGCCAGCGCCTGTCTGAATCGCTATACCGCGCAGATTGCCGCCTTGTGCAGCGCAGAACGGATTCTGGAGGTTGGCGCCGGAACCGCAGCCACTACCGCGCCGGTGCTGAAGGCCACGCGGAACACGCGGCAGTCGTACCACTTCACGGACGTCTCCGCGCAGTTCCTCAATGACGCCAGAGCCCGTTTCCATGATGAATCGCAGGTGTCTTATGCCTTGTTCGACATCAACCAGCCGCTGGATTTCACCGCCCACCCGGAGGCGGGTTACGACCTGATCGTTGCCGTCAATGTGCTCCACGACGCCAGCCATGTCGTCCAGACGTTGCGCAGATTAAAACTGTTGCTGAAAGCCGGCGGACGTTTGCTGATCGTTGAAGCGACGGAGCGAAACAGCGTATTCCAGCTGGCGAGCGTGGGCTTTATTGAGGGATTAAGCGGATACCGCGATTTCCGCCGCCGGGATGAGAAACCGATGCTCACCCGCTCCGCATGGCAGGAGGTTCTCGTTCAGGCCGGGTTTGCAAACGAGCTGGCGTGGCCCGCGCAGGAATCGTCGCCGCTGCGCCAGCATCTGCTGGTAGCACGTTCGCCTGGCGTAAATCGCCCGGATAAAAAAGCCGTGAGCCGCTATTTACAGCAGCGCTTTGGCACCGGTCTGCCCATTTTACAGATCCGGCAAAGAGAAGCGTTATTTACGCCGCTGCATGCCCCGTCTGATGCGCCGACTGAGCCAGCCAAACCCACGCCAGTTGCCGGGGGGAATCCGGCGCTGGAAAAACAGGTGGCTGAACTCTGGCAATCGCTGCTGTCTCGCCCCGTGGCAAGGCATCACGACTTTTTCGAACTGGGCGGCGACAGCCTGATGGCGACAAGGATGGTCGCGCAGCTAAACCGGAGAGGGATTGCCAGGGCTAACCTTCAGGATCTGTTCAACCATTCGACGCTGAGCGACTTCTGCGCCCATCTACAGGCGGCTACGTCAGGAGAGGACAACCCGATACCCCTTTGCCAGGGCGACGGTGAGGAAACCCTGTTTGTCTTCCACGCTTCAGACGGCGATATCAGCGCCTGGCTGCCGCTCGCTAGCGCGTTGAACAGGCGCGTTTTCGGCCTGCAAGCAAAATCGCCGCAGCGCTTTGCCACGCTCGACCAGATGATCGATGAGTATGTCGGGTGCATCCGTCGTCAGCAGCCTCACGGCCCTTATGTGCTGGCGGGTTGGTCGTATGGCGCGTTTCTTGCGGCGGGCGCCGCACAACGCCTGTACGCCAAAGGCGAGCAGGTTCGGATGGTGTTAATCGATCCCGTGTGCCGACAGGATTTCTGTTGCGAAAACCGGGCGGCCCTGCTGCGCCTGTTAGCCGAAGGACAAACGCCTCTGGCACTGCCCGAACATTTCGACCAGCAGACGCCCGACAGCCAGCTTGCCGACTTTATCAGCCACGCTAAAACGGCCGGTATGGTGTCGCAAAACCTGACGCTGCAAGCGGCAGAAACGTGGCTCGACAACATCGCGCATCTGCTGCGTTTACTGACTGAGCATACGCCGGGCGAAAGCGTTCCGGTCCCCTGTCTCATGGTGTATGCCGCCGGGAGACCCGCGCGCTGGACGCCAGCAGAAACCGAGTGGCAGGGCTGGATAAACAACGCCGACGACGCTGTGATTGAAGCCAGCCACTGGCAAATCATGATGGAAGCCCCCCACGTTAAGGCTTGTGCGCAACACATTACGCGCTGGCTTTGCGCAACCTCAACGCAACCGGAGAACACGTTATGATGCCGTCCGCCTCCCCAAAACAACGCGTACTGATTGTGGGCGCCAAATTTGGCGAAATGTACCTGAATGCCTTTATGCAGCCCCCGGAGGGGCTGGAACTGGTCGGCCTGCTGGCGCAGGGAAGCGCCCGTTCAAGAGAGCTGGCTCATGCGTTTGGCATTCCGCTGTATACCTCGCCGGAACAGATAACCAGGATGCCGGATATCGCCTGTATTGTCGTGCGTTCGACCGTCGCCGGAGGAACCGGTACGCAGCTTGCCAGACACTTTCTGACGCGCGGCGTACACGTCATTCAGGAGCATCCCCTCCACCCGGATGACATCAGTTCCTTACAAACGCTGGCGCAGGAACAGGGCTGCTGCTATTGGGTAAACACGTTTTATCCGCATACGCGCGCGGGACGCACATGGCTTCGCGATGCGCAGCAGCTGCGTCGCTGCCTGGCTAAGACGCCGCCGGTAGTCCACGCCACCACCAGCCGACAGTTGCTCTACTCCACTCTGGATTTGTTGTTGCTGGCTCTGGGCGTTGATGCCGCCGCCGTGGAGTGCGACGTGGTTGGCAGCTTTAGCGATTTTCACTGTCTGAGACTCTTCTGGCCGGAGGGAGAAGCCTGCCTGCTGCTTCAGCGCTATCTCGATCCTGACGATCCAGATATGCATAGCCTTATCATGCACCGCCTGCTGCTGGGCTGGCCGGAAGGTCATCTTTCGCTGGAGGCGAGCTACGGCCCCGTCATCTGGTCATCCAGCCTGTTTGTCGCAGACCATCAGGAGAACGCCCACAGCCTCTACCGCAGACCGGAGATCCTGCGCGATCTGCCGGGTCTGACGCGCAGCGCGGCGCCCCTGAGCTGGCGCGACTGCTGCGAAACCGTCGGGCCGGAGGGCGTCAGCTGGTTGCTACACCAGTTGCGCAGCCATCTGGCGGGCGAACATCCACCAGCGGCCTGCCAAAGCGTACATCAGATCGCGTTATCACGTTTATGGCAGCAGATTTTACGTAAGACCGGCAATGCGGAGATCAGACGCCTGACGCCGCCGCACCACGACCGGTTAGCCGGTTTCTACAACGATGATGATAAGGAGGCGCTGTGACGCAATCTGCAATGTGCATCCCGCTGTGGCCCGCCCGGAACGGCAATACTGCGCATCTGGTCATGTGCCCTTTCGCTGGCGGCAGCAGTAGCGCGTTTCGCCACTGGCAAGCTGAGCAACTGGCTGATTGCGCGCTTTCTCTGGTGACCTGGCCGGGGCGCGATCGCCTTCGCCATCTGGAACCGCTCAGAAGCATTACACAACTGGCGGCACTGCTGGCGAACGAGCTGGAAGCATCCGTATCGCCTGACACGCCGCTTTTACTCGCCGGGCACAGCATGGGGGCGCAGGTGGCGTTTGAAACCTGCCGACTTCTGGAGCAACGGGGGCTTGCGCCACAAGGACTGATTATTTCCGGGTGCCATGCCCCGCATCTGCATTCTGAACGCCAGCTCAGCCATCGCGATGATGCCGACTTTATCGCTGAGCTGATAGACATTGGCGGATGTTCTCCTGAACTGCGGGAAAACCAGGAATTAATGTCGCTGTTTCTTCCTCTTCTGCGCGCTGATTTTTACGCCACCGAGAGCTATCACTACGACTCGCCCGACGTCTGTCCGCCGCTGCGCACGCCTGCGCTGTTATTGTGCGGCAGCCACGATCGCGAAGCCTCCTGGCAGCAGGTCGATGCCTGGCGTCAGTGGCTGAGCCACGTTACAGGCCCGGTGGTGATTGACGGCGATCACTTCTATCCCATTCAACAAGCCCGGTCCTTTTTTACGCAGATTGTCCGCCATTTTCCCCACGCATTTTCTGCAATGACCGCGTGGCAAAAACAGCCCAGTACTTCAGAAAGGTGACGCATGAATTCTTCCTTTGAATCTCTGATTGAACAGTATCCCTTACCCATTGCCGAACAGTTGCGCCACTGGGCGGCCCGTTATGCCTCGCGAATTGCCGTCGTTGATGCAAAGGGGTCGTTAACCTACAGCGCGCTTGATGCACAAGTTGACGAACTTGCCGCAGGTCTGTCATCACTGGGTTTGCGTTCGGGGGAGCATGTAATTGTGCAGCTTCCCAACGACAACGCGTTTGTTACCCTGCTGTTCGCCTTGTTAAGACTGGGCGTTATCCCCGTGCTGGCGATGCCCTCGCAACGGGCGCTGGATATCGACGCGCTGATTGAGCTGGCGCAACCCGTCGCTTACGTTATTCACGGGGAAAACCACGCAGAGCTGGCCCGACAGATGGCGCACAAACACGCCTGCTTGCGTCATGTTCTGGTCGCTGGAGAGACCGTAAGCGACGATTTTACGCCGCTCTTCTCCCTTCACGGTGAGCGACAGGCATGGCCGCAGCCTGATGTTTCCGCCACCGCGTTGTTGTTGCTCTCAGGCGGCACAACCGGCACGCCCAAACTCATCCCGCGCCGACATGCCGACTATAGCTATAACTTCAGCGCTTCTGCTGAACTGTGCGGCATCAGCCAACAGAGCGTGTATCTCGCCGTCCTCCCGGTGGCGCATAACTTTCCGCTGGCCTGCCCCGGTATTCTGGGAACGCTTGCCTGCGGCGGAAAAGTGGTGCTGACCGACAGCGCCAGCTGTGATGAGGTGATGCCTTTAATCGCGCAGGAAAGAGTGACTCACGTCGCCCTGGTTCCGGCGCTGGCGCAATTATGGGTGCAGGCCAGGGAGTGGGAAGACAGCGACCTTTCGTCGCTGCGCGTCATTCAGGCAGGCGGCGCCCGGCTCGACCCGACGCTTGCTGAGCAGGTTATCGCCACCTTTGACTGTACCCTGCAACAGGTTTTCGGTATGGCGGAAGGCCTGCTCTGTTTTACCCGGCTGGACGATCCGCATGCCACCATTCTCCACAGCCAGGGGCGCCCGTTGTCCCCTCTGGATGAAATCCGCATCGTTGATCAAGACGAGAACGACGTCGCGCCGGGCGAAACCGGGCAATTGTTAACGCGCGGCCCTTATACCATTTCGGGCTATTACCGCGCCCCTGCCCACAACGCGCAGGCCTTTACCGCGCAAGGGTTTTACCGCACAGGCGACAATGTCAGGCTGGATGAGGTGGGGAACCTGCACGTTGAGGGACGCATAAAAGAGCAGATCAACCGCGCCGGAGAAAAAATAGCCGCGGCTGAAGTGGAATCGGCACTGCTGCGTTTAGCGGAAGTGCAAGATTGCGCGGTGGTCGCCGCGCCGGACACGCTGCTTGGCGAGCGGATTTGCGCGTTTATCATCGCGCAGCAGGTGCCAACTGACTATCAGCAGTTGCGTCAACAACTGACCCGTATGGGGCTCAGCGCGTGGAAAATTCCTGACCAAATCGAGTTTCTTGACCACTGGCCGCTCACCGCCGTCGGCAAGATAGACAAAAAACGCCTGACGGCTCTCGCCGTCGACCGTTATCGCCATTCTGCCCAATAAGCGCAAACCGACCCGAAACAGGTTGAAATAAACCCGTTTCGGGTAGCACTACTATTAGAAATAGTTATCATTTTCAATTCACCATTGTCGGTATTTTTGGCGTTTCGCCGTCTTACAGGGACTCACAACAATGAAAATGACACGGCTTTATCCTCTGGCCTTGGGGGGATTATTGCTCCCCGCCATTGCTAATGCCCAGACTTCACAGCAAGACGAAAGCACGCTGGTGGTTACCGCCAGTAAACAATCTTCCCGCTCGGCATCAGCCAACAACGTCTCGTCTACTGTTGTCAGCGCGCCGGAATTAAGCGACGCCGGCGTCACCGCCAGCGACAAACTCCCCAGAGTCTTGCCCGGGCTCAATATTGAAAATAGCGGCAACATGCTTTTTTCGACGATCTCGCTACGCGGCGTCTCTTCAGCGCAGGACTTCTATAATCCCGCCGTCACCCTGTATGTCGATGGCGTCCCTCAGCTTTCCACCAACACCATCCAGGCGCTTACCGATGTGCAAAGCGTGGAGTTGCTGCGAGGCCCACAGGGAACGTTATATGGCAAAAGCGCTCAGGGCGGGATCATCAACATCGTCACCCAGCAGCCGGACAGCACGCCGCGCGGCTATATTGAAGGCGGCGTCAGTAGCCGCGACAGTTATCGAAGTAAGTTCAACCTGAGCGGCCCCATTCAGGATGGCCTGCTGTACGGCAGCGTCACCCTGTTACGCCAGGTTGATGACGGCGACATGATTAACCCCGCGACGGGAAGCGATGACTTAGGCGGCACCCGCGCCAGCATAGGGAATGTGAAACTGCGTCTGGCGCCGGACGATCAGCCCTGGGAAATGGGCTTTGCCGCCTCACGCGAATGTACCCGCGCCACCCAGGATGCCTATGTGGGATGGAATGATATTAAGGGCCGTAAGCTGTCGATCAGCGATGGTTCACCAGACCCGTACATGCGGCGCTGCACTGACAGCCAAACCCTGAGTGGGAAATACACCACCGATGACTGGGTTTTCAACCTGATCAGCGCCTGGCAGCAGCAGCATTATTCGCGCACCTTCCCTTCCGGTTCGTTAATCGTCAATATGCCTCAGCGCTGGAATCAGGATGTGCAGGAGCTGCGCGCCGCAACCCTGGGCGATGCGCGTACCGTTGATATGGTGTTTGGGCTGTACCGGCAGAACACCCGCGAGAAGTTAAATTCAGCCTACGACATGCCGACAATGCCTTATTTAAGCAGTACCGGCTATACCACCGCTGAAACGCTGGCCGCATACAGTGACCTGACCTGGCATTTAACCGATCGTTTTGATATCGGCGGCGGCGTGCGCTTCTCGCATGATAAATCCAGTACACAATATCACGGGAGCATGCTCGGCAACCCGTTTGGCGACCAGGGTAAGAGCAATGACGATCAGGTGCTCGGGCAGCTATCCGCAGGCTATATGCTGACCGATGACTGGAGAGTGTATACCCGTGTAGCCCAGGGATATAAACCTTCCGGGTACAACATCGTGCCTACTGCGGGTCTTGATGCCAAACCGTTCGTCGCCGAGAAATCCATCAACTATGAACTTGGCACCCGCTACGAAACCGCTGACGTCACGCTGCAAGCCGCGACGTTTTATACCCACACCAAAGACATGCAGCTTTACTCTGGCCCGGTCGGGATGCAGACATTAAGCAATGCGGGTAAAGCCGACGCCACCGGCGTTGAGCTTGAAGCGAAGTGGCGGTTTGCGCCAGGCTGGTCATGGGATATCAATGGCAACGTGATCCGTTCCGAATTCACCAATGACAGTGAGTTGTATCACGGTAACCGGGTGCCGTTCGTACCACGTTATGGCGCGGGAAGCAGCGTGAACGGCGTGATTGATACGCGCTATGGCGCACTGATGCCCCGACTGGCGGTTAATCTGGTCGGGCCGCATTATTTCGATGGCGACAACCAGTTGCGGCAAGGCACCTATGCCACCCTGGACAGCAGCCTGGGCTGGCAGGCGACTGAACGGATGAACATTTCCGTCTATGTCGATAACCTGTTCGACCGTCGTTACCGTACCTATGGCTACATGAACGGCAGCAGCGCCGTCGCACAGGTCAATATGGGTCGCACCGTCGGTATCAATACGCGAATTGATTTCTTCTGATTATTGTAAAAGGGATACCGAAAAGGTATCCCTTTTACACCACTAGTTAAAACCAGTAACTCAGCAGAGTCGCAAAAAATATTAATCCATAGTGATTATTTAAACAATGAAATTGCGATTAGGATAAATAGATTTAACTTTCTCGTTCCTTTCTCTCCTTATACTAAAGAAATAATCATATCAAAATAAAAATTCACAACAGTGCAACATTAAAAAATACAACCAACAAACAATCCTATATACAAGGCACATCTCCAGAATATAAAAGCACAGACAAACAACCTAAAAAAACAACCCCATACATATAAATTATTTTATAGGTAAAATAGATTATATCTTCTCATAGCTACCATAAACTATACTAGCCTGAACTATATTTATTCTGCTGCAATCAATGCATACATAACACAAATATCACTCAGGTACACTACTCAAACCACGCTGGGATTTTTCCTCAAGTTATAATCATCACCCCGAAAATCATTCGGCATTTACTCATTAAATAGTCACCCCATAGGCCTGTACATGTTTACTCAGAAATATACATCCTTTTCTCTGTCATAAACCCTCTGATTAATCATAAATAAATACTTGTGACACCAATCTTTTTCCTTAACGGAACGAATTGTTGTGTAGAAGGAGATAATATTATGTCAAAAAAATATCAGCCATTGCTTATAACTCATTATATGTCAACATGGGTCACTATAACGGAAGCAGTTGAGATCACTACCAAAGCCATAAAACAAAAAATTACTCCTAGCGATATTTATCGTCATGCCTTGAGTGGCAACATCCTACTATCGGTCTATTTCCAGTCTCCTGTGATACTTAAGAAGATACAAACTTTTAATGGAAAAATAAAATTCAGGCAGTTTGTGGGAGACCTACTTGATAAACTATGCATGCTTGACAGGGACGGTTTTATTTATGGTCAAAATTTAAGACTCTGTACAGAAGCCAGATATATTTGTCCTGTGCAACAAATTATAGATACCCCCCTGTTACGCAAACTCAACCAGTTTCGTACGTTTGTTCGTAATGTCCGCCCGGGTGATGAACTGGATGTCCAGGCACAAGTTAGTGAAAAAAATTTAACCCCGCCGCCGGGTAACAGCAGTGGCAACCTTGAGCAACAGATAGCCAGTACTTCACAGCTAATTGGATCTCTGCTCGCCGAAGATATGAACAGCGAGCAAGCGGCAAACATAGCACGTGGATGGGCCTCTTCTCAGGCTTCAGGGGTAATGACAGACTGGTTAAGCCGCTTCGGTACCGCAAGAATCACGCTGGGCGTGGATGAAGATTTCAGCCTGAAGAACTCCCGTGACGGCAACCCTCGAAAATGGCGATTCGATGCAACAAACAGTGAACTATGTGCCGAACGTCACGAATGCTGAAATCACGCTGGCAGCCTCGAAGGATCCGGTGATTGCCGACAATAACGATCTCACGACACTAACAGCACCGTCGCTGATACAGAGGGCAATGCGATAGCCAACACTGAGGTAACATTTACTCTACCGGAAGATGTGAAGGCGAACTTCACGCTGAGCGATGGCGACAAAGCGGTTACTGATGCCGATGGCAAAGCGAAAGTCACGCTGAAAGGTACAAAAGCAGGCGCTCATACCGTGACAGCATCGATGGTTGGCGGTAAGAGTGAGCAGTTGGTGGTGAACTTTACTGCGGATACGCTCACTGCGCAGGTTAATCTTAACGTTACCGAGGACAATTTCATCGCCAATAACATTGGAATGACCAGGCTACAGGCAACAGTGACTGATGGAAACGGCAACCCAGTAGAAGGTATAAAAGTTAATTTCCGCGGAACCTCCGTCACGCTAAGCAGCACCAGCGTTGAAACGGATGATCAGGTTTTCGCTGAAATTCTTGTGACAAGCACCGAGGTCGGACTAAAAACAGTTTCAGCCTCTCTGGCAGATAAACCTACTGAAGTCATCTCGCGATTACTGAATGCCAAGGTAGATGTTAATTCTGCGACGATTACCAGTCAGGAGATACCTGAAGGTCAGGTCATGGTCGCACAAGACATAGCAGTTAAAGCTCACGTTAACGACCAGTTTGGCAACCCGGTGACGCATCAACCCGCGACATTCAGTGCAGCGCCATCCTCGCAAATGATCATCAGCCAGAATACGGTCTCTACTAATACGCAGGGAGTAGCCGAGGTCACCATAACGCCTGAAAGAAACGGCTCGTATACTGTAAAAGCATCCCTAGCGAATGGAGCTTCACTTGAGAAACAACTGGAGGCTATTGATGAAAAACTAACACTCACGTCCAGTCCGCTTATCGGTGTCAATGCTCCTAAAGGCGCTACTCTGACGGCAACGCTAACCTCTGCAAATGGCACTCCAGTGGAGGGTCAGGTCATCAACTTTAGCGTAACGCTAGAAGGTGCGACGTTAAGTGGCGGAAAAGTGAGAACCAACTCTTCAGGTCAGGCTCCAGTCGTTCTGACCAGCAATAAAGTCGGTACATATACGGTGACTGCATCGTTCCATAACGGCGTCACAATACAGACACAGACAACCGTGAAGGTTACTGGCAACCCAAGCACCGCACATGTTGCTAGCTTTATCGCTGATCCGTCGACTATCGCCGCCACCAACAGTGATTTAAGTACCTTAAAGGCAACGGTTGAGGATGGCAGTGGTAACCTGATCGAAGGTCTCACTGTGTACTTCGCCTTAAAAAGCGGCTCCACCACATTAACGTCATTAACAGCAGTGATCGATCAAAACGGAATCGCGACAACAAGCGTGAAAGGAGCGATAACGGGGAGCGTCACTGTAAGCACAGTCACAAGCGCAGGTGGAATGCAAACAGTAGATATATCGCTAGTGGCAGGCCCAGCAGACGCCTCGCAGTCCATCCTTAAGAACAACCAGTCATCACTGAAAGGGGACTTTACCGATAGTGCTGAGCTACATCTTGTTCTGCACGATATATCAGGCAATCCGATCAAAGTTTCTGAAGGGATGGAATTTGTGCAATCAGGTACAAACGTGCCCTATATGAAAATTAGCGCAATTGATTACAGTCAAAATATCAACGGTGATTACAAAGCTACTGTTACAGGAGACGGAGAGGGTATCGCAACGCTGATCCCCGTATTGAATGGTGTTCATCAGGCGGGCCTGAGTACCACGATAGAATTCATTAGCGCGGAAACCAGACCAATGACCGGTACAGTGTCAGTGAATGGTGCAAACCTACCGACAGCTTCATTCCCTTCGCAGGGATTTACCGGGGCGTATTATCAGTTGAATAATGACAACTTTGCACCAGGAAAAACGGCGGCTGATTATTCGTTTTCAAGCTCGGCCTCCTGGGTAGGCGTTGATGCTACTGGTAAAGTGACATTCAAAAATGACGGTGATAGCAATACTGTAATAATCACAGCGCCCCCAAGATCCGGTGGTGCTATTTACCAAACAGTTCCTCCTGAATCGCGTTCGGTGTGACTATGATCATTTTCGGTGAGTATTGCTTTGATCCAAAGGCTGGTTTTCTGTGATGATTGACCAGCCTCAGAGTATTGATGACACCACCGTTCATAACAGATCGGCATTACTATGCATAAGTACTGCCTCAAATTCTCGCCAAAACACTTTTTAATGCCTTTGCGAATTCATCCAGACTTATATTGTCAATTTTTTGCCCAACGACGACTGACTCCGAAACATCGGCCATTGCGGGCCATCGCGTTTTGTAATCAGCATAAATTGCAACAACAGGGGTATTATAGGCACTTGCCATATGTAATATTGAGGTGTCAGGAGTTATTGCAATATAAGCATCTTTTATGATTGCTGCTGAACGTTTAATCGAGGGTGATAAGGATAAACGGTAGACATTATTATAACAATCCACTAATGCCCTGGCTTTATCTTCCCCTTTGGGTCCATAAACGATCACTATTGGCATATCTGTTTCACTTTGAATTTTTGCTATTAGATTTTCTGCAATCGATAATGAAAATGTACGTTCCTGCGAGCTACCTTCTAAATTGAGCGCAATGTAAGATCCTAACGATCGCATTTCCTCGCGTACCTCATCGAGTACATCATCGCTTAATGGCAATTCATATATTGACCTGACTGCCGGAAAACCCGCCTCACGCATCATAAATGCCCATGTCATGGGTACAGGAGCCCGGAGATTCTGATCCATCCGGGACGCGTTCTTACACAAAGGGGAATAGCACTTCATGGTTAAATCGACGACCTGGAAATTCGTTTTTGCTTTCAACTGACTGATAAATATCATCGTTTTCAGGTTCTTTTTACGCATCGCCTCTATACAAAGATCCGGCGTACCGTATTGCAGTGTTATGTTCTTCGCTAAATCTTTTATTTCTTTTAATGTTGCGTGATCCTGCATAGTCATTGTGACTAATGTTAATTTAGTCTGTTCAAGTTTGAGCGCATTAAAGACTTCTAAATTAATTGTCGACGTAACAATTAATAGATGCTTAATTTTATGCAATTCAAGCGCCCGAATAACAGGAAAGATGGCCATAGCATCGCCAATCTGATCGGGAATATGTATGACAACAAAGTCTGTTTTTTCAATATTAAAATTATAAGCTTTATAATCGTAGTAACTAAATGCAATACGTCTCAACAATGATACTAAAAACATAACTAACCTCGCCTCCCTACTGGTTATAATGCAATGCAGTCTATCAGAATCATCAGGGTGCAATTTTGTGCATATGCGGACTTTTATGTTTCATATCTCGAACCTGTGGGCCCTCTGCTTAATCCTTAAACAACACCAGCAACTCCTGCGCTTTCATCTTCCATCGAATTTTTCATGTTGCCGTTAATCAACCATAAAATCATTTGCAGATGCGCTCTGTCGAGGTAGTCTCATAAGGTTCGTTTATAGATCGACGGCAATGTGAGTTACCTTTTCCATACTAATTATAAAAAGACAGTACAAACAGGATCATTATGGACTCCACGCTCATCTCCACTCGTCCCGATGAAGGGACGCTTTCGTTAAGTCGCGCCCGACGAGCTGCGTTAGGCAGTTTCGCTGGTGCCGTCGTCGACTGGTATGATTTTCTACTCTATGGCATTACCGCCGCACTGGTGTTTAATCGCGAGTTTTTCCCGCAAGTAAGCCCGGCGATGGGAACGCTCGCCGCATTTGCCACCTTTGGTGTCGGCTTCCTTTTCCGACCGCTCGGCGGTGTCATTTTCGGTCACTTTGGCGACCGACTGGGACGTAAGCGCATGTTAATGCTGACCGTCTGGATGATGGGCATCGCGACAGCCTTAATTGGTATTCTTCCTTCATTCTCGACCATTGGGTGGTGGGCACCTATTTTGCTGGTGACACTGCGTGCCATTCAGGGATTTGCCGTCGGCGGCGAATGGGGAGGCGCAGCGTTGCTTTCCGTTGAAAGTGCGCCGAAAAATAAAAAAGCCTTTTACAGTAGCGGTGTACAAGTTGGCTACGGTGTAGGTTTACTGCTTTCAACCGGACTGGTTTCATTGATCAGTATGATGACGACTGACGAACAGTTTTTAAGCTGGGGCTGGCGCATTCCTTTCCTGTTTAGCATCGTACTGGTACTGGGAGCATTGTGGGTGCGCAATGGCATGGAGGAGTCCGCGGAATTTGAACAACAGCAACATAATCAAGCGGCCGCGAAAAAACGCATCCCGGTTATCGAAGCTCTGTTACGACATCCCGGTGCTTTCCTGAAGATTATTGCACTACGACTGTGCGAGTTGCTGACGATGTACATTGTTACTGCCTTTGCACTTAATTATTCAACCCAGAATATGGGGTTACCGCGCGAACTTTTCCTTAATATTGGTTTGCTGGTAGGTGGATTAAGCTGCCTGACAATTCCCTGTTTTGCCTGGCTTGCCGATCGTTTTGGTCGGCGCAGGGTTTATATTACAGGCGCGTTGATCGGAACGTTGAGCGCATTTCCTTTCTTTATGGCGCTTGAAGCACAATCTATTTTCTGGATAGTTTTCTTCTCCATAATGCTGGCAAACATTGCGCATGACATGGTGGTGTGTGTGCAACAACCGATGTTTACCGAAATGTTTGGTGCCAGTTATCGCTACAGTGGTGCTGGAGTCGGTTATCAGGTTGCCAGTGTGGTTGGCGGTGGATTTACACCTTTTATTGCCGCTGCACTCATCACTTACTTTGCCGGGAACTGGCATAGCGTCGCCATTTATTTGCTGGCTGGATGCCTGATTTCTGCAATGACCGCTTTATTGATGAAAGACAATCAACGCTCGTGATAGCCTGGCGAAGATCATCCGATCTTCGCCTTATACTTTTGTTTCACATTCCTGTGACATACTATCGGATGTGCGGTAATTGTATGGAACAGGAGACACACATGAATAATAAGGGCTCCGGTCTGACCCCAGCTCAGGCACTGGATAAACTCGACGCGCTGTATGAGCAATCTGTAGTTGCTTTACGCAACGCCATTGGCAAATATATTACAAGTGGCGAATTACCTGATGAAAACGCCCGCAAACAAGGTCTTTTTGTCTATCCATCACTGACCGTAACCTGGGACGGTAGCACAACTAATCCCCCCAAAACGCGCGCATTTGGTCGTTTTACTCACGCAGGCAGCTACACCACCACGATTACTCGCCCTACTCTCTTTCGTTCGTATCTCAATGAACAACTTACGTTGCTGTATCAGGATTATGGTGCGCATATCTCTGTGCAACCCTCGCAGCATGAAATCCCTTATCCTTATGTCATCGATGGCTCTGGATTGACACTTGATCGCTCAATGAGCGCTGGTTTAACTCGCTACTTTCCGACAACAGAACTGGCGCAAATTGGCGATGAAACTGCAGACGGCATTTATCATCCAACGGAATTCTCCCCGCTATCGCATTTTGATGCTCGCCGGGTTGATTTTTCCCTCGCACGGTTGCGCCATTATACCGGTACGCCAGTAGAACATTTTCAACCGTTCGTCTTGTTTACCAACTACACACGTTATGTGGATGAATTCGTTCGTTGGGGATGCAGCCAGATCCTCGATCCTGATAGTCCCTACATTGCCCTTTCTTGTGCTGGCGGGAACTGGATCACTGCCGAAACCGAAGCGCCAGAAGAAGCCATTTCCGACCTTGCATGGAAAAAACACCAGATGCCAGCATGGCATTTAATTACCGCTGATGGTCAGGGTATTACTCTGGTGAATATTGGCGTGGGACCGTCCAATGCTAAAACCATCTGCGATCATCTGGCAGTGCTACGCCCGGATGTCTGGTTGATGATTGGTCACTGTGGCGGATTACGTGAAAGCCAGGCCATTGGAGATTATGTCCTTGCACACGCTTATTTACGCGATGACCACGTTCTTGATGCGGTTCTGCCGCCCGATATTCCTATTCCGAGCATTGCTGAAGTGCAACGTGCGCTTTATGACGCTACCAAGTTAGTCAGCGGCAGGCCTGGTGAGGAAGTCAAACAGCGGCTGCGTACAGGTACTGTGGTAACCACAGATGACAGGAACTGGGAGTTACGTTACTCAGCTTCTGCACTTCGTTTTAACTTAAGCCGGGCCGTAGCAATTGATATGGAAAGTGCAACCATTGCCGCGCAAGGATATCGTTTCCGCGTGCCATACGGGACACTACTGTGTGTTTCAGATAAACCGTTACATGGTGAGATTAAGCTTCCCGGCCAGGCTAACCGTTTTTATGAAGGCGCTATTTCCGAACACCTGCAAATTGGCATTCGGGCGATCGATTTGCTGCGCGCAGAAGGCGACCGACTGCATTCACGTAAATTACGAACCTTTAATGAGCCGCCGTTCCGATAATAAGTTATGAACCTTCTTATCAGAAATAGATGTGAAGGATTAAGTAAGACATCTGGCAAATAGCCTGCAATAAACGCGGGCTGTTTGCTTCCTTGGGCAGATGCGAGTTTTATTATCGTCTTAATGATTTCCACATATTAAAAGCAAGTATGCTTTCAAAACACAATTATAAAAAATCCCGCCAACAACATTATTTTTTATAAAATTAAATATAAAATTATGGATTTAGAATATTTTTATTTCTAATAGACGAGATTTTTCCTGTTATGATATAATATGCCGAATTAACACATGTTAACGATTTACCAGTAATGTAAATAAATTTTCGAGGAGATCATTCCAGTGGGACGTAAATGGGCCAATATTGTTGCTAAAAAAACGGCTAAAGACGGTGCAACGTCTAAAATTTATGCAAAATTCGGTGTAGAAATCTATGCTGCTGCCAAACAAGGTGAACCCGATCCAGAATTAAACACATCTTTAAAATTCGTTATTGAACGTGCAAAGCAGGCACAAGTTCCAAAGCACGTTATTGATAAAGCAATTGATAAAGCCAAAGGCGGCGGAGATGAAACGTTCGTACAGGGACGTTATGAAGGCTTTGGTCCTAATGGCTCAATGATTATTGCTGAGACATTGACTTCAAATGTTAACCGTACGATTGCTAACGTTCGCACAATTTTCAATAAAAAAGGCGGCAATATCGGAGCGGCAGGTTCTGTCAGCTATATGTTTGACAATACGGGTGTGATTGTATTTAAAGGAACAGACCCTGACCATATTTTTGAAATTTTACTTGAAGCTGAAGTTGATGTTCGTGATGTGACTGAAGAAGAAGGTAACATTGTTATTTATACTGAACCTACCGACCTTCATAAAGGAATCGCGGCTCTAAAAGCAGCTGGAATCACTGAGTTCTCAACAACAGAATTAGAAATGATTGCTCAATCTGAAGTTGAGCTTTCCCCAGAAGATTTAGAAATCTTTGAAGGGCTTGTTGATGCCCTTGAAGATGACGACGATGTACAAAAAGTTTATCATAACGTCGCAAATCTCTAATGATATTTTAAAGAAATCTGTCTTTATGGCAGATTTCTTTAATCTCATATAATTCTTATAAAGAATATAATATCCAGCTCGTCATATTGATTATAAAACCCACGCTCCCAGAGAAATAATATTTATTAAAATTCCAGGCCTTCTTTTTCTGATTACAGAAGGCAAAGTGGCAATTACGTATAGTTTCCCGATAAAGACGTGACAGCAACATCCCGCATAAGGCATTTTTCTCTTTATCTTTGTACGGTGCTTCATGGAACAGAGTTTTTGACCTTGCGAATCGTGATGTCTGTTGGGGGGCAATTTGCTCACTGAAGCGTGAGACTCGATTAAACGAACGAAACACAGAAATCAAAAAACCCGGTCACTTTTTTTACAAAGTGACCGGGTAAAAATAATTTTTATTTTTTTAACTGTCCTGAGACTCATAGAGATGTCTCAAAACTAAAATTTGGCTCCTCTGACTGGACTCGAACCAGTGACATACGGATTAACAGTCCGCCGTTCTACCGACTGAACTACAGAGGAATCGTGAGAACGAGGCGAATATTAGCGATGCCCACCCACAATGTCAAAGCCTGTTTTTTAAATTTGAAATCGTTTGCTGAAATAATCTGCATTTTGTCGTTTATTCCGACACAACTGGCTTTTTTTCACACTTTTGCGGCTCGGATCGAGGGTATTTCCACAGCCAACGTCCAGTAACCATTCGCCAGTAAAACAGCACGGCCCGCACAGCCCAGTCGGCAAACATTCCCATCCAGACACCAACCACACCCCAGCCAAGCATGATTCCCAGCACATAACCGACTACAACCCGGCAACCCCACATGCTCAACATAGAAACCCACATGGCGTAACGGGCATCACGAGCCCCCTTAAATCCAGCGGGTAGCACCCATGAGGCGGACCAAATAGGCATAAATAAAGCATTTAGCCAAATCAGAATCACAACGACGTGTTTAACCTGTGGATCCTGGGTGTAAAACGATGCCATAACCCCGGCAAAGGGAGCCGTTAGCCAGGCGATGGCCGTTAATCCAAGAGTGGACAGCCAGAACACATGCCGCAACTGAATCTCTGCTTGCGCTATCTGCCCTACCCCCAACCTTCGGCCTGTAATGATCGTAGAAGCAGAACCGAGCGCACTTCCGGGTAAGTTGATAAGAGCCGCAATTGAGAACGCGATAAAATTTCCGGCAATAACGCTGGTCCCCATCCCGGCAACGAACATTTGGGTTAATAACCGACCACTGGTAAATAACACTGATTCGACACTCGCTGGAATACCAATCCCCATGACTTCCCAGATAATGCTAAAATTCAGCGGTTTAAAATAGCTCTTTAACGAAATCCTTAGCGCAGGATTAAAACCAATCGCCAGCACCCACAAAATTGCAACTGCGCCAATATAACGAGAAATGGTTAAACCCAACCCAGCCCCGACAAATCCCAGTCCCGGCCAGGAGAAAAGGCCGTAAATCAATATGCCGCTAATAATAATATTAAGAATATTCAGGCTACCGTTAATCAGTAGCGGTATTTTCGTATTCCCTGCACCACGAAGTGCCCCGCTACCAATAAGAGTGATGGCAGCTGCTGGATAACTGAGTACGGTCAGCTCCAGATAAGTCAACGCCAGTGCTTTAACTTCTGTCGTGGCATCACCCGCGACGAAATCAATAATTTGTTCGCCAAAATGATGAATTAGCGTTGCCAACAGTACGGCAAACAACGTCATGATCACCAATGACTGCCGCGTCGCCACCCTCGCTCGTCGTCGATCTCGCTTACCGAGACTAAATGCTACAACGACAGTAGTACCAAGATCGATAGCTGCAAAAAAAGCCATAATGACCATATTGAAGCTGTCCGCCAACCCCACGCCGGCCATCGCATCTTTTCCCAGCCAGCTGACCAGAAAAGTGCTCAGGACCCCCATCAACAGGACACAGGCGTTCTCCATGAAGATAGGAACAGCAAGCGGGGTTATCTCGCGCCAGAACAACACTTTGTAGCTCTTGCGTTTAGAGTGCCAGCGAGTGCCGTGAACAACCTGGCGTAAAGCAGAGGAGATATTCAAAGCCGACCTTAATTGCAGAAAGTGAAACCACATTTCAAATGATGAGGGAGAATCAGCAAAGCTGCAAAGATTTTCGCCAACAAATTGTCTGCAAATGCAACAAACTGTTGATAGAAACGGCAAACAGTTGGGAAATTTAAAAATCGGGTTTGACAAAATATTTTTCGCCGTTAAGATGTGCCTCAACAGCGATTCCTCTGTAGTTCAGTCGGTAGAACGGCGGACTGTTAATCCGTATGTCACTGGTTCGAGTCCAGTCAGAGGAGCCAAATTTCTGAAAAGCCCGCTTTTATAGCGGGCTTTTTGCTATATCTGATAATCAATTTCCTCTTCACTGTTTTCCATCACCTGGCGCTTGATATCCTCAACTGACAGTCCTGCATTACAAAGTTCCAGAAAGCGCCAGACATAGTTACGCTGAAGTTGCCCTCGCTTCAGTCCCAACCAGACAGTATTAGCATCGAAAAGATGCCGCGTATCCAGGCGAATTAAATTCTTTTCCTCTTGTTCGCCGCTGGATTGTTCGGCAACTAATCCGATCCCAAGCCCAAGAGCAACATAGGTTTTAATGACATCAGAATCCTGTGCACTTAATACAATATCTGCCGGCAAACCTTTGCGGGCAAATGCGTCATCAATGCGTGAGCGCCCCGTAATTCCCTGTCGGTAAGTAATTAACGGCCACTTCGCTATTGATTCCAGCGTCAATGGTGTAATTTGCGTTAAGGGATGATCGAGTGGAACAAGCAAACTATGGTGCCAGCGAAACCACGGGAAGGCGACGAGCTGCGGGTCATTACTCAAACGCTCGCTGGCGATACCAATATCAGCTTCGCCATTTTGCAACAACGTCGCAATTTCCTGTGGCGTACCCTGGATTAGCTCGAGCCTAACCTCCGGGAAAAGTTCGCGAAAAGCTTTAATGACCTCTGGCAAGCTATAACGTGCCTGAGTATGCGTCGTTGCAATAGTGAGAACGCCAGACGTATCGTTGGTAAACAGGTCTGCGAGCCGACGAACATTACTGGCTTCATTCAGAATGCGTTCTGCAATGACCAGTAATGCTTTGCCCGGTTCAGTCATGCCCAGCAGTCGCTTACCTCGTCGAACAAATATTTCGATGCCAAGTTCATCCTCCAGTTCCCGAATATGACGGCTAACGCCTGACTGTGAGGTAAAAAGCATATTCGCAACCTCTGTCAGGTTGTAATCCTGACGTGCAGCCTCGCGGATTATCTTTAGTTGTTGGAAATTCACGGTAAACTCCGGGCAGTTCAGATATCCCGTTATTGTTAAAGTCTAATGCCCGGCATAACAAATAATAAAAACCCGCATCTTATTCCATCCCGATATAACGCTTAGCTCACCAATTGCCACTGCCTTTTTTCCATCACTGGAGAACTAATCACTGACATTAACAACTCTTTCACTGCCTGTGCCTGTGGTGACAAGTTTGCTCTGGCGGGTAAATTTAAGGACAAAGAGAGACTCATTGAAGGAGTGGTAATGCGTGACATCCACCCATTTACTGCGCCACATAACGAACGCGCAGCCGATTCAGGTAATACTGCAACGCCCATGCCGCTGGCAATCGCTGCGGTAAGCGTGGCAATAGACTCAATTTCACCAATGACTTTTGCCGTGAGCCGCCGTAGGGAAAAAGCCTCATCAACACGAAGTCTAACAGCGCTGTAATCACTGGGGAGAAAAAGGTTCATTTGCGCAATAGCATTAACATCAACGCTTTGCCCCGGGCAATCTTGAGTTCCTACCAGGAAAAGATCTTCTTTCAGCAAAGCCTGACTGGATACCCCAGCCACAGGGGAATGCTCATAAATCACCGCCATATCGAGTTGGTGATTTATCAGTTTTTCGTTAAGCACTGCACCACTATTTTCATGAAGATAGATAACGACCTCCGGGAATTCAGCGCGAACCGCCTGTAATAAGGGCATGGTGATGGATGACGCAGCGGTTCCTGGCGCAAAGCCAATCGAGACTTGCCCCGATAATGACTGACCAACGTTATGCACCGCCAGTTGGGCCTGCTCACACTGACGTAAAATGGCCCGTGCATGGGTATAGAGAATTTTTCCGGCGTCTGTTGGCGTAACGCCCCGTTTTGTGCGAATCAAAAGCTGTTGATTTAACTCACCTTCCAGTGTGGCAACCTGCTGGCTGAGCGCTGGTTGTGCGATATGCAATACTTCAGCAGCCTGGGTCAGGCTACCAATATCTACAATTTTTACGAAGTATTTCAGGCGTCTGAAGTTCATGTTGCCTCCGGTTTTTAAGAGTCGGCCCAAGTGCCGCCATTACTTACAACCAGAGTGCAAGATGCTTGCCAGTTCTATTTTGGCGTTGATACGCAAGCTAACCAACTGTCAAATAAGAGATTATGATAGATTCGTCATTGGCTCTTTTTATCAGCAGTCGCATTCACCTGCCCTATAAAAGGAGGGTATGCACCACGATGGTTCATTACCAATAAGATTGAAAGCTCACCACTTTGTTGAAATTGGCAGCAAACAAACAAAAAAATGCATTTCACCCTTTGACATCACCATGCACTGCCATTAATATGCGCCCCGTTCACACAATTCCTCTGTAGTTCAGTCGGTAGAACGGCGGACTGTTAATCCGTATGTCACTGGTTCGAGTCCAGTCAGAGGAGCCAAATTCAAAAAAGCCTGCTTTCGAGCAGGCTTTTTACTTTCTAATTACCAACGCTCTTAAAACATCTGTCTTGAACCAGAACTAATTTGCACAGGCATTCCCGATCGATGTTGCAACGCAGCATTTGCGCGATTTACATCAACTTCTTGCCCGTTGATAAACGCCCGCAAAGATGGGGTTACCGGCAATGGCACTTTTCGGTCAGACTCATATTCTGCACGATTGCGCGACAGCGGCTCATGAACTTCCAGCCACTTTGAACCATCCGGTTCCGTTGTGTATTTCACTGGCTGATCAATAATTTGTACACGAGTGCCTACAGGAACATTATCAAACAGATATTTGATATCGTCATTGCGCAGACGAATACAGCCCTGACTTACCCGGAGCCCAATACCAAAATTGGCATTGGTACCGTGGATGGCATACAACCTGCCAATATAAATCGCGTACAGCCCCATGGGGTTATCGGGCCCCGCAGGAACAAATGCGGGCAAACTCTCCCCTCGTTTCGCATATTCGCGCCGAGTGTTCGGCGTTGGCGTCCAGGTTGGTGCTTCTTGTTTACGTTCAACGGTAGTCACCCAGTTACGCGGGGTTTCTCGCCCAGCCTGGCCGATACCAATAGGAAAGACTTCCACTGTATTACTGTCTGGCGGATAGTAATAAAGACGCATTTCAGCGACGTTAACCACAATCCCTTTACGGACAGTGGCGGGCAAAATCAGTTGCTGCGGAATGGTGAGTTGTGAGCCAGACTTCGGCAAAAAAACATCAGCGCCCGGATTCGCTTCCAGCATATTACTTAACCCTTGCCCGTATTGTGCGGCAAAAGTCTCCAGCGGCTGAGTATTGTGATCAGGAACAGTTACAGTAAGCGACTGCCCCACTAAACGGCTACCCTCTGGAGGTAATGGATAAGTTACCGCCAGGCTATTTTGGCTGGCAAAAAGCAGAGCAAATGAGCAAAGAATATTTACACGACGCATCATGTCCCTTTCCTAAGTCGCGAATACTATCCGATAAGTATAGCTTTTATCATACTTTTCGCTTTTAGCTGTTCAAATCAGAAGTCGTATTCCCCGGTAGAACAATATTACTGGCAGCAAGTTCGCCCATGTTGTTGTATATCGCACAAGCAGCTTCGATGATGGACATCGCCAGAGCTGCACCACTCCCCTCACCTAAACGCATATCCATATTGAGATAAGGCTCCAGCCCCAAATGCGAGAGCGCTATACGCGCGCCTTTTTCTGCCGACAAGTGAGAAGGAATGAGATACGGTTTGATTGCAGGAGACATCTGGCAGGCTGCGAGCGCAGCAGCATAAGAAAGAAATCCATCCAGCAACACGGGTAAACCGCAGGAAGCAGCACCTAACATCACTCCAGCTATTCCGACCAAATCAAATCCACCCACTTTTGCCAGGACATCAACACCATCCTGAGGATTTGGTTGATTCAACGTAATCGCCCGACGCACAACATCAATTTTATTAGCCAGTTTATCTGTCGGCAGGTTTGCGCCAATCCCAACCACTTCTTCAGGATCCCGGCCAGTGATTGTGCTGACTATTGCTGCTGCCGGTGTCGTGTTTGCCATCCCCAGTTCACCTACACCAAACAGCGTGACACCGTTTTTTGCCAGCTCCTGCGTATAACATATGACGTCCAAAAGCAACTTTTCAGCCTGACGGCGACTCATTGCCGGAGCTGAAGCAATATTGCCGCTACCTCGTGCGACACGCATGTTGATAAGCCCGGGGATAGGCTCAGCAGTATCAATACCAACATCAATTACGTGGACGTTAGCGCCCGCTTGTGCTGCCAGCACACACACGCCGGTTGTTCCACGGGTCATATTTTCAGCCTGTATGGCTGTCACTTCTTTTGGAGAAATAGCGACCCCTTCCTCCCAGACGCCGTGATCGGCACACATAACCAGTACCGCTTTTTTGCCCACATGCGGTATGCCATTCAACCCCGGCATTCCTGCCAGTTGTATGGCAAGCGCCTCCAGCTTTCCCAGGCTACCAACAGGTTTGAGTAACCCGTCAATATGCCGTTGTGCACGCGACATAGCGGCAGGATCGATGGCTGGGATCGTATTCAGTAAATCGGCAAGTATTTGCATGTCACGTCTCTTTATAGCAGTGCCAGCAGGAAGACCAGTTCACCAAGCTCTATGGCTGCTCCCAGCGTATCGCCCGTTTGCCCGCCCAGCGTACGTTTGAGAAGCTGACCGAGGATGAAAATCACCACCATCGTCACCACCATAGCAGCCACACCATGCATACCCGGCAATAATACGGCAGCAAAAATAGCGGCTAAGCCGAGTGTGACGCAGGTTTGTCGCCCATCAATTTTGCCAATGAACACATTGCCAAGCCCTTCTTCCCGCGCATAACGATGACGATACATCAATAATGCGGCAGTCCCGCGGCTGACCGCACATGCTGCCGCCAGCGATGCAAGGATCGGTTCGCCACGCAGAGCCAACTCGCTTAACACCAGAATCTTTGCCAGTACCACAAAAATCAATGCCAGACCGCCGTGGGTGCCTAAACGGCTATCACGCATGATTTCCAACATGCGATCGCGGCTACGTGCAGAAAATACGCCATCACAGGTATCAGCGAGGCCGTCCAGATGGAATCCCCCGGTCATCAGCGCCAGCACAAGTACGCTAAACAGTGCCGCCAGTGGTACGCCACACCATGCCTGCAGCACCATGAAGACCAGCCCGCTAATCGCGCCAAGCAATAATCCAATCAAAGGAAAAGTAATAATACCGCGAGAATAATGCTCGAAATCCAGTCCCTGGGACCAGCGACGCGGTACAGGCAGACGCGTAATAAATGAGAGCATCGCCCAAAATAATTTACTCATTTGATTTTTACTTCAATACCCGAAACCACCAGCCATACTTCATTTGCCGCAGCGGCCAACTGCTGATTTACCCGCCCGGCAATATCACGAAAATGTCGAGCCAGACGACTCTCCGGCACAATCCCCATTCCCACTTCGTTAGTCACTAATACAACCTTTGCGGGGCAACGTTGGCAGGCAGCAATCAACGACTGAATCTCAGCATTAATCGCCTGTTCCATCGCCTGATAATTCCATTCATCAGGGTCTTTATCGCCGCCATAATCAAACAACAGATTAGTCACCATTGTGGTAACGCATTCCAGCAACACAGCCTCATTCGGGTTAATGTCTGCATGAATTAATTCATCAAGATGTTGCCAACGCTCCACTGTGCGCCAGTGCTCCGGGCGGCCTTGCCGATGATGTTCTATCCGTGCAGCCATCTCATCATCAAGGATTTGCGAGGTGGCGATATACAGAACCTGTGAAGAGTCCCCAATAAGCGCCTCTGCGTGGCGACTCTTCCCGCTCCGTGCGCCCCCCGTCACCAAAATCATCATACCGACTCCTGATTCAATTGTATGATGGTATTCATTGAACAGAACAATGGATCCCCCACCGTTGCTGACCGCAAAACATTTACGCGATTAATACTGCGCGTAATATAATTAAAAATCCAGCATTCTCAATCCATTACGAAAGAAGATGGCATTGCGGAATAGCCAGACTTCCTCGTGTTAACGTCCGACAAAATGCGTCATTGACAGCGGTTTCTCTGGCATGACAGATCTCATTCAGATAATGGATTAATGCTACAGCCCCACCAGCCGGACCATTCAGCAAACGGGCATTGTGTTCTGCAATCAAAATTACCGTCGTTCCCTCAGAATGAGCGAGCCATTCTGGTACGGATATCTCGCTTTCAGCTGCTATCAATAGCAGCACTGAATAATCGCTATACGCATCTGATAACGATTGCACAGGCCCACCGTCAAAAGGCTGGAAATCTTGCTGCCAGTCCTCACCAACAAAACAGGTTATTGGCAATATTTCCGCCAGATGTTTCGCCAGATCCACATCTCCAGATAAGAGGCAAAAAAGAGCTATCGATTCGGGTTTTATCGTTTTCATGCCCCTCGCCCTCCACTTAATTTCCTGTAATGGCGGTCTGGTTGATAAGCCATGAAACAAGATTGCCACACCTTAAGTGCAGCCCTGGTGCCTGTCGGCACTGCGATAAAAGAACTAAATGATGCCGCCATACCCTGATCCTTTCAGGGTGGTAGGGGTATAAAGACGCGCCTGTACTCTACCGGACGCTTCCGGGCAACCCACTTCCCACCGAAGTTGTTGGTATTGACTGACTGGCTGGTCTTCTGGCTTAGCGTCATCCTCTCCCGACCTTCCCAATCTCGCGATCAGTGGCATTTTCGGGTTTGTCAGCATTACAGCAGCGGGGGCTGCGAGGGATTTTCACCCTCTTCCCAGGCACAAATGTGCCACACCTGTCAGCGTATGTTATGAGCTGATTTCACTTTTCCCATAACAGGGAAATAACGTTAATTATTCATTCCAGAGTTTATTTAAACCGTCCTCTTTTTTTGGGGCATTTACTCTATACCGTTTCCATCGCCGCATTATCACTCACTTGCTGTCGATACACCTGCGGCGTAACCTGATAAGTCTGACGGAAAACTTTGCAAAAATAACTTGTTTGCGAAAAACCTAAATTACGCGCAATGCTGGCGATGCTCCAGTCACTATGGCACAGTAACTCACGAGCGCTGGCCATCCGTTGTTGGTTTACCCACGCATTAAACCCGATTCCATGGTATTTCTTAAATAACTTACTGAAATAATAAGGGCTTAGATAAACGTGCGAGGCGACATCTTCCAGACGCAAATCGTCTGATAAATGCGCATCAATATAACGTAAAGCTTTTTTCATTTTATTGTCGTGGGGACCAGGCGCACGAGTCTGGCGCAACGAATCTGACTGAGATTTGTTCTCTTTAATAACCACAAAATTGAGTTGTTTTTTTAGGCAATTTTCTACAATCAACTTCAACAAATCCGCAGAGGCCATAACTCTTGAGTAATCCATCTCAGGGACTTTGCGAAATTCATTAAGTAATTCGGGATCTGCCTGCCAGCAATCATCGACATTCAGAATATCGACCAAATCGACATCATCATTACGCAGACGAACTTGCCCGCACAATACAAAACCAACTAAATGCCCGGCGATTACCAGTGGAATAGAGAAATCGGTTAATCCGGCATGACAGCGATAAATACAAGGCTGATCGGATTTAGAGGCTTCCAGACCCCCACAACGATCGCTCATGCGACATCGAGTGCTCAGCTGAGGGTGTTGCCGCATCATCTGACAAAATGGAGTGAAGTTAAACAGCTCGGAAATTTCATCGCCGTGAATATTGACCACGACAACCGCAAGGCTGGTCGCCTGCGCAAAATCCTGCGCGATTTTATTAATGAGTTCTGAATTAAGTGTCGCCGCAGAAATCATGATAAAACCTCCCAGTTAATTTATTGTTATAGCAAAACAATTGTTTTACATTTAATCTTCACATCATCCTTGATGATTTACTGACGAGAAGCACAAAGGACAATAACAAAAGCCTCCGTGAAGCGGGAGACTTTTTAATAAGTTCGGAAAGCAGATCACAAACAGTAAAAAAATAAACGTTTATAACTGCCAGATTATTTCGTTATTCGCTGATTTCTTTAGGCGTTACACTATTGACAGGTAAATTCTTTGCAATGAGATAGCGATAAATCGCCGCACCAACACATGCCCCAATGATCGGTGCAATAATGGGTACAATGAAATAAGGAATATTGCGTCCACCAGTCATCGCAATTTCCCCCCAACCCGCAAACCAGGTGAAAATTTTAGGTCCAAAATCACGCGCTGGATTCATGGCAAAACCGGTTAATGGTCCGGTAGAAGCACCAATAACAGCAACCAGAATACCAATGAGTAAAGGCGCAAGCGGTCCTTTGGGTACGCCATTACCGTCATCGGTCAACGCCATAATCAACCCCATTAACATGGACGTTATGACCACTTCGACCAACGCAGCTTGCCATACATTAATCGCCGCTGCTGGATAAGTACTGAAGATACTGGCGAGTTGTAAACTTTCTGCGCTACCACGCACTATATTGTGAGCAGATTCAAAATCGGTAAACAAACTGCTGTAGAGAGAATATGCCAGAACCGCACCACCAAAGGCACCCGCTAATTGCGCCACACAAAATGGCAGCACTTTACGGGCTGGGAAAGAGGCAAACAGCCACAGAGCAATGGTAACTGCCGGGTTGAGATGAGCGCCGGAAATACCTGCCGTAAGGTAAACAGCAAGCGAAATCCCTAACCCCCAAATGATACAAATTTCCCACAGTCCCAGACTTGCCCCGGCAACTTTCAGGGCGCACAAACAACCAATGCCAAAAAAGAGGAACAGTCCGGTGCCCAAAAACTCGGCAACGCATTGCGCCTTGAGTGAATCATTCATAGTGACACCTTCTTTACGGAGTTTTTCTTTATCAGCCAACTATGCGCTGATTGTTGTGTATACCGAACGCAACTATAAAAAATTGTTCTGCAGAAAATATTGCCAACATGCATGACAGACTCGTGTAAAAATCGTGCTAACATAACAAATTATTGTCATTGCCGAATCATGCAACACAGCGTTAATCAGTGTTGAAAGTAATAATCTCCACCAAACTTTTACAATAAAAAATTGCCATCATGACATAATAAAATTGAAACAAATATCATAGTTCCTTCCTTCGAACCAAACTCAACGAAATATTACTCGCGATTAAACTCACTAGCCAACGCAATTAATTCACATTGAAATATCTACAAAACAACCAATAAATTAACAACATATAGTTCATAAAAGCAATTTTATTATATTTGTTCTCTATTAATTTTTCTCATTAGCCGATTAAGTCAGCCATTCTTTTTCCTCGCTTTTTTTTATAGTCATATCGTCAAAAAAATCCAGGCGAGGTCTTTATGCAACAAGAAGCGTTAGGAATGGTAGAAACCAAAGGCTTAACTGCCGCCATAGAGGCCGCGGACGCCATGGTGAAGTCGGCAAATGTTTTGCTGGTCGGCTACGAAAAAATAGGTTCCGGGCTGGTGACCGTCATCGTTCGTGGTGATGTCGGGGCGGTAAAAGCGGCAACAGACGCGGGTGCCGCAGCTGCGCGTAACGTCGGCGAAGTAAAAGCCGTACACGTTATTCCCCGCCCACATACCGATGTCGAAAAAATCTTACCAAAGGGAATTAACCCATGAGCAGCAATGAACTGGTCGAACAGATCATGGCGCAGGTCATCGCTCGCGTAGCGACGCCAGAGAATGAGGTTCTCCCGAAAACCACTCATCAAATACGAGAGACGGCTATGGCAGAAAAAAGCTGCACATTAACAGAATTTGTTGGCACCGCTATTGGCGACACTGTAGGTCTGGTCATTGCGAACGTTGATAGCGCCCTGTTGGACGCGATGAAACTTGAAAAACGCTATCGTTCCATTGGCATTCTGGGGGCGCGTATTGGCGCAGGGCCACACATTATGGCCGCTGATGAAGCGGTAAAAGCCACCAACACTGAAGTTATTAGCATTGAACTTCCTCGCGATACTAAAGGCGGTGCCGGACACGGCTCATTGATCCTCTTAGGTGGCAACGATGTTTCCGACGTGAAACGCGGTATTGAAGTTGCCCTGAAAGAACTCGATCGGACCTTTGGTGATGTCTATGCCAACGAAGCCGGGCATCTTGAACTGCAATACACCGCCCGCGCCAGCTATGCACTGGAAAAAGCGTTTGGCGCTCCACTGGGACGGGCTTGCGGCGTTATTGTCGGCGCTCCGGCTGCTGTGGGTGTTCTGATGGCAGACACCGCGCTGAAGTCCGCCAATGTGGATGTTGTGGCATACAGCTCCCCCGCTCAAGGCACCAGCTACAGCAATGAAGTCATTCTGATTATCTCGGGTGACTCCGGCGCAGTCCGCCAGGCGGTCATCTCCGCACGCGAAATCGGTAAAACCGTGCTTTCGACTCTCGGCGATACACCGAAAAACGATCGCCCTTCCTACATCTGAATTCTCTGAGGCAGATTTATGAGATCGAAAAGATTTGAAGCACTGGCAAAACGCCCGGTCAACCAGGACGGTTTCGTTAAAGAGTGGATTGAAGAAGGCTTCATTGCGATGGAAAGCCCGAACGATCCTAAACCGTCAATCAAAATTGTTAACGGCGTCGTTACCGAACTGGATGGAAAACCCGCCAGTCAGTTTGACCTGATCGACCACTTTATCGCCCGCTACGGCATCAATCTCGCGCGCGCAGAAGAAGTCATCGCGATGGATTCGGTAAAACTTGCCAATATGTTGTGCGATCCAAATGTCAAACGTAGCGATATCGTTCCCCTTACCACAGCAATGACGCCTGCAAAAATCGTCGAAGTGGTTTCGCAGATGAACGTGGTAGAGATGATGATGGCGATGCAGAAAATGCGCGCCCGTCGAACACCATCACAACAGGCTCACGTCACCAACATCAAAGATAACCCGGTACAAATTGCCGCCGACGCAGCTGAAGGCGCATGGCGCGGGTTTGATGAACAGGAAACCACTGTAGCCGTTGCTCGCTATGCACCGTTCAACGCCATCGCCCTGCTGGTCGGCTCACAGGTGGGACGTCCGGGCGTCTTGACCCAGTGTTCACTGGAAGAAGCCACCGAACTGAAACTCGGTATGTTAGGCCACACCTGTTACGCCGAAACAATTTCTGTCTATGGTACAGAACCTGTTTTCACCGATGGCGATGATACCCCGTGGTCAAAAGGATTTCTCGCGTCATCCTATGCTTCTCGCGGCTTAAAAATGCGCTTTACTTCCGGCTCCGGCTCTGAAGTACAGATGGGTTACGCGGAAGGCAAATCAATGCTTTATCTCGAGGCTCGATGCATTTACATCACCAAAGCCGCAGGCGTTCAGGGTCTGCAGAATGGTTCGGTAAGCTGCATCGGTGTTCCATCAGCTGTGCCATCAGGCATCCGCGCAGTATTAGCGGAAAACTTAATTTGCTCATCGCTGGATCTGGAATGCGCCTCCAGTAATGACCAGACCTTTACCCACTCGGATATGCGCCGTACCGCACGTTTCCTGATGCAATTTCTGCCAGGTACCGACTTTATCTCTTCCGGTTTTTCCGCTGTGCCGAACTACGACAACATGTTTGCTGGTTCAAACGAAGATGCTGAAGACTTCGATGATTACAACGTCATTCAGCGTGACCTGAAGGTTGATGGCGGGCTGCGACCAGTACGCGAAGAAGATGTTATCGCAATCCGCAATAAAGCCGCTCGCGCTTTACAGGCTGTCTTTGCCGGTATGGGACTACCGCCAATTACCGATGAAGAAGTCGAAGCGGCAACCTATGCCCACGGTTCGAAAGATATGCCTGAGCGCAATATTGTGGAAGACATCAAGTTCGCCCAGGAGATTATCCATAAAAACCGTAACAGCCTGGAAGTGGTGAAAGCCCTGGCGCAAGGCGGTTTTACCGATGTCGCCCAGGACATGCTCAACATGCAAAAAGCAAAACTGACCGGCGATTATCTCCATACCTCAGCCATCATCGTCGATGACGGACAAGTGCTCTCTGCGGTCAATGACGTCAATGATTACGCCGGACCGGCTACAGGTTACCGCCTGCAAGGGGAACGCTGGGAAGAGATCAAAAATATTCCCGGTGCACTTGATCCCAACGAAATTGACTAAGGGTGAGAAATGGAAATTAACGAAAAATTACTGCGTCAGATTATCGAAGACGTGCTGGCAGAAATGCAAACCAGCGACAAGTCCGTTTCATTTCGCGCACCTGTCTCTGCAACTGTCTCTTCAGTGCCAGATACCGAAAATTTTCTGACCGAAATTGGCGAAGCCCAACAAGGCACTCAGCAAGATGAAGTCATTATTGCTGTAGGCCCGGCGTTCGGCCTGGCGCAAACCGTCAATATCATCGGTATTCCGCATAAAAACATTTTGCGCGAAGTGATTGCCGGTATCGAAGAAGAAGGCATTAAAGCCCGTGTGATTCGCTGCTTTAAATCGTCCGATGTCGCATTCGTAGCAGTAGAAGGAGATCGTCTTAGTGGTTCAGGTATTGCTATCGGTATTCAGTCGAAAGGTACAACGGTTATCCACCAGCAAGGTCTTCCCCCCTTGTCTAACCTGGAACTTTTCCCACAAGCGCCTTTGTTGACGCTGGATACTTATCGTCAGATTGGCAAAAACGCCGCGCGTTATGCGAAGCGCGAGTCTCCACAACCGGTGCCGACCCTCAACGATCAAATGGCGCGACCGAAATACCAGGCCAAATCTGCCATTTTGCATATTAAAGAGACGAAGTACGTGGTCACTGGCAAAAAACCGCAAGAACTGCGCGTGACGTTTTAACAAAGGAAACCTTCATGAATACCGATGCAATTGAGTCGATGGTCAGGGACGTGTTGAACCGCATGAACAGTTTACAGGATGCAGCTCCTGTTTCTGCGGTCCCCAGCGCGTCAATACAGAGCGCCAAAGTGACGGATTACCCGCTGGCAAATAAACATCCGGAATGGGTTAAAACAGCAACCAATAAAACGCTCGACGATTTCACTCTGGAAAATGTGCTAAGCGATAACGTCACCGCCCAGGATATGCGCATTACCCCTGAAACATTGCGTATTCAGGCCGCGATTGCCAGAGATGCTGGTCGTGATCGCCTGGCGATGAATTTCGAACGCGCCGCTGAGCTTACCTCAGTACCGGATGATCGCATCCTCGAAATCTACAATGCGTTACGCCCTTATCGTTCGACTAAGCAAGAACTTATTGCCATTGCTGACGATCTTGAACGGCGTTATCAGGCCCAAATTTGTGCTGCATTTGTCCGTGAAGCTGCGGAACTTTATGTCGAGCGCAAAAAACTGAAAGGCGACGATTAAGGACGAATTATGCGATATATAGCAGGCATTGATATCGGCAACTCATCAACAGAGGTTGCGCTGGCAACGCTCAGTGCAACTGGAGAGTTGTCGTTCGTGAGTAGCGCCCTGGCGGAAACCACCGGAATTAAAGGTACGTTGCGTAACGTCCATGGTATTCAGGAGGCGCTCGCACAGGCAACGAAAAAAGTCGGCATCAATGTTAGCGATATTTCGCTTATTCGTATCAACGAAGCAACTCCGGTCATTGGTGATGTGGCGATGGAAACCATCACTGAAACTATCATCACCGAATCAACCATGATCGGTCACAACCCGAAAACTCCGGGCGGAGTGGGGCTGGGCGTAGGACTCACCATCACTCCGCAAGAGTTATTAACATGCCCGGCGGACACACCCTACATTCTGGTGGTGTCATCGGCATTTGATTTTGCCGATATCGCAACGATGATAAACGCCTCCGTACGAGCCGGATATCAGCTGACTGGCGTTATTCTGCAACGCGACGATGGCGTACTGGTCAATAACCGCCTGGAAATTCCTCTACCTATTGTTGATGAAGTCCTCTACATCGATCGTATTCCGCTCGGCATGCTGGCTGCAATTGAAGTTGCCGTTCCCGGGAAAGTTATCGAAACCCTGTCTAACCCGTATGGGATTGCCACCGTTTTCGCCCTCAATGCTGAAGAGACTAAAAATATTGTTCCTGTCGCGCGGGCGCTAATCGGCAACCGTTCAGCAGTGGTAGTGAAAACGCCTTCTGGCGACGTTAAAGCCCGTTCGATACCCGCCGGAAATATCGAACTGCTTTCTGCCGGGCGCACAACGCGGGTTGATGTAGCTGCTGGTGCCGATGCCATTATGAAAGCGGTCGGTGAGTGCCCAAAACTGGAAAACGTGACGGGAGAACCTGGCACCAACATCGGCGGAATGCTGGAACATGTTCGCCAGACTATGGCTGAACTGACCAACAAACCCAGCAACGAAATTTTTATTCAGGATTTGCTGGCGATAGATACCTCTGTCCCCGTCAACGTAACCGGTGGTCTGGCAGGTGAATTTTCACTGGAACAGGCTGTGGGTATTGCCTCTATGGTGAAATCCGACCGTCTGCAAATGGCGATGATCGCCAGTGAAATTAAGCAAAAACTGCATGTTGATGTTCAGGTCGGAGGCGCAGAAGCAGAAGCCGCCATTCAGGGGGCCTTGACGACCCCTGGAACGACACGTCCACTGGCAATTCTGGACTTAGGTGCAGGCTCTACCGATGCCTCCATCATCAATCAGAAAGGGGAAATAGTTGCCACTCACCTTGCGGGAGCGGGCGACATGGTAACGATGATTATCGCTCGTGAGCTGGGCTTAAATGATCGTTATCTGGCAGAAGAAATCAAAAAGTACCCGTTGGCAAAAGTAGAAAGCCTGTTCCACTTACGCCATGAAGATGGCAGCGTTCAGTTCTTCCCTACTCCCCTATCCCCTCATGTATTTGCCCGCGTTTGTGTGGTGAAACCTGACGAACTGGTGCCTATTCCCGGTGATTTGACGCTGGAAAAAGTACGCGCTGTCCGTCGCAGTGCGAAAGAGCGTGTCTTCGTAACTAATGCCCTGCGTGCGCTGCGTCAGGTAAGCCCTGCCGGAAATATTCGCGACATTCCGTTCGTCGTTCTGGTAGGTGGCTCTTCGCTGGATTTCGAAGTACCGCAATTGGTCACCGACGCGCTGGCACATTATCGACTGGTCGCCGGGCGGGGGAATATCCGTGGTAGCGAAGGTCCGCGCAATGCGGTAGCTACTGGGCTCCTCATCGCCTGGCACAAGGAGTCGATTCATGGAAAGTAAAGAGCGTGCACCAGCCATCGTTGTCATGGAGATCGGTGACTGTATCACTACATGGGATGAAGTGCTTCTTGGCATTGAAGAGGAAGGTATTCCCTTTCGCATTCAACACATTCCGTCAGGTGAAGTTATCGATAGCGCCTGGCTGGCGGCTCGTCAATCTCCCCTGTTGGTTGGCATTGCCTGCGATCAGGAAAAACTGATTGTGCATTACAAAAACTTACCGGCATCAGCGCCACTGTTTACGCTGATGTATCAACAAGATAACCATGCCAGGCGCAGCATCGGCACTAACGCTGCCCGCCTGGTAAAAGGGATTCCCTTCCGGGAACTCCACTCATAATCCACAGGAGAAACGCAGTATGAACAACGCACTAGGACTGGTTGAAACAAAAGGGTTAGTTGGCGCAATTGAAGCTGCAGATGCCATGGTTAAATCCGCCAACGTGCAGCTGGTTGGCTATGAAAAGATTGGTTCGGGTCTGATTACGGTGATGGTCCGTGGCGATGTTGGCGCAGTAAAAGCCGCCGTTGATGCAGGAAGCGCCGCCGCAAGCGCCGTTGGCGAAGTGAAATCCTGCCATGTCATCCCGCGCCCACACAGTGATGTTGAGGCTATTTTACCTAAATCAGCATAACCCCATTCGCTAAGGAGCACAGCGTGAAGCAATCACTGGGATTACTTGAAGTCAGTGGTCTGGCACTCGCCATCAGTTGCGCAGATGCTATGGCAAAAGCCGCGTCCATCACGCTGGTTGGCCTTGAGAAGACCAATGGCTCAGGCTGGACGCTCATCAAAATCACCGGTGACGTCGCCTCGGTTAATGCGGCGATCGCGACGGGAGCCAGTTTCGCCGGACAGCGAAATGGCCTCGTCGCACACAAAGTGATTGCCCGTCCGGGAGACGGCATTCTGCCCCACACAACTGAAGCATTGACTGTGACGGTTGAAACAAGCGAAACACCAGCAACAACCGTCATCTCAGAGATTATCAGTTGTAATTTGTGTCTTGACCCGGCATGTCAGCGGCAAAAAGGTGAGCCCCGCTCACTTTGCCTGCACGCCAATAAGCGAGGGGAGTAACAGTGGATAAACAAACCTTGCAGGAAACAGTGAGCCAGATTCTGGATGAGATGCGCGAGCGCCCTATCCCTCTGGGTGTTTCCAGTCGTCATATTCATCTTTCAACAGCGGATTATTTGCGTCTTTTTCCTGAACAACCGATTAGCGAGAAAAAGCTGTTAATGCAACCTGGCCAATTCGCTGCTGAACAGGTTGTTACGCTGGAGGGACCAAAAGGTAAATTGCACAACGTTCGCTTGTTGGGGCCGCTACGCAATGCAAGCCAGGTGGAAATTTCCCGTACGGACGCCAGAACGTTAGGGATCACCGCCCCGCTACGCATGTCAGGCGATCTCAGCGGCACTCCAGGGATTCGTTTGATAAGCCCATTTGCGGAACTGGAGATCACATCTGGCGTCATTGTCGCACAACGGCATATTCATATGTCTCCGCTGGATGCCCTGATTTATGGCGTTACGCATGGCGATAAAGTGGCGGTTGCCATTAAAGGTGATGAGCGACGACTGATATTCGAAAACGTCGCTGTTCGCGTCTCTCCGGATATGCGTCTTGAAATGCATATTGATACCGATGAAGCCAACGCCGCAGGGGCTGATAGCCCTGACGTTTTTGCCACACTGGTGTCAGTGCCATGAATAACATGCTGATGCAACGTATTGTTGACGAAGTGGTTTTTCGCCTTAAACAACGTGCGGGAAAAACACTCGTGCTGACTGTTTTTCAACTGCGAGACGCCAGCGTTCAAGAGATAGTTCATCAGTATGCATCATTACAAATCCGATATGTCGATCTGCCGCTGCTGCGACAACTTGCGGGGAACGAAACGTCAGATCGAGCAGCAATTCAGATACACGAAGCGTTAGCCTGGGGATTGCACATTCAATTGTCGTTGCAGCGTCATTTCCTGAACGCCATTGAATTGAAGACTCTCGCCCGTCTACCGCTAAGCTGGTGCGACGAGCAAGGGCAACCGATCTACCTTCATCGTGATCGACTTTTAAGTTATGCCGATATTGCACAGTTAAGCTCGGGAATACTGGTGTTACAGCGAAAATGTTGTGTGACCGCACTGGCTCGTGAAGCGGCAATTACCCGAAATATTCAGTTAATCAGGCAGGAGTAACCTATGCATCTGGCTCGAGTCACTGGCGCGGTAGTATCCACGCAAAAATCACCTTCTCTGATCGGGAAAAAACTGCTGCTGGTTCGCCGGGTCAGTGCTGACGGCGAACTGCCTCTCACGCCATTAACCGGCGACGAAGTTGCCGTTGATTCAGTCGGCGCAGGCGTTGGTGAGTTGGTACTCCTCAGCAGTGGTTCCAGCGCCAGACATGTGTTTTCCGGCCCTAACGAAGCCATCGACCTGGCAGTGGTCGGCATTGTCGATACGCTTTCACGCTAAGGAGTTGAAAGATGGCAATTTATACCCGAACAGGTGATTCAGGAAGTACGTCTTTATTTACCGGACAGCGCGTCAGCAAAACTCATCTACGTGTCGAAACCTATGGCACGCTGGATGAACTGAACGCGACACTCAGTCTGTGTTATTGCGCCACCGCCATCGAAAGCCATCGCATCTTACTGGAAGCCATTCAACAACAGATATTTTGGTTTAGCGCCGAACTCGCCAGTGAAAGCGAACAGCCGTCAGCGCAGCAGCGTTACATCGGTACGGAAGAAATTGCCGCGCTGGAAAACGCGATCGATAGCGCAATGAACGCCGTCCCCCCGGTTCACAGCTTCATTCTGCCTGGTCGATGTGAAGCCGCAAGCCGCATGCATTTCGCCCGCACGGTGGCTCGACGGGCTGAAAGACGTCTGGTTGAACTGACAACGGAAACCACCATCCGGAATGTTTTGCTGCACTATATCAACCGACTTTCCGATTGCCTGTATGCCCTCGCCCGCGTGGAAGACAACGTTGCTCATCAAAACCTGATGATTCAGGAAATCACAAAACGTTATCACGAAGCCAACCACACACCAGCATTGAAGGAACGCACAATGCCGCTCACTTTTCAGGATCTTCACCAGCTCATTCGTAGTGCGGCAATGCGCGCAGATGAACTGCATATTCCCGTTGTCATCAGCATTGTTGATGCCAACGGAACAGAAAGTGTTACCTGGCGGATGCCTGATGCCCTGTTGGTCAGTAGTGAACTGGCACCGAAAAAAGCCTGGACCGCCGTGGCGATGAAAACGGCAACCCACAAACTTGCTGATACCGTGCAACCCGGCGCGCCGCTTTACGGGCTCGAAAGCCATATGCAAGGCAAAGTCGTCACTTTTGGTGGCGGCTTCCCCCTCTGGCGTGACGGAAAATTGCTTGGCGGGCTTGGCATCAGCGGCGGTAGCGTTGAACAAGACATGGATATTGCCCAAAGCGCAATGGCGGCAATTAACGTGGGAGTAAACCAATGAATAACTCTGAATTAGAAACACTGATCCGCAATATTCTGCGTGAACAACTTGTCCCCGCTACACCACGAATGCAAAGAAACGCTATTTTCCAGACTGTTGATGAAGCGGTCTGCGCAGCACACCAGGCCTTTTTACGCTTTCAACAGTGCCCGCTTAAAACCCGTAGCGCCATTATCAGCGCCATTCGCGAAGAATTAATGCCCCGCCTTACCGAACTGGCAGAAGAAAGCGCCAGTGAAACAGGGATGGGAAATAAAGAGGATAAGTACCTAAAGAACAAAGCAGCACTCAATAATACGCCAGGAATTGAAGATTTAACCACCACTGCACTAACCGGTGATGGTGGCATGGTTTTGTTTGAATACTCCCCGTTTGGGGTTATTGGCTCGGTCACGCCAAGCACCAACCCCACGGAAACCATCATTAACAACAGCATCAGCATGCTGGCAGCAGGTAATAGCGTCTACTTCAGTCCACACCCGGGAGCCAAATACGTTTCGTTAAAACTGATTACCACAATCGAAGACATCGCGTTTCGCTGTAGTGGCATTCATAACCTGATCGTTACCGTATCTGAACCGACCTTTGCTGCCACCGAACAGATGATGGCGCACCCTAAAGTCAGCGTTCTGGCGATTACCGGCGGCCCGGGGATCGTCGCCATGGGAATGAAAAGTGGCAAGAAAGTGATTGGTGCCGGAGCGGGTAACCCACCCTGCATTGTCGATGAAACGGCGGATATTGTGAAAGCCGCCGAGGACATCATCAACGGCGCTTCATTTGATTACAACCTGCCGTGTATCGCTGAAAAAAGCCTGATTGTCGTGGCGTCAGTGGCAGATTATTTAATTCAGCAGATGCAAAGTTTCGGCGCACTTCTTCTTAACCATGAACAAACGGAGAAATTGCGTGCAATTTGCCTGCCAGACGGTAGCGCCAACAAAAAACTGGTTGGGAAAAGCCCATCAGCCTTGCTGGAAGCAGCGGGCCTCCCTTTGCCCGCAAAAGCGCCGCGCCTACTGATTGCTGTTGTTGACGCCGATGATAGTTGGGTTACGTGTGAACAACTGATGCCAATGCTGCCCATTGTGAAGGTCAACGATTTTGACAGCGCTCTCGCCCTGGCGTTGAAAGTGGAAGACGGCTTGCACCACACGGCAATTATGCACTCGCAGAACGTCTCACGGCTCAACCTTGCCGCGCGGGTTATGCAAACCTCAATCTTTGTCAAAAACGGCCCCTCCTGGGCGGGTATTGGCGTCGGCGGCGAAGGCTTTACGACCTTTACCATTGCAACACCGACCGGAGAGGGTACAACGTCAGCACGGACTTTTGCCCGCTCACGACGCTGCGTGTTAACCAGCGGCTTTTCCATTCGCTAGAGAAACGGAAATGAAAACTTTTTCACTGCAGACGCGTTTATACAGCGGAACGGGAAGTCTCAACATACTGAGCCGTTTCACGAATAGGCACATCTGGATTATTTGCGACGTCTTTCTGGCACACTCACCACTCATTGACACGTTGCATCAGGCGCTGCCCGACAGTAATCGTCTCAGTATTTTTAGCGAAATAACGCCCGACCCAACTATCCAGACCGTGGTGAAAGGCATTGCGCAAATGCAGACTTTACGCCCGGATGTGGTTATCGGTTTTGGCGGCGGTTCTGCCCTGGACGCCGCAAAATCGATTGTCTGGTTCGGTCGCCAGTGTGGCATTGAAATTGAAACCTGCGTAGCCATTCCTACCACCAGCGGTACCGGTTCCGAAGTGACCAGTGCTTGTGTCATCAGCGATCCTGAGAAAGGGATTAAATATCCCCTTTTCGATAATGCACTTTATCCGGATATCGCGATCCTTGATCCATCTTTGGTCGTCAGCGTGCCACCGGCGATAACGGCCAATACCGGGATGGATGTTTTAACCCATGCGCTTGAAGCTTATGTTTCTCCCCGCGCCAGCGACTTCACGGATGCACTGGTCGAAAAAGCCGTGCAAATTGTTTTTCAATACCTGCCCACTGCAGTGAAGAAAGGCGATTGTCTTGCCACCCGTGGCAAAATGCATAATGCATCGACGCTTGCAGGAATAGCCTTTAGCCAGGCTGGACTCGGTTTAAACCATGCAATTGCTCATCAACTCGGCGGACAGTTTCATCTGCCGCACGGCCTGGCGAATGCGCTCCTGCTCACGGCGGTTATCCGCTTTAATGCTGGCGATCCGCGCGCAGCCAAACGCTACGCCCGGCTGGCGAAAACGTGCCATTTATGCCCGGACAACGCCAATGACACCGCCAGCCTGAATGCACTTATTCAACATATTGAACAGCTTAAAACAACCTGTACGCTGCCGACTCTTACCAATACGCTGAAAGAAAAAAAAGCAGAATGGTCAGTTCGCATACCAGATATGGTTCAGGCGGCACTGGCGGATGCAACGTTGCGTACCAACCCGCGTGCGGCTGATGCCTCCGCGATTGCAGAACTGCTCGAGGAGTTGTTATGAACGTCGGATTAACCTCCTGCGACGACCAGACCATCCGCGAGCGAGTACAAGCAGCAGGTGTTGTGGGTGCTGGCGGCGCAGGTTTTCCAACCCATATTAAGCTACAAGCGCGTGTTGACACGTTCCTGGTGAATGCGGCGGAATGCGAACCAATGTTGAAAGTGGATCAACAGTTAATGGTACAGCAAGCCAGCCGCCTGCTTCGCGGTGTTCACTATGCTATGAAAGCCACCGGGGCCAGTAGCGGAATCATCGCGCTGAAAGAAAAATATCAACGGGCAATAAACGCACTCACACCACTGTTACCACCGGATATCCGCCTGCATATTTTGCCCGATGTTTACCCCGCAGGAGACGAAGTGCTGACCATCTGGATGGCAACTGGTCGCCGCGTTCCACCCGCTGCATTACCCGTTAGCGTCGGTGTGGTGGTCAATAATGTTCAAACCGTACTTAATATTGCCAGAGCCGTCGAGCAACAGTATCCAGTGACGCGCCGCACACTCACTATTAATGGTGCAGTGGCGAAACCAATAACGGTAACCGTCCCCATCGGCATGTCTTTACGTGAAGTCCTGGCGCTGGCGGGCGGCGCAACAGTAGATGCTCCTGGTTTTATCAATGGCGGGCCGATGATGGGAAGTTTGATCACATCGCTCGACACCCCCGTCAGCAAAACCACTGGCGGATTGCTGGTTTTACCCAACTCTCATTCACTGATCCAACGTCGAATGCAGAATGACCGCAGCGTACTTGCCGTCGCGAAAACTGTTTGTGAGCAATGCCGCTTGTGTACCGATCTCTGCCCACGTCATTTAGTCGGTCACGAACTGGCCCCCCATTTATTAGTACGTGCGGTTAACTACCAACAGCTCGCTACGCCACAACTGTTACTGACGGCGCTCACCTGTTCGGAGTGCAACGTCTGCGCCAGCGTCGCCTGTCCGGTAGGAATTTCACCAATGCGCATAAACCGCCTGCTTAAGCAGGAATTACGCGCACAAAATCTCCGCTACGAAGGTGCCTTAAATCCTGCTGATCCCATGGCAAATTATCGACTGATTCCCGTAAAACGGCTGGTAACCAGACTGGGCCTAATCCCGTGGTATCAGGATGCGCCATTGTCTGAACAGGTGCCTCAGCCCGAAAAAGTGACGTTATTGTTACGCCAGCACATCGGTGCCAGCGCAATTGCGTGTGTACAAAAAGGCGATCGCGTCGTTCATGGGCAATGTGTAGGTCAAATTCCACACGGCACATTAGGTGCCCCGATTCATGCCAGTATTGATGGCATGGTCAGCGATGTGACAGAAAACGCGATTACGCTTGTGAGAGGTTAACGATGTCGAAAGCGGTAGGTATTTTAGAACTTAGCAGTATCGCGAAAGGGATGGAAACCGGCGACGCCATGCTGAAAAGCGCAAACGTTGAGTTACTGGTCAGCAAAACGCTATGTCCCGGAAAATTTCTGCTGATGCTCGGTGGCGATGTGGGCGCGGTGCAACAGGCCATCAACAGCGGAGCGTCCCTTGCTGGTGAAATGCTGGTCGACAGTCTTGTCCTGCCGAATATTCATCCCAGCCTCCTTTCTGCAATCAGCGGACTTAACCATGTTGAACAGCACCGGGCTGTCGGCGTAGTCGAAACCTGGAGTGTCGCCGCCTGCATTGACGCTGCCGATTGTGCTGTCAAAGCTGCGAATGTCATTCTCGTTCGCGTACATATGGCTTTTGGCATTGGTGGTAAATGCTACATGGTGGTTGCTGGCGATATTTCAGATGTTAATAACGCGGTCTCTGTCGCCAGCGAGCGTGCGGGGGAAAAAGGTTTGTTGGTCTATCGGTCAGTGATTGCCCGTCCACATGAAGCCATGTGGCGTCAGATGGTGGAGGGATAATGACAACTCAGCACACAACTGAACGGATGATTCAGGAATATGTCCCTGGTAAGCAGGTCACGCTGGCACATGTCATCGCCAATCCAGGGAAGGATCTGTTTAAGAAATTGGGTTTACCAGACACCGTTTCTGCTATTGGCATTCTGACGATTACCCCCAGCGAAGCATCTATCATCGCATGTGATATCGCCACAAAATCAGGCGCTGTAGAGATCGGTTTTCTTGATCGTTTTACCGGTGCCGTAGTGCTGACTGGTGATGTTTCTGCTATTGAATATGCACTTAGCCAGGTTACCCGTACGCTGGGTGAAATGATGCGCTTTACCGCCTGCCCCATTACGCGGACCTGACGTTATGCAACGTATGATGCTTATCGGCCCCAGCCAGTGCGGAAAAACGTCACTCACGCAATGTCTGCGTGGCGAAAATATCCATTATCAGAAAACGCAGGCAATCGTCTGGTCCCCGACCACCATTGATACACCAGGCGAATACCTCGAAAACCGCAGCCTCTACAGTGCATTGTTGGTCAGTGCCTGCGAAGCAGACATTATCGCGCTGGTACTTAATGCGGACGCACCATGGTCACCTTTTTCACCAGGCTTTACCTCGTCAATGAATCGCCCGGTCATTGGAGTAGTAACCAAAGCAGATTTAGCCAGTATGGAACAAATATCTTTGGTGAAATGTTGGTTACGGGAAGCTGGAGCGCACAACGTGTTAGTAACCAGTGCGGTTAATAACAATGGAGTTACAGAACTTTTTGCCTTGCTGCATACAGAAGAAGGCTGTCGCTAATTTCGATAGGTTCTCAGATGAGAATGATGACGGTGATACACAGATAAGAATCAATGAGCAATGAGGGTTGCCGGGCAACCCTCATTGAATAAAACAGGAATTACTTCGCTTCGCCGTTTTTCATTTCGCCCATAGCTTTCAGCTTTTTGGAGATATCGCGGCGTTCTTTGGAGAGCTCGGCATTTTTGATGATGTAATCGTCAACGCGATCTTCATAGTCACCTTTCATGCTGGCGATGATGCCCTGGATTGCTTCAACGCTCATCCCTGGCTTGATGTAATCGCTCAGGTTGTCCAGCAACAGGACGCGCTTCTGGTTGTCACGGATCTTTTTCTCAACGTCCTGAATTTCACGTTGCAGTTTGTTCTTACGACGGAACAGACGAACAAATTCCAGTACGTCCTGGAATGAAGGCTTGGTAGTTTCCATTTTTATACCCCTGATAATGTGAGAGTCGGATTCGTTTAAGCAACCGCTATTCGTTAGGGCCAACATTACTCATAGCTGCCGCAGATGACAATGCTTTTATCCCTTTTCACTATCATACCCTTTATCCTTGCTGAATCGAAGCAGCAGCAAGATGATTCTGAAGTTCAGGAATTATTTGCGCAAGGCCCGGCAAATCAGATTCGATAGCAATTCAAGCTGATGCGCTGTTTCCATGTTCAGCCACACATAACCATAGATTGGTGTTTCCACGACTTTCAGGTCATGGTGGTTATCGAGCAACTGACGCAGCTCTTCCACAGCATCGTTCAATTTTTCCGTATTGGCAAAAACCGGCTGCGGATTACCTTCGTACAGCGCATGAACAAGGCTCAGCAGTATTTGCTGCATCATGTGCTGGGTATCACGAAGTTTTTGCGCGTTCAATAACACGAAATGGCTGGGGCGCGTGGCCCAGTATGCATTGATTTGCAACTCCAGCATACAAACCAGATTGCGATTAATGGTCTGGATACCTTCATATATCGATTTGGGAATACGGGTTTCTTTGCTGGCGGGCGCAATCAGCCCACGCATTTTCACGGCATCGGTCAGGAGTTTTTGTAGATGGCTTTCCAGACGTGGGCGTTCGAGTAAGTTCGGTGAGAATGCAGATTGATAGACCCGATTATACTCGGTCAGACTTTTCGCCAGTTGAATGCGCCAGTGGATGAACGCCCGTTGTGGCCAGATACCGGTAAACAACATTGCCAGTAAAGAGCCGAGGATCACATCGCCGCTTCGCCATAACGCCGTATCAATTTCACCTGTCGGGGAACCCACAACAATTGCCAGCGTCACCCCAATCAATAATCCTTGATACGGTTTCTTGCCCAGCGCCAGCCAACCGCAAAGAAACATCGCCGCCGCGCACCAGACTAACATCAGCGGTAACGAAATTAACTCCAGTTGCAGAGCGATAAGACCTAAAATCGAACCTAACACCGTACCGCCAATACGTTCGAAGGCACGAGGGACAACGTTCCCCCAGAACGAGATTGGCCCCATAATCACCACCATGGTGACCAGCGGCCAGGTGCTTTCCGGGATAGTAAACAGGCGGATAATGAGAAAAGTGAGCAGGAATGCCAGCGCGACCCGAGTACCATGCACAATGCGGTAATGGCGGTATACCCGGATTTCAAACGGGCTTAATGACTTATCGGCACGCACGCAGAAACTCCGTAATGAAGATGAAAAGCGCTCATAACACATCTGTCGGCCAGAAGGCGCGCCTCTGAGTTATCCGACGGACATACCGGGAACAGTGTAATTTCCCGGCAGGAGCGAAAAATTTGAAAGGCGCATCTTACTCTTTTCGCTTTCAAAAAAAGAGTGGTCTTCGCGTTAACACACCGCCCTGAGATGAATTAGTGATGTTTTGGCTGCACCGCAACATACATTTCGATATCCCAGTACCCATCTTCCGCGCCATTGTTCAAGTAAACCTCGAAGCAGGGCTTTGGTAACATTTCATAAGCACTGTCCTGCAAGAGGCTATTAAAGAACTGATACCAGGGTTTAGCAAAATCATCACCGACTACACGAGCCACCGCCACCGCATACTGACCACCTGAAATTTCTGTCAGAATGACGCCCTCACTGTTTTCGGGGAGCGTAAAGTTATTCGGTACCGTCACGACGGTGTCGCAGCGTAATTTTTCGGCGGGTGTTTCATCTGGATTGTCGTAATAGACAGCAACCCACTCCTTCGGCACAATATTTTTGCTATCTATCCACATCATCAACTGCTCAAAACCTTTCTTTACCGTCTGCTCCCACGGGCCAACAAGATGGAAACCTGCAACGGTACGTTTATCTTCCTGCTTAATCTCGTAGTTCATGACGCCTCCACTAACACTGTTTTTATATACAGTATAGTTGCAATATTAAAACCACAAGGAATGAGTGTTGATTATGCGAGCAGACTCGCACTCCTGCCAGTCTGCTGCAAAAGAAAGGTCAGGCCTTATGGTGGAAATAATCACTCAGGCGGGAAAACATGCTGCCTTCCCCGACAGATTCCAGGGTAACCAGCGGCCAGTGCGCCACCTGTTTATCACGGTCGTAAAGTTCAATTTCCCCTACCCGCTGATGGGCGCTAATTGGCGCGGTGAGTTCTTTACCATCAAGGGTATATTTGGCTTTGATATGTGGAATTTCGGCTTTCGGTAGCACCATCCAGAACTCTTGTTCCGTTCCCAGTGCGATATTTTCTTTATCGCCATACCAGATGCGTTCCGTTCCGACCTTTTTCCCCCGGTGCAAAATTTGCACCGTAGTAAAGTTTTGTTGCCCCCAACGCAGTAATTTTCTTGCCTCTTCCTCACGACCTTTTGCACTGTCAGCCCCCATTACCACTGCAATGAGACGACGCTGCCCATCTACAGCCGAAGCAATGAGATTAAACCCAGCACCAGAAGTATGACCCGTTTTCAGGCCGTCAACATTCATGGTTTTATCCCACAATAACCCGTTACGGTTTTGCTGGGTGATACCGTTCCAGGTGAGGCTTTTCTCACTGTACATATGATAAAACTCGGGCTCGCCGTGGATGATAGCGCGAGAAAGCACAGCTAAATCATAAGCCGAGCTATGCTGGCCAGGTGCATCCAGACCATGCACTGTTTCAAAATGCGTATCCTTGAGATGCAGCTTCTCGGCATAGTTGTTCATCATTTCAACAAACTGCCGTTGCCCACCGGCAATATAGTCAGCCAGTGCAACACAAGCGTCATTTCCGGAATCCACAATTAAACCACGGCTTAAATCACGTACCGATACGCGATCGCCCTCTTTCAAAAACATCAGTGAAGAACCGACAAACACCGGATTATCTTTCGCCCACGCATCACGCCCCACGGTGACAATATCGTCCGGCGTAATGCGATGACTATCGATAGCGCGATCCACGACATAGCCCGTCATCAGCTTTGTCAGGCTGGCGGGATTGCGCTGTTGATGCTCATTACCCGCGGTGAGAATCTGACCGGTGGTGTAATCCATCAATACCCAGGACCCGGCATGAATCTCTGGAGGTTGAGGTGAAAAAGGAATGTTTTCCGCCGCAAAACCAGACGATAAATTAAAAACGAACAAAGAAGCAGCAATAATAAGACGGCGTTTCAACAGCAAACCCTCAGGTGTTTCAAATAGCTGTTCTTTTTACGGAAATACTTATGAACTGGCTGGAATAAAGTGCAAGAAAATGTGACTACTATCTCATTTTTATCTGACATGATCTGTTGCCACTCGCTGCCAAATTGTCGCGCTAAAGCTGATTAGCACGGTGATATTTGATACTCTGGCAGACAGCAGAAATAACGGATTTAACCTAATGATGAATGACGGTAAGCAACAATCTACCTTTTTGTTTCACGATTACGAAACCTTTGGAACGCACCCCGCGTTAGATCGCCCTGCACAGTTCGCAGCCATTCGCACTGATAACGAATTCAATGTCATCGGCGAACCCGAAGTCTTTTACTGCAAGCCCGCGGATGACTATTTACCCCAGCCTGGAGCAGTATTAATTACCGGTATTACCCCGCAGGAGGCACGGGCGAAAGGAGAAAACGAAGCCGCGTTTGCCGCCCGTATTCACTCGCTTTTTACCGTACCGAAGACCTGTATTCTGGGCTACAACAATGTGCGTTTCGACGACGAAGTCACACGCAACGTTTTTTATCGTAATTTCTACGATCCTTACGCCTGGAGCTGGCAGCATGATAACTCGCGCTGGGATTTACTGGATGTTATGCGTGCCTGTTATGCCCTGCGCCCGGAAGGAATAAACTGGCCTGAAAATGATGACGGTCTACCGAGCTTTCGCCTTGAGCATTTAACCAAAGCGAATGGTATTGAACATAGCAACGCCCACGATGCGATGGCTGATGTGTACGCCACTATTGCGATGGCGAAACTGGTAAAAACGCGTCAGCCACGCCTGTTTGATTATCTCTTTACCCATCGTAATAAACACAAACTGATGGCGTTGATTGATGTTCCGCAGATGAAACCCCTGGTTCACGTTTCCGGAATGTTTGGGGCATGGCGCGGCAATACCAGCTGGGTGGCACCGCTGGCGTGGCATCCTGAAAATCGCAATGCCGTAATTATGGTGGATTTGGCAGGAGACATTTCGCCATTACTGGAGCTGGATAGCGACACATTGCGCGAGCGTTTATATACCGCAAAAGCCGATCTTGGCGATAACGCCGCCGTTCCGGTTAAGCTGGTGCATATCAATAAATGTCCGGTACTGGCCCAGGCGAATACGCTACGCCCGGAAGATGCCGACCGACTGGGAATTAATCGTCAGCATTGCCTCGATAACCTAAAAATTCTGCGTGAAAATCCGCAAGTGCGTGAAAAAGTGGTGGCGATATTCGCGGAAGCCGAACCGTTTACGCCTTCAGATAACGTGGATGCACAGCTTTATAATGGCTTTTTCAGTGACGCCGATCGTGCAGCAATGAAAATTGTGCTGGAAACCGAGCCGCGTAATTTACCGGCACTGGATATCACTTTTGTTGATAAACGAATTGAAAAACTGTTGTTCAATTATCGAGCGCGCAACTTCCCGGGGACGCTGGATTATGCCGAGCAGCAACGCTGGCTGGAGCACCGCCGCCAGGTCTTCACGCCAGAGTTTTTGCAGGGCTACGCTGATGAATTGCAGATGCTGGCACAACAGTATGCCGATGACAAAGAGAAAGTGGCGCTGTTAAAAGCGCTTTGGCAGTACGCGGAAGAGATCGTCTGAAACAAAAAAGCCGGAGCGACAAACTCCGGCTTTTTGAGATTTACCGGATGATTATGTCATCCGGTTTGTAAGATTACGCTACGTCTTCGTACTGCGGAACCGGGTTACGGAAACTCTTGGTTACGCAAGCGAGGTAAATCAGACCGATAGCAGCCCAGATCAGACCCAGAACCATTGAGCTTTCTTCCAGGTTAACCCACAGCGCACCAACGGTCAGCGCACCACACATCGGCAGGAACAGATACTGGAAGTGATCTTTCAGCGTCTTGTTACGCTTCTCACGGATCCAGAACTGCGAGATGACCGACAGGTTAACGAAGGTGAACGCCACCAACGCACCAAAGTTAATCAGCGCCGTAGCCATTACCAGGTCGAAGTTGATTGCCAGCAGGGCAATCGCGCCAACCAGGATGATGTTCATTGCCGGAGTACGCCATTTCGGGTGTACATAACCGAAGAAGCTTTTCGGGAACACGCCGTCACGCCCCATTACGTACATCAGACGCGCAACGCCTGCGTGCGCCGCCATACCGGACGCCAGTACGGTAATGGTGGAGAAGATCAGCGCGCCAACCTGGAACGCTTTACCCGCAACGTACAGCATGATTTCAGGCTGTGACGCATCCGGATCTTTAAAACGAGAGATATCCGGGAAGTACAGCTGCAGGAAGTAAGTTGCAAAGATGAAGATCATGCCGCCGATCAGCGCGGTCAGGAAAATCGCACGCGGGATCACGCGCTCTGCATCTTTGGTTTCTTCCGACAGGTTGCTGATGCCGTCAAAACCGGTAAAGGAGAAGCACAGGATTGTCGCCCCGGTAATCATCGGGATAACATGCGCATCGCCAGACCAGAACGGACGAGTGCTCGCCAGCGTACCAGCGCCTTCACCTTCAAATACGCCATAAACAACCATGCCCAGAATCACCGCGATCAGCACTATCTGCAACACGACGATTACAGTGTTGAAGTTCGCTACGGATTTCAGACTACGCAGGTTAAAGGCGGTCATAAAGGCCACCAGCGCCACCACAAACATCCACGATGGAATGGAAGGCACCAGAGCTTCAAAATAGATTTTCGCCAGCAGAATGTTGATCATCGGCGCGAACAGATAGTCGAGCAGAGAAGACCAACCCACCATAAAGCCGACAGTCGGGCTAATGGATTTCTGGGCGTAAGTGTATGCAGAGCCAGCAGAAGGATAGCGGCGAACCAGCTTCCCGTAGCTCAGAGCCGTAAACAGGATCGCAATCAATGCGAACGCATAGGCTGTCGGCACATGACCATCCGTGAGGCCTGAAACGATACCAAAAGTATCAAACAGCGTCATCGGCTGCATATAGGCTAGACCCATCATTACAACCGGAACTAACGTAAGCGTTTTACGCAATTCCACGCGAGAGGTGTTTGGAGTAACGTTATGCGACATGGTCATTCTCCTTTACGGTGATAACCGTCGCGTAAGCAAAAAATTGCCCCATTTTTTTGGATTCCTCAGCGACAACAACTGTCGATTTTTAGTAAATATCTATCCGGTACGAAGCCCGGCCTCTTGGTATGAATGATTGGTTTGAAGCAAAAAATAACCGACGCTAATTAAACGTCGGTTTTTAGTCATTTTTTGACAGCGGCGCATTGTGCCTAAATGGGGGGGAAATGACAAGAGAATGAGAGGCTTGTCATAATAATTTTTCTTTAAATGGCTGATTTTCCGTCATCAGATTTTGCATAAACACCGGCGATCGCACTATTTGCTAAAATTTCATCTCGCCACCAGCCGCTGGCAAGCCCTGCGGTCTGTTCATTCCAGCCAATCCAGACAGGTTCAAAGAGGGTTTGGGCGACCACTTTCTTCTCGATTAACGCGCCACTATCGAGAAAACGTTGCGCCAGATACCGTGGTAAATAGCCGCAGCCAAGGCCGCTAATTTGCAGCTCCAGTTTGGTTTTAAAATCGAAAACGGTAATGGCTTCTTGTTCGTCGAGAAGTTGTGAGGCCGTAGAAGCGCCTGCCTGCGCAGTGTCCCCCACCACAATCGCCCGATATCGTTTAATGATACGACGGTTTAACGGTTCTTCTTCCAGGGCTAACGGATGATGAGGCGCGACCGCAAAGACTTGTTCAAGATCGCCCAACCGCGAGAAACCAAACTCACTGGAAGATGGTGGCTCATGCATCGCGCCAACGATAATATCCGCTCGCCCCTGAGTCAGGGCATCCCAGGAACCACCGAGTACGCCATTGATAAACTTCAGGCGCGTCACGCTATGATGTTGATAAAAAGCTTCAATGAGAGGCGTAAGCAGAGAAAAAGGAAACGTGTCGTCCACGCCAATCACCAGCTCGTTTTCCCAGCCTTCATGCAGTTTGATCGCCTGCTTTTCCAGTTCTCGCACGGTATGCAGAACTTCCCGCCCTTTCTCTAATAACATTTTTCCGGTTCGGGTGAATTTAGCGCGGTGTCCGCTACGATCAAGCAATTGAATATTAAGGTCGCTTTCCAGCTTGTGAACGGTGTAACTCAGAGCAGACGGCGTCTTGTAGAGTTTGGCCGACGCCGCCGCAAAACTGCCCTCTTTTTCTAAGGCATCGAGGATCATCAACACATCCAGCAGTGGTTTCATACACGCCCCCTTGCAGTGCATGCGGCGTCCTGCTGGCGTGATCGTTTACTCCAGCGGCATTACCAGCGGATCGGGATACTGGTATTCAAATCCCAGTTCATTACAAATCCGACTGCCATCAATAATCTTACCTTTGCCGCTGTCCAGACTATTTCTGAACTGCGGAGGTTCCAGCCCCAGTAAACGGGCCATCTGCGGATAGAAAACATTACGCGCAGGGTGAGCTGGCGCACATATATTATAGATGTGTCCGCCTTTAGGTGCCTGTAACAACAGAGTGATAGCGCCAATAACATCTTCTAAATGGACTAAATTAACACCATGTTCACCATCAGGCGCGGTTTTTCCGGCAAAGAAGCGTCCGGGATGACGTCCCGGTCCGACCAGGCCCGCAAGACGCAGAATATCGACCGAAGTACCGGGTAAATTGTGCAGCCAGTCTTCGAGTTCTTCTAATACTCGTCCACTGTTGGTTACCGGATTACGCGGGGTGGTTTCTTTCACCGTGCCTTGTGCGTCGCCATAGACAGACGTCGAGCTGGTAAAAATAATACGGGGAATACGATGAGCCAGCGCGCTATCCACTAACTCTTGTACCGCTTGTAAATAGAACTCATCGCCGGGGCCGCTACGACGTGCCGGAAGCGTAATGACCAGCGCATCGGCATCCATAAGGGCATCCAGATCGTCAGAATCGCAAACTAACTCAGGCTCCATGCGAAGCAGATAGCTATCAATGCCACTCATTCGGGCCGCTTCGACACCATCTTGTGTGGTTTTACTCCCGGTGACTTGCCAGCCTCGCGCTGAAAGTGACATCGCCAGCGGCATACCTAACCACCCTAACCCGACAATTGCGACCTTTTTCATCCGTTATCTCCTGATACACCTTAGATCTATAAGGCTACGCTAGCGTATCAAAACTGACAATTCATTCTATGAATGAATCTCTTCAATAATGATAACGACATGCTGCAATGAGCAGTGAATCATCAGTAACCGCGTATACCAGACGGTGTTCCTCTATAATGCGTCGGGACCAGAAGCCTGACAAATTATGTTTCAGGGGTTCTGGCTTCCCCTTACCTTCAAATGGTGTTCTGCGGGTATCTTTGATAAGTTCATTGATCTTTTTAACAATTCGCTTATCTGTTTCCTGCCAGTACAGATAATCATCCCATGATTCCTCAGACCAGATTAGTTTCACTCAATAATGTCCTTTTCTGTTCCTTTGCCTGATTTCAGGCTATCGATTGAGTCCATCAATCTCCGGGCGTTAGCGGGGGAACGCAGTAGATAAGCCGTCTCTTCCAGCGAGTTGTATTCTTCGAGTGACATCAGAACACAAGCCTCTCCATTCTGACGAGTAATAAGGATCGGTGCATGATCTTCAACGGCTTTCATCATTGTTGCCGACAAATTCTGACGCGCTTCGCTGTAGCTAATTGTACGCATGTCAATCTCCTCTTTTGTACAGTTCATTGTACAATGATGGGTGTTAATTAACTATTTATTAATTAGTTTGTAGATCAAGACATTGTCAGCGAGACGAAAAATCAGACTTTGCTCTTTTTGGTGCTGTCAAGTTAGAGGACAGTCCTCTTAGCCCCCTTCTTTCCCCGCTCATTCATTAAACAAATCTATCGCCATAAAATATATAAAAAAGCCCTTGCTTTCTAACGTGAAAGTGGTTTAGGTTAAAAGACATCAGTTGAATAAACATTCACAGAGACTTTTATGACACGCGTTCAATTTAAACACCACCATCATCACCATCATCCTGACTAGTCTTTCAGGCGATGTGTGCTGGAAGACATTCAGATCTTCCAGTGGTGCATGAACGCATGAGAAAGCCCCCGGAAGATCACCTTCCGGGGGCTTTTTTATTGCGCGGTTGTTAACGGTTCAGACAGGTTTAAAGAGGAATAAGAAAATGACAGACAACACTCGTTTACGCATAGCTATGCAGAAATCCGGCCGTTTAAGTGATGACTCACGCGAATTACTGGCGCGCTGTGGCATTAAAATCAATCTTCACACCCAGCGCCTGATCGCGATGGCAGAAAACATGCCGATTGATATTCTGCGCGTGCGTGACGATGACATTCCCGGTCTGGTAATGGACGGCGTGGTAGACCTTGGGATTATCGGCGAAAACGTGCTGGAAGAAGAGCTGCTTAACCGCCGCGCCCAGGGTGAAGATCCGCGCTACTTTACCTTGCGTCGTCTGGATTTCGGCGGCTGCCGCCTTTCGCTGGCAACGCCGGTTGATGAAGCCTGGGACGGCCCGCTCTCCTTAAACGGTAAACGTATCGCCACCTCTTATCCTCACCTGCTCAAGCGTTATCTCGACCAGAAAGGTATCTCTTTTAAATCCTGCTTACTGAACGGTTCTGTCGAAGTTGCGCCGCGCGCCGGACTGGCGGATGCGATTTGCGATCTGGTTTCCACCGGTGCCACGCTGGAAGCTAACGGCCTGCGCGAAGTCGAAGTTATCTACCGCTCGAAAGCCTGCCTGATCCAACGCGATGGCGAAATGGAAGAATCCAAACAGCAACTGATCGACAAACTGCTGACGCGTATTCAGGGCGTGATCCAGGCGCGCGAATCAAAATACATCATGATGCACGCACCGACCGACCGACTGGATGAAGTCATCGCCCTGCTGCCAGGTGCCGAACGCCCAACCATTCTACCGCTGGCGGGTGATCAACAACGCGTAGCGATGCACATGGTCAGCAGCGAAACCCTGTTCTGGGAAACGATGGAAAAACTGAAAGCGCTGGGTGCCAGTTCAATCCTGGTCCTGCCGATTGAGAAGATGATGGAGTGATCGCCATGAGCTTTAACACAATCATTGACTGGAATAGCTGTACTGCGGAGCAACAACGCCAGCTGTTAATGCGCCCGGCGATCTCCGCCTCTGAAAGCATTACCCGCACTGTTAACGATATTCTCGATAACGTGAAAATGCGTGGCGATGATGCCCTGCGGGAATACAGCGCGAAGTTTGATAAAACCACGGTTACCGCGCTGAAGGTGTCTGCTGATGAGATCGCCGCCGCCAGCGAACGCCTGAGCGACGAGCTAAAACAGGCGATGGCGGTGGCAGTAAAGAATATTGAAACCTTCCACACTGCGCAAAAACTGCCGCCGGTAGATGTAGAAACGCAGCCAGGCGTGCGTTGCCAGCAGGTTACGCGCCCGGTGGCTTCAGTGGGTTTGTATATTCCTGGCGGCTCCGCCCCGCTCTTCTCAACGGTATTAATGCTGGCAACTCCGGCGCGTATTGCGGGCTGTAAAAAAGTGGTGCTGTGCTCACCGCCGCCGATTGCCGATGAGATCCTTTATGCGGCGCAGCTGTGCGGTGTGCAGGACGTGTTTAACGTCGGCGGCGCACAGGCCATTGCCGCGCTGGCGTTTGGTACGGAATCTGTGCCGAAAGTGGACAAAATCTTCGGGCCGGGTAACGCCTTTGTCACCGAAGCAAAACGCCAGGTAAGCCAGCGTCTGGACGGTGCGGCGATCGATATGCCCGCAGGCCCGTCGGAAGTGCTGGTGATTGCTGACAGCGGCGCTACGCCGGATTTCGTGGCTTCTGATTTGCTTTCTCAGGCTGAACACGGCCCTGACTCACAGGTAATTTTACTGACCCCCGACGCCGATATGGCGCGTCGCGTTGCCGAGGCCGTCGAACGCCAACTGGCAGAACTGCCGCGTGCCGAAACCGCCCGCCAGGCACTGAACGCCAGCCGCCTGATCGTGACTAAAGATTTAGCGCAGTGCGTGGAGATCTCCAACCAGTACGGCCCGGAGCACCTGATCATTCAGACCCGCAACGCCCGCGAACTGGTCGATGGCATCACCAGCGCCGGTTCGGTATTTCTCGGTGACTGGTCACCGGAATCGGCAGGTGATTACGCCTCCGGCACTAACCACGTTCTGCCGACTTACGGTTACACCGCCACCTGTTCCAGCCTCGGGCTGGCGGATTTCCAGAAGCGCATGACCGTGCAGGAACTCTCGAAAGAAGGTTTCTCCGCGCTGGCGTCGACCATTGAAACACTGGCTGCCGCCGAGCGCCTGACCGCCCACAAAAATGCCGTTACTTTGCGTGTTAACGCCCTTAAGGAGCAAGCATGAGCACCGTGACTATTACCGATTTAGCGCGTGAAAACGTCCGCAACCTGACGCCGTATCAGTCAGCGCGTCGTCTGGGCGGTAACGGCGATGTCTGGCTGAACGCCAACGAATACCCCACTGCCGTGGAGTTTCAGCTCACTCAACAAACGCTCAACCGCTATCCGGAATGTCAGCCAAAAGCGGTGATTGAAAATTACGCGCAATATGCAGGCGTAAAACCGGAACAGGTGCTGGTCAGCCGTGGCGCGGACGAAGGCATTGAACTGCTGATTCGCGCTTTTTGCGAACCGGGTAAAGACGCCATCCTCTACTGCCCGCCAACGTACGGCATGTACAGCGTCAGCGCTGAAACCATTGGCGTCGAGTGCCGCACAGTGCCGACGCTGGACAACTGGCAACTGGACTTACAGGGCATTTCCGACAAGCTGGACGGCGTAAAAGTGGTCTATGTTTGCAGCCCCAACAACCCCACCGGGCAACTGATCAATCCGCAGGATTTTCGCACCCTGCTGGAGTTAACCCGCGGTAAGGCGATTGTGGTTGCCGATGAAGCTTATATCGAGTTTTGCCCGCAGGCATCGTTAGCTGGCTGGCTGGCGGAATATCCGCACCTGGCTATTTTGCGCACACTGTCGAAAGCTTTTGCTCTGGCGGGGCTTCGTTGCGGATTTACGCTGGCAAACGAAGAAGTCATCAACCTGCTGATGAAAGTGATCGCCCCCTACCCGCTCTCGACGCCGGTTGCCGACATTGCCGCACAGGCGTTAAGCCCGCAGGGAATCGTCGCCATGCGCGAACGGGTGGCGCAAATTATTGCAGAACGCGAATACCTGATTGCCGCACTGCAAGAGATCCCCTGCGTGGAGCAGGTTTTCGACTCCGAAACCAACTACATTCTGGCGCGCTTTAAAGCCTCCAGCGCAGTGTTTAAATCTTTGTGGGATCAGGGCATTATCTTACGTGATCAGAATAAACAACCCTCTTTAAGCGGCTGCCTGCGAATTACCGTCGGAACCCGTGAAGAAAGCCAGCGCGTCATTGACGCCTTACGTGCGGAGCAAGTTTGATGAGTCAGAAGTATCTTTTTATCGATCGCGATGGAACCCTGATTAGCGAACCGCCGAGTGATTTTCAGGTGGACCGTTTTGACAAACTCGCCTTTGAACCTGGCGTGATCCCGGAGCTGCTGAGGCTGCAAAAAGCGGGCTACAAGCTGGTGATGATCACTAATCAGGATGGTCTTGGAACACAAAGTTTCCCGCAGGCGGATTTCGAAGGCCCGCACAACCTGATGATGCAGATCTTCACCTCGCAAGGCGTGCAGTTTGATGAAGTGCTGATTTGTCCGCACCTGCCCGCCGATGAGTGCGACTGCCGTAAGCCGAAAGTAAAACTGGTGGAGCGTTATCTGGCTGAACAAGCGATGGATCGCGCCAACAGTTATGTGATTGGCGATCGCGCGACCGACATTCAACTGGCGGAAAACATGGGCATTAATGGTTTACGCTACGACCGCGAAGCCCTGAACTGGCCGATGATTGGCGAGCAACTCACGAAACGCGATCGTTATGCCCACGTGGTGCGCAACACCAAAGAGACGCAGATTGACGTTCAGGTGTGGCTGGATCGCGAGGGTGGCAGCAAGATTAATACCGGCGTTGGCTTCTTTGATCACATGCTGGATCAGATTGCCACTCACGGCGGTTTCCGTATGGAAATCAACGTTAAAGGCGACCTCTATATCGACGATCACCACACTGTCGAAGATACCGGTCTGGCGCTGGGCGAAGCGTTAAAAATAGCACTTGGCGACAAACGCGGTATTTGCCGCTTTGGTTTTGTACTGCCGATGGACGAATGCCTTGCCCGCTGCGCGCTGGATATCTCTGGTCGCCCGCACCTGGAATATAAAGCTGAATTTACCTACCAGCGCGTGGGCGATCTCAGCACCGAGATGATCGAGCACTTCTTCCGTTCGCTTTCATACACCATGGGCGTGACGCTACACCTGAAAACCAAAGGTAAAAACGATCACCACCGTGTAGAGAGCCTGTTCAAAGCCTTTGGTCGTACCCTGCGCCAGGCCATCCGCGTGGAAGGCGACACCCTGCCCTCGTCGAAAGGAGTGCTGTAATGAACGTGGTGATCCTTGATACCGGCTGCGCCAATTTGAACTCGGTGAAGTCAGCCATTGCGCGTCACGGTTATGAACCCAAAGTCAGCCGTGACCCGGACGTCGTGTTGCTGGCCGATAAACTGTTTTTACCCGGCGTTGGCACCGCGCAAGCGGCGATGGACCAGGTGCGTGAGCGCGAGTTGTTTGATCTCATCAAAGCCTGTACCCAACCGGTGCTGGGCATCTGCTTAGGGATGCAACTGCTGGGGCGGCGCAGCGAAGAGAGCAACGGCGTCGATTTGCTGGGCATCATCGATGAAGACGTGCCGAAAATGACCGACTTTGGTCTGCCGCTGCCACATATGGGCTGGAACCGCGTTTACCCGCAGGCAGGCAACCGCCTGTTTCAGGGGATTGAAGACGGCGCGTACTTTTACTTTGTTCACAGCTACGCAATGCCAGTCAATCCGTGGACCATCGCCCAGTGTAATTACGGCGAACCGTTCACCGCGGCAGTACAAAAAGATAACTTCTACGGCGTGCAGTTCCACCCGGAGCGTTCTGGTGCTGCTGGCGCTAAGTTGCTGAAAAACTTCCTGGAGATGTGATGATTATTCCGGCATTAGATTTAATCGACGGCACCGTGGTGCGTCTCCATCAGGGCGATTACGGCAAACAACGCGATTACGGTAACGACCCGCTGCCACGCTTACAGGATTACGCTGCGCAAGGTGCCGAAGTGTTGCACCTGGTGGATCTGACCGGGGCAAAAGATCCGGCTAAGCGTCAAATCCCGCTGATTAAAACCCTGGTCGCGGGCGTTAACGTCCCGGTGCAGGTTGGCGGCGGTGTGCGTAGTGAAGAAGACGTAGCGACGTTACTGGAAGCGGGCGTTGCACGCGTGGTGGTTGGCTCCACCGCGGTGAAATCACCAGAAATGGTGAAAGGCTGGTTTGAACGTTTTGGTGCTGATGCCTTAGTACTGGCGCTGGATGTCCGTATTGACGAGCAAGGCAACAAGCAGGTGGCGGTCAGCGGCTGGCAAGAGAACTCGGGCGTTTCACTGGAACAACTGGTGGAAACCTATCTTCCCGTCGGCCTGAAACATGTGCTATGTACCGATATCTCGCGCGACGGCACGCTGGCAGGTTCTAACGTCTCTTTATATGAAGAAGTGTGCGCCAGATACCCGCAGGTGGCATTTCAGTCCTCCGGCGGCATTGGCGACATTAACGATGTTGCTGCCCTGCGAGGTACTGGCGTGCGCGGCGTAATAGTTGGTCGGGCATTACTGGAAGGTAAATTCACCGTGAAGGAGGCTATCGCATGCTGGCAAAACGCATAATTCCATGTCTCGACGTTCGTGATGGTCAGGTGGTGAAAGGCGTACAGTTTCGCAACCATGAAATCATTGGCGATATCGTGCCGCTGGCAAAACGTTACGCCGAAGAAGGTGCAGACGAACTGGTGTTCTACGATATCACCGCTTCCAGCGATGGCCGTGTGGTAGATAAAAGCTGGGTATCTCGCGTGGCGGAAGTGATCGACATTCCGTTTTGTGTGGCGGGTGGGATTAAGTCTCTGGAAGATGCCGCGAAAATTCTTTCCTTTGGCGCGGATAAAATTTCCATCAACTCTCCTGCGCTGGCGGACCCGACGTTAATTACTCGCCTGGCGGATCGCTTTGGCGTGCAGTGTATTGTGGTCGGTATTGATACCTGGTACGACGCCGAAACCGGTAAATATCATGTGAATCAATATACCGGCGATGAAAGCCGCACCCGCGTCACTCAGTGGGAAACACTCGACTGGGTGCAGGAAGTGCAAAAACGCGGTGCCGGAGAAATCGTCCTCAACATGATGAATCAGGACGGCGTGCGTAACGGTTACGACCTCGAACAGCTGAAAAAAGTGCGTGAAGTTTGCCACGTCCCGCTGATTGCCTCCGGTGGCGCGGGCACCATGGAACACTTCCTGGAAGCCTTCCGCGATGCCGACGTTGACGGTGCGCTGGCTGCTTCCGTATTCCACAAACAAATAATCAATATTGGTGAATTAAAAGCGTACCTGGCAACACAGGGCGTGGAGATCAGGATATGTTAACAGAACAACAACGTCGCGAACTGGACTGGGAAAAAACCGACGGACTGATGCCGGTGATTGTGCAACACGCGGTATCTGGCGAAGTGCTAATGCTGGGCTATATGAACCCGGAAGCCTTAGACAAAACCATCGAAAGCGGCAAAGTCACCTTCTTCTCGCGCACTAAACAGCGACTGTGGACCAAAGGCGAAACGTCGGGTAATTTCCTCAACGTAGTAAATATTGCGCCGGACTGCGACAACGACACGTTACTGGTGCTGGCGAATCCCATCGGGCCAACCTGCCACAAAGGCACCAGCAGCTGCTTCGGCGATACCGCTCACCAGTGGCTGTTCCTGCATCAACTGGAACAACTGCTCGCCGAACGTAAATCTGCCGACCCGGAAACCTCCTACACCGCCAAACTGTATGCCAGCGGCACTAAACGCATTGCGCAGAAAGTGGGCGAAGAAGGCGTGGAAACCGCACTGGCAGCAACGGTACATGACCGCTTTGAACTGACCAACGAGGCGTCTGATTTGATGTATCACCTGCTGGTGTTGTTGCAGGATCAGGATCTGGATTTAACAACGGTGATTGAGAACCTGCGTAAACGGCATCAGTGAGTTGCGAGGTCAGCGGATGCGATGTTGTTGTCGCATCCGGAGCCATTGCCCGATGCGCAAGCTTATCGTGCCTACACATTATCTCAACACACGTAGGCCGGATAAGATGCGCCAGCATCGCATCCGGCAAAAAAACGGGCATGGTGTCACCACCCTGCCCGTTTCTCTTAAATGCACAATAATATTATTTCGCGTTGTAATTACGCAGCGCGTTACGCCCAAGCACAATCCCCGCGCCAACCATGCCGCCCAGCAGCACTGCCAGAATCAAGGTAATTGCCTTTTTCGGGCTATCGCGACGAATAGGTAACGTCGGTTTCATTACATAGCGGTAAGCATGAATATCAAGTTTATCAACGTCAAGATTGTCGATATCCAGCAGGTTTTGACGAGTCTGATAGTAGTTTGATGAGAACACCAACGGACGGGTCGCTTCGTGCTTAATCATCGACTCCAGCGCTTCGCTCCCCAAAAGGAACATAGTATCCTGGGTTACGTCCTGTGTCTGTTGAATCTGCGGCTTTGTCACCTGCGCCTGATTCGCATACTGCAACGCTTCCTGAATCTGACGGATACGCAGATCTTTCTGTTCTTGAGCGACCACTTCCTGCGTCTTCAGAGAATCCTGCAATTTTTTCATTTGCAGCGCGATGTTGTCTTTCAGGTCTTGTTCCAGTTCTTCATTTACCTGGTCGTCAACTTGCTGGATATACTTCGCCAGCTGTTTCTGCGCACCTTCAGGTGTTTCACCAACATAAGAAACCGCTAAAGGTAATGACTGATTTTTAACGGTAGGCTCAATGGTCAGTTTTTCAGGTTCTTCCTGATTATCCAGCGTTTCTGCTAATGCAGAAAATGTCGTGCTGAAACGACCAATTAACATCGACTGGATCTCAGACACTTTCGGCGCTGCCGAACCATAAATCACATTTATGGCATTGTTATAACCAGCGATTTGTCCCACATCAGGTTGAGTAACGATAGCTGTTGAAGTCCACTTTTCTTTGGCAACGGCCAGATACCCTATAGCCAGGGCAATAGCCACAATGACAGAAATGATGATAGTCATCTTGCCACGCCATAGTTGGACCAGTAAATCAATCAAATCAATCTGTTCCGGGTCATGGTTTTGCCCAGAAACATTATTATTTTCTACTCTCATCATTACCCTAACGGACAAAATAATTTTAAGTCGCCATAGTTTAGCGATAATCGCCATGAATGCTATAGGATAAATGATAAAAATAATGAATTATTACAAAGGAAACATAAGACAATCAGGGCGAAAATCGCCCTGATAACAGGATGTTAGTCGCTGCCAAAGAGATCGCGGGTGTAGACTTTATCTGCCACATCCTTAAGCTCTTCTGCCATACGGTTGGAAATAATGACGTCGGCTTGTTGTTTGAAGGTGGCGAGATCACGTTCCAGACGAGAGTTGAAGAATGAGTCTTCTTTCATCACCGGCTCGTAGATGATCACTTCAACGCCTTTCGCCTTAATACGTTTCATAATCCCCTGAATGGAAGACGCGCGGAAGTTATCTGAACCGCTCTTCATAATCAGACGATAAATACCCACCACTTGCGGCTTGCGTGACAAAATGGCATCGGCAATAAAGTCTTTACGCGTGCGGTTTGCATCGACAATTGCCGAGATCAGGTTATTCGGCACAGACTGGTAGTTCGCCAGTAACTGCTTGGTATCTTTCGGCAGACAATAACCACCATAGCCAAACGACGGATTGTTGTAATGGTTGCCAATACGCGGATCGAGACAAACACCTTCGATAATCTGACGAGTATTCAGACCTAAACTTTCTGCATAGCTATCCAGTTCATTAAAGTATGCTACGCGCATCGCCAGATAGGTATTAGCAAACAGTTTAATCGCTTCTGCTTCAGTGGAGTCGGTAAACAGGGTCGGGATATTTTGCTTAATCGCGCCTTCCTGTAACAACGCAGCAAAACGTTCTGCGCGTTCTGAACGCTCGCCAATGACAATACGTGAAGGATGGAGATTATCGTAAAGAGCTTTACCTTCACGGAGAAATTCCGGAGAGAAAATAATATTTTCAGTACGATATTTCTTATGCATCGCTGCGGTAAAACCAACGGGAACCGTTGATTTGATGACCATAACCGCATAAGGATTTATCTCAACTACGTCTTTAATTACTGATTCTACACTGGATGTATTGAAATAATTAGTTTTAGGATCATAGTCGGTTGGAGTGGCGATGATGACATAATCAGCATCCCGGTAGGCTTCATTTTTATCTAATGTGGCATTAAAGTGTATTTTATCTGATTGCAAAAACTGCTGAATTTCCTTATCAACAATAGGAGATATCCGATCATTCAGCATAGCAACGCGTGACGGTAAAATATCTAATGCCACAACCTCATGATTTTGTGCGATTAGAAGCCCGTTTGACAAGCCTACATAGCCAGTACCGGAAATGGTAATTTTCATTTCATGCTCTCAGAATTAACTTAACTGTGAATCATGATGTTTTTAGCATCCTGATAAGAGTTAAAAGTTTTAACGCTACGTTGTCAGATGGTCAACGCAACGAAAAACAATTCAGAATTTCTTTATAAGAATAGCTGATATTTATTAAGTTAATATTAAGCAGTGAAATTTAGTCTATAAGATAATTGGCAAAAAAAACCCGGCACAATATACGCCGGGCCTCAATTTTATTGTTGATTAAATCAGATTAATCCAGCCATTCGGTATGGAACACACCTTCTTTATCAATACGCTTATAAGTATGTGCTCCGAAATAGTCACGCTGTGCCTGGATCAGGTTCGCAGGCAGAACAGCGGCACGGTAGCTGTCATAATAGGCAACCGCAGCGGCGAAGGTCGGAACCGGGATACCGTTCTGTACTGCATAAGCGACGACATCGCGCAGCGCCTGCTGGTAGTCATCGGCAATTTGCTTGAAGTAAGGAGCCAGCAGCAGGTTAGCGATCTGCGGATTTTCGGCATATGCATCGGTGATTTTCTGCAGGAACTGCGCACGGATAATGCAGCCAGCACGGAAAATCTTCGCGATTTCGCCGTAGTTCAGATCCCAGTTGTACTCTTCAGACGCTGCACGCAGCTGAGAGAAGCCCTGAGCATAAGAAACGATTTTGCCCAGATACAGCGCACGACGAACTTTCTCGATAAACTCAGCTTTATCGCCTGCTGGCTGCGCTTGCGGACCAGAGAGAACTTTAGACGCGGCAACACGCTGATCTTTCAGAGACGAGATATAACGTGCAAACACAGACTCGGTAATCAGCGACAGCGGTTCGCCGAGATCCAGCGCGCTCTGGCTGGTCCATTTACCGGTACCTTTGTTAGCCGCTTCATCTAGGATCACATCAACCAGGTATTTACCGTCTTCATCTTTTTTGGTGAAGATGTCTTTAGTGATGTCGATCAGGTAGCTGCTCAGTTCACCGTTATTCCACTCGGTAAAGGTCTGCGCCAGTTCTTCGTTGGAAAGGTTCAAGCCACCTTTAAGCAGAGAATAGGCTTCAGCAATCAGCTGCATATCGCCGTATTCAATACCGTTGTGAACCATCTTCACATAGTGACCTGCACCATCGGCACCAATATAGGTAACGCATGGCTCGCCGTCTTCAGCCACTGCGGCGATTTTGGTCAGGATCGGCGCAACCAGTTCATAGGCTTCTTTCTGCCCACCAGGCATAATGGAAGGACCTTTCAGCGCACCTTCTTCACCGCCGGAGACACCGGTACCGATGAAGTTAAAGCCTTCTGCAGAAAGCTCACGGTTACGACGGATGGTGTCCTGGAAGAAGGTGTTACCACCATCAATGATGATGTCGCCTTTATCGAGGTATGGCTTGAGAGAATCAATAGCAGCATCCGTGCCTGCACCTGCTTTCACCATTAACAGGATGCGACGAGGCGTTTCCAGAGATTCAACAAACTCTTTCACCGTATAGTAAGGAACCAGTTTCTTGCCTGGATTTTCGGCAATCACTTCTTCGGTCTTTTCACGGGAACGGTTGAAAATAGAGACGGTATAACCACGGCTTTCGATGTTGAGCGCAAGGTTGCGCCCCATCACTGCCATACCGACGACGCCGATCTGTTGCTTTGACATTGTTTACTCCTGTCAGGGGTGGTCACCGCGGGGTTGCGCGGCTTGAAGAAGCTAAGATGGTAACCCAGCATGTATAGAATAAGATAGAAGAATAAACGGTGGTGTATCGCCCTATAACCACTTAGGAAAAGCCTTAGCTTTGAGTGGGTCAAATGGCCCCTCCTTTATCTCCAACATAAGGGCTTTTGGTGACAGGCATTTGACACTATGTATATCTCCTGGGGAAAATTCCACGACGCTTATTCCCGTACCGTCTCCAACAACAAACTGTTTTTGGATCTCACCATTTTGCTCATACAAACAAACTTCTAATTGCCCTTGCATGACGACAAACATTTCCCACTGATGCGGTAACTCATGCCAATGGGGTTCAACATAGCTGTCGCGTACAAATGCAATAAGTAAACGTTGAACCTTCTCCTGATGAGATGCGTGCAATAAATAATGAGCGCGCAAACGTTCAGAATTTGCTGCAGTGCGAAAAAGTTCATCCAGAATGTTGTCATCAACTAAACGCATTCTCCAGCCTCCAGTCGGACTTCGATAGTATGTGCCGCCGATTCAACCGAAAATTGAGACTTTAACAACACATTAGCGTTCTGACCTAGCTGCTTTCTTAAAACTGAATCACTAAGAAGCAATTGTGCAGATTCAAACAGTTTATCATCTTCACCATTAACATGAATGAAACCGGCTCTGTGCTTATTAATTACATCCATTAAATCATTGCCGCCATTCACACTCCCAAGGATCGGGATTGATTGAACCATATACCCTAGTAATTTTCCGGGAAAATTATGTGAAGAATGGCGAGATGAAAGGGAGAACAGGCCGACATCAACTTCAGATAAAATTAATTTAAACTCTTCCTGGTTCACTGAAGGTAGATGAGTGAAATTAGTTAAATTCCATTCTGCAGCAAGAGATTTTATCAGCTCAACTTCATCACCCTGCCCTATAAACAGGAAATGAGCATCATGATAACGCATCATATTACGCGCAAGGCGCATTAAGTTTGCCATATCCTGAGCATGCCCAATATTACCGCCATAGAAAAAAATGACTTTATCTTTTAGATCGTATTTTTGACGAAGTGAATGATAATCATCGTTGGCAGACACAGGAGTCATTGAGGCCCAATTACGTAAAACTTCACACGGATAACCTTTATTGGTCTGGCGAAATATCTCAAGATTCTTATCAGACATTACCCCTATCCGGCCAGCCTGCTGATATGACTTTTTTTCAAAATACCTAAAATATTTTTCAATTGGTGAACCGGCTTTCAACATACCTGCATCAATGACCCACTGTGGAAACATATCCCTTAGGACCAGATAGCTTGGGCACTGGCATCGTTGTTTTATTTTTTTAACCAAGTCGCCCCAAAAAATAGAGGGGGAATAATAAACGATACCATCAAATGTATCATGTTGAATGAGGTGCTTAAATGCGCGCCATGCGCGAAAAGATAAAAGAGTTTCATTTATGGCACGTTTAGCCTTACCTACATCCTTTAAAGGTCCACTTTTGAAACGCCAAACCTTTATACCATCAATCATACTAATAGAATAAATTGCTTGTAATGAGATGTCAGGCGTAATTACAGTTACATCATGGCCTCTGCTCAGTAATTCAAGGCCTAACTCATGAAACATTTTAGCCCCAACGCGTGTGCTATGGGGCAAATAATCATCAATGATTAATGCAAGTTTCATTAGTATTGCTTCCAGACAACCCGTTTAACGTAGTCAGTATATGAATGGATAATACGCACAACTTTATCTGAAACATTTGGCATACTATAGTCACTGACCTGACGTAGTAAGCGTATTTCTCCACGAGGCTGTGTTGCAATAATTTCTAATGCCTGTAAAACGCGCTCAGATTCAAGACCGACCATCATTACTGCCCCTTCTTCGAAGCCTTCCGGGCGTTCGTGCGCTTCTCGTATATTGAGTGCAGGGAAGTTCATAATGGAGGACTCTTCTGTAATAGTCCCGCTATCCGATAAAACAGCACGTGCATTTTTTTGCAGATGGTTGTAATCGTGAAATCCTAATGGCTTAAGAAGCAAGATATTTTTATGGAATTGAATACCATTTTCGTTAATGCGATTACGAGTACGCGGATGAGTAGACACAACTACCGGAATATCATATTTTTCAGCCACGGTATTAAGTATATTCGCCAGTTTCGCAAGCTGTTTAGGGGTATCGACATTTTCTTCTCTGTGAGCACTTACCACAAAGAAATCCCCGGGTCTTAAATTCAGGCGAGAAAGTACATCAGAACCATCAATCTGCGGCATATAATGAGTGAGTACTTCAAACATTGGGCTACCGGTTTTAATAATTCTATCGGCTGGTACACCTTCAGCCAGAAGATATTCACGCGCGATATCACTATATGTCATATTGATATCAGCGGTGTGGTCAACTATTTTTCTGTTAGTTTCTTCCGGTACGCGTTGATCAAAACAACGATTCCCAGCCTCCATATGGAAGATCGGAATTCTCCGACGCTTCGCTGGTATTGCTGAAATACAGGAGTTAGTATCGCCAAGAACTAACATGGCTTCAGGTTTTTCCTGTTCAAGGACCTCATCAACTTTAATGATAACTTGTCCAATAGTCTCTGCTGCATTTTTACCTGCAGCATTAAGAAAATAATCAGGTTTGCGAACACCCAAATCTTTGAAAAAAACTTCATTCAACTCATAATCGTAGTTTTGGCCAGTATGAACAATAAGGTGGTCACAATATTCATCTAATTTTGCAAGGACACGCGAGAGTCGAATAATTTCTGGACGGGTCCCAACAACCGACATGACTTTCAATTTTTTCACGATAAAACTCTCGCTATAGTATCTGGTTGATCACGATTAAATACTTCATTCGCCCACAACATTACGATTAATTCATCATGACCTGTATTAGTAATATCATGGGACCAACCTGGCACAGTTTCTACAATTTTATATTCATCTGACGCAACATTAATCTCATATCGTTCTCCTGTTAAAACATTTTTAAACCTAAAACATGCTGTTCCACGAATAACGATAAATTTTTCATTCTTTGTATGATGATAGTGCCCTCCACGCGTTACTCCTGGAAGTGCGGTAAAAAATGAAAATTGTCCAGAGGAATGGGTTTTTAAGACCTCGCAGAACACTCCTCTTTCATCACTATAGGAAGGCACTGCATACACGAACTGCTCTGGTTGCAAGTAACTAAGCCAAGTTGAATATAATGCCCGCGTAAAACCCTGACCAACATTTTCCGTAATAAGAGTATGTCTACTTTCTTTAAATTTATAAATTAGATTTGCCACCTCACCCACTGTTATTGAATACGTCGGCTTTATATTTTTAAAACCTGACGCGTACTTGTTATTTAATAAGTTGATAGCATCAGTACAAAAATCATCAATATAAACAAGCTCGACCTCTGCTGTTGGGTCATGAATGATGATATCTTGATCATTTGCTATCCTATGACAAAAAGTTGCAACAAAGGAGTTGTAATTTGGTCGACACCACTTGCCGAACACATTTGGTAATCGATAGATATAATATTCTGCGCCACTAACATGACCATAATGTTGAATGATTTTTTCCGCCGATGCCTTGCTTTTTCCATACGCGTTATCACATTCAGCCTGAATGGAGGAACTAAGCATAATAGGAGTCTTTTTTGCATTACAAAGCAGAAAGTCAACAATTAATTTTGTAAGATCAGTATTTCCCTCCTGAAACTCATGTTCTTCCTTTGGCCTATTTACACCAGCAAGATGATAAATAAAATCAGCAATTTTGAGTCCCTGCTCTAACTCTTGCAAAGGTGACTCACGGTCGATAGTAATTAAATCTTTAAAGCCTGCTTCCTGCAGGCGATAAATTAAATTACGAGCAATAAACCCTTTAGAACCAGTAATAAGTATTTTCATGTTATGAATCCAATTCAAAGGCCTCGCCAGCCCTCAAAGCTCGAATAAAAGGCAATTTAAGTAATAATTCTTTCATTCCATTGACATCTAATCTTTCTGTATTATGTGAGTTATAGTCTTCAATTTCTGAAATTCTACAATCTCCATGCTCAACATATTTACCATAGTTGAGGTCACGTAGATCTGGCGGGACACGGTAATAATCCCCCATATCAACTGCTGCGATCATTTCCTCACGGCTCAATAGCGCCTCGTATAACTTTTCACCGTGCCTAGTGCCGATAATAACAACAGGGTGCTCATTAACATCCAATAGTTCCTTCAGAGCAATTGCTAACGTTTCAATAGTCGCTGCTGGTGCCTTCTGTACAAAAATATCACCATTATTACCATGTTCAAATGCATAAAGAACTAGATCTACAGCATCTTCAAGAGTCATCATAAACCGGGTCATATTAGGATCGGTAACGGTTAGTGGTTTTCCAGCTTTTATTAAATCAACAAAAAGAGGAATAACAGAACCACGAGATGCCATAACATTTCCGTAGCGAGTTCCGCAAATGATGGTTTTAGAGCTATCTAAATTACGTGACTTGGCTACCATTACTTTTTCCATCATCGCTTTTGAGATTCCCATTGCATTGATGGGATATACTGCTTTGTCAGTGCTTAAACAAACGACTCGTTTAACTTCATTAGCTATCGCAGCTTCCAGAACATTCTCAGTACCTAACACATTTGTTTTTACTGCCTCCATAGGGTGAAATTCACATGAGGGAACTTGTTTTAATGCAGCTGCGTGATAAATATAATCGACCCCACGAGATGCATTTAGAATACTTCTATAATCACGAACATCCCCAATGTAGAATTTAATTTTTTGATTATTATATTTTTTTCGCATATCATCTTGTTTTTTTTCATCGCGAGAAAAAATCCTAATTTCAGAAATGTCAGTGTCTAAGAATCGATTGAGTACAGCATTTCCAAACGATCCAGTACCGCCAGTTATGAGTAACTTTTTATTTTTGAACATAATTCATCCCATTAATAATTGATATATAACTTTCGACTCTTGAAATATGGTCAGGGAATTTTTTTATTACTTCATCCCCCGCTCGCAATAATTTTTTTTTCAAACAATCATCACTGATTACTTTATTTAATTTGTATGCTATATCTTTCGCATCTAATGGATTGAAATAAACAGCTGCATTTCCACAAAGCGTTCTGGCAAAATCTAAATCACTTGTACAAATTGGCAGCTGCATTTTCATTGACTCAAGATAACTTGCAGTAAAGCATTCCAACAATGTTGGTAAGAATAAAATATCACAATATTTGTAAATGGCTGGACAATCATTTATACTAACCGGCCCTAAATTTAACGTAGCAGATTTAAAAATATCTGATTGTTTTTCATAATCATTTTCGTTAATGGTGATTATAAATTTACAGTTTACTCCTAACTTTCGAAGTTCAGTGTAGACACTTGGGATAACTGATAAATTTTTATGTGGATAATTATGGGTTATCGTCACAAACTTTATGCATTTAAGAGATCGTAGATTAAATTTATCATTAATCTCTTCAGCATGAAGATCATTAAAAACATAATTTAAACAATTGGGAACAACTTTTATTTTATCATTATCACAGTTGAATTTTTTTATGAACAACATCCTTATTGCTTCAGTTTCTGTAACATAATAACTAAGCGGATCCCACAATAAGTAGCTTTGTATCCCCACCTTTATTTTCGTAAACGTTCTTCTAATTACATTCAATTTCTTATAAGCAATACTATGCTGAGAAACAATCCAAGGATTAGCAAAACCTATTAAGTGTCTTGGCCCACAAGTGCCCCAATATGTTGGCCCAAAAATGGTAAATATTACATCATAACTCTCAGATAATTCTTTAATTCTTCTCCTTCCTTTATTCCATGGGAATATAGTTTTTATATCTGTAGTAATGATTTCAAAATTGTCTTTTTTTAAAAATTGTTTTGCATGATTATACACATTTGCACTTACGACATAATAAATGTCCAGGCCTTTATATTTGTCACTGGAGAGTTGCTTAATAACACTCAGACTTACTTGTATTGCTCCTCCAACCTTCAAGTTAGAAGCATCAATTAATATTTTCATTTAGTATGCCCAACCCTCTGCAAATTCATATGGTTTTAGTTCTGATAATCCAGTAACAAGACGTATAATCATATAAATGAATAGTATTAAAAATATCGCAAAATTTATTGATCGTTCATTCTTTTGAATCAGAAAAAATACCCAACCAAACTCAAATAATAGCGCAATTCTATATAACATACCAAACTGCCATGCTAAAGCCCATGTACTCAACATTGCCAGCAGAATCATAATTAATACATTAGATTGCTTCGTTTGGGTGATTTTATCAAATGAGTAGTTATTTGCCATAAATAATAATAGAAGCATAGCCACCGCCAGTACTTCTCGTACAATAAATGATAAAACACTTCCTAGTTCCTTTTGCTCACTGCTGGATACCAAGTAGTTTACATATCTATCACTTATTAAAGAAGTATATTGCAATACAGAATCAATAGGGATAATAATGAAAATACATGGTAATAAAAACGCGATGAACAAATGTCTCACCACATATTTCCAAATAAACCTTAATAATACTAATGGAACGATAAATATTATTACTTTATGAAATAAAAATCCAACAAAAAAATAAATCAAAGATCTTAATGTCACCTTATTGTTTTTGTATACATCCATTAAACAAATTAAGCCACACAATACACCTACGAGATATCTTACCTGAATAAATAAGGGTTGGATATAGAAACAATATATCACCAAGCCCACAACACATTCATAACCTTTAAAATAACTTGATAATCTTGCTATTAAAAAGACAAAAAATAATGAGTTAAAAATGTAATAGTATTGAAACCCTAATCCTAAGCTTTTCAGGATTGCCATACCATATACGACTGATAGTTCAACGTCCGAGGTTAGCAATTTTATTCTAGATAGATTCGCACTATCTAAATATCTGAACTCCGGAATCAAATCAAAATAAAATTTATAGTTAACATAATCTGGATCAATATATCCTTTAAATCCAGTTAAAATCATTACGAATAGTAAGAATATCCAAAGAAATAATCGTTCACTTTTAAATAAATAATAATTGCTTATAAAAATATCTTTATTGTTATATAACAACCCCAAAAATAATGGGAAAAGAGGGATATAATAAAATATCATGATTTATTGTTCTCATATATTTGGCTATATTTATCTGCGCAAATAGAAATTGAAAACTCATTCTTAAACCTATTACGAATATTATACTCCATATATTGTTTTTCATATTCACTAAAAGATATAAACTTCTTTATTGCTATATCAAGTTGCGCTTCAGAAAAATCATTAGCTAATACTCCACATTCATCATCTAATATATCAGCAATCCCACCAGCTGGAGTTGATATACATATTTTTCCTACAGACATGCCTTCTATTAAAGATATAGGCAAACCTTCATAAACTGAGCTAAAAATAATCCCATCTGAAGACTTTATATAATCAGATACATTATCCACAACACCTATATATTCAAAATTTGATATTTTTTGGGAATAATCCATTATGTGTTTAGCATACTTTATATTATCTTGTGTAATTGCACCCATGGAAATAACATAACAATCTTTATTTCTTTTTAAGACGTCTATTAATAAGCGATGATTTTTCTGTGGATCCATTCTAGCTATATGACAAAAAATATTAGTATATTGTTTTCTAAGTTCATTTACTCTCCTTTTGACCTCTTCATATTTAACTGTTTCACTTATAGTCTCTGTTCCATTTTTTATAATCTCTGTATATTGAAGATTATAATAATTTTTAACTGATTCAGAGACTATATCTGAAATTGAAACCGGTATTGCTTTGCATATCTTGAAGTATGCTTTGTTAATGTATTTAGCTAATTTCCTCGGTGCATCATATCTCGCTATATTATGAATAGTATGTATCACTCTATATTTATCTTTACAAAAAAATGCAAATGGAAAAATATAAAAAGGGATACTCAAATGAGTATGTATTACATCATGTTTAATTTTAATGAGAACCGAATTTAACTTAAGTAAAACTGATATTTTATTATTAATTTCACCATTCAATTCAATGAGAGTTACTTTATCTGATAACCTTTTTCTAATTATATCATCATTTATTTTAAAAAGGGTGATTAAAGTTACATCATTTTTTTTACTTAACTCATTAGATAAGGATATTACAAATTGCTCAGCTCCTCCTGTTGAAAGAGTTGGTATAACTTGCGTAATTCTCATTTTTGGAATTGCCTCTTCCACTTGTGAATGTTTTCCTCGTTAATTTTGATATCAATTGTATAATTATTATCTATCATAGTTGATAAGTTTTCAGCCAAAGAATCTCGATTTATTATAGGCAAATTGAAGTCCTTTGCTTTTTCAATAGCTCTGTTATCAAAAGCTACAATTAGTGCTCGGTTTTTATACTGTAGCGCTCTAATTCCACCATGTAATCGAGTACCGACAAAATCTATATCATTATTCGATAACAAGGCATCATATTCATCAAGCCTGGGTGGAACTACTTCAATATTATTGATTTTCATTTCACGGAAATAATCAAGATCCCCTGATCCTTGTGGCCAAAAATATACTTTATCATATTTCCTTTTTAGTATTTCAATTAATAACTTATCGTTTTTATAATCTTTGTCATAATCTGTCAAAGTAAAAATAACCCTATCTGCTTTTACTTTTCTAATAGCAGCGCAATGCTCTCCAGTGAACATCCACATAGTCGGACAGCCTGTGTTAATCACATTATCAATCCCTATTTCATTTAATTTTTTCCTTGTGTAATCATCCCGAACAGAATGTATTCTTTCAGAATCTGAAAGAAGCTTCCTGTAATATTTAGCGGTAAACCGAGATGTACGAGATCCATATTTATTCCATCCAACTCCCATAAGTACTACTTTTTTCATTTTTAATATATCGATAGGACTTAACTCCCAATTTGCACTTCTGAACATCGTGTCACATAAAAGATTTGAACCACAAACAATTCTTTCTTTGCATAAATTTGCATGATGGATCCCTATTGATTTTGAACCAACATGCGTAGACATATGATAGACTTGCTCAGTAGAAAATATAGTTTTAAGCTGTTCTAAACCCGATGCATTTATAATTTCATCACCAACATTCAATGATGATATACTTGTATTATATAAACAAATAACATTTTCATAACTTGCAAAATCACCAAAATATTTATTCAAACCAAGTCGCATTATAAAATTATTTATTCTCATTTTCTATAAACACTCTTAATAAAACCTTACGAGATTTTCTACCACAAAAAACAACAATCAACGCACTGATAGCGTAACTTGATACAATTGCAACCACTCCCCCCCAAGCACCACCATATTTGATCAGAAAATACCCTCCTATGATATTATACAATAGTGCAATTAAATTTCTTTGGAATACAATTTTTCCCAACCCCTCATTTACAAAATAGCGGCCAGTCGAATTTAATATAAAACAAAATGGAATGACAAGACTTAGACCAAGTATATAACTCTCTGCCAAGTTATATTTTTCTCCATACATTAATTCTATCAAAAAAGGTGTAGTCATTGCACAAATACAAGCAAATGCAACACCAAAAATCAATGAACCTAATAGCATAACACGCACGTTTTTAGCGTATTCTTTATTGTTTTTATTTAACTTTGGCACAAAACTCAATGTAAAAATTGAACTAGGCACTATATACAACATTAAAAATTTGAGAGCTATTGCATAATTAGCCAATACAGTATAAGACATAAACTTTGCAATATACAGTTGGTCTGTCTTTGTGTAAATTACAACCATTGCCCCAGACAGTATTAAATAAAACCCTTCGTAATAAAAAACTTTAATATATTTTTTTACTAGTTTATTTGTGAAACTTACTTTATCACATCCATATATGTAATATAATAAAATTAAGAATAAATTTTCTGTAACAGTGACAATTGCTATGTAAAAAAGAGAAGGTGCGTAATATAATACAAACATCTTAATAAAGAAAAATAAGACATATGTACATATTCCTATTAGAGTAAAAATTAAATATTTATCTTTTGCAATAAAAGAAGATGAAAAAAATGTTAATGACCGCGCGATAATTAATCCACTAAATATTAATATACATGCACTTAGCCGCGAATCATCTATCCATATAGACCATATCCAAGCAATTATAAGTCCTAAAATAATTCCTGGAATTTTAAATAATAGCGCAGCTCCTATTATGTTTGGTTCGTCTTTTTGCTCATTAACAATTTCCCTTTGCACTAATTGCTCCAATCCTTGAAAAGAAAAGATCGATATAATTGCTATTATTGCATCAGCATTACTGATAACACCGAAATCTTCAGTAGAAATAATTTTTGCCATTAAAAATGTGAATAATGCTAGAAAAACAACATTCGTATATTTTTCAAGCATATAAAAAAAACCGGTAGGAACTTTTCTCTTAAAAAATAATCTCTGCATATCATCGCTTAATTATTTGATTACCCACGCTACCGCCCCTGGCTTTACAGCTACCAGAGCACTGCATGCATGCCTACGATGTGACGAGCGTTACCCACTCGCGCTAAACCCGAAAAATTCAAACGCTAATTGTCTTACCAATCCGCTCTGGAAACAAGGAAAATCCTGGAAAACTTTGACTAAAACCCTACTGCTAACTCGTTGTTATTCTGATGGTTTATATAAAACAACGGCAGGAAGATTCGCAACAAATTACTTTTGTTGCGAATCTTCACTGCCGTTATAATTTTCTTATCAACCGTTACACCCGGTCAGATTTTCATTATTCGCTTAACAGCTTCTCAATACCTTTACGGAACTTCGCCCCTTCTTTTAGGTTACGCAGTCCATACTTCACAAACGCCTGCATATAACCCATTTTTTTACCGCAGTCGTAGCTGTCACCTGTCATCAGCATGGCATCAACGGACTGTTTTTTCGCCAGTTCAGCAATGGCATCAGTCAGCTGAATACGTCCCCATGCACCAGGCTGAGTGCGTTCAAGTTCCGGCCAAATATCGGCAGAAAGCACATAGCGACCAACGGCCATGATGTCTGAGTCCAGCGTCTGCGGCTGATCCGGTTTTTCGATGAATTCAACAATGCGGCTGACTTTACCTTCGCGGTCCAGCGGCTCTTTGGTCTGGATGACAGAGTATTCAGAGAGGTCACCCGGCATACGTTTTGCCAGCACCTGGCTGCGGCCCGTTTCGTTGAAGCGCGCAATCATGGCAGCAAGGTTGTAGCGCAGCGGGTCGGCGCTGGCGTCGTCGATCACAACGTCTGGCAGTACCACGACAAATGGGTTGTCACCAATGGCAGGTCGCGCACACAAAATGGAGTGGCCTAAACCTAAAGGTTCGCCCTGACGCACGTTCATAATAGTCACGCCCGGCGGGCAGATAGATTGCACTTCCGCCAGCAGTTGACGCTTCACGCGCTGTTCAAGGAGAGATTCTAATTCATAAGAGGTGTCGAAGTGGTTTTCGACCGCGTTCTTGGACGCGTGAGTTACCAGGAGGATTTCTTTGATCCCTGCAGCCACAATCTCGTCAACAATGTACTGAATCATTGGCTTGTCGACGATCGGTAGCATCTCTTTGGGAATCGCCTTAGTGGCAGGCAACATATGCATCCCTAGACCCGCTACAGGAATAACTGCTTTTAAATTCGTCATTATTTCATCCACCTGTAAAATGGTTGCTGAATTATAGCTTGTTCGATTTTTTTCGCCAGCATCAATTACCCTGAATTGATTACTGAATTACTTGTGATGTTACGCCGCTTCGTTGTGGATTGCAGTAGCATTGTTCCTAAGTATGACTCCATTTTTCCAGGAATGGTCGCAAATCTACTCCCTCCGTTCCGGCAATCTAAAGTTAATCTTCTCCACATTAACAATATGGTGATTAATCCTGTCGATATCGACGGAGCTTTGCCCTTTTTCATTCACGGCATGAATATTCGTGAGTGAAAGCAGCGTTTTACGCTTTGCCATAAAAACGCCTCGAACGTCTTTGCGCATGTCAAAGTTCATGCTCAATGCGGGTCCAACTGAGGATTCCTGCATCACATTGATATTTCGCATAAAAAGGTGTTGCGGCTTGTTGTGTAACTCCAGCGACGCACGCTTCATCTCAATGTTAGTCAGCGCCACAAAGGAGACAGCATTCCCGGCGGAGATTTGAATGCCGCGCAATTTATAAGCAAGATGAGTATTATCCAGTTGAATATCATTCACCCGGAAATTCTGCGGTATCGAGAGATATTTGCCTTTAATTACCCCATAGCCGATTAACATCCCGGCACTATTAATCATTTCAATATTATCAATCACAAAGTTGTCACAACCATAAATAGCAACTGTGGCGTTATCAATACCTGCTTTCTTACTGAAATCCGGCGTGATATTACGAGCTTTGATATTACGGATAACAAAATGTTTACCATTTTCAACATGGATCAGTTGCCGACAATCCGATCCCGTGATATTCGCCACGACAAAGTTTTTCACTGCCTGGTTTTCCGGATAATTATTATCGTAGGTACTTCCCGCAAGGCCTATGCCGATGCCCCAGTTGATTTTGCCGTTGGTACAGTTAATGCGCTCAATGAGATGGTCGGATATCAAAATATCACTGTCGTTAATCGCCACGTTCCATTCAATAGCGTCGCCCTGTAAGTCGCTGAACTTACAGTTGGTGATGTTGGCACCGATTATCTGGTTATGAAATCCCTGGCGTAAGATGGCGTAATTAGCGTGGCTAACGGTCAGGTTATCGATGGTCAGGTTGTGCATGACCCGTTTGTTTTTGCCGCCGATATAAATCTGCGTTACCGGACCAAAGCCGCTCATCGCCAGCCCTTTGATGGTGCAGTCAGAGCCGCGCACATCCAGGGTGATGTTATGCATACTGCCGCTCTCCTCCCCTGTCACCTGGCTGCCGTCCTGTAAGACAAATCGCCCTCTGCCGTTGCCGCGCAGGCTTCCAAGGATGTGTAACGTTTTGCCAGGAGGAATGAAGATGCCGGTGTTGATATTGTCACAAACCAATCCGGCAGGCACGACGACCGTTTGCCCTTCGCTGAAGGCTTGTTTAAATGAGGCGATCCAGTCGTGAGGGTTGTAGTCGTTAATGTTAACGCTTTGTTGAGCGGGAATTGCACGGGCGAAAGGGGTATGGAGGAAGGCAAGCACCGAGCTTGCCGTCAGGAACGTGCGTCGGGAGAGTTTTTTAAATGGCATACGTTCTCCTCTATAAAGCCTGCAGCACGCTGGCGAGTTCTCGATTGATCACCTGCTGGTTAAAATCGTGTTCGACTTTTTCGCGAGCACGTTTGACGACCGGAGCCAGTTCGTCGGTGTCCAGTTGGCTAAACGCCGCCAGTCGTTGCGCCAGTGCGCGAGCATCGTTCTCAGGCACCAACCAGCCGGATTTATCGGCCTCCACCAGTTCAGGAATTCCGCTATGCAGAGTAGAAACCACCGGAATGCCGACCGCCATCGCTTCCATTAGCGCCACCGGAATGCCTTCCATATCGCCGTCCGCACCCGTTACCGAAGGCAGCAGGAAAACATCCGCGTCGTCTAGCATCGCTTTCACTTCGTGGCTCGGTTTAAAGCCCGGCATCTCTACCACATCTTCCAGTTGATATTGTTCGATGAGGGTGCGCAGGCGTCGTTCCCACGGGCCAATGCCGAGGATGCGATAGCGAAATGCCACGCCCTGCTCTTTCAACTGACGGCAGGCTTCAATCGCCACATGCAGGCCTTTTTTCTCGGTTAAGCGTGCGACGGAAATGATTTCCAGCGGCGTTGCAGGCGCTTTCACCGGACGCGGGCTAAAGCGCGTCATGTCCACGCCCATGCGCGATACGGCAATTTTTTCCCTCGGGCAGCCCATTTTTTGCAGCCTTCCGGCCCACAGATCGCTGATCGGTAGCATCAGGTCGCCACGGCGGAACAGTTGCTGATATTCGGGAGTGTAGTGGTTGAGCACTTCCCGACTGGAGATATCAATGCCGTGGAAGATAGTAGCGATTTTGCCGCGAATGACACCCAGTTCGCGTAGTTTTGCTGCGATTACCCCCGCAGGGCCAAAATGAGCGATAAAGACATCGGCATAAAATGGTGTTGCGACCTGGCCGCAAATGGCAGACAAAATCAGGTTCCGCGACTCAGCACCATAGCGTTTGAGGTTGAGCGCCTGCCAGGTATTTTTACGATGAATGCCGCGTAAGGTCTGGCTGGCGCGGTGGCGCAGTTTCGCCACTTTGCCCGTAGGTTCGTCCTGTAACCAGCGGGTTCTGGCAGCAAGGTTGTATTTCGTCCATGCCGCGTGGGTGTTTTGTGTGTCGCCTTTTTGCAGCGCGACAATCTCCACTTCAAAGCCCATATCAATAAACGCAGTGATTTGGTTAAGAACGAAGGTTTCCGACGACAGCGGAAATTTCAGTAAAAAGAAGCCGACCTTCATTTCGCCTCCCCAATGCGTTCAAGCACAGATTGCACCATCCGCATTCCCATCTGACGTTCGCGACTGACGGCTTCGCTAAGTCGTGCGTTCAGCGCCGGAAGCTGGCCTAAGGTATCCGCAACCATCGCTTGCAGGCTACCGTCTAATAAATGACGGATATCAATCGCCATTTCTGGTAGCCCCAGTTGTTGCATGATCCCGGCGGATTTATGTTCGTAGTTGATGGCAATCGCCGGAGTGGCAAAGTTCATCGAGATAATGGCAGAGTGCAGGCGCGTACCGACGGTGAGTTCACAGGCCCCCAGAATTTTGCCCATTTCCAGATCGTTGAGTTCATCCATCACCACGTGGTAACGGGCAGGATCGCTGATGTGCTGGCGCAGATTGAGCGCCACCATGCGGTCGTCTTTGTTATAGCTGTCGATGCCCGTACAGGTGGAGAGCGCAATCACCTGATACCCTTCATCGAGAATGCGATTGACCACCCCGGCAAAGGCTTTTTCATACGCTTGTTGGGTGGTGCCGAGACGTTTGTCGAACGGTGCCAGTTCGCGCAGGGTAATTGCCACCGTTTTCTGTTGTGCGGCAACATCCAGCCAGTGTTGAACAGCATAGCTGGCGGTGAAGTCTTCAATGTGGTGATCGACCAGCCACGCGGTATCGACGCCATGTTCAACTTTTGCAGTGGTGATATTGCTGCGTTTCATCAAATCAAGGCTGACCGATTCGCGCAGGATCAGCGCGTCGCAGTGACCAAAGACATAGTTCGCCAGTTGGTTAAATTGCTCATCCTGGAAGGGGCCGACGCTGTGACCAATCATAAACAGCGGCTTTTTCGCCATAAATGTGCAAAGCGCATGTTCAAACTGTGGCACGCCATAGAGATCGACAAAAAACGATCCGCCGACCTGAATAATGGCGTCGTAGCCTGACAGCAAGCGCACGAAGTCGGTGAATCCCTGGGCGATGGCGATATTACGCAGCTTGCCAGTGTCGGTGACGCGCGAGAGCAATACCTGGTGCTGATAGCGGCGACGGAGGACTTTTTTAACGCGCCCGACAACGCCCGCCGCGCTGTTGTGTTGTTTCATTTGCAGGAACAGCGGATCGCCCATTACCGGGCGGTTGAGCAGCCAGGAAGAACTGACCGGATAGCGGCTCATCACGTCCACTTCGGCATGTGGATTGAGGATATTGATGGCATCAAGTAAGCCACGCAGGATGGCGCTGTCGCCACGATTGCCGCAAGTGTGGTTGCCCAGAATAAGTAATTTCATTTTTTCCTCATAAATTTGATGCCAGGTGAGGCTGTGTTTGTTGTGTTCGTTGCCGTTTTTTGCCTGATGCGACGCTAACGCGTCTTATCAGGCCTACAAGATCCGAGCACAGAACCGTAGGACGGATAAGGCGTTCACGCCGCATCCGGCATTCAGTGCCTGATGCGACGCTGACGCGTCTTATCAGGCCTACAAGATCCAAGCCCAGAACCGTAGGACGGATAAGGCGTTCACGCCGCATCCGGCATTCAGTGCCTGATGCGACGCTGACGCCTCTTATCAGGCCTACAAGATCCAAGCCCAGAACCGTAGGACGGATAAGGCGTTCACGCCGCATCCGGCATTCAGTGCCTGATGCGACGCTGACGCGTCTTATCAGGCCTACAAGATCCAAGCCCAGCCCCCCAGGACGGATAAGGCGTTCACGCCGCATCCGGCATTCAGTGCCTGATGCGACGCTGACGCGTCTTATCAGGCCTACAAGATCCGAGCACAGAACCGTAGGACGGATAAGGCGTTCACGCCGCATCCGGCATTCAGTGCCTGATGCTACGCTAACGCGTCTTATCAGGCCTACAAGATCCAAGCCCAGCCCCCCAGGACGGATAAGGCGTTCACGCCGCATCCGGCAACCGTTGCCGGAACCGAAAACAACCATTCACCCCGCCCGTAAAAGCATTTTCATTTTTTCGCTGCGACAAAACTGACGCTTCACTTCCACCACCAGCGGATGGCGCGACAGCACAATCATCACCACAAACGCCAGCACGCCCGCGGCTATTTGCACCGCCAGCAGCATCCCCAGCGCCAGTTGCCCTTTCAGCACAATGCCTAGCGCAGAACTAACCACCAGCGTCGGCAGCGAGAGATAAAACGGCAGCCACAAACTCAGGATGTACTGGCGATAACTGGAACCTAGCACCGGTTTAATCATCACGAAATAGCTCAGAATGGTGTTGATAATCTGCACCAGCAGGAAGCCAAGCGTGACGCCGATTGCGCCCGCCATCTGCCCACCAATAACAATCGCCGGAATAAACAGAAAGGTTTTGAATACGTTGAATTTAAAGCTGATATCGACCCGCGCTTTCGCCATCAGCAGCGAACCTATCGGGTTACCCACGGAACGCAGCAGCCCCACAATACACAGCAATTGCAGCACCGGAATAATGCTGCTCCACTTTTCGCCAAATACCAGCGGTACAAAGTTATTCGACACCACCATTAGCCCCAGCAGCGCCGGAAAATTGATAATCCCCACCACCGACAGCAGCTTGTAGAAGTTGACGCGCAGCTTTTCGGTGTCGTCCTGAATTTTGGCAAACGCCGGAAACAACACGCGGGTGATGATTGGGTTCAGCTTCATCGGTGGCACAACGGCCACGTTGTACGCCAGGTTGTATCCCCCTGCCACGCCCGCACCGAGAATACGCGCCAGCACGAGTGTTGAAAGGTTGGTGTTGAGATAGTTGATGATGCTGTCCGCCGTCAGCCAGGCACCAAAGCGTAAGTTCGGTGCCACCGACGCCAGCGAGAAATGCAGACCGGGGCGATAAATTTTGCGGCCAAAGTAGCCAAACAGCAGCGTTCTCACCGCACTATTGACCAGATAACCGAGAATCGCGGTCATCGCCAGCGGCCAGAAATGGGCGCTAACCACCGTAAAAGTAAAGCCCGCCAGTACCGCGCTGGTTTCGATCATGCCGATTTTGTTGAACTCCAGCTCCTTTTGCATCAACGCGCGGAACTGTTGCCCGTGGGGGATCACCACAAACGCCAGCGACAATGTTTTAATCAACGGTGCCAGGTCCGGGTTATTCAACACGTCACCGATGAGATCACTCAACAAAAACACCGCCACGCACACCACGATCCCCAGCCCGACGTTCAGCCAGTACAGCGTAGTGAGTTCAAGGTGGCTGATTTCTTTTCGCTGAATAATCGAGTTAGCGATACCGAAGTCAGAAAGCGTATCTGCCAGCGCGATGATCACCAGCGACACAGTCAGCAAACCGAACTGGTGGTTATCTATAATCCGCGCCAGCACAGTCATTTGCACCAGACCGAGGCCGATGATGATCACCGTGGCAATCGCCGACCACTTCGCGCCGCTGATGGTTTTTTCACGTAAGCTCATATCAATATGCCGCTTTGTTAACGAAACCTTTGAATACCGTCAGGAAAACGATTTTGATATCGAACCAGACGCTCCATTCGCGAATGTACTCAAGGTCGAACTCGACGCGTTTTTCCATTTTCTCCAGCGTGTCGGTTTCGCCGCGCCAGCCGTTAATCTGCGCCCAGCCGGTAATGCCCGGTTTCACTTTATGGCGCAGCATGTAGCCTTCAATGAGCTGGCGATACTGTTCGTTATGCGCCACCGCATGCGGACGCGGACCGACAATCGACATCCCGCCAGTCAGCACATTGATAAACTGCGGCAATTCATCCAGCGAGGTGCGGCGCAGAAAATTCCCCACTTTGGTGACGCGCGGATCGTTCTGCGTCGCCTGGGTCACCACTTTGTCGTTCTCCATCACTTTCATCGAACGGAACTTCCACACTTTGATCGGCTTGCCATCCATGCCATAGCGAGTCTGGCGGAAAATAACCGGTCCTGGTGAACTGAGTTTTACCGCCAGCGCAATACAGCACAGCACCGGGGAGAGCAGCAGCAGAATAAGCGTCGCCAGCACAATATCTTCCGCACGTTTTAGCAGGCGGTTAACCCCGGAAAGTGGCGTGTCATACAGCGGCACCACCGGAACGCCGTTCATCTCTTCGAGACGTGAATGGAGAATGTTGAAGGTAAAGACGTCGGGGATCAGCAGCACCGAACAGGTGGTGTCCGCCAGTTGATGGACCAGTTTTTTCACTCGCGCGCCGTCGCACATTTGCATTGCGATATAGACGTTATGAATCTTGCCCGCTTTCGCATCCTCGACCAGTTGTTGCAGATTGCCCGCCCAGTCGTTAGAAACGCCACCCGGTTTCGGGTCGTGGTAAACGCCCACCACTTCAAACCCTAACCACGGCTGATTACGGAAGCTCTCCATCAGCATTTGTCCGGCGGCTAAATCCCCCGCCACCGCGACCATACGCTTGTTATAGCCATGATTACGCAGCCAGCCCGCCCCAATACGAATACATGAACGGCAAACCACCAGTCCGATGCTGGTCAGCCCATACCACGCCAGCCAGATTTTCAGTTGCGTGTCGAAATCATTATTGAACGCCACCAGTCCGGCGCTGAAAATCACGCTTAACGTCCAGTTTTGTAGCAACAGAGCAAATTCTGTCGCTGCCCGAACACCGCGCCATGAGCGATAAAAATCGGTGATGCCGCCCAGCATCTGGAACACCACCAGCGTAATCAGTGCCACCAACAGGTGCATGTAGAGGAATGACAGTCCGCTGACTTCGCAAACCAGCCATAGCCCGGCAAACATGATGGTGATATCTGAAAAGCGTTGCACCATAGAGATTAACGATGCATTGGTTTTCGCTCGCTCGCGCTTTTTTAGATTTGTCATCGTTGTTCCTGTTTTTAGCCCCTTACCCGCAGTAGGGTAAGGGAAGATCCGACATTACTCGTTCAGCAACGTCAGCAGAGTTCGCGTTCGCGCTTCCATCAGCGGCACATCACCGCGTGATTCCACATTCAACCGCACCACCGGTTCGGTGTTGGAGGAGCGCAGATTAAAGCGCCAGTCGGCAAAGGTCATGCTGATGCCATCGGTGCGATCCACCGCCAGCGCCTCACGGCTAAAGTGCTGTTCCACGCGGTTAATCGCCTCAACGGGTTGCGCCAGTTTGCTGTTGATCTCACCGCTTGCCGGGAATGCCGCCATCCGGTCGCGCACCAGTTCGCCCAGCGTTTTTCCTTTCAGGCACACCAGTTCGGCGACCAGCAGCCACGGGATCATGCCGCTGTCGCAGTAAGCGAAATCACGGAAGTAATGGTGGGCGCTCATTTCGCCACCGTAGATGGCGTCTTCCTTGCGCATACGTTCTTTAATAAAGGCGTGTCCGGTTTTCGACATTACCGGGGTGCCGCCTGCGGCAGTCACCACATCAACGGTGTTCCAGGAGAGACGTGGATCGTGGATGATCTTCGCGCCGGGATTTTTTTCGAGGAACGCTTCTGCCAGCAGGCCGACAATGTAGTAGCCCTCAATAAACTGCCCTTTTTCGTCAAACAGGAAACAGCGGTCAAAATCGCCATCAAAGGCAATGCCCATATCCGCGCCGTGTTTGATGACCGCATTGCGGGTGTCGTCGCGACATTCCGGCAGCAACGGGTTAGGAATACCGTTGGGGAAATTGCCGTCCGGCGTGTTATGCACTTTGATTAACTCCACCGGTGCGCCGAGGGCTTTAAAGCGGGCTTCAATGGCGTCCACCACCGGACCCGCTGCGCCGTTCCCGGAGTTGATCACCAGCTTGAGCGGCGTAAGGTTTTTGAAATTGATATAACCGAACAGGTGATCAACGTAAGCGTCACGCAGATTGATTTGCTGATAGCGACCGCGTTTGGTTTCATCGACGGGAGGAAAGTCGTTGGCTTCTGCCAGACGCTGGACATCGCGCAGTCCGGTATCGCCGCTGATCGGGCGAGCCCCTTCGCGCACCAGCTTCATGCCGTTGTAATCCATCGGGTTATGGCTGGCGGTAACTTCAATGCCGCCATCCACGCCGAGATGGAACGTGGCGAAATAGATTTCTTCGGTGCCGGACATGCCGATATCCAGCACGTCGACGCCCGCATCCTGTAAACCTTTCGCCAGCGCCAGTTTTAAGGTTTCGCTGGTGAGGCGGACATCACCGCCTAACACAATGGTTTTCGGTTTGAGAAATTCGCCATAGGCGCGACCAATGCGCCAGGCGATATCTTCATTCAGTTCTTCGCCTAATTTCCCGCGAATATCATAGGCTTTAAAGCAGGTTAATTTTTTCATATCGTTACCCTTTTTCAGGCAATAGTTGGCCCTGACCGAAACGGCCAATTTTGTTTTTGTCGTTATTTACATCGCGGTTTCGCATTCATTGCCTGATGCGACGCTGCCGCGTCTTATCAGGCCTACAAACCCGAACCGTAGGTCGGATAAGGCTTTCACGCCGCATCCGACAAACAGCGCCTGATGCGACGTTTACACCCGTCCGTAGCGATCCGCGAAGCGCACCACATCATCCTCTTCGAGATAAGAGCCGGAGCGCACTTCAATTAAATCGAGCGGAATTTTCCCCGGGTTTTCCAGGCAATGCGTCGCCCCCAGCGGAATATAAATGGACTCGTTTTCACCAAGCAGTTTGATATCACCGTCGATAGTGACTTTTGCCGTTCCCGCGACAACCACCCAGTGTTCCGCGCGGTGATGGTGCATCTGTACCGACAAGCCTTCGCCCGGTTTCACGGTGATGCGTTTCACCTGGTAGCGGTCGCCCGCGTCGATAGAGTCATATTTGCCCCACGGACGATACACTTCGCGATGCACCCGATGCTCATGGCGACCATCAGCTTTGATCTGCTCGACCACTTTTTTCACATCCTGCACCGCGTTACGGTCGGCAATCAGCACTGCATCTTTGGTCTGCACTACCACCAGATCTTTCACCCCGACGGTGGTGACCAGGCCAGATTCGGCATACACATAGCTGTTTTCAGTTTTGTGATTAATCACATCGCCGTGGCAAACGTTGCCCTCGGCGGTGTGGGCGCTGATCTCCCATAAAGAGGACCAGGAACCGACATCGCTCCAGCCCGCATCCATCGGCACAACAACGGCATCTGCCGTGCGTTCCATGACCGCGTAATCTACCGACTCTTCCGGACAGGCGAGAAACGCCTCTTCATCCACACGAATAAAATCGAGATCCGGATCGACGGCGCTCATCGCTTTTTCACAGGCATCGAGAATATCCGGACGATACTTTTTCAGTTCTTCGAGATAACGTCCGGCACGGAACAGGAACATACCGCTGTTCCAGTAATATTCGCCACTTGCCACATAGGCCTGCGCGGTTTCCAGATTCGGTTTTTCGACAAACTGCGCCACTTCAAAGGCCACCGTATCCTGCTCACCCGCCGACACTTCACCGCGACGAATATAGCCATATCCGGTTTCAGGTAGATCCGGCACAATGCCGAAGGTCACCAGCTTGCCCGCTTCGGCATACGGCATGGCATTACGCACGGCGGCACGGAACGCATCTTCGTCGGCAATCACATGATCCGCCGCCAGCACCAGCATTAATGGGTCGTTCTCCGGGCTATGACGTTTTGCCGCCAGCGCCGCCAGCGCAATGGCCGGTGCAGTGTTACGCCCTGCCGGTTCGAGAATAATGTTCTCGGTGAGTTTATTTAGTTGACGCAGCTGTTCCGCGACAATAAAGCGGTGCTGCTCATTGCAAATCACCACCGGGCTTTCGCACTCCACGCCGTTCAGGCGGCAGATGGTGGTTTGCAGCATGGTGAGATCGCCTTTCAGGCATAAAAACTGCTTGGGGTAAAGTACGCGGGAAAGCGGCCATAAGCGGCTACCGGAGCCACCTGCCATCACAACTGGATAGAGTTTCGACTGCGCCATAATTATCCCCGAATATCATTTATAAATTGACGTAACACGTTCTCTTTATCGAGCGTGCGTTCGGCATATTCACGTGCCACCGTGTTGTGTTTGGGCAGCAGGAGCGCCTGACGGATCCCCGCCACCAGCGCCTCGACCGATTCCGGCTCTACGCAAACCGCAATGCCCGGAAAGGTTTCGCAAAGCTGCCCCAATTCGGTGTGGGCTTTTGCGGTAATCACCGCGTTACCGCCTACCGCCAGAATATTGGTCAGTTTCGACGGCAATACGGCATCTGCCGCGCCGCGTTTTTGCACCACCAGATGGCAATCCCCCATCTTCAGCAGTGCGGGTAAAGCGTCATACGATTGCAGCGGAAAAAATTGCATGTTGCGCAGTCCACGCTGCTGCGCCATTTTTTCCAGCCGCGCTTTGCCGCCGCCCTGCCCGACAATGGCAAAAATCAGCGGTTCATCGCGCAGGCGATCGGCAGCTTCAATAACGTTTTCCAGTCCCTGCTTTTCACCAATATTGCCGGAGTAAAGAATGATTTTTTTGTTATCCGGCAGGCCAAGCTGGTTACGAAGGGCGTCAACATCGGCGTCTGCAACATGTTGAAAACGGGCGATTTCCGACCAATTGGGGAAGAAGATGACGTTTTCCGCCGCCACGCCTTTTTCGATGGCTTTATTCATCATCGAGCGCGAAATCGTGGAGACGTTATCGACGTTATGCAGTCCGCTACGTTCGAACGCCGTTGCCAGCTGTGCCACTTTGCCTTTTCCGGCAAGGCCCAGCCCCAGCATGGCGTCCACTTCGTAATCCTGAATATGCAGCACGGTACGCGCACCAGAGAGCTTCGCCAGCAGGCGCATTCCCGGCGTGCAAAACAGCGTTGGCACCACGCCGATAATGCGATCCGGCTTCCAGCGGCGTTGCGCCATCAACGGGAAAAAACTGCTGACGGCAAAACTGCCGAGATGCAACAGGCGTTTCAGGGTGCTCGGCTGTTTTGGCACGTACAGCGGGCAGCGCCACACCGTGGCGGCCCCCTCTTCCCGTTTGTACCGCCAGGCGGAATAGTTCTCGCCCACCTGCCACTGCGGGTAGTAAGGCGGCGCGGTAATGACCCGCACCTCATGACCTTGTGCTGCCAGCCATTCCACCATCTCGCCGGTGTACTTGCCGATGCCGGTTAACTCCGGCGAGTAGTTAATGCCGTAGACCAGTATTTTCATAATCCGGGTACTCCGGCACGCTTCTCAGAGAGAAAATAGGCGCGGCTGTTAGCGTGAACATTGTCACTGGCGAGCAACGCGTCCGGCGTCAGCCAGCGGTAATTGTCATGCTGCTCATCCGGCAGTAACAGCTCATCTTCCGCGACTCTGATGCGAAAACCGAGCACCACATAGTGAGTGGTAAAATCCGAGCCGGAGAAGTTATCGTCATAAAAGTGCTGCCAGACACCGTAAAACTGGCCTGCTGTTATCGGCAGACGTAGCCCCAGTTCCGCAAGCGTCAGCCGCTCAAATGCGGCCTCCAGCATTTCGTCTTTCTGCACGCGCCCTCCCGGCACAAACCAGTAACCCTGCGCCGGGCGGTTGGTTCTTTTGCCAAGCAGAAACTCGCCGCGACTGTTCTCAACAATAAAGTCGAGAGAGACAAGCGGTGTGGAGCGCACTACCGTGGCAAAGTCTTCCTGACGTAAAAACATCATTACCCCCGAAAGCGGTCTTGATTCTCAAGGAACCACTGGTAAGTGCTGGCAAGCCCCGCTTCCAGTGAGATTTCGTGATACCAGCCAAGCTGATGCAGCCGCGTCACATCCAGCAGTTTGCGCGGCGTGCCATCCGGTTTGCTGGCATCAAAAACAACCCGACCTTTGTAACCCACCACTTTGGCGATGGTTTGCGCCAGCTCACGGATAGTGCAGTCAACGCCCGTGCCGACGTTAATGTGCGACAGCATCGGCCGGGTGTTCTCCTGCCAGACTTCGTGCGCCAGCTCCATGACATGAATGCTCGCCGCCGCCATATCATCAACGTGTAGAAATTCGCGCATCGGCGTACCGCTGCCCCACACCACCACGTCCGGCGCATTCTGTGCCGTCGCCTCATGGAAGCGACGCAGCAATGCTGGGATCACATGCGAATTACTCGGGTGGAAGTTGTCGTGTGGCCCGTACAGGTTGGTTGGCATGACTGAGCGGTAATCCCGTCCGTACTGGCGGTTGTAAGATTCACACAGTTTGATCCCGGCGATTTTGGCAATGGCATAAGGCTCGTTGGTCGGCTCCAGCGTGCCCTGCAACAACTCGCTTTCTACCATCGGCTGTTTTGCCAGTTTCGGGTAGATGCAGGACGATCCGAGAAACAGCAGTTTGTTCACGTCGTTCTGATGCGCGGCTTGAATGATATTGCTCTCAATCATCATGTTCTGGTAGATGAAATCTGCCGGATACGTGTTGTTGGCAACAATACCGCCCACTTTCGCCGCCGCCAGATAGACCTGGTCAATGCTTTCGCTGGCAAAGAAATCATGCACCGCGCGGCTGTCCAGCAGGTTCAGTTCATCGCGGGTGCGTAATACCAGCTCCACATCACCGCGCTGTTCAAGCTGCCGCCTGATGGCGGAACCGACCATCCCGCGATGGCCAGCGATAAAAATGCGTTGTTTACTCATGCTTATGACTCCAGCGCGATCGCCACGTCGTAGCCGTGAGATTTCAGCAGAGAGTGTTTTTTCGCCGCTTCAAGGTCATTAGCCACCATTTCAGACACCATCTCTCTGAGGGTGATTTCCGGTTTCCAGCCCAGTTTTTCGTGCGCTTTGGTCGGGTCACCGAGCAGCGTTTCAACTTCAGCCGGACGGAAGTAGCGCGGGTCAACGGCGATAATCACATCACCCGGTTTAACGCCCGGCGCGTCATGCCCGGTGACGGAAACCACAATGCCCTTCTCTTCAACACCCGTGCCTTCAAAGCGCAGTTTGATACCCAGCTGTGCCGCCGCCATTTCCACGAACTGACGCACGGAGTACTGAACGCCAGTGGCAATAACGAAATCTTCTGGCTGTTCCTGTTGCAGCATCATCCACTGCATTTTTACGTAGTCTTTGGCGTGGCCCCAGTCACGCAGGGAATCCATATTGCCGAGGTACAGGCACGACTCCAGCCCTTGAGCGATATTGGCGATTGCGCGGGTGATTTTGCGGGTCACGAAGGTTTCGCCACGGCGCGGGGATTCATGGTTAAAGAGAATGCCGTTACAGGCGTACATGCCGTAGGATTCGCGGTAGTTAACGGTGATCCAGTAGGCATACAGTTTGGCAACCGCATACGGAGATCGCGGATAGAACGGCGTGGTTTCTTTCTGCGGAATTTCCTGCACCAGACCGTACAGTTCAGAAGTGGAAGCCTGATAGAAACGGGTTTTCTTTTCCAGACCGAGGAAACGGATCGCCTCGAGCAGGCGCAGCGTACCCATCGCATCGACGTCTGCGGTATATTCCGGTGACTCAAAAGAAACCGCAACGTGGCTCATTGCGCCCAGGTTGTACACTTCATCCGGCTGCACTTCACGCAAAATGCGCGTCAGGTTGGAGGTATCACTCAGGTCGCCATAATGCAGATGGAATTTCGGGTTGCAGGTGTGCGGATCCTGATAAATGTGATCCACGCGCTCAGTGTTGAATGACGATGCACGACGTTTGATACCATGCACCTCGTAACCTTTTTCCAGCAGAAACTCTGCCAGGTAAGAACCGTCTTGTCCGGTTACACCGGTGATGAGAGCGACTTTTGACATGTCTTATTCCTCTGTATTTTTTGAATTTATTCAGTTTCAACGCGTTTGCGTATCACCACTGCGGGGTTCCCCCGGCAAACCACATTTGCCGGAAGCGATTTAAAAACACTGCTTCGCGCACCCACGACGGTGCCGTCGCCGATCGTGACGCCAGGGGCAACAAAGACATCGGTTGCCAGCCAGCATTTCTCGCCAATCACAATAGGCGTGGCGTTAATGGTGAAATGTTGACTTGCATGGTCGTGGCTCCCGGTGCATAAATAACTTTTTTGCGATATCACCGAATGTGCGCCAATGGTTATTTCACCGAGGGTATATAAATTGACCTCATCGCCGACCCACGCGTAATCACCTAAAGTTAATTTCCACGGATAGGTAATTTTTACTGACGGACGAATAACTACGTTTTTTCCTATTTTTGCGCCGAATAAACGTAATAAAAATGCCCGCCAGCGATACAATACTTGTGGCGACCAGGCAAATATTGTTGCCTGTACTGCCCACCACAATTGCACTTTAATAGCGTTGCCACCCCGGAACCCTTTCGGCACCGAGAATCCACTTAAATCCTGCATCATTTTCCCTTATATTCAGCTTTTGTTATATAAGGCTTTCGTCTTTGAGGTCGTACGTTGGCGTAAATGCCAGGATAATTCAGCCCAAAAGCCAGGCACGTGCAATATCTGCCGTTGGACTTTTTTGGCGTCAGCACACAATTCCATATTATTGGTGGTAGATACCCCACCCATAGAAAATTCAGACACCAGGCCATTGAGTTTTTTAAATGCATAACCGGCTTTATACATTTTGGCCGCCAGCGCGTAATCGGAAGAAACTTTATATTCCAGGTCATAACGCCATTTCTTCAAGCCGGACACCGGGAAAAATATCGCCTGATGACTGGCGGGCAGGCTGTGGTAAATATACCAACCCGGTTTGGCGCTACGTTTAATTTTATGCCCGTCGCCAAAATCCAGCAGCGCATCGCCGGTGATCATCATGTTATCTTTTTGCACTTTTAACTTACGGACAAAATTTGCGGCATCCTGATGAAAAATATCGCCTGAATTGAGAAACAGCGCGAACTTGCCTTGCGCCATTTCAATACCTTTGTTCATGGCGTCGTAGATACCGTTATCTGGCTCGCTGACAAAGCGTAGGTTATAGATACCATTGAGATTTTCCAGATACTCACGGGTGCCGTCATTGGAACCGCCATCGACAACAATCCATTCGAAGCTGATATCGTCCGCCTGCGCCAGATGCGCCAGCGAGGCGTGTGTTTTGACTATTCCTTCGAGGTTACGAAACGCGACAGTGATTATGCTAAGCAACATGTTTTACCTCGTAATACCCGTCATACTTCAAGCTGCATGTGCGTTGGTTTTCCTCGCTCACCCACTTCCTGCAACTCGAATTATTTAGGGTGTATATTTAACGCTTTTCGCAAAATAAACGGGCAGACGATTAAAAACGCATATTCCGGGCTAAATATCGAACCGGTAAAAAACAGCGATACCGGAGTAAAAAGATATAATTGCACGCGAAAATTGCGGTTATCACCAAAAGCGTTGATCATCATTTTTATCACTTTTCCCATGTACCACAGCGATAAAAACACTGCGCACCAGGAAAAATAAATAATCAGCAGATACAAACCATTGTCTATGGTTTTTCCGACATCCGCACCGTTAAATATTCCGAATGATGCGACATATTCATAAAGTGAGCCAAATCTGACTACACCGTCAATATGGGTCAAAGAATAACCGACCATCACCAGCGGACCGACAATACGATAATACGATGACGATCCTTCTGTACCTAAATCGCCCAGACGGGTGGAAATATAAGGGAACGCGATTACCACACCAACCAGGAATACAGCCAGAGAAATCAATGCTAACGGTAACTTTTTCTTAATCGCCTCTTTATTCAGATATTGAAATGCCCACTCCAGCAAATAAAAAAGGATAAAGGTCATAACCCCTGAAAACGATCCGGATAATATTATCCCTGCGAGAATCATAGCATCGGTTTTAGGCGTTTTGATACCAAACTGTTTGATGCTGAGCCAAATTGAGATTAATGCCAGAGCGAAAAATGCCGGTTCGAAATAAAGTGCTGTCGTGCGCTTGCCGCCGAATTTAATGAAATTCAGCACATAGCTGTTGCTGTAAATCAGATATTTCGAAATCGACTCCATAATACTGCTACCGCCGGTGAGGATAATTTGCGCCATCTCCACCGCCGCCAGCACCACCACCAACCCGACCACCAGATAAAAGAAACGTAATATCTTGCGATGGTTGTGTGGCGAAATTGTTTTAAAGCGAATACTCCACACCATGCCAATAATGATCACAATATAGACAAACAGCATGGTTGAAGTGACATATTTACTGGCATCCAACGACTGACCAAACAGGTAGTTAAACGCCGTGAGCCCCGCGCCAATCCCCAAGGCAATCATCAATTTTTTAACGCTGATGCGCTCTAAAAACAGCAGTAACAAGACAGGTAAAAAAGTGACGATGGTGATGGGGAAACTTTCGCCAAGCTGGGCGATTTTGACGTTAACCAGCAGGTAGATCAGCGGCAGCAGCAGGTAGCTACAGATTCTGATAGAAGTTGACATACTCCTCCAGCATCTGTTGTCCACTGTAGGCGGCGCGGCTGCGCTGGCTGAACTCAGCCAGCGTGGTACCAAATATCGCCTGTGCGATTTCCGGTTTGCTTAACTGCACCAGTTGCAGCACATCTTCTTCGCTGACGGTTTTACCACCGGATTTTTGCAGCACTTCCCGCGCCGCATCGCTATGGGTGGCGATCACCGGCACGCCAATCGATAACGCCTCACACAAAATCAGCGGGTAGTTATCGACGCGAGAACTGAATACCAGCGCATCCATCTGGTTGAGCGCGCTCATCAACTTGCGCTTGTCAGTTTCAAAGCCGTGATTAACAACGTTACCAGCGGTGAACGGCGAGAACTTACCGAAAGTATGCAGTTCGATTTTGTCACCCAGCGCCATCATCTCGCGTACCAGTTGCTGGTTAGTTTTGCCGTCGTAACGCAGGTCATGCGCCACCACCGCGATTTTCGGCTTGCCCTGGGTTTCGCGTACCGGAGGCAAGTCCGCCAGAATCGCTTCGGTTGCCATATCAATGCCATTATTGATAATCCGGCAACGCCCTGGACCGTACAGACTATTGAAAGCATCAGCCACATGCTGGCTGGGGGAAATAAACTGACAGCCCAGTGCCAGCATCTCGCGGAATAACTGGCGTTTACCCGCCACCAGCTGGTGCGCGCGATCAATCTTCACCGGTGGATAGTTATTTAAGGTCGGGCATTTCTGGCAGCCCGTTTTCCAGCCTTCGCAACCGTCGGTAAAGGCGCAGCGTCCGGTAACGCTCCAATGGTCGTGTAGCGTCCAGACCAGAGTGACATCCGGTTTATGGTTTTTCACTTTTTCGCAAAAGCGCACCACGCTCTTAAGATTCAACCAGTAGCTGTGCAGCACATGAAAATGCAGAACCACCGGGCCCGGTGTGCGAGTAATGGTGCGATATAACTCATTGAAATTGCCGAACAGATCGCGATTAAGCAGACGAAACAACGCAATGTTCGCCATCGCGGTCATCCGTGGCGTATGTTTGATGACCTGCGGATAGTTCTGATGGCTGACGCTCTCTTTGCCGCCTTTGCCGTAGCCGTAGACAAAATGTGACGCCAGCCCCTGTTGCAGCGCGCGCTGGTGGAGATCTAACGCCACACCTGCTGCCCCGCCTTCCGCCAGTCGCACATTAAATTGCAGAATATTCATTTAATTACCTTCACTCGCGCTTTTTCTCCCACCACCAGCGCGTTGTCCGGGACAGAGTCGAGCACCACGCTGCCCGCGCCCACGGTGACGTTGTTACCAAGCGTGATATCACCAAGAATAATGACGTTGGCACCGAGTTCGACGCCGTTGCCAATGTGTGGACATGCCATGTTATCGGCACCACGATTGCCGATAGTGACGCCGTGACGAATGGTGAAATCATCCCCCGCGACCACGTTTTTATTGATCACCACGGCGTAACCGTGATGGATAGTAAAGCGTCGGCCTATAGTCGCGGCGGCCTGGATTTCATAACCGAAAAAGCATTCGGTGATAATGCGATACAGCACCAGCAGCGGGGCCGCCCACAGATTGTTGAGGACGTTCTTTTTGCGCCACACCGAACAAAAATGAGCGACGCGATAGGCGAGAACCATGCAGCACGGGCGTAAACTCCAGCTGTTGGCGCGCAGATCTTCCAGCATCTTTAGCGCCCCCGAATACCATCAGCCAGACGTTTGCCGTTACGCACCGACAGCAGCGTCAACAAGGTGCGCCAGGTCATGCGTTTATTGCGGATCTGGTAGAGGGTAAACAGCTGATATTTTTTGCTGGCGCGGTCAAATTTGTCTTTGTGCTTACGGTAAAAGTGGAAGTATCCGGAGAATTTTTTCGGTGACGAGGTGATCTGCATTTCGCCGTGATTGATATGCAGGATCTGCGTCGCCTCTTCTACTTTCCACGGTTCGCCGTACTCCACCACCATCCGCAGGAAGATGTCGTAATCCTGTGCCGCTTTCAGTTCGGTATCGAACAAGCACTCTTTGAAACGCCACGCCCAGGTAAAGACCTGATTGCCAATGATATTGCGTTTGTAAAACAGGCGGCGTGAATACGGCGATTTGGGATACAGCGGCAAACTTGCCGGTTGGGAATAAACTTCGCCCTGGCAAACGTAGTCGTTAGCGTACAAAAAGGCGTTTGTGACCAGTTGCTGTTTATGGGCGAGGAAGACGCTCAGGCGGTTGGGTGTCCATTCATCATCATCATCGATCCCGGTGATGTATTCCCCTTGCGCCAGCATAATCGCCTGGTTACGTACCGCGCACGCTCCGCTGTTAATGTCGTTGTGAATGTAAGTGATACGCGGATCGTTGAGGGCGGTGACGTACTGTTGTAGTTGTTCCCAGGAGGTGGAGCAATCATCCACGATGATCATCTCCCAGTTACTGTAGTCCTGGCGCAGGACCGATTTTATCGCCCGAATCGCCAGTTGTTGGCGGTTCCAGGTCGGCATATAGATTGAAATCAGCGGATTGTCTTTCATAGGTTGTTCTCCCGGCTTATGAGCTGGTTTGCTTACCGGATGCGGCGTGAACGCCTTATCCGGCCTACGGGGCGGTGCGAATGCAGGCGTCGTTATTTCGCATCCGACTTATATTCGTATTCGTAATAGCCATAATCCTGATACGCGCTGGCGCGGCGGAAGATGGAGTTCAGAATCACCCCTTTCACCGGAATACCGTTTTGCTCAAAGCGGCTCAGACTGGTTTCCACTTCTTTCAATGTGTTGACCGCATAACGCGCCACCATCAATGTGGTTCCGACATGACGACCAACTATAGCCGCATCGGTCACTGCCAGAATCGGCGGCGTATCAATCAACACCAGGTCGTAGTTTTTACTCGCCCAGTTCACCAGTTCGGCAAAACGTTCGCTCATCAACAGTTCCGAAGGATTTGGCGGTACCTGACCGCGCGGGATCAGGTCAAATTTGGCAATAGAGGTCGGTTTAGCAGCGGTAGTAATATCGCCCTGTCCAATCAGAATTTCCGACAGGCCATTAACGTTATTAGTGCCCAACAGCTCGTGGGTGTAGCCTTTGCGCATATCGCAGTCGATCAACAACACCCGTTTATTGGTCTGGCTAATCACCGCCGCCAGGTTGGCGCAGACAAAGGTTTTACCGATTGACGGGCTAACCCCGGTCATCATCAACACATTGTTCTGTGCCTGCATCATCGCGAAGTGCAGACTGGTACGCAGACTACGGATGGCTTCAATCGCCAGATCGGTTGGATTCCCCACCGCCAGTAGCTGGCTCTGTTTATAGCGTTTAATCCCTTTGATGGTTTTGACGCTATCGCGCGCTTTCTGCCACTCCGACAGCGGGATGCTGGCATAAACGCTGATACCGTGTTCTTCCAGCACCTGCGGGCTTTCGATACCGCGATTAAACAACGAGCGCAGCAGCACACCCACGATAGAGAGCATCAGGCCAAGGATAATCGCCCCAAGGATAATCAGCCCTTTCTTCGGTTTCAGTACACCTGGCTGGGTGATTGCCGGGTCAACAATGCGCACATCGCCGACGGTGCTGGCTTCGGTGATTTTCAGCTCCTGCTCTTTATTCAGCAGTTGCATATAGACCTGCTGACCAGACTCGACATCGCGGGTCAGACGCACAATTTCCTGCTGGGTTTTCGGCATCGCCGTTACGCGACCATTAAGTTTGGCTTTTTCGTCTTCCAGCGCCTGCCGTTTCTCCAGCAGCGTGCGGTACGCCGGGTGAACTTTGGTGTACAGCTTGGAGATTTCCGCCTCTTTAAAGGTCAGTTCGTTCAACTGCGCGTCGATGTTCACCATCGAATCGAGCACCGCTTTCGCTTCCAGCGGCAGATCAACTGAATCTTTATCCTGACGGAAGGCATTCAGTTTGTTTTCGGCAACATCAAGGCGGTTACGTACTTCCGGTAACTGTTGCGCGAGGAAAGCGAGGCTTTTCGACGCTTCCGCCGATTTGCGCTCAATATTTTGTTCCTGATAGTTACGGGCGATGCTGTTAAGAATGTCGCGGATCTGTTCGCGATCTTCACCGGTGTAAGTCAGGCTCAGAACACCTGCGTCTTTGCCGTTCTCCGTTACCGTCAGGCTGTTTTGCAGTTGGTTGATCATCCCCAGCGTGGAGTATTTGGTGACGGTAAACTCACTGCCCGGGCTGGCGTGAATGGCTTCAACCATCAGCGTGACGCCTTCTTTTTTCAGCATCTGGCCCGCTTGCCCACGGGCGCTAAAGCCGCCGTCGCTGCTTAAGGTGTAGTTTTTGTCATCAAGCACATTAAGCGTAAACACCTGATCCGCCATCTCTTTCGGGCGGTTAAAGGTAGTCACTTTTACCGTCTCGTTCTGACGTCCCATCAGGCGCTCCCAGCCCGCACCGAAAATCGGGAACGTGTTTTTGCTCACCGCAATATCGAGGTCGAGATCGTCCACCGTTTTACCAAGCACCAGGCGCGAACGAATCAACTGGATCTCGGCGTCCGATGCAGGCGGTTTGTTGGCTAATGCCGATCCGATATCCTGCACCAGCGAATTACCGCTGCTTTGCTCGATTTGTACCAGTGCGTCGGCGCTATAAATCGGCGTAGCGAAGAAGGTGTAAACCACGGCACAGAGGGCGAATACGGCGGTAATGCCAATCACCCACCAGCGTGCTTCAATGACGGTGCCGACCAGGCGACCAATATCGATTTCATCACTGCCCGTTACCGGAGCGGCATGTTGTTTTACTTTTTCTGTCATTCTTATACCTGCTCTGCGTTCAATGCCTGCGCCCACTGGCGGGCAGACCGTTCAAGTAATGTGTACACCGCTGCAAACGTTTCCCGGCTTTTGCGATACGGATCGGGGATTTCACATTCGTTATCCCAGTGACCAAACAGCATCACTTTGCCGCGCATCTCAGGTGCCATCTCGCATAAGCGTTCGATATGGCGCTTTTCCATGGTCAAAATCAGGTCGTAGTTGCGACACAGGCGACGGCTGATTTGCCGTGCACAGTGACCTTCCAGAGACAGTTGATGTTCTGCGGCGACGCTGATAGCAGTAGGGTCAGCGCCCTTACCGACCAGCGCGCCGAGTCCAGCGGACTCCACTTTTAGCTCCGGGTGATAACGTTGCAGTAAGCGTTCCGCCGTCGGGGAACGGCAAATATTGCCGACACAGACAACTAAGATGTTGTTAAACATGACGATTACCAGTTATGAATGTCGCTGGCTGTATCCGTCATGTAACGGACACCGCTAATAGTTGGCAGCAACTGATTGATCAGACGGTTCCAGCGGGAAACCGGGGCGGTGGTGACATACACCACGTCATAAGGTTGCAGGCGGAATTCTGTCGCCATCACCAGCGACGTGGCATCGGACATATCCAGCTGGTAGATATTGGCAATCTTGCCGTTACGCCCGCTCTCGCCTTTCAGCGGACGAATGACAAAGATGCCGCTGGCGTTGGAGGTGGTCATGTCGATGCCTTCAGCATTGCCCAGGGCTTCAGTCAGGGTCATGCCGCTAAAGTCCATTTTTAGGGTGCTCTGTTTTTTAACTTCACCCATCACAAACACTTTCAGATCATCATTACGCGGCACGTAGAGAATATCGCCGGGGTAAAGCAGTCGGTTCTGATTGAGGTCGCCGTTTTGCATCAGCGCCTGTAAAGAAATGCGTTCTTCACGACCATTGTGTGTTAGCACTACGTTGCGCCAGTCAGCGGTGTCAGTCAGGCCACCTGCGGCGTTGATGGCGTCGAGAATGGTCAGTGGCACGTTGGTGATCGCCTGTTGACCGGATTTATTCACCTGACCGGAGATATAGGCCTTTTGTGAGCGGAAGGCGGCGATATTAACGTCCACCTGCGGATCAGCGATGTACGTCGCTAAGCGCCCGGTAATATCACTGCGGATTTCAGCGAGCGTTTTCCCCACGACGTGAACCTTGCCGATATACGGGTAGAACATGGTGCCGTCAGGCTGTACCCAGTTGCCGGTGTCGCTGGAGCTGCGGTACTGACCGGCTGGCGTGGTGAGCTCCGGGTGATCCCAGACGGTGACATTAAGAACGTCCCCCGGCCCGACGCGATACTGGTAATTCGCGATCTCGCTTTCCAGCGTCATATTGGGGCGCGCTACGTTGGGGCGTGGGCGTAATTGGTCAATCAGGCGCGGGGTCAGCGGATAAACATTCACCATTTTGTCGAGATCGAAATCAGCGTCCTGCTGTTTGATGACGTCTTTACCCATCGTCGACATATTGCTGCCCGGAAGTACTGTGCAACCGCTTATCAAGGTTACTGACACCAATAATGGCATCAATTTCATTTTGGATTTCATCATTGTTTATTTATCACTTTGGCAGAGTAATTATCCTGTGCACTATTAATAGCAATGTCGCCATGCACATTTACCTTGCAGTTAATTGAATAAAAATTTAACAGGCATCAGTCCTAAAAAAATTGATTTCATCCGCAGGCTATTGACAGAATAATTCAGACTGGTCTTTCAGGTATCCAGACACGCTACCGCCCCTGGCTTTTTAGCTACCAATACACTGATTTAGCTTAATTTTTAAAACCCTCTCAACATACAGTCGTTGATGAGAAAGGGTTATTGCGGAAATTAACTTCCGAATATAAGGTGACATTATGGTAATTGAATATTAGCTCTCCAATAATGCAGGAGGAAGTGTTACAGCTAACGGAATAGCAGGCAAGGTAACAATTCGGCAATTGGCTATTTTTAAGAATTATATTAAGTGTCATTCAATATGGTTTTTAGGAGTTTCTTTAGGTTGACAATATTTAATATTGCGTCTCCACATGCGATATTTCTTAAATAACGCTTTATTATTACCACTTATAATTCGGGGATAATGTGAAGTTATAACCCTCAAATAATATGAGATAAATAGTGCTGCAACATTGCATTTTTGCCCCGATTTATCCATGATCGAATTGTGACATTTGTCATACAACGAATAGGTTTTGTACTTACTATGGAATGGATTGCCGATCCGTCTATCTGGGCTGGATTAATCACGCTGATTGTGATCGAACTGGTCCTCGGCATTGATAACCTGGTCTTTATTGCCATCCTCGCCGAAAAACTACCGCCGAAGCAGCGCGACCGCGCACGGGTTACCGGGCTGCTGCTGGCGATGTTAATGCGCCTGTTACTGCTGGCGTCAATCTCCTGGCTGGTCACCCTGACTCAACCGCTGTTCAGCTTCCGCTCGTTTACCTTTAGCGCCCGCGACTTAATCATGCTGTTTGGTGGTTTCTTCCTGCTGTTCAAAGCCACGATGGAGCTGAACGAACGGCTGGAAGGGAAAGACAGCAATAACCCCACGCAACGCAAAGGTGCGAAGTTCTGGGGGGTGGTGACACAAATTGTGGTACTGGACGCCATCTTCTCACTCGACTCGGTGATTACCGCCGTCGGGATGGTCGACCATTTACTGGTCATGATGGCCGCCGTCGTTATCGCTATCAGCCTGATGTTGATGGCCAGCAAGCCGTTAACGCAATTTGTTAACAGTCACCCGACGATCGTTATTCTCTGCTTAAGCTTCCTGTTGATGATTGGCTTTAGCCTGGTGGCAGAAGGTTTCGGCTTCGTCATTCCGAAAGGCTACCTGTACGCTGCTATTGGTTTCTCGGTGATGATCGAGGCGCTCAATCAGTTGGCTATCTTTAACCGGCGACGTTTTCTTTCCGCTAACCAGACGCTGCGCCAGCGAACTACCGAAGCGGTAATGCGCCTGTTAAGCGGGCAAAAAGAAGATGCGGAACTGGATGCCGAAACCGCGTCTATGCTGGTGGATCATGATAATCAGCAAATCTTTAATCCGCAGGAACGGCGGATGATTGAGCGGGTACTTAATCTTAACCAGCGTACCGTCAGCAGCATTATGACGTCGCGCCACGATATTGAGCATATCGATCTCAACGCGCCGGAAGACGAGATCCGCCAGTTACTGGAGCGAAATCAGCATACGCGGCTTGTTGTTACTGATGGCGATGACGCAGAAGATTTGCTCGGTGTTGTTCACGTTATCGACCTGTTACAACAGTCACTGCGCGGCGAACCGCTCAACCTGCGGGTGTTGATTCGCCAGCCGCTGGTGTTCCCGGAAACCTTGCCGTTGTTACCTGCCCTGGAGCAGTTCCGTAATGCCCGCACACACTTTGCTTTTGTAGTGGATGAGTTTGGCTCGGTGGAAGGGATTGTGACATTAAGTGACGTCACAGAAACCATTGCCGGTAACTTACCGAATGAAGTGGAAGAGATCGACGCCCGCCATGATATTCAGAAGAATGCCGACGGTTCCTGGACGGCGAATGGTCATATGCCGCTGGAAGATCTGGTGCAATATGTGCCGCTGCCGCTGGATGAAAAACGTGAATATCACACCATTGCCGGGCTATTGATGGAATATTTGCAGCGTATTCCAAAACCTGGCGAAGAAGTTCAGGTGGGGAATTATTTGCTTAAAACGTTGCAGGTGGAAAGCCATCGCGTGCAGAAGGTACAGATTATTCCGCTGCGTAAGGATGGCGAGATGGAGTACGAGGTGTGATGGCATGTAGGCCTGATGCGACGCTTTACGCGTCTTATCAGGCCTACAGGACAGGTCACCTGGTAACCTACATCTTCTCCAGCAACTTCTTCACATCTTTGCCATTGCGGGAATCTTTATTCCGCTCGGCCCAGTCGTTAAGACGGCGTTTTGCTTCATCCTGTAGATGTTTACGCAGTAATTGATCCACTTGCAGGCTGTAATTAAGTTGCTGCCAGTTGCCATAAACCCGCAGCGGTACTGGCGTTTCTTTGAGGAAATCAATCAGTTTGCTTTCCCCGTTCCAGCCACCCACGACCCGAATATCAAACTGGGTGTCACAGGTTTGATCTGCCAGATTCAACATGCCTTCCCCTGTCAGCGCCAGCACTGGCGATTGACCTTGCATGTCGTTTAACGTCACGACGCCATCCTTCAACGTCAAATCGGTGGTAAAGCGGTCAAGACGCGTCACGTTATCGAAGTTTTCAGCGGCCTTCACATCACCACCATTACGTTCTACCGCTTGCTGAATCATCTGCTGGAAGTTCATCCCTTCCATGCGTGTGTCGGTCATTTCGACATGTGCCTGTCCTTGCCAGTTGTGGCGGAATGCGTCGGCATCTATGTCAGCACCGGAGAAATCACCAGCCAGTGACATCTTTCCGGTCAACGAAATCGGATAGTTAAACGCCTTCAGAATGGTGCCAATCTCAACGTTTTCCAGCCGTGGCTGGAAGTTTATCCGCGGATTTATTGATGTCGCGTCCAACGTGCCCGGCAGTGAAACCTGTCCACCGTTAAGTTTGCCCTGCAGTTGAGTAATTTCCAGCAAACCCGACTTGTTGGTCATTTGCGTGGCAACATCTGTAAAATTCATTCCGCGCCAGCGCACGTTACTGGCCTGCAACAAAATATCAGCCGTAAAGCCTTGCAGTCCCTGATAGGCCGGTTCATCAATACGCGAAGAAATGACCGGGCGCGGCAACGTTGATTGGCTCTGCCCTTGCTGCGCGGCACCGTTCTCACCATTCGCTGTTTCATTAAGGGGGATGAGGTTGTCAAGATTCAGTTGCGGGAATTGCAGTCTCAGCTGCCATTCCGGTTTCTCTGTCAACGTGACCTGTGCTTGCCCGCTCAGCGTACTGTCATTGGCGGTCAAACTAATTTGGTTAAATGAAAGGTGTTTATGTGACTCCTGCCACTGGACCTGGAAACTCCCCTGCCCCTGAATACCTTGTTTTGGTAAATCGGCACCCTGCAACTGCCAGTTAATTTGTTCAATAGCCGCCGTTAAATCATGCGGATAATCAGAAGCATCCACCGTACCGTTAAGGGATATCGTGAGATCGCGCTGATCGCGATTAACCCGCCCGGAAAACTCAAATGAGCCACGATGTTGAGGATCTTGTTCCATTTGCAGGCGGATATTGCGGATGGTCACCTGCTCGTCATCTTCATGCTGGAACACCAGAACGCTGTCCGCCACCTTAAGACTGGATATATCAAACGACCATCCGCGATCGTCTGACAGATCCGGCAAGGTATTGTCGCGCGGTGCAACCGGAGCGTCTTCACTGCGCACTGCTTCCGTCTGCGGCGTCAGTTGGATCACTGCCCCTTTTAGCATCACCTGCTTAACGCTCAGTTGATGACTCAGTAGTGGTAAAAGCGCCACGTCCAGACGCATGTTGTCGGCGCGAACCAGTGGCTGGCTTGCGCCCTGGGCGGTGAGAGACATTCGCCCGGAGAGGATACTAAGCTGCGGCCAGACATGCCAACGCAGTGGCCCGTCGAGCTGCAATTGATAACCGCTACGTGCAGCAACTTGCTTGACCATATAGTCGCGGAAATCATTCGGATTCACCAGCAACACTAACGCAGATAACCCGGCCACCAGCACGACCAGGAGTATCATCAGCGTCGTCAGAAATCGTCTCATGGTATCCTCAATGGGCCTGAATTAGTCTTTATCGATTCGGCTGGCTACCGCGCCCTGCTGGTTGCGATATTTCGCATCTTCACGGCGGTTGTAAGGTCGCGCCGCCGGGCCGGAGAGCGGCTCAAAGCTCAGCGCACCAATTAACATGCCCGGACGCAGCGCCAGCGGCAGCTTACCGGAGTTGTAAAACTCCAGCACAATGCAGCCAGACCAGCCCGGATCGATACGGTGCGCGGTGACGTGCACCATCAGCCCCAGACGCGCCAGTGAAGAACGCCCGTCCAGCCAGCCCACCAGATCGGCTGGCAGCGTCACCGACTCCAGCGTCACCGCCAGCGCCAGCTCTCCTGGGTGAAGATAAAACGCCTCGCCCTCGTCGAGCACGATTTCATCGCTCATCACGCGGTCAAGCGCGGCGCTCACTTCATCTTTGGGACCGCTCAGATCGATAAACGCTGCCGTGTGACCACGGAAGGTACGAAATTTATTGCCCAGGCGCACATCCACCGTCGCGCCGTTAATACGCTCCACTGGCGGACGTGGGTTGATCGACAAACGGCCTTCATCAAGCCAGGCTTCAATATCTCGGTCACACAGACGCATGGCATTTTCTCCTTTCGAGCATCACTCCCTTAACGCCAATTACGTCAAGGGCATACCAGGTTATCACTGAACGGTACACAATTTATCAAGCTTATTCAAAGAACTGACTTATTTTCGCTTTCAATATATCGATCGCGATGCGGTTTTTCCCGCCGCGCGGCACGATAATGTCCGCATATTGTTTAGAAGGCTCAATGAATTGCAGAAACATCGGGCGCACGGTTTTTTGATATTGCGCCATCACTGAATCCATTGAACGCCCACGCTCGTTAACGTCACGCTTGATGCGGCGCATCAGGCAGATATCCAGCGGGGTATCAACGAAAATGGAGAAGTTAAGTTCGTCACGCAAACGCGCATCCGTCAGCAACAAAATGCCTTCGAGAATGATGACCTTCTTCGGCTCAACCGTCACCGTTTCTTTCATACGCGTATGTTCAACATAGCTGTAAACCGGCAGGTCAATTGCCGAGCCGCGTTTCAACGCTTGTAAATGCTCAAGCAGCAGGCTGTGATCCATCGCGCTGGGATGGTCGTAGTTGGTCTTAACGCGTTCTTCCATCGACAGATGGCTTTGATCTTTGTAATAGCAGTCTTCGGGAATTACGCCGATGTGTTCATCACCGACTTGCTCACGTAATTCACGATAAAGGGTACTGGCAATAAGACTCTTGCCGGAAGCCGATGCGCCAGCGATACCGATAATGACGCACTGATGAGACTGATCAGTCATATATTTAGCGACCTGATTAACCTGGATGTTAGGAAGGGGGCGACGAAGCGCCAAACGCGGCAATTATAGGGATTTCATCCGCCTGATACCAGTCGAATAGCGTTGCCGCGCGCTCAGAGTTAATTGTTGACGAAGAATTCCCGGTGGCAAATTACGTTGATCAGTTTTATACAAGGTAAAAAATGTTATACGCAGTTGCGCAAATTATCCGCCTTTACGTCACTTTATGAGCAATTCGCATATAAAATGTAAAACTTTTGTACTAGCATAAACACAGAAACGAATACTGGCGACCTGGCCTTGCGGATAAAGCGGTAATGAGCAAACAATCACAGCATGTATTAATTGCCCTGCCCCACCCGCTGCTTCACCTGGTCAGTTTAGGTTTAGTCTCGTTTATCTTCACCCTTTTCTCACTTGAGCTTTCGCAGTTTGGCACCCAACTCGCCCCACTGTGGTTCCCGACCTCCATCATGATGGTGGCGTTTTATCGCCATGCCGGGCGCATGTGGCCGGGAATTGCGCTGAGCTGCTCGCTGGGAAATATCGCCGCATCCATCCTGCTTTTTTCCACCAGCTCGCTGAACATGACCTGGACGACCATCAATATTGTTGAAGCCGTGGTCGGGGCAGTGCTGCTACGTAAATTGCTGCCGTGGTATAACCCCTTGCAAAATCTGGCTGACTGGCTGCGTCTGGCACTCGGCAGCGCCATTATTCCGCCTCTGTTGGGGGGTGTTCTGGTTGTCCTGCTGACGCCCGGAGACGATCCTCTCAGGGCATTTTTGATATGGGTACTGTCAGAATCCATCGGCGCTCTGGCACTGGTGCCGCTGGGATTGTTATTTAAACCACACTATCTGCTGCGCCATCGCAACCCAAGGTTGCTTTTTGAGTCGCTGCTCACGTTAGCCATCACGCTGACGTTAAGCTGGCTTTCGATGCTGTATCTGCCGTGGCCTTTTACTTTCATTATTGTGTTGTTGATGTGGAGCGCCGTGCGCCTGCCACGAATGGAAGCCTTTTTGATCTTCCTTACCACGGTGATGATGGTGTCGCTGATGATGGCCGCGGATCCCTCCCTGCTTGCTACGCCGCGTACGTACCTGATGAGCCATATGCCGTGGCTACCGTTTTTGCTGATCCTGCTGCCCGCCAACATCATGACGATGGTGATGTATGCCTTTCGTGCGGAACGCAAACACATTTCCGAAAGCGAAACCCGCTTTCGGAACGCGATGGAATATTCCGCTATCGGCATGGCGTTAGTGGGCACCGAGGGACAATGGCTGCAATCCAACAAAGCGCTCTGCCAGTTTCTCGGTTACAGTCAGGAAGAGCTGCGCGGACTCACCTTTCAGCAACTGACCTGGCCGGAGGATCTCAATAAAGATCTCCAACAGGTTGAAAAGCTGATAAGCGGTGAAATAAACACCTATTCAATGGAAAAACGTTACTACAACCGCAATGGCGATGTTGTCTGGGCGTTGCTTGCCGTCTCACTGGTGCGCCACACGGATGGCACGCCGCTCTATTTTATCGCTCAGATTGAAGACATTAACGAGCTAAAACGCACCGAACAGGTCAATCAACAACTGATGGAGCGCATCACGCTGGCCAACGAAGCTGGCGGGATTGGCATCTGGGAGTGGGAGCTGAAGCCGAATATTTTTAGTTGGGATAAGCGGATGTTCGAGCTGTATGAAATTCCTCCGCATATCAAACCGAACTGGCAGGTGTGGTACGAGTGCGTGCTGCCGGAAGATCGCCAGCACGCCGAAAAAGTGATTCGTGATTCGTTGCAATCACGCTCGCCCTTTAAACTGGAATTTCGCATTGCCGTGAAAGACGGTATTCGCCATATCCGCGCTCTCGCCAACCGGGTACTGAATAAAGAAGGCGAAGTTGAACGCCTGCTCGGCATTAATATGGATATGACTGAGGTTAAACAGCTTAACGAGGCATTGTTTCAGGAAAAAGAGCGCCTGCACATTACGCTGGACTCCATCGGCGAAGCCGTGGTCTGTATTGATATGGCAATGAAAATTACCTTTATGAATCCAGTGGCGGAGAAGATGAGCGGCTGGACGCAGGAAGAAGCGTTAGGTGTTCCGCTCCTGACGGTGTTGCATATTACTTTTGGCGACAACGGACCATTAATGGAGAACATTTACAGTGCTGACACCTCACGTTCCGCGATTGAACAAGATGTGGTATTGCACTGCCGGAGCGGCGGCAGCTACGACGTGCATTACAGTATTACGCCGTTAAGTACTCTGGACGGCAGCAATATAGGCTCGGTACTGGTGATTCAGGACGTCACCGAATCACGCAAAATGCTGCGCCAGCTGAGCTACAGCGCCTCCCATGATGCACTGACGCATCTCGCCAATCGCGCCAGTTTTGAGAAGCAACTGCGTATCCTGCTGCAAACGGTAAACAGTACGCATCAGCGACATGCCCTGGTGTTTATCGATCTTGATCGCTTTAAAGCGGTGAATGACAGCGCCGGGCATGCGGCGGGCGACGCTTTACTGCGCGAACTGGCGTCGTTGATGCTGAGTATGCTGCGCTCCAGCGACGTGCTGGCGCGGCTCGGTGGTGATGAATTTGGTCTGCTACTGCCAGACTGCAATGTTGAAAGCGCTCGTTTTATCGCTACACGCATTATCAGTGCCGTGAATGACTATCACTTTATATGGGAAGGACGTGTGCATCGGGTAGGTGCCAGTGCCGGGATTACCTTGATTGATGACAACAATCATCAGGCAGCTGAAGTGATGTCGCAGGCTGATATCGCCTGTTATGCCTCCAAAAATGGTGGCCGGGGCCGGGTGACGATTTACGAACCGCAGCAAGCTGCCGCACATAGCGAACGGGCGGCGATATCGCTTGATGAACAGTGGCGGATGATTAAAGAGAATCAGTTGATGATGATCGCCCACGGCATCGCTTCGCCACGGCTCCCGGAAGCAAGTAATTTGTGGCTGATTTCACTTAAGCTCTGGAGTTGCGAAAGCGAGATTATTGATGAACAAACATTTCGTCGTAGCTTCAGCGATCCGGCACTTAGCCATGCTCTTGACCAACGGGTATGCCACGATTTTTTCCAGCAGGCCGCAAAAGCGGTTGCCAGTAAAGGCTTAAGCATCGCCCTTCCCCTTTCCGTTGCTGGTTTGAGTAGCGCCACGCTGGTGAATGAACTGCTTGAGCAGCTGGAAAATAGCCCTCTACCAGCACGGTTATTACATCTGATTATTCCGGCAGAAGCGATTTTCGATCACGCAGAAAGCGTGCAAAAACTGCGGCTGGCGGGATGTCGGATCGTATTCAGTCAGGTGGGCCGAGATCTGCAAATCTTCAACTCGCTGAAAGCAAATATGGCAGATTACCTGCTACTTGATGGTGAGTTATGCGCCAACGTGCAGGGTAATTTGATGGATGAGATGCTGATTACGATCATTCAGGGGCACGCTCAGCGGCTCGGGATGAAGACTATCGCCGGGCCAGTCGTTTTACCCTTAGTGATGGATACGCTTTCGGGCATCGGCGTCGATCTGATTTATGGTGATGTGATTGCCAATGCCCAACCGCTGGATTTGCTGGTAAATAGCAGTTATTTCGCGATTAACTAAGGGAGCGTTTGCCCATTGCCTGATGCGACGCTAACGCGTCTTATCAGGCCTACAAATCGCTCATTCCCCAGGCCGGATAAGGCGCTCGCACCGCATCCGGCGACCAACGTCATGCTTCGTCTGGTTGCCAGCCTTCCGTATACCAGATATGCAACAGCGCATAAGAACGCCAGGGCTTCCAGCGTTCGGCATAACGGCGGATTTGTGCCGGCGTCATTCCCGGAAATCGCTGTTTAATCAGATAATCATCCGGCAGAAAAACATCTTTCGCCTGCCAGCCACGCAAAGCAAAATAATTTGCAGTCCAGCGCCCGATACCCGGAAAGGTTTGCAGCGTTTTCATCGCTTGTTCTACGTCGCCCGGTATTGTCATTGGTAAGGTGCCCTCCAGCGCCGCATTTGCCAGATGAATCAGCGCCTCTGCCCGTTTCAACGGCATACCTAACGCTTTTAATGCCTGCAGGTCGGCTACTGCCAGGCGCTGAGGCGTGGGGAAGCAGACATAATCCGGAAAATCATCCAGCCGTTCGCCATAAAGCTGTGCCACTCTGGAGGTCAATTTTGCCGCCATCGCCACGCTCACCAGTTGGCCTAAAATCGCCCGCACGCCCTGCTCAAAAGCGTCAACACAACCAGGTAAACGCAATCCTGGCCGCGCCGCGCCTAACTTGCCCAACGCACCGTTAACAATCTGCGGGTTACATTGCAGATCAAACAGGCGGCTCATTTTCGCCAGACACTCAGCGGCAACAGGTTCTAAACCTGCACTTAAATTTATGTGCAGAGTATGGCGGGCTATATCCGGAATAGCAGTCACCACGCCGCGATATTCGCCTACCGCCAGACTACGGGCATAATAACTGTCCGCGACTGTTTCCACGCCGCTCACCGCACGGGCGGCGAGAAATCCCAACATCCACGACCAGTCATACGGCGGCTGCCAGTTCAGGGTATACATCGCATCTCCTTGTTAATCCGCTTTCAGCATAAACGTTATTCAGACGTTACGCTTTGCTTTCATATTCCGGTTGTCGCGACGGCAACATTTCGCTAAAGTCACGCCCCTTCTTCACCGGCATGGGGATTATTTCGTGTTTATTGGTTTTGATTACGGTACAGCAAACTGTTCAGTGGCGGTCATGCGCGACGGTAAACCGCATTTGCTAAAAATGGAAAACGACAGCACGCTGCTGCCTTCAATGCTTTGCGCGCCAACGCGTGAAGCTGTAAGCGAATGGCTGTACCGCCATCATGATGTTCCGGCAGACGACGATGAAACGCAGGCGCTGTTGCGTCGGGCGATTCGTTATAACCGCGAAGAAGATATCGATGTTACGGCGAAAAGCGTGCAGTTCGGTCTTTCCTCACTGGCACAGTACATTGATGATCCAGAAGAAGTGTGGTTTGTGAAATCACCAAAATCGTTCCTCGGTGCCAGCGGCTTAAAACCGCAGCAGGTAGCGCTGTTTGAGGATCTGGTCTGCGCAATGATGTTGCACATTCGCCAACAGGCGCAGGCGCAGCTGCCGGAGGCAATTACTCAGGCGGTGATTGGTCGCCCGATCAACTTCCAGGGGCTGGGCGGTGATGAAGCAAACACCCAGGCGCAAGGGATTCTGGAACGCGCGGCGAAGCGTGCCGGGTTTAAGGATGTGGTATTCCAGTACGAGCCGGTCGCGGCTGGGCTGGATTACGAAGCCACCTTGCAGGAAGAAAAACGAGTGCTGGTAGTGGATATCGGCGGTGGTACGACTGACTGTTCATTGCTGCTGATGGGGCCGCAATGGCGTGCGCGCCTCGATCGTGAAGCCAGCCTGCTGGGTCATAGTGGTTGCCGTATTGGTGGTAACGATCTGGATATCGCACTGGCGTTTAAGAACCTGATGCCGTTACTGGGCATGGGTGGCGAAACCGAAAAAGGCATCGCCCTGCCGATTCTGCCGTGGTGGAATGCGGTTGCGATCAACGACGTTCCTGCGCAGAGTGATTTCTACAGTAGTGCTAACGGTCGTCTGCTTAACGATCTGGTACGCGATGCCCGTGAACCGGAAAAAGTGGCCCTGTTACAGAAAGTCTGGCGTCAGCGTTTAAGCTATCGCCTGGTGCGTAGCGCAGAAGAGAGCAAAATCGCCCTTTCAAGTGTAGCGGAAACCCGCGCCTCACTGCCGTTTATCAGCGATGGACTGGCTACGCTGATTAGCCAGCAAGGGCTGGAAAGCGCCCTCAGCCAGCCACTGGCGCGGATTCTGGAACAGGTGCAACTGGCGCTGGATAACGCCCAGGAAAAACCGGACGTTATCTACCTGACCGGCGGTAGCGCCCGTTCGCCGCTGATTAAAAAAGCGCTGGCAGAACAGTTGCCGGGCATTCCGATTGCAGGCGGCGATGACTTTGGCTCCGTCACCGCCGGGCTGGCACGCTGGGCGGAAGTGGTGTTTCGTTAATTGAAAAATGGCTCAGCAACGGCTTAAATCTGCCTGCGCCTGAGCCAGTTTTTCTGCCGCCTGACGTAGCGGTTCCATCAACGGCATGGTCCGTGCTGGCGCATGAAGGCGGAATCGCTGCAACTCTGTCGCACCGACAGTCAGCGCCGATTCCAGCCGATGTCGTTTGGCGGCTATTTTTGCCATTACCGCTTGTCTGTCTGCAGGCGTTACCGCTTCGTTCGGCCTGAACACAAAACGGCGTTCACAGCTCGCTTTCCAGTCGATAACCGCCTGGGTCAGATGATCACCAAAACCTTTTACTTGCTTAACGCTCCGTCGGGTAACATCCGCTGCTGTTTCAATACCAAAGGACCGTAACGCCGCTTTACGCGCAGGGCCAACGCCGGGAATAGAGGCAACATCAATAAAAAATCCCTCCAGAAACTTCTGCTTCTGCCGTTCCCTTGCGGTGTCGTGAAGTGCTACCAGAGCGCGTTTCTCTTCTTCCGGTAACCCGAGAATTTCGTCCTTCATTTTTTCGAGCATCGCCCGTTTGGCGATAAAACCTTCCAGCCCGCCCAACTGCTGGATCTGGCTGACTAAATGGTCATAGTCCATTTTCGCGCGATTAAACGCCTCACGGCGTTGCTGGATTTCTGCTTTGTACGCTTTGCTTGTCAGGCTGCCAATAATCCAGATAGCCGCCAGCACAGGAATCAAAATAATATAACGCGGTTCTGCCTGAAGGCCGCAAAGCAACAGCGATAACGCTGACAGTGCGATCTCAATCAGAATGATGTATTCGCGCCGTAACAGGCCTGAAGGAAGCGGCCTGCCAGTCGGTTGGAAATGATCGGGTAATGGCAGTTGCAATGCTGGCGGTGCTACTGATGCCATCACCATCGCCCAGACTCTCGCCAGCACAAAATCACCGCCGGTGGTAATGACCTCTTCACCGAGATCAATAAAATAGATAACGCCTTGATTATCCAGCGCACACCACGGGCAGTCAGTCAAATGAGCGGGGTAAACATGCATTGCCGAAACGGTACATTTCTTTAACTGTTGGCGTAGTAAATCAAGTGCCGCTACCCACGCTTTTGCCGTCGGACGCCCGGTTGCCACGCCACTTTCCGTGAATGCCTGCTGAAACATGGCTTCAACATCGCCCGGTAACATCGACAGCGGAATCGATCGTGGCGGCGGTTTTAAACCACGTCGCTGATTATCTGACGCGTAGGCATAACGGAAATGGGCAATATCCATCTCCAGCGCATTACCCGCATCAGAGATAAGCGGTACACCGGAATAAGGATGCCGCCCACCAAACAAGACGTGAAATATCAGCAACGCAAGGCCAAAATTATCGTGATTTTCTGTGCGTTCAAAGCCGACAAATGATGGCATGGTTTGCAGCTCTGGCGGCGTAAAATGCGACACGCCGACTTCGCATAAATGCAGTGTACCATTGGCATTAATCTGAAAGGAGTCGCTATCAATCAACACCACTTTGCTGTCGCGACCTACCATAAAGCTGTTCTGGTTTACGTCACCCACGACGTGCCCGTGCTCATGAACAGTAGCAAAAGATGAAGCAATATTGCGCGCAACATAGAGTAGAAAATCCCACGCACAATGAGGGTAACTCTGGCGACGATGTGCCGGGCTATAGATCATATGAATCGGTTCTTTACCAGAAACTTTTGGCATCATAAAACCGATAACTTTTCCGCCTCGTCCACCGTGAAGCGTTGCCTGCGGCCAGGCGACATAATTCAACAACTGCGCGTCAGCTGTCGCAGCCATAAAGGCAAGTTTGTCCTGTTTTAAGGCGGGTGGCGGCGTGTGATAAATCTTGGCGACGCTATCGACAAACTCCTCGATATCATAAACCGCACCTTCGCCGCCTTTGCCCAGTTCACGGCCTGGCGTAACGCACTCACCAGTAGCAGTATATAAAGTGGGTTTCATGGTAACCACATAGCCAGTGCCAACGTTTTATCATCATCCGTACGCTCGTTTACCGCCGGGCTGGACAAAAACTGCTTTAACAATTCAGGTAATAAATCGAGTTGTTCCTGCGTTGCTGACGCCAGTCCATTGAAAAACGGGGTAAAGAAAGGCACATGCGGAGAATTATCCAGCATATTTAACGCCAGTCGCTGAATACCATCCGTAAATGCTGCAACTTTATGCGCACGCTCAGTGCTGGTGAAAGTTTCCAGGCTGGAAACGGCATCTTCATCGGTAATGAAGTGCGTCATATTGGCATATTCACCCACCATCGGCGTGAGCGGCAGTTGCAAACCGTGACCCAAATCTACCACCACGCCGCCATCGCCAATCTGCATAATCAAGGTGCCATTAGCTGATGAAATCAATCCCCAAAACGTGCAGGCAAAATCGCGAACCGCTAATTCTTTGGCTTCCGCCTCGGCAAAAAGTCGCTGACGAATGGTCAGCACAATGTCCGTTGCGAGGACATCATTAAGCCCCAATTCCCCGCCCTGCACTTTTTGCGACATATAAGCCATCGCTTCATTGACGGCGAGCATCGCACCTTCGCCACCCTGCGAGACGCTGCCTGCGCCATCAGCGACAAATACCGACAATAATGGCTGCTGGTCATTTAGCCAGGCAACCTGCATCTGGCAGGCATCCTGGCAAGGCAAATCAGCGCTGATGTGCGACGTTCCAACGGCTGATGCATAGACCAGACGCCAACTCACACTGACGTCCAGCCTTTTGGCGCTTCCAGCACAACTTCCGTTCCCGGCGTGGAGCGGGAAACCGAACGCAGCGAACTGGATAACCAGCTAAACAGTTCACGGAATTGTAATCCCTGCAGAGACAAAGGCTGACGGACGCTGATTTGGGCCAGCGTCTTCATATCCGCCCCCTGTACACCGATGGAAAAGAAGGCAAACTTCTTATCTTCTTCCCCCTGAAACACTTTGTTGGCGGCAGCCTGCCACTCATCGGTTGGTGCGCCATCGGTGATCAGGAAAATCCACGGACGATAATAGGAAATACCATTGGCACGATATTCACGTTTCCGCTCCTCAACCATATCCAGGGCTTTGGTAATGGCAGCGCCCATTGGTGTATCGCCCTGGGCAAACAGGATGGGCGGGAAAAAATTAGCGGCGCTGGTAAAGGGTTGTTCCACATGCACCGGGCCGAACGTCACAATGCCGAGTTCCACTCTTTTTAAGGCCAGCGAATCGGCAAGTAGCTCATCGCGAAAGGTAACCAATCCGGCGTTAAGTTCATTAATGGGTCTACCGTTCATAGAACCAGAAACATCCAGCAGCAAAATGCAGGGGCAACGTGGTTCTGGGTTACTGGCAAAATCGCTGGTGGCAAACGTGATTTGTTCGCTCATAAGAAATCCTTTCTTAGAGAATTATTGAGGTCCGGTATCATACCGATTGCAATAATGAAATAAGAGCAAACGAAGAAACTTTCAGAATTAGGCCCGGCGGCGCAGAAAATTTTGCTATTCGCCTCGCAAGAACGGAGAGCCGTCGATTGACACTAAGGGCGGAGTGACATAATTTCAGGAGTGAGGGTTAGGGAGAGGTTTCCCCCCTCCCCCTGGTGTTCTTAGTAAGCCTGGAAGCTAATCACTAAGAGTATCACCAGTATGATGACGTGCTTCATCATAACCCTTTCCTTATTAAAAGCCCTCTTCTCCGGGAGAGGGTTTCCCGTTTCAGCGTCCCGCTGAAATCGTCGGCTTACCTCCTTTCGCCCTGAATGCAGTCTATCGCTAACGCGTGAACAAAATAGTTTCCTCTGTGATTATTGCGTAACGACTCGCAAAGAATATTTGCTGGCAGGATCGCAGACTACAAAGCCTGCGGATTGACAATCTTATCGTGAAGGCATAATTTCAGGAGTGAGGGTAGAGCGGGGTTTCCCCCGCCCTGGTAGTCTTAGTAAGCTGGCCAGCTAATAACTAAGAGCACCACGATGATGAGTAGCTTCATCATGACCCTTTCCTTATTTAAGGCCCCTTCCTCGGGAGGGGCTTTCCCGTTTCAGCGTCCCGCTGAAATCGGCGGCCTACCTCCTTTCGCCATGCAAGCAGTCTATCGCTAACTTGCAGATAAAATAGTTTTACATGTGATTATTGCGTAACGTCTCGCAAAGAATATTTGCTGGCAGGATCGCAGACTACAAAGCCTGCGGATTGACAATCTGATTGTGAAGGCATACTTTCAGGAGTGAGGGTAGAGCGGGGTTTCCCCCGCCCTGGTAGTCTTAGTATGCTGGGTAGCTAATGACTAAGAGCACCACGATGATGAGTAGCTTCATCATGACCCTTTCCTTATTTAAGGCCCCTTCCTCGGGAGGGGCTTTCCCGTTTCAGCGTCCCGCTGAAATCGTCGGCTTACCTCCTTTCGCCCTGTATGCAGTCTATCGCTGACTTGCGGATAAAATAGTTTCAAGTGTGATTATTGCGTAACGACTCGCAAAGAATATTTGCTGGCAGGATCGCAGACTGCAAAGTCTGCGGATTGACAATTGGACCGTGAAGGCATACTTTCAGGAATGAGGGTTGAGCGGGGTTTCCCCCGCCCTGGTAGTCTTAGTAAGCCGGGAAGCTTATGACTAAGAGCACCACGATGATGATCCACTTCATCATGACCCTTTCCTTATTTATGGCCCCTTCCTCGGGAGGGGCTTTCCCGTTTCAGCGTCCCGCTGAAATCGTCGGCTTATCTCCTTTCGCCATGCAAGCAGTCTATCGCTAACGCGTAGATAAAATAGTTTCATGTGTTATTACTGGATGCGTGCTCGCAAATGTGCCCGCCATTCAGACGATTCCCGACAGTGTTTCATAATTCCTCCATTTTTCTCCCTTATTGGCTGGCTACACTAGTATCATTCCGCGAAACGTTTCAGGAAGAGAAACTCTTAACGATGAAAGGCAGTTATAAATCCCGTTGGGTAATCGTAATCGTGGTGGTTATCGCCGCCATCGCCGCATTCTGGTTCTGGCAAGGCCGCAATGACTCCCAGAGTGCAACCCCAGGGGCGACGAAACAAGCGCAGCAATCGCCAGCGGGTGGTCGCCGTGGTATGCGTGCCGGCCCATTAGCTCCGGTTCAGGCGGCGACCGCAGTAGAACAGGCTGTTCCGCGTTACCTCACCGGGCTTGGCACCATTACCGCCGCTAATACTGTTACGGTGCGCAGCCGCGTGGACGGTCAATTGATGGCGTTACATTTCCAGGAAGGCCAGCAGGTCAAAGCAGGCGATTTACTGGCAGAAATTGACCCAAGCCAGTTCAAAGTTGCATTAGCACAAGCCCAGGGCCAACTGGCAAAAGATAAAGCCACGCTCGCCAACGCCCGCCGTGACCTGGCGCGTTATCAACAACTGGCAAAAACCAATCTCGTATCTCGTCAGGAACTGGATGCCCAACAAGCGCTGGTCAGTGAAACCGAAGGTACCATTAAGGCTGATGAAGCAAGCGTCGCCAGCGCGCAATTGCAACTCGACTGGAGCCGTATCACCGCACCAGTTGATGGTCGCGTTGGTCTCAAGCAGGTTGATGTTGGTAACCAAATCTCCAGTGGCGACACCACCGGGATTGTGGTGATCACCCAAACACATCCTATCGATCTGGTCTTTACTCTGCCGGAAAGCGATATCGCCACCGTTGTACAGGCACAAAAAGCCGGAAAACCGCTGGTGGTAGAAGCCTGGGATCGCACCAACTCGAAGAAGTTAAGTGAAGGCACGCTGTTAAGCCTTGATAACCAAATCGATGCCACTACCGGTACGATTAAAGTGAAAGCACGCTTTAATAATCAGGATGATGCGCTGTTTCCCAATCAGTTTGTTAACGCGCGCATGTTAGTCGACACCGAACAAAACGCCGTGGTGATCCCCACCGCCGCTCTGCAAATGGGCAACGAAGGCCATTTTGTCTGGGTACTGAATAGCGAAAACAAAGTCAGCAAACATCTGGTGACACCGGGCATTCAGGACAGTCAGAAAGTGGTGATCCGCGCAGGTATTTCTGCGGGCGACCGCGTAGTGACGGACGGAATTGATCGCCTGACCGAAGGGGCGAAAGTGGAAGTGGTGGAAGCCCAGAGCGCCACTACTCCGGAAGAGAAAGCCACCAGCCGCGAATACGCGAAAAAAGGAGCACGCTCCTGATGCAGGTGTTACCCCCGAGCAGCACAGGCGGCCCGTCGCGCCTGTTTATTATGCGTCCTGTCGCCACCACGCTGCTGATGGTGGCGATCTTACTCGCCGGGATTATCGGTTATCGCGCCCTGCCCGTTTCGGCGCTGCCGGAAGTGGACTATCCAACCATTCAGGTGGTCACGCTTTATCCAGGTGCGAGCCCGGATGTCATGACCTCTGCCGTTACCGCGCCGCTCGAACGCCAGTTCGGGCAGATGTCTGGCCTGAAACAGATGTCGTCGCAAAGTTCCGGCGGTGCGTCAGTTATCACTTTACAGTTCCAGCTAACATTGCCGCTGGATGTCGCCGAGCAGGAAGTGCAGGCCGCGATTAACGCTGCGACCAACCTGCTACCGAGCGATCTGCCTAACCCGCCGGTTTACAGCAAAGTGAACCCGGCAGATCCACCGATCATGACGCTCGCTGTCACCTCAACCGCCATGCCGATGACGCAGGTGGAAGATATGGTGGAAACCCGCGTCGCGCAGAAAATCTCGCAGATTTCCGGCGTAGGGCTGGTCACACTTTCCGGCGGGCAGCGTCCGGCGGTACGCGTAAAACTCAACGCTCAGGCAATTGCCGCTCTCGGCCTGACCAGCGAAAGTGTGCGCACCGCTATTACTGGCGCGAACGTTAACTCAGCGAAAGGGAGCCTTGACGGCCCTTCTCGCGCGGTCACGCTTTCCGCGAACGACCAGATGCAATCGGCAGAAGAGTATCGTCAGTTGATTATCGCTTATCAGAACGGCGCACCAATTCGTCTTGGCGATGTCGCTACTGTAGAGCAAGGAGCAGAAAACAGCTGGCTCGGCGCGTGGGCGAACAAAGAACAGGCCATTGTGATGAATGTTCAGCGCCAGCCCGGTGCTAACATTATCTCCACCGCCGACAGCATCCGGCAGATGCTACCACAGCTCACCGAGAGTCTGCCGAAATCGGTGAAGGTGACGGTACTTTCTGACCGTACCACCAATATCCGCGCATCGGTCGACGATACCCAGTTTGAGCTGATGATGGCTATCGCGCTGGTAGTCATGATTATCTACCTGTTTTTGCGCAATATTCCGGCGACCATCATTCCCGGCGTCGCAGTGCCGCTGTCGTTAATCGGCACCTTCGCGGTCATGGTGTTTCTCGATTTTTCAATCAATAACCTGACGCTGATGGCACTAACCATCGCCACCGGATTTGTGGTCGATGACGCCATCGTGGTGATCGAGAACATTTCCCGCTATATCGAAAAAGGCGAAAAACCGTTGGCGGCGGCGCTCAAAGGCGCGGGTGAAATCGGCTTTACCATTATCTCGCTGACCTTCTCGCTGATTGCGGTGTTGATCCCCTTGCTGTTTATGGGCGATATCGTCGGGCGACTGTTCCGCGAATTTGCTATTACCCTGGCAGTCGCGATTTTGATCTCGGCGGTGGTGTCGCTGACCCTGACACCGATGATGTGCGCGCGGATGCTCAGCCAGGAGTCGCTGCGTAAACAGAACCGCTTCTCCCGTGCCTCGGAGAAAATGTTCGACAGGATAATCGCCGCCTATGGTCGTGGACTGGCGAAAGTGCTGAATCATCCGTGGCTGACCTTAAGCGTGGCGCTCAGCACGCTGCTGCTTAGCGTGCTGCTGTGGGTATTCATTCCGAAAGGTTTCTTCCCGGTGCAGGACAACGGCATTATTCAGGGCACTTTGCAGGCACCGCAATCCAGCTCCTTTGCGAATATGGCCCAGCGGCAACGCCAGGTCGCGGACGTGATTTTGCAGGATCCGGCAGTGCAAAGTTTGACCTCATTTGTTGGCGTTGATGGCACTAACCCGTCGCTGAACAGTGCGCGTTTACAGATCAATCTCAAACCACTGGATGAACGAGATGACCGGGTGCAAAAAGTCATCGCCCGTCTGCAAACGGCGGTGGATAAAGTGCCGGGCGTCGATCTCTTCCTGCAACCAACGCAGGACCTGACTATTGATACTCAGGTCAGCCGCACCCAGTACCAGTTTACCTTGCAGGCCACGTCACTGGATGCGCTCAGTACCTGGGTGCCACAGTTGATGGAAAAACTCCAGCAGCTGCCACAGCTTTCTGATGTCTCCAGCGACTGGCAGGACAAAGGGCTGGTGGCGTATGTCAATGTCGACAGGGACAGCGCCAGCCGCCTGGGGATCAGCATGGCGGATGTCGATAACGCCCTGTACAACGCGTTTGGTCAGCGACTGATTTCCACTATTTATACTCAGGCTAACCAGTATCGCGTGGTACTGGAACACAACACCGAAAATACCCCAGGCCTCGCGGCGCTGGATACCATTCGCCTGACCAGCAGCGACGGTGGCGTGGTGCCGTTAAGCTCAATTGCCAAAATTGAGCAGCGTTTTGCGCCGCTTTCCATCAACCATCTGGATCAGTTCCCGGTAACGACTATCTCCTTTAACGTGCCGGATAACTATTCGCTGGGCGATGCGGTGCAGGCGATTATGGACACAGAGAAGACGCTGAATCTGCCGGTGGATATCACCACGCAGTTCCAGGGCAGCACCCTCGCCTTCCAGTCGGCGCTGGGCAGCACGGTCTGGCTGATTGTCGCGGCGGTGGTGGCGATGTATATCGTGCTCGGCATTCTGTACGAGAGCTTTATTCACCCGATCACCATTCTCTCGACGCTACCCACCGCAGGGGTCGGCGCGCTGCTGGCGTTAATGATTGCCGGTAGCGAACTGGATGTGATTGCCATTATCGGCATTATTTTGCTGATCGGTATCGTGAAGAAGAACGCCATCATGATGATCGACTTCGCGCTGGCTGCTGAGCGCGAGCAAGGCATGTCGCCGCGCGAAGCTATTTACCAGGCTTGTCTGTTGCGTTTTCGTCCGATCCTGATGACCACTCTGGCGGCTCTGCTTGGTGCGCTGCCGCTGATGTTGAGTACCGGGGTCGGCGCGGAACTGCGTCGTCCGTTAGGTATCGGCATGGTCGGCGGTCTGATTGTCAGCCAGGTGCTGACGCTGTTTACCACGCCGGTGATTTATCTGCTGTTCGACCGTCTGGCATTGTGGACCAAAAGCCGCTTTGCCCGTCATGAAGAGGAGGCGTAAGTGAAGTTTTTTGCCCTCTTCATTTACCGCCCGGTGGCGACGATTTTACTGTCGGTCGCCATTACCCTGTGCGGCATACTGGGTTTCCGTATGCTGCCAGTCGCCCCGCTGCCGCAGGTCGATTTTCCGGTGATCATGGTCAGCGCCTCGCTGCCCGGTGCGTCACCAGAAACAATGGCGTCTTCCGTTGCCACGCCGCTGGAGCGCTCACTTGGGCGCATTGCCGGAGTCAGCGAAATGACCTCCAGCAGTTCGCTCGGCAGCACGCGCATTATTTTGCAGTTTGATTTTGACCGGGATATCAACGGCGCAGCGCGCGATGTGCAGGCGGCGATCAACGCCGCGCAAAGTCTGCTACCCAGCGGGATGCCCAGCCGTCCGACCTATCGCAAAGCGAACCCGTCGGATGCGCCAATTATGATCCTCACGCTGACATCCGATACTTATTCGCAGGGTGAACTGTACGATTTCGCCTCGACACAGCTGGCTCCGACGATTTCGCAAATCGACGGTGTCGGTGATGTCGATGTTGGCGGCAGCTCGCTGCCCGCCGTACGCGTCGGGCTGAACCCGCAAGCGCTGTTTAATCAGGGCGTGTCGCTGGACGATGTGCGCACCGCCATCAGCAATGCCAACGTACGTAAACCGCAGGGGGCGCTGGAAGATGATACTCACCGCTGGCAGATCCAGACTAACGATGAACTGAAAACCGCCGCTGAATATCAGCCGCTGATTATTCATTACAACAACGGCGGCGCGGTTCGTCTGGGCGATGTGGCGACGGTGACCGACTCTGTACAAGATGTACGTAACGCCGGGATGACCAACGCCAAACCGGCTATTTTGCTGATGATCCGCAAGCTGCCGGAAGCCAATATTATCCAGACGGTAGACAGCATCCGCGCCCGTCTGCCGGAATTACAATCCACCATTCCGGCGGCGATTGATCTGCAAATTGCCCAGGATCGCTCCCCTACTATCCGCGCGTCGCTGGAAGAGGTTGAGCAGACGCTGATTATCTCGGTGGCGCTGGTGATTCTGGTGGTGTTTTTGTTCCTGCGTTCGGGTCGCGCCACCATTATTCCCGCCGTTGCGGTGCCGGTTTCGCTGATTGGTACGTTTGCGGCGATGTACCTGTGTGGTTTCAGTCTCAATAATCTTTCGTTAATGGCGCTCACCATCGCCACTGGCTTTGTGGTGGATGACGCCATCGTGGTGCTGGAAAACATTGCCCGTCATCTGGAGGCGGGGATGAAACCGCTACAGGCCGCGCTGCAAGGTACTCGTGAAGTCGGCTTTACGGTGCTGTCGATGAGTCTGTCACTGGTGGCGGTGTTCCTGCCGCTGCTGTTGATGGGCGGATTGCCGGGTCGCCTGTTACGCGAGTTTGCCGTGACGCTTTCTGTCGCCATTGGTATTTCGCTGCTGGTTTCCCTGACGTTAACGCCGATGATGTGCGGCTGGATGCTAAAAGCCAGCAAGCCGCGCGAGCAAAAGCGACTGCGTGGCTTTGGTCGCATGTTGGTTGCTCTTCAACAAGGCTACGGCAAGTCGCTAAAATGGGTGCTCAATCATACCCGTCTGGTGGGCGTGGTGCTGCTTGGCACCATTGCGCTGAATATCTGGCTGTATATCTCGATCCCGAAAACCTTCTTCCCGGAGCAGGACACCGGCGTACTGATGGGCGGGATACAGGCTGACCAGAGTATTTCGTTTCAGGCGATGCGCGGTAAGTTGCAGGACTTCATGAAAATTATCCGTGACGATCCGGCGGTGGATAATGTCACCGGCTTTACCGGCGGTTCACGGGTGAACAGTGGAATGATGTTTATCACCCTTAAACCACGCGGCGAGCGGAGCGAAACGGCCCAACAGATTATCGATCGCTTGCGTAAAAAACTGGCGAAAGAACCGGGAGCGAATCTGTTCCTGATGGCGGTACAGGATATTCGCGTTGGCGGACGTCAGGCTAACGCCAGTTACCAGTACACGTTGTTATCCGACGACCTGGCGGCACTGCGCGAATGGGAGCCGAAAATCCGCAAAAAACTGGCGACATTGCCAGAGCTGGCTGATGTTAACTCCGATCAGGAAGATAATGGCGCGGAGATGAACCTTATTTACGATCGCGACACTATGGCGCGATTGGGAATTGACGTGCAAGCCGCCAACAGCCTGTTAAATAACGCCTTCGGTCAGCGGCAAATCTCGACCATTTACCAGCCGATGAACCAGTACAAAGTGGTGATGGAAGTGGATCCGCGCTATACCCAGGACATCAGTGCACTGGAAAAAATGTTCGTTATCAATAACGAAGGAAAAGCGATCCCGCTGTCATATTTCGCTAAATGGCAACCGGCGAACGCTCCACTGTCGGTGAATCATCAGGGATTATCGGCGGCCTCGACCATTTCGTTCAACCTGCCGACCGGGAAATCGCTCTCGGACGCCAGTGCGGCGATCGATCGCGCAATGACCCAGCTTGGTGTGCCTTCGACGGTGCGCGGCAGTTTTGCCGGAACAGCGCAAGTGTTCCAGGAGACGATGAACTCACAGGTGATCCTGATTATCGCCGCCATCGCCACGGTATATATCGTACTGGGTATCCTTTACGAGAGTTATGTGCATCCACTGACGATTCTCTCCACCCTACCCTCGGCGGGCGTCGGAGCGCTGTTGGCGCTGGAGCTGTTCAATGCCCCGTTCAGCCTAATTGCGCTGATAGGGATCATGTTATTAATCGGCATCGTGAAGAAAAACGCCATTATGATGGTCGATTTTGCGCTTGAAGCCCAACGGCACGGTAACCTGACGCCGCAGGAAGCTATTTTCCAGGCCTGTCTGCTGCGTTTTCGCCCGATCATGATGACTACCCTGGCGGCGCTGTTTGGTGCGCTACCGCTGGTATTGTCGGGCGGTGACGGCTCGGAGTTGCGCCAACCATTGGGGATCACCATTGTCGGCGGTCTGGTCATGAGCCAGCTTCTGACGCTGTATACCACGCCGGTGGTGTATCTCTTTTTCGACCGTCTGCGACTGCGTTTTTCGCGTAAACCTAAACAAGCGGTAACCGAGTAAATGACAGATCTTCCCGACAGCACCCGCTGGCAATTGTGGATTGTGGCTTTCGGCTTCTTTATGCAGTCGCTGGACACCACCATCGTTAACACCGCGCTTCCCTCAATGGCGCAAAGCCTCGGGGAAAGTCCGTTGCATATGCACATGGTCATTGTCTCTTATGTACTGACCGTGGCGGTGATGCTGCCCGCCAGCGGCTGGCTGGCGGACAAAGTCGGCGTGCGCAATATTTTCTTTACCGCCATCGTGCTGTTTACTCTCGGTTCACTGTTTTGCGCGCTTTCCGGCACGCTGAACGAACTGTTGCTGGCACGCGCGTTACAGGGCGTTGGCGGCGCGATGATGGTGCCGGTCGGCAGGTTGACGGTGATGAAAATCGTACCGCGCGAGCAATATATGGCGGCGATGACCTTTGTCACGCTGCCCGGTCAGATCGGGCCGCTGCTTGGCCCGGCGCTCGGCGGTCTGCTGGTGGAGTACGCATCGTGGCACTGGATCTTTTTGATCAACATTCCGGTGGGGATTATTGGCGCGATCGCCACACTGATGTTAATGCCGAACTACACCATGCAGACGCGGCGCTTTGATCTCTCCGGCTTTCTGTTGCTGGCGGTTGGCATGGCGGTCTTAACTCTGGCGCTGGACGGCAGTAAAGGTACAGGTTTCTCGCCGCTGGCGATTGCTGGCCTGGTCGCAGTTGGCGTGGTAGCACTGGTGCTTTATCTGCTGCACGCCCAAAATAACAACCGCGCCCTGTTCAGTCTGAAACTGTTCCGCACTCGTACCTTTTCGCTGGGCCTGGCGGGGAGCTTTGCCGGACGTATTGGCAGTGGCATGTTGCCCTTTATGACACCGGTTTTCCTGCAAATTGGTCTCGGTTTCTCGCCGTTTCATGCCGGACTGATGATGATCCCGATGGTACTCGGCAGCATGGGAATGAAGCGAATTGTGGTACAGGTAGTGAATCGCTTTGGTTATCGTTGGGTACTGGTGGCGACCACGCTGGGCCTGTCGCTGGTCACCCTGTTGTTTATGACTACCGCTCTGCTGGGCTGGTACTACGTTTTGCCGTTCGTCCTGTTTTTACAAGGAATGGTCAACTCGACGCGTTTCTCCTCCATGAACACCCTGACGCTGAAAGATCTCCCGGACAACCTGGCGAGCAGCGGCAACAGTTTGCTGTCGATGATTATGCAATTGTCGATGAGTATTGGCGTCACCATCGCCGGGCTGTTGCTGGGGCTTTTTGGTTCGCAGCATGTCAGCGTCGACAGCGGCACCACACAAACCGTCTTTATGTACACCTGGCTTAGCATGGCGTTTATCATCGCCCTTCCGGCGTTTGTCTTTGCCAGAGTGCCGAGCGATACGCATCAAAATGTGGCTATTTCACGGCGAAAAAGGAGCGCGCAATGAAGTTCTGGCGACCCGGTATTACCGGCAAACTGTTTCTGGCGATTTTCGCCACCTGCATTGTCTTATTGATCACGATGCACTGGGCGGTACGTATCAGTTTTGAGCGCGGCTTTATCGATTACATCAAGCATGGTAATGAACAACGGCTGCAAATGCTCGGCGATGCGCTTGGTGAGCAGTACGCCCAGCACGGGAACTGGCGCTTCCTGCGTAATAACGATCGCTTTGTATTTCAGATCCTACGTTCACTGGAGCATGATAACAACGAAGATAAGCCCGGCCCCGGTATGCCACCACACGGCTGGCGCACGCAATTTTGGGTGGTTGATCAAAATAATAAAGTGCTGGTTGGCCCGCGAGCACCGGTTCCACCCGACGGCACACGGCGGCCCATTATGGTCAATGGTGCGGAAGTTGGCGCGGTGATCGCCTCCCCTGTTGAACGACTGACCCGTAATACTGATATCAATTTTGACAGACAACAGCGGCAAACCAGTTGGCTGATTGTGGCTTTATCTACCTTATTAGCGGCGCTGGCGACATTCCCACTGGCGCGCGGTTTGCTGGCTCCGGTAAAACGACTGGTGGATGGCACGCACAAACTGGCAGCGGGTGATTTCACTACTCGCGTAGCCCCCACCAGCGAAGATGAGTTGGGCAGACTGGCAGAGGATTTCAATCAACTCGCCAGCACACTGGAGAAAAACCAGCAGATGCGCCGCGATTTTATGGCCGATATTTCTCATGAACTGCGCACGCCTTTAGCAGTACTGCGCGGCGAACTGGAAGCCATTCAGGATGGTGTGCGTAAATTCACGCCGGAGACGCTGGCTTCTTTACAGGCAGAAGTCGGTACGCTGACAAAACTGGTTGACGATCTCCATCAATTGTCTATGTCTGATGAAGGCGCTCTCGCCTATCAAAAAGCACCGGTAGATTTGATCCCACTGCTGGAAGTGGCGGGAGGCGCATTTCGCGAACGATTCGCCAGCCGTGGCCTGAAATTGCAATTTTCCCTGCCAGACAGTATTACCGTATTTGGCGATCGCGATCGTTTAATGCAGTTGTTCAATAACTTACTGGAAAACAGCCTGCGCTACACTGACAGCGGCGGCAGCCTGAAAATCTCTGCCGAACAGCACGACAAAACGGTGCGCCTGACCTTTGCCGACAGTGCGCCGGGTGTCAGTGACGATCAGCTACAAAAATTGTTTGAACGTTTTTATCGCACCGAAGGTTCCCGCAACCGCGCCAGCGGTGGTTCCGGGCTGGGGCTGGCGATTTGCCTGAACATTGTTGAAGCACATAACGGCCGCATTATTGCCGCCCATTCGCCTTTTGGCGGGCTTAGCATTACAGTAGAGTTACCGCTGGAACGGGATTTACAGAGAGAAGTATGACCGAGTTACCAATCGACGAAAACACACCGCGTATTTTGATCGTGGAAGATGAACCGAAGCTGGGGCAGTTGCTCATTGATTATCTGCGTGCTGCGAGCTATGCGCCAACGTTGATTAGCCACGGCGATCAGGTACTGCCATATGTGCGCCAGACACCACCGGATCTGATCCTGTTGGATCTGATGCTCCCTGGCACCGATGGCCTGACGCTGTGCCGGGAAATTCGTCGTTTTTCTGACATTCCGATCGTGATGGTGACGGCAAAAATCGAAGAGATCGACCGCCTGCTGGGGTTGGAGATTGGCGCAGATGACTATATCTGCAAGCCGTACAGCCCACGGGAAGTGGTAGCGCGCGTCAAAACCATTTTGCGCCGTTGCAAACCGCAGCGTGAGTTGCAGCAACAGGATGCTGAAAGCCCGTTGATTATCGACGAAGGTCGTTTTCAGGCTTCCTGGCGCGGTAAAATGCTTGACCTGACGCCTGCAGAATTTCGTCTGCTGAAAACGCTCTCTCATGAACCAGGAAAAGTGTTCTCCCGCGAGCAGTTGCTGAACCATCTTTATGACGACTACCGCGTGGTAACCGACCGTACCATCGACAGCCACATTAAAAACCTGCGCCGCAAGCTGGAATCTCTCGACGCCGAACAGTCATTTATCCGCGCCGTTTACGGCGTCGGTTACCGCTGGGAAGCCGACGCCTGCCGCATCGTTTAACATTTTTACCTGCCGGAGATGGCCTTCAGACCAGATCCGGCAACATTATCCCACGCATGGTCAGCAAACTGACATTATCTCTCCGCCCTGGCAGGCACCAGAAAATCGCTCATACTTTAATTGGCAAACAGTACCTTTAGATGCTGTTTTCGATACGCAATTTCAATCAAGGAGTCATTATGGCTGGTTGGTTTGAACTCAGTAAGAGCAGTGATAATCAGTTCCGGTTTGTGCTAAAAGCGGGCAATGGTGAGACTATCCTCACCAGCGAGCTGTATACCTCAAAAGCCTCTGCGGAAAAGGGCATCGCGTCGGTGCGTAGCAACAGCCCGCAAGAAGAACGCTATGAGAAAAAAACGGCAAGCAATGGCAAATTCTATTTCAATCTGAAAGCCGCCAATCATCAAATTATCGGCTCCAGCCAGATGTATGCCACCGCGCAATCTCGTGAAACCGGAATTGCCTCCGTTAAAGTAAATGGCACAAGCCAGACGGTGAAAGACAATACGTAATTACGATGCCGGGCGTAGGTTGTTGGCGTCCGGCGCTTTACCAGTTACCCCCACAGCGCTACAATGCCCGCCCTTAAAGTGGGGGCACTCCCCTAACCGCTTCATCAGGTGAAGCGGCTCTGACCTGTCATCAGAACGAGAGAATTATGTTTAAACCGGAACTCCTTTCCCCGGCGGGAACGCTGAAAAATATGCGTTACGCTTTCGCTTATGGCGCAGATGCTGTTTATGCGGGCCAGCCGCGTTACTCCCTGCGTGTGCGCAACAACGAATTCAACCACGAAAATCTTCAGCTCGGCATCAATGAAGCCCACGCGCTGGGGAAAAAGTTTTATGTCGTGGTCAACATTGCACCGCACAACGCCAAGCTGAAAACCTTTATCCGTGACCTGAAACCGGTGGTGGAAATGGGGCCGGATGCGCTGATTATGTCCGATCCAGGGCTGATTATGCTGGTGCGTGAGCACTTCCCGGAAATGCCAATCCACCTCTCGGTACAGGCTAACGCCGTAAACTGGGCGACGGTGAAATTCTGGCAGCAAATGGGTCTGACCCGCGTGATCCTCTCTCGCGAACTGTCACTGGAAGAGATTGAAGAGATCCGCAATCAGGTGCCGGATATGGAGATCGAAATCTTCGTTCACGGCGCGCTGTGCATGGCCTACTCCGGTCGCTGCCTGCTCTCTGGCTATATCAACAAGCGCGACCCGAACCAGGGCACCTGCACCAACGCCTGCCGCTGGGAGTATAACGTCCAGGAAGGGAAAGAAGATGACGTCGGCAACATCGTACACAAGTACGAGCCGATTCCGGTGCAAAATGTTGAGCCGACGCTGGGTATCGGCGCGCCAACCGACAAAGTGTTTATGATCGAAGAAGCCCAGCGTCCGGGCGAGTATATGACCGCGTTTGAAGATGAGCACGGCACTTACATCATGAACTCGAAAGATCTGCGCGCCATCGCCCATGTTGAACGCCTGACCAAAATGGGCGTGCATTCGCTGAAAATCGAAGGCCGTACCAAATCTTTCTACTATTGCGCACGCACCGCGCAGGTTTACCGTAAAGCTATCGATGACGCCGCTGCGGGCAAACCGTTCGATACCAGCCTGCTGGAAACTCTGGAAGGTCTGGCGCATCGTGGCTATACCGAAGGTTTCCTGCGTCGTCATACCCACGACGATTATCAGAACTACGAATACGGTTATTCGGTTTCTGACCGTCAGCAGTTTGTTGGTGAGTTTACCGGTGAGCGCAAGGGGGAGCTCGCGGCGGTAGCGGTGAAAAATAAATTCTCCGTTGGCGACAGCCTTGAGCTGATGACGCCGCAAGGCAACATTAACTTTACCCTTGAGCACATGGAAAACGCCAAAGGTGAAGCAATGCCGGTCGCACCAGGCGATGGTTATACTGTGTGGCTCCCGGTGCCGCAGGATCTTGAGCTAAATTACGCGCTGCTGATGCGTAATTTCTCCGGGGAAACCACGCGTAACCCCCACGGTAAGTGATTAATTTCGATTATTTTTCCCGGATGGAAAATTCTTAGAAACCGATCACATACAGCTGCATTTATTAAGGTTATCATCCGTTTCGCTGAAAAACATAACCCATAAAATGCTAGCTGTACCAGGAACCACCTCCTTAGCCTGTGTAATCTCCCTTACACGGGCTTATTTTTTACGCATAATACAATGAAATAAAAGGATTTATTTCTGGTCACGTCCACACATTGACCACATCGACAAAAAAGCCCCTCGACTGAGGGGCTTCCTGTTTGTAATTACATCCACATAATTTGCTGCCCTGACGGCAACGGGTGCGGTCTTACGGCGTGGACTTCTCCCGGCTTCACGATGTATCGCTGTACCGACTCATAAGTGATGAACGTGGCGCTGCAATTCACGTTCTGACACTGGTGATAACGCTCTTTTGTCGTGTCAGTGATATAGCGGCTTGTACGCGCATGTGCGGCATGCTGGCATAAAGGACAATGAAACATCGCGAGCACCTCTTCCGGTTTTGTTGATGGTGCCATTTTAGTTAATTTATCCTTATAAAACAAACAGATAAAATAAAAACATCACTCATCATCTTCTGTTTCGTACTCCACATCAGAAAGCCTGACCTCAAGCTCCAAGGACGTCGTGAAGCCGCTATTATTCAGAAAATGTGTCACCTTAGTGATTGTCCAGTCCTGCTCGTCTATGACGCGCTTAAAGCCTGACACTTTAACCGGTGTTTCCGTGTAAATATCAGCACGACCGGTAGCCAGACTGATGGAGAACTCCGCAACGCCCCGTTGCAGCTTATCCCACTTCGCCTGAGCGGCGCGCATGGCCTGCGCTTTCGTGGCATATACCGTGGTCAGGGCAAAAACGTTGTCAGCCTCACCGGCCATGTATTCACCTTCACGCGCTTCCGGTACTTTAGGCGCTTTCTTCTGCCTGACCGGTTTCGCGTTCGGGTGCTCCAGTGCGCGCAGGTGTTTCTCTTTCTTTTTGCGTTTCAGTTTTACCTTCTGCTTTTGCGGTTTCGGGTCTTTGGTGTGTAACCACTTTGCCGTTACGCCTGTATAGGCTCCGCGGTCAGCAATCGCAAAATGATGACGGTCGCCGTCGCTGCGGGTGATGGTAATCTGCGGGATTTTTTTACCGCTGGCCGTCACCCCCTGCCCCGCTTTGAGAAACAGCAGTTTTCCCATTTTTACCGACACCTCACCGCCGTTGCGTTCAGCAAGACGGGTCAGGAATTTCGCATCAGACTCCTGCGACTGGTCGATGTGCGGGATTTTAATTCCTGCCAGTGACGGCGCGACACTGGCTTCCAGCCTGTTACGGGAGGCTATCGCCTCAACAATCGCACCGAGCGTGGTGTCATGCCATGAGCCTTCACGGCGGGAATTGAGCGTCCCGCGAAAATCTGCACTCCGGGCGCGGATGGTGACCACATCCGGTGCGCCCCGGTGTTCAACCTCATCAACGGTGAATTTCCCTTTGCATACCAGGGCAAAACCTTTCCAGCCGATATACACCGTCAGGACAGCGCCACGAACCGGCAGCCCGACCTGCCCGTCGGCATCGTTCAGTTCAATATCAAGCTGGTCAGCCTCAAAGCCCCGGTTATCCGTCAGGGTCATACTCATCAGACGGTCGCTGATATTGCCGGTAATATCCCTGCTGTCGAGCATCAGCATGTAATCCGGCGTCAGCGTACTGCCTGCATCAAATGTCAGCGCATCCAGCATTATTCCGCCCCCGTCATCCCCGTGAATTTAGTCGCCATACTGCCAGCCTTACCGATGAGCGATTCTGCCTGTTTACCGATATCGCCATAAAGCGCGGCCAGTGATTCATCCACGCGGGTGAGTGACAGCGTAAAATCAATTTTCCGGGGTGTGCCGTCTGCAAAGAAAATACTCCCTGTTTCACTCACCCTGCTGATGACATACATGCCGTAAATCATGCCTGTGCCATCCAGCAACGGCCACGCCCGGCCTTCCTCTGCCATCAGTCTGAGCGTGGTCATCGTCAGCTTGCCGCCGGTCAGTTCGGGATAAAGCACACCGGCAAGCGTCATGTTTTCCTCACCAACGCCGAGAAACTGGTAGGCATCCCGTTTACCGATACGGGAATTTGACGGCCAGCGATAATCTGATTCACGCTGCATGGTCTGGTGTGGCAGCGTCTGGCGCATAAAAACAAACATACCTAACGCGAGCATCATTTTTCGTCACCTCCTTAACCGTCATGCATCATGCTGGCACGGGCGCGCGCACGTTTATCCCGCTCATATTTTTCGAGCGCATCCTGTAACTGGCGGTCGAGCTGAGTCCCCGGCGCAGTACCGCCCGTCAGACTGATGTGATATTCGTTTTTACTCTGGTCCACATAAGAGCGGCCAGCCGGTGCCGTAACCGGCTGATAAGCCTGATAGCCTGCATAAGAGCTGGTCGCCGGAATATAACCACCGGTGCCATACGTGGCGGCATGAGTTCTGGCGGCGGTCTGGTCAAGTGTGTCTGACTCTTTGTTGATAACACCGAGTTTTTCCAGTACCCAGTCAATACCACTGCGCAGTTTGTTGAACGCATTAAGCGGCAGCATCAACGCGTCAGCCAGTGCCTGCCCGAACATGACGCCCGTGTCACGGCAACGGTTCAGGGTGTCCTGGGTGGCTTTAACCGGGGCAATCAGGTTTTTAAACCACTGCCACGCGGCCTGTAACTTTTCGCCCAACCAGTCAAACACCGGCTTAAGTGGCGTGAACAGTTCCCCCACCGGCGCAAATGCCGCTTTCAGCCCTTCCACCACACCGCCAAAGAATGCGCTGACAGGCTCCCAGTATTTACGGATAAGCAACGCCCCGGCGACAATGGCGGCCACCACGGCCCCAACCGGCCAGCTAATCGCTCCGATGGCGGTCATAACAGCACTGCCAACCGTCGTGAAGATTGCCCCCATTGCGCCTGCTGCCGCGATGATGGCATTGATGCCGGTGATAACCGGCCAGGCTACGAGGCCAATGGCACCGATGACACCAATCAGTGCCAGTGCACCACCGACAATAAGTCCGATGGTTGACGCCAGTGATTTGTTTTTCTGGATCCAGCCGTCGAGTTTTAACACATACTTTGTGGCCGTCTGCGTGAGCTTACGCAGTGCGCCTTCCTGCTGGTCAAACAGGTCAGTCCCCACCGCCTCATAAGCGGACTGAAACTCTTTAAAGTCACCGCCTAGGTTGTCCTGCATGATATTTACCAGCTCGGCGGTCTTCCCGTCTGAGGCTTTAAACGCAGCGGTCAGTTTGTCCAGCTTTCCGGTTGAGGCGGCAGTCATCAGCACGGCGGCGGCTGAGCTGGCCTCCTCCCCGAAAATAGTTTTCATGTATTCAGCCTGCTGGGCAGTACCGAGCCGGTTTTTCTCAAAGCTGGCCTGCATTTCTTTCAGAATGGTAAATACTGGCCGGGTGTTTCCCTTACTGTCTGAGGTTTTCACGCCAAGCTCTTTCAGTGCATCCCATGCTTTTCCCGTCGGTGCCTGCAGGCGGCTTAACACGGCACGGCTTCCCGTCCCCGCCATTGAACCGGTAATTTTTGCATCATGCAGCGCCCCGACCATTGCGGCGGTTTCTTCAATGCTGACACCAGCATTTTTTGACACAGGTGCGGCATAGGTCAGCGCATCGCTCATGCCATCAAAATCGGCGGCGGTTTTGTTCATCGTCATGGAGAGAACATCCCCGATATGAGCGACCTTATCGTTTGAAAGCTGAAAGGCGGATTTCATCCCCATCAGCAGGGCGGCGTTTTCTTCCATCGTGCGGCGGTTCGCCAGCGCCATGTTCAGCGTGACCGGCGTTGCCGCCTGAATGGCATCAACATCCCCACCCGCTTTCGCGATGATAATCTGTGCACCGGCTGCATCATCTGCCGAGGCGGCGGTATTGTCGCCGAGCTGGCGCGCCTGCTTGCGTAGCGCGGCCATTTCGGCAGAGTCTTTTTCCACACCGAGCACGGCCTGTAATTCTGAGTTTTTCTGCGCAAACTCATAACCGGGCATCAGCAGCTTAACTCCGGCCATCGTTCCCGCCGCCGCAATACCCACACCGGCAGCGCCCACCGAGGCCATATTTCCGGCCAGTTCCTTTCCGACCTGATAACGCTGTTTTACTGCATTAAGTTTTGCCTGTTGCGCACTGACACGCGCCAGCGCATCACGCTGACGGTTAAGCTGTGTGGTGGTTTCGCTGATACGATTTTTCAGCCCTCGTTCATCATGCGCCAGATTACGGGTATTAATACCCGCCTGACTCAATTCCTGACGCTGGCGCTGTACCGACAATCTCAGGCTGTTATATTTCGCCTGTAACTCAGACGCGTTTTTACGCGCGGCTTCCATTGCCTTTGCCTGTGCATTTGTCGGTCGTTCAGTATTTGTAAACTGGACAGCCAGAGCTGCGGCTTCCTGTCTGGCTTTTTTCAGTTCCTGACCAGTCACGGCGAGCTGCGCACTGGTCTTGCGAAATCCCTCAATACGGGACGCCTGACCGTTCAGCTCGCGCAGTGATTTTTGTGTTTCCCGGATATCCCCCGACAGCGACTTGCTCGCTGTGCGGATGGATTTAAACGGGCGGGATGCCTGGTCAACAGCCCTGAGCAATACCTGTAATTTTACATTGTTACTCATTCGTGTTTCCGCTTCGCCGGAGCGCCTTTTCGCGCCATGTGATGAGTTCGGTCAGACTCATGGGATACAGTTCTGATGGCGGCCAGTGAAATATCACTGCCACATCCGCCATCAGGTCATCGACCGACAGATTTTTCGGAAACGTCACTGCACCGAGTTCGGCGACAAAAAACCGACCACCTTACCGGCCAGCGCCACAAGGTCAGGCAGTTCCAGCGCGGCGACTTCCTGCTCGGTCAGCATCGGTGCCGTCATGCGCGGCAGCACTTTAATCAGTGCATCGACTTCGGAGTTTGCGACCGCAGCCAGACTGACACCGCGCAGCGTCCCGGCATTGGGTTTCATCAGCGTGACCTGTTCGATGACCTGCTCACCACGCTTGACCGGATTGTCCAGGGTAATCACATTTTCTTTGTTCATGGTTTTCTCACTTCTGAATCGGGGGTTAACCGGTCAGCCTGGCTGACCGGATGAAAATCACAGGCCGATATTGCGGCGGTGTTGCTCCAGCCGGTCGACGCCGTTCACCTTCTCAATCATGTTGATGGTGTCAATTTCGACCAGCTCCTTACCGTCCATCGTCAGCCGGAAATAGGTGCAGACCACGGAGATTTTCGACTCGGTGTCTTCTCCCTGCTTACCCTCACCGGTGTCGATTTCTTTCTGACGGCCACGCATGACCACTTCGACGGCCACCGTTTCGCCGGTATCGTCGCGCTGGTAAGAGCCTGCAAAACGAATCGGCACGGCATCCACGCCGGTTGCGGCGTAAAGCTCCCAGATAACCGAATCCGGGAAGCCACCGAGCGACCACTCCATTGACAGCGCATCGTCATCAAGGCCGAGGTCTACCGGTGCGCTGCCGTTCATCCCCGCACCGCGATAGTTTTCGAGCTTACGGGTCAGTTTTGGCAGCGTGACGGACTTCGCGACGCCCTGATAGCTGTAGCCGTTCAGAAAGACGTTCATTAACTTGAGTTTGCGCGGCATTGCCATCGGTCAGGCTCCTTAATTGCTGTTAACCGAGGTGACCAGATTTGCCAGGTATTTATCGGTAATACGCTGGCGCAGGGTCAGGTTTTCGAGAGGAGGCACCGGTGTATAGTCGTAGTCGATATACAGTTTTCCGGCCTTGAGGGTTTCCGCATCGTTGGATTCTTCGCTGAACCAGCATGAGCCATCCACGATATAGCCGTTTGTTTTCAGCTCACGGAATTTGGCATTGATGCCGTCAACGATATCGCGAATCAGCGTTGCGGTGATGGGCTTGTCCACCGCCCACATGTGCGCCTCAGCCATCGTGTCGGCCAGCACCTGCGCGGTGCGGGTGTAGTTTTCAAAGAGAAACAGTGGGTCATCAGAGCAGGTACGGTTACCCCAGAAGCGGAAACCGTCGCGGCGAATCAGCGTAGTGACGCCTGACTCGTTAAGCAGGTCAGCATCGGTGCCGGACTCCTGCAAATCCCAGAATACAGAGGCGCTGATGCCGGTAACACCGTTTACCCCGACGTTGGACAGCGTTTTATGCCAGCCCTGCTCCTGGTCGATTTTAGCGCGCAGACCCAGCGCACGGGCGGTGGCATACGCGGTGGCGGTGGTACTGGTGACCGTATCCCATGCGAGGAAATCCGGCCAGATGACCATCAGCTCACGCTGGCTGAAATTCTGGCGGTAGGCTTTCACCTCGGAAATGGTTTTACAGCCCCATGCGCTGATATACCCGAAAGCGCGCAGCTTCTGACAGACGGATGCCAGTGCAACAGCCACCTCTTTGGTATCCAGTCCCGGCACACCGAGAATACGCGGTTTAACACCGGTTACCGACTCCGCCGCCAGCAGGGCTTTCAGTCCGGTGTACTGACCGTTTTCGTCAGTGGTGCCGATGATATTGGAAACGGTCTGCGCGAGTTTCGTTTCTTCGTCGTCGCCGGTGCCGTCTTCCACGCGCACGACAACGGTGACCGGTTTTGACTGGTCAGCGATGGCCTGCAACGATGCCGCCAGCGTGCCTTTTTTACCGGCCTTTGCAATCGCGCTCTGCACATTGGTGATCAGCACCGGTTTATTGAGGGGGAAGGTTTCCGCATCCGCATCGCTGGCCGTGCAGACCATGCCAACAATGGCGGTGGATACGGTGGAAATGACGCGGGTGCCGTCGTTAATCTCCAGCACCTGCACGCCGTGATGATAGTCACTCATCCGTTTAACTCCGTGGTTAATGGGTGCAACTATTTTCTGTTGTGCGAAGCATGAGACGCTATTTGACCTGGCTGGGCAGTGGATGAAACAACAGATAAAGAAAAAGTGGGCAACTTGCCCGCCTCTATTTATTGCGGTATACCCAGCCATTCAGGATTTGTTGCTACTCATAATTACCTGCAAAGAAACAAAGAAAAGATGAAAATACAAGCTGTCTGGTACAAAGAAATCCATCAGACTTCCAACACCCCATACATGTGCCCCCCACCACGGTATGCTGCTCCGCTTCCCTTTGCGGATATTTTCTATCCATCGATTTTCAGCCAGGATATGCACGTGCGCGATGAAGAATGTCACACTACTATTGCCTTGTAAGCCCAGTTCCCGGTAAGAATAGCAACCAGCATCTGCGCTGCTACAGCACAAAGCGAGTGTATATTTGGGGGGAATATCCTTCATAAACTGTTCGACGAAACCACGCTGTGGTTTCTCTTGTTATCAAACCGAGTGGCATTATCACTAGTTTTACTAAATTACCAACTTCACTGTGAATGATATGCATGATAGAATCAGAAAATTAAATTATACAGATCTTAATCAATTCCGCGTTTTATGCCCGTTGCTTCCACGGGCTTTTTTTAAAAAATCACCTAAAATAAATAATTATATTCACTTTTATTCTAATACAGAATAGAATATGAAATCGTCAATTTGTACCATTAATTTTCAAATCTTCCCCGCCTTCGAGAGAATGCGGGGCTTTTTACATGAGTACAACTTCACATTAACTATTTTTATACTTATAATTTGCTTTGCTTAAAAATGTTCAAAATGTACGCCAACATATTTAATTATGCTGATTTTATCACCAACAAAACTATCACCATGCAAACAATCCCTCGTGTTAGTTATACTGCAATGCATTGCAGCATGATGTGCTGATGACTTCATTAAATCATGTCACAATGTTCAGATATAATGCTTCATGTTATGAGATAGCATTCTGAATATTCATAAACATTATTAACGTTAGAGGTTGCATAATGAAAACTGATATCACTGCCATGTCTGAAAATATAGTTGGATTCTTTGAGAAAACAACACTACGTGACCACATCAAAAAAACATGGCTATACAATGAAAACTGCTTCGTTATTGACTTCGAATATAAAGGGGTGAAATTTGCATTAGATTTCACAGCCAGCCAGCCAGCCAGCCAGCCAGCCAGCCAGCCAGCCAGCCAGCCAGCCAGCCAGCCAGCCAGCCAGCCAGCCAGCCAGCCAGCCAGCCAGCCAGCCAGCCAGCCAG